>NZ_JBITFQ010000002.1:0-752786 GCF_044456225.1 Streptomyces sp. NPDC050988 | reverse complement strand
GGGGGGGGGGGGGGGGGCTCGATTAGTCGGTGCTTCCCCTGTCGGGGGCGAGGGGTGTCCCGGCCCCCGGCCGGGCCCGGCGCCGGCCCCCCCCCGCCGCCCGCCCCCGGCCCCGCGGCGGTGCGTACGGCTCAGGGGCGCGGGTCGGTTCCGTCCAGCAGCGCCACGACGTTCTCGGCCGTCTTCCGGCCGGCCCGCTGCTTGATCAGGCCCTCCTTCGCGACGGCCCGCACATGGATCCGGGTCGCCCACTCGCCCGCGCGGGTCACGACCACGGTGATCACCACCGGGTTCATGGAGAGGGCTCCGCCGCCGGTGAGTACGCGCAGGGTCACTCGGTCCGTCGTCGCTTCGAGGACCACCGGATGTGCGCCGCGGGCCATGCCGAAGAGCAGCGTGCGGACGCGTTCGAGAGTGGTGTCGAAGTCCAGCGGCAGCTCATGGTCGGACTCGCCGACGTCGTTCCTCATAAACCGGGAGGCGAACTTCCCACCGGGATTGATGCTGCCGAGGGCTTCCGCCAGAAGCCTGTCCTCCGGCTGCCGCATTCCGCCTCCCATTCTGTGCCTGCCCAGCTTCTGTGCCTGCCGGTCGAGGCAGTTCGCCAAGAGTGCTCCACCCGTCAGGGGTTTTCAATGCACATCTTTCGCCCCCGCCGCCCCTACCCGTTCCCGTCCCTTTTCGGGGGCCAGCCCCCGAACCCCCGCTCCTCAGACGCCGGAGGGGCTGATCTGGCGCCGGAGGGGCTGATCCTGCCCTGGACAGCGAAGCGATGATGGCAGGTATGCGCATCCGAATCGACGCCGTCGACCTGCCCGGCCGTACCAGCCCCGCCTCCGCCGACGGCAGGGTCCCGGCGTACGACAACGTCCATGTCGCCGTCCAACGCCGTGACCGTCCGGCCGAACTCCTCGAACCGCACCCGGGCGACGCCAAGTCCGCCACCTGGACCCTGGAGTGCACCGCGGTCACCTCACCGACCGGCACCGAGGTCAAAGGCCCCTATGTGCAGGACCGGCTGGGCCGCCGGTTCGTCTACCTGTCCTGGGGCACCGTCGACGAGTCCGGCGTCTTCAGCATGTTCCGCCGCGCCAAGCTCATGCTCGACGTCGTCCCCGAGGAAGTACTGGCCGCGGCCGCCCGCGAAGGCCTGCTGGTGGCCCGCCTCGGCCTGACCGACGAACAGGGCGGCCCCCTGTGCGCCCGCGTCGAACCCCCGCACATCACCTGGACCGCCGAACCCGCCGAGCGGACCTGACCAGCCCTTGGACAAGAGATCCTGGCGAGGTGTCGAATCGGCGCACCGCTGTTCGTCGATGGGGTGCAGGGGCCCACAGGGGCCTCGTCGATCTCTGGAGGAAACATGAAGTACATGCTGCTGGTCTGCGGAGACGACACCGCCGACGCCTCTGGCATGGCCCCCGTCGAACCCTGGGTCGAGGAGCATGGCGTCCAGCGCGGCGTTCGGCTGCACGGCCACCGTCTGCGGATGCCCGCCGAGGCGGTCACCGTGCGGGTGCGGAACGGTGAAGTGCTGCGCAGCGACGGGCCGTTCGCGGAGACGAAGGAGTACGTCGCCGGGTTCGACATCCTGGAGTGCGACAGCCTGGAGGAGGCCGTCGAGGCGGCGGCGAAGCACCCTGTGGCGACCATCGGGGCCATGGAGGTGCGCGCGTTCTGGGAGGACGAGGACGCCGAGGGGGAGATCCGCCGCCTGGACGCGGAACTGACCGCGGCCGGCCGCGAGCGGGACTTCGACCGGGCGATGGCCTGCTACGCGCCGGACGTCGAGGTGTTCCACCCCGTGAGCGGTCTGGAGCAGCGCGGGATCGAGGCCCTCCGCAAGGCCGAGGAGATGTGGTTCTCGACACTGGCCGGGCCCGTGGAGCGCGAGGTCCTCGAATTCCGCGTACGGGTCGACGAGAGCATCGCGTTCAGCCACGCGCTCGTACGGATGCGTGCCACGCTGGTCGGCGGTGGGTCGCTGGACACCACGGCGCGGGTGACCACCGGCTACCGCGCGGCGGGCGACCGCTGGCAGATCGTCCACCAGCACACGTCCGTTCCCTTCGACGCGGGCATCACGGGAGCCGCCGCGACCGGATGAGGACCGGTCGCGTGCCGTCAGCCGGTCCTCAGCACCCGGTCCGCGTTGGTGACCTGCCTGCGGATGTCCCGCTTGATCGCGGCGAGTTCCCGGGTCTTCGCGCTCATCGCCCGCCGCTGGTAGGCCGCGTCGACCGAGGACCAGACGCCGATGACGTTCGTCTCGCGTTTGCACCCTACGTCCGCGCCGGCCAGGGCGATCTCGGCCTGGGTGGCCTTCGGGCCCGTGAACTCGGGGTCCTTGCCCGGTGCTTGGGTCGGATCGGCGTACTGGTGGCCGTGTCGCTTCATACAGCGCGACCAGGCGCGGAAGACCTCCACCACTCGTGGATCCTTCTGCGAGTCGCTGTAGCTGCCGATGTTGATCGTGCCGACGAGCTCGCGGTTGCCGATCTTGTCCGGGTCGCCCGACAGGGCCGCCGTGGCCTCGCCCTGGCATCCGCCCGCAGGGATGGCGCGCCCGCGTGCGTCCTTGTCCGCCGGGGCGCCGTCGTCGCGGAGGCCCGTCAGGAGGAGCATCTCTTCCGGCCCGGGCTTGGGTCCCGCGCTCTTCTCCTTGGTGCGGCCCGGTGCTGTGCCGGGAGCCGGGTGGTATCCGTACCGGGCGGCGAGCCGGGCATCGGTGATCCCGTACCGGTGAGCCGTGTTGGCCGGATTCAGCGTGCCGGTGTCGGGCGCGGGCTCGGTGGGGACGGGCCAGTGGTGGCCGAAACGCTTCATGCAGGACGCTGTGAGCACGGCCCGCGCCCGGAACAGCCGGGCGACCTGCCGGTCGGTGAACAGGTAGGGCTCGATGGGCAGGACCAGCGATCCGACGCCGAGCATCGTCGGCACACCGGTCACGGGAGGCGGACCGGACGCCTTCGGCCTCGGCTCGGCAGCCTGTCCCTCCGCACAGCCCGCGAGGGCGGCGGAGAGGGCGACCGCGGCCCCGATCCGCAGTGCGCGCCGCATGGTTCGCGCCCGCATGTCATGTCCCCCTTGTGTGTGCGGCCGTACGAAGAGCCGGTACGAAGGGCCCGTACGAAGAGCCCGACGAAGGGCCCGTCCGATGCTCTCGGACGGGCCCGAGCCCGATGTCAGCCGACGTACCACCAGCTCATCGAGGCGTTGTTGTTGCGAACACCGCTGTTGAGCTGCCGAGCGTTGCCGGGGTAGAAGTCGTCGTAGGGAGCGCTGCCGCTCGCGTTGTAGTTCTCGTTGTAGTAGATCCGCGCGGCGTAGCTCGCGTCGTTGTTCCAGGCGCGGTTCACGTTGTTCTTCACGCGCTGGCCGCTGCCTTCACCCCCTGCGGCGAAGGTGTGCCCGGCGAAGTCGCTGACCCAGCCGGCGTACTTGCTCCAGGAGCTGTTGCCGGACGCGCTGTAGTAGAGGTAGATGTTGCCGTCCCAGTCGGCGCGCTGGGCCTGGGCGGGCGCGGACGCGTCGGCCTGGGCGGACGCAGGGGCGGTGGCCAGGACGGTGGTCCCGGCGACGAGAGCTGCCGCGACCGCGAGCGATCCGACCATTCGACGTGCAGGTGTCACGAAGTCCTCCGTTTGCCTACGGGCGGCGACGGAAACCGTCGGCGGTTTCCGTCGCCGTTCCCCCGTGGTGACTGGCCCTGAAACTAGGCCGGTTCGGGGAGCGCACAGGAACAGTTTCGGCCGTCGCCGAAAGACCAGGGCTGGCGAAATCGGAGCTATCGCGCCCTGCGTTCATCGGCAAGAGTGGGGCGCCTGGGGTAGCAGCCTTTCGGGGGGAAGCTGATGCTGCGTATCCATTTCAGCGCGGAGGACCTCGGCCGGATTCGCCTCGCGACCGGGCCGGATCCCGCTTGGGAAGCCCTGCTCAGCCTTCATGTGCTCAGCGGTCCGGACATCGATGTCGCGCTGCGGCGATGGCGCACGCACGTCCGGACGTCGATGGACACGGCCGCCCGGCCGCTGCTTCATCTCGTTCCGCCGCGCGGGTACTCGCCGGACTTCCTGACACCGGCCGAGGGGACCACCGACCCCGAAGCGGCGGTCGACACGATCCTGTCCACCTCTCAGGTTCGCCTCCGGACGGATGTGGCGACCCTCGGACAGCAGCGCAGACTGCCCTCGTGGTCGACCGCGCTCGCCTCGGGGCTGCCCGCGGCCAGACGGGGCCTCGGCACAGCCCTGCGTACGTATCACCGGCAGGCGCTGCACCCGTACTGGACGCAGATCAGCGCCTCGGTCGACGCCGAACGGGCCCTGCGCGCAAAGGCGTTCCTGGCCGGCGGGACCGACCGGCTGCTGAGCGGGCTGCACCCCACGGTGCAATGGCGTGCGCCGGTCCTTCAGGTGTCCTATCCCGAGGACCGGGACGTGCACCTCCAGGGGCGCGGGCTGCGGCTCGTTCCCTCGTACTTCTGCCGGGGGAGACCCATCGCCCTGCGCGACGGCTCCCTTTCCCCGGTACTGGTGTATCCGGTGAACCGCGGCATCGACACCTTGCGGCCCGGCGGCGCCGTGGGGAGAGCGAGCGCACTCGACCGGCTCCTCGGCCGCACCCGGGCGGCGACCCTCGCCACGATCGCGGAGACGGAGAACGCGACCGGCAACGAGATCGCCCGCCGCCTGGCCATCTCGCCCGCGTCGGTCAGCGAACACGCGACCGTACTCCGTGACGCGGGCCTGATTCACAGCCTGCGCGTACGCAACACCATGCGCCACACCCTCACGCCTCTGGGCACGGAACTCCTGGACGGCCGAGCGGCACGGCTGGGCTACGCGGCGGAGCGGGGCGACGCGGACGGTGCGGCGGGGGCGCTTGCTCCGTCGGCCAGATGAGCAACGGCGACAGGCCGACGGCGTGCTCGTACTCGCCCGTCGCCCGCCGAGCCCTGCCGTCGCCCCGCCGCTCCAGCCCATGCCCATTCCCTGGCCCGTGCTCCGGCCGCGCACCACTGCCCGGCGCCCTGATCGGCTGTTTGGCGCAGATGCGCGAGCGGTGGGGCCCCGGCGAGCCGATGCTGGGCGTGTCCTGCCCCGTCTGCCCGGGAATGATGATGCCGCTTCAGCGCCACCCTCGTCTGCGCCTGTGCCTGGTCACCGTGCTGGCCACCGTCTCGATCGGCGGCGGGACGCTGCACCCGGCCGCCGCCGCGCCCGGCGACGGTTCCCGCGACAAGCCGGACCAGTTGCAACGACAACTCGACGGGCTGGTCGCGGCTCCGGGCGGCCCGCCGGGAGTGGTGGTCCTCCTGCAGAGCGGCGACAGGCGTCGCGTGCTGCGCGCCGGAGTCGCCGACCTGACGACCGGCCGCCCGATCGGCACCAGCGACCACACCCGGACCGCCAGCGCGAGCAAGGCGTACAGCGGCGCGGTGGCCCTCCATCTCGTCCAGCAGGGCGCTCTGGACCTGGACGACACCATCAAGGCGCGACTGCCACGCCTGCCCCGGGCCTGGGCCAAGGTGACGCTGCGCCAGTTGCTGCAGCACACCAGCGGTCTGCCGGACTTCAGCCGGGATCCGGAGTTCCTGCGGCTGCTCGCGGCCGACCCCCGACGGCACTTCGACTCGCGGCGCCTGCTCGACTTCGTCCGTGACGAGCGTCTGCTGTTCCGCCCGGGCTCCCAGTACCGCTACTCGAACTCGGACAACATCGCCGTCGCCCTCATGGCCGAAGCGGTGACCGGCGAACCCTACGAGACGCTGCTCCGCAAGATCGTCTACCGGCCCCTGGGCCTGCACGACACCAGCCTCCCGCAGGGATACGAGATGGTGCGGCCCTTCATGCACGGCTATGACGTGAGCGAGGTCCCGCCGCTGGACGTCAGCGAGCTGATCGGCGCCTCCGGAGTCTGGGCCTCGGGCGGAATCATCGCCACACCGCGGGACATGAACCGCTTCATCCGCGGCTACGCGAGCGGCGCACTGACCTCCCCGGCCGCGCTGCACGCACAGCGCCGCTGGGTGGACGGCGCCTCCGAACCGGCCGGCCCCGGCCGCAACAAGGCGGGGCTCGGCATCTTCCGCTACACCACCCGGTGCGGAGTGGTGCTCGGGCACACCGGCAACACCCCCGGATACACCCAGCTGATCGCCGCGACACCGGACGGCCGGCGCTCCCTCACCGTCTCGCTCACCACCCAGGTGAACCAGAGCACGACCCCGGACCTGCTGAAGAAGCTCCGCACGATGGAGGAATCGGCAGTGTGTTCGCTGCTGCGCATGCGGTGATCGTGCGGTGGCGGCCTCGGAGGCCGCACTGCGCGATGTATTGACATGTTCCTGTCGCGGTGCCTCTATGGGAGCGCTCCCACGTTTCTTCTGATGCTCAGGTTTCTTGGCGCTCACTCCCTGGAGTCGCAGTGAGAACAACAAGAAGCACCACACGAGGCACGACAAGAAGCACGACAGGAACCACGACGACCAGCGCGTTACGAACGAGCCGCGTCGCCGCCCTGCTGACCCGGCTGGTCACCCTCCTCGGGCTCGTCACTCTCGGTGTACTGGGTCCGGCGACGGCTCATGCCCAGTCGTCGCCCGGCGCCCTCGCCACCGGCCTCCACATCAGCGACGGCCGCCTGGTCGAGGGCAATGGCAACGACTTCATCATGCGTGGCGTCAACCACGCCCACACCTGGTACCCGGGCGAGACGCAGTCGCTGGCCGACGTCAAGGCGCTCGGCGCCAACACCGTCCGCGTCGTCCTCTCCAACGGTCACCGCTGGTCCAAGAACAGCGCCGCGGACGTCGCCGGCATCGTCAGCCAGTGCAAGGCCAACCGGCTCATCTGCGTCCTGGAGGTGCACGACACCACCGGATACGGCGAGGACGCCGCGGCCGGGACCCTCGACCAGGCGGCCGACTACTGGATCGGCCTCAAGGACGTACTGGCCGGCGAAGAGAACTACGTCATCGTCAACATCGGCAACGAGCCCTGGGGCAACACCAACCCGGCCGGCTGGACCGATCCCACGATCGCCGCGATCAAGAAGCTGCGCAACGCAGGGTTCGAGCACACGATCATGGTGGACGCGCCCAACTGGGGCCAGGACTGGCAGGGCGTCATGCGGGCCAACGCCCAGTCCGTGTACGACGCCGACACCACCGGCAACCTGATCTTCTCGATCCACATGTACAGCGTGTACGACACCGCCCAGGAGATCACCGACTATCTGAACGCCTTCGTCAACGCCGGACTCCCCATCCTCATCGGTGAGTTCGGCGGGCCTCCCGACCAGTGGGGCGACCCGGACGAGGACACCATGATGGCGGCGGCCCAGCAGCTCAGGCTCGGCTATCTGGCCTGGAGCTGGAGCGGCAACACCGATCCGATCCTCGACCTGTCGATCGGCTTCGACCCCAGCCGGCTCAGTTCCTGGGGCCAGCGCATCTTCAACGGCGCCAACGGCATCGCCCAGACCTCCCGCGAAGCGACCGTCTTCGGCGGCGGAAACCCGGGGGACACCCAGGCCCCGACCGCCCCCGGAACCCCGACCGCCTCCGCGGTGACGGCCACCTCCCTGACCCTCACCTGGACGGCCGCCACGGACAACGTCGGCGTCACCGGCTACGACGTGGTCCGCGTCAGCGGCGGCTCCGAGACCACGGTCGCCGCCTCCACCACCAACACCGTCGCCGTGACAGGCCTAACCGCCGACACGACGTACACCTTCGCCGTCTACGCCCGCGACGCGGCCGGGAACCGTTCGGCCCGCTCGGCCACGGTGAACGTCACCACCGACGAGGGCGGCAGCACGCCCGGTGTGGGCTGCTCGGTCGGATACCGGGTCGTCGGCGAGTGGCCGGGCGGCTTCCAGGGTGAGATCACCATCCGCAACACGGGCACCAGCGCCATCAGCGGCTGGACGCTCGCCTTCGCCTTCGCCAACGGCCAGACCGTCACCAACATGTGGGGCGGGACCCCCACCCAGAACGGCGGCGCGGTGAGCGTCACCCCCGCCTCCTACACCGCCACCATCCCTGCCGCCGGTTCGGTCACGGTCGGCTTCACCGGCAGCAAGGGCGCCACCAACACATCCCCGACCGCGTTCGGGCTCAACGGCACCGCCTGCGCCACCACTTGACCCGCCGTTCGCCCGCGCCGGTGGGGGCCGCCGGCCCCCACCGGCGCGGCGGACCCGTTCCGGCCGAGGACGGTCAGCCCGGCTTCTCGCCGGTCTCGCAGATCAGACGGGCGATCTCGCGCAGTTTGATGTTGCGGTCCTGCGATGCCTTCTTGAGTACTTTGAAGGCCGTGTCCTCGGTCAGCCCGTGGCGCTCCATGAGGATGCCCATGGCCTCGCCGATCTCGTGCCGGGTCTCCAGGGCGTGGCCGAGCTGCTGATGCGTACGGGCCGCGGAGAACGCCACGGCCGCGTGCGAGGCGAGGATCCAGCCGGCCCGCTGTGCGTCGTCGTCGAAGGTGCCGGGCTGCCGGGAGTACACGTTGAGGGCGCCGAGATCGTCGTCCTCGGTGAAGAGGAGAAAGCCCATCGCGCTGCCCATGCCCAGCTTGTTCAGCTCGGGGGCGAAGCGGGGCCAGCGGTCATGGGGTTGGCGCAGGTCCTGGATCGTGTAGACCTGCATGCGGTCGGTCACGGCGTCGAAGCAGGGGCCTTCCCGCAGATCCTGCTGGATCCGGTCCGCGCGGCGCACGAGATCGCTCGTCGCCGCCAGTGCGTGCACCTCGCCCCGCCGCACGGTGAGAATGCCGGCGTGGTCGCATCCGTTGATCAGAACCGTCGCGTGCTCCACGATGCGGTCCAAGGTGTCCTGCGCCGAGTCCTGGGCCAGCAGGTCCCGCGCCATCTCCGCCAGAGCGACGGCGAACCGCTCCCAGACCTCGCCGGGCTCGTCCGTCATGTGTCACCCGCTTATGTGGTCGAAGCGCCCTCGCGGCTCCACTGGAGGCCCATCTTGCCACCAGGGCGCCCCCACCGCGTCGTACGGGCCCGACCTGTCCGGCGGAGCGCGATCACGCCTGAGATCCCTGAGTCACATGCCGCTCGGTGGCGTCGATGTAGTCGTGGAGGACCTGGCGGGAGCGGGTGAGGGTGTCGATGTGTTCGTCCAGCCCCTTCAGGCGCGCCCGAAGGGTGTCCAGGAGCTCCGGACAGGGTTCGAGATCGGGGGCCGTGCCCGTGACGCAGGGCTGCAGGTACCCGATCTCCTCGGTCGACAGCCCGGCTTCGAGCAGCTTCCTGATCTGGGCGACGGTCAGTACGGCGTCGTCCGAGTACTCACGGTAGCCGCTCGTGCCGCGCTCGGGCTCCAGCAGTCCCTGGGCCTCGTAGTAGCGCAGCTGATGCGTGCGGACCCCGGTCCGGCGGCTCAACTCCCCGATCAGCACGCCGATTCCCCCTTGACCTTCATACCGGTGTGAACGTTGACGATTCTGCCATGACCACCGACTCACTCAGGGGGAACACATGACACAGAATCGCGATGAGGACCGCACGCCCGTGACGGTCGTCGGACTGGGGCTGATGGGCCAGGCGCTGGCCGGAGTGTTCCTGCGCGACGGCCACCCCACGACCGTGTGGAACCGCACGGCGGCCAAGGCGGAACCACTGATCGCACAGGGCGCGACACTCGCGGACTCGATCGCCGACGCCGTCGAGGCCGGCTCACTCGTGGTCGTCTGCCTCTCGGACCACGACACCGCGCACAAGCTCCTCGATCCGGTCGGGGAGCTCCTCGACGGCCGGACCCTGGTCAACCTGACCTCGGGCACCTCGGCGCAGGCCCGTGAGACGGCCGAGTGGGCGGCACGGCACGGCAGCGACTACCTCGACGGCGTGATCCTGGCCGTCCCGCCGGGCATCGGCACGGCGGACGCCATCATCCTCTACAGCGGGCCCAGGGCGGCCTTCGACCTGCACGAGCCCGTACTGAGGAGCCTGGCCGGGGCAACGACGTACCTCGGCGGCGACCACACCCTGTCAGCGCTGCACGACATGGCCGTGCTGGGCCTGATGTGGGGCGTCCTGAACGGATTCCTGCACGGCGCCGCGCTGCTCGGGGCGGCGGGTGTGGATCCCGCGGCGTTCGTCCCGCTCGTGAGGCAGGGGGTCGGGATCGTGACCGACTGGCTGCCCGGCTACGCGCAGCAGATCGCCGAAGGTACGTACCCGGCCCTCGACGCCACCCTCGACACCCACCGGGCCGCGATGGAGCACCTCGCCCACGAGAGCGAGTCCCGCGGTGTCGACGCCGACCTGCCCAGGTTCATCCAGGCCCTGGCCGACCGGGCCGTGGCCGACGGACGCGGCGGTGACGGCTACGCGGCGATGATCGAGCAGTTCCGCAAGCCCTCAGGAACACGGACATGACCGACCGTCGGTCTTGCCCCGCCGACCGCTGGTCTCGCGCCGTCGGGAGTCGGCGTCGCCCCGCTGGGAATAGCCGGACCGTGGTCGCGACTTGGCCCTGGACATGACCGCCACACCTTTCGACCCACGCACGCTGCTCGCGGAGAGCCGGCTCGGCGTTCTCGCGACGATCAAGTCGGACGGCCGCCCCCAGCTGTCGCCCGTCATGCCCTTCTACGACCGGGAGGCCGATGTTCTCCACGTTTCGATGACCGAGGGACGAGCCAAGACGGCGAACCTGCGCAGGGACCCACGAGCGGCCTTGGAGGTCACCGGCCCCGACGGCTGGTCATGGGCGACGGCCGAGGGCACGGTGACCCTCACCGGACCGGGAACCGACCCCCACGGCCCGGAGGTCGAGGCACTGGTGGACTACTACCGGCGCGCCGCCGGTGAGCACCCGGACTGGGACGAGTACCGGTCGGTGATGGTGACCGACCGCAGAGTGCTCATGACGATGACGGTCACCCACGTCTACGGCGCCAGGATCCGCTGAAGGCGCCACGGCGAGCGAACCGCCCGGAGCGGCTCGGGCGGTTCGTTCACGGCCGGAACGCGCTCATCGCCGGGACACGCGGGGCTTGAAACCGAGGGGCGCGGGCCGGAAACCGAGGCGTGGGAGTCCGGAACCGGGACACCCGTCGGTCACGAGGGGCCGGACGAGCGGCTTCGGAGGGTGCTCCGGAGCCGCTCCGGCCGCTTTGTCAGTGCCCTCCGCAACAATGCGGAGCAGCGAGAACGTCGTCGTCCCGGCGATGCGTGATCGCACCCGTCCGACGAAAGGCCGCCCGTACATGACGCCCACCCCCCACCGCCGAGCCATGCCGAGCGCCCTGGACGGAGACCGCTGACCATGCTCCGAGCCCTTCCTCGCACACCCGCTCCGCTCGGCCCCGGCGGTGCCGAGGTTCTGCGTCTCATCACGGTGCAGCGCGTTCCCGTCTGGCTGACCGTGCACGCCAACGGCCGTCGCCGGTACGGCTACTGGCAGCCCCTCGGTTCCGGCGCCGGGCTGGGTGTCAGCCATGTGGCCCTGCCCACCGACGAGTGCGACGCGCTGCAGGCGGCGGGCCGGATCGTGCTGGGGGACCCGGTCGTGGACCCGGCGAAGACCACCTACCCGGTGCGCCCCGCGGTCCCGGGCGCACCACCTGCGGCGGGCACGCCCCGCCAGACCCGGCAGGCCCTCTCGGCGTGAAACGAGGAGGCTCTCGCCACGCCGAAGGCCCTCTCGCCACGCGCGGCTGAATACGGACGATGCCGAAGCGAGGCCGACGGGCGCTGAGGCGGGGAGGCAGCGGAGGCTGAAGCAGGGAGACGGTGCCCGGTTCCTACCGGGGCGAGAGCGGTACGACGGCGGTGATGCGCTTTCCGCCGGCGTCGAGCTCCGAGATCGTGATGTCACGGGCGAGATGGCAGACGATCGGCCAGCCGTGGCCCCCGGCCCGCATGAACCCCCGCTCGTCGATGTGCCGTGCCGATGTCGGGAGTTCCTGGCTGCGGTCGCTCACCGACAGACGTACGTCCCAGTCGTCCAGCGTCACCTCGAACTGGGTGACACCGCCGCCGTGCAGCATCGCGTTGGTGGTGAGCTCCGAAGCGACGAGCAGGGCGTCGCCGACGGCCTCGTCACAGGCCTCGTCACCGGCCACGGTGTCGCGCCTGCGGGATCGTCGTGCGCCTTCGAAGGCGTGCCTGACCGCCTCGCGCACCTCGGCCGGACTGCGCGGTCCCGGTGAACGAGGCCGGCCCGGGACCGTAACTGTGTCGATGGGGTGCGTCCGGTGCTCCCCGCACATTCTTCGCTCCTTCGCCTGAAAAGACCTGAAAGCAGGCGGGCCCGCCGCAAGCACGCAGCGGGCCCTGCGGAATGGATGATCGACATCAGTGACGGAATATGTCCTTCGTCTTTTCCTTGGCCTGGCGGGCATCGCCCTTGGCCTGCTCGGCCCGGCCCTCGGCGGTCAGCCGCTCATTGCCGACCGCACGGCCCGTGGCCTCCTTGGCCTTGCCCTTGGCCTGCTCCGTCTTGGCTCGTGCCTTCTGGTTCCTGGCCACTGCGGATCACGTCCTCACTGCTTCGACAGTGCGCTCTACTATTACGGCTGACCGGGGAAAGCCCGTCCAAACACGGGTGGGTCGAGAATTCGGCGGGCTTCCCCCGAAGGGCCGAATCATTCCCGACCCGGAAAAGGATTCACCGAATTTCACAGAACGAGGAGACGTGAGCGATGGGCACCGCTGGGCACGTCCCGCAGACGCGGGACATGATCGGGGAGGAGCTGTCAGGTGACGAGGCGCTCACCGCGCTGCGGCACTACGGGGGCCGTCGCCTGCTGCTGGACGCGTTCTCCCGCTTCCGCTACGCCGACGGCTTCACCAGCGCGCGCTCCCTCGCCTTCCAGGTGGTCCTGGGCATGGTGCCCTTCACCATCGCCCTGGTGGGCGTCGCCACCACCGTCCACACCGAGAGCGTCGGCCGGATCATCGAACTCACCCTCAGCCGGATCGTGCCCGGCGCCAGCGCCGACCTGGTCGAGGACGCCCTGGCCGAGACCGAGCGCAGCGCCGGCTCCGGGATCTGGAGTGCCCTGGCGATGTGGCTGGGCCTGGCCTTCGCGATACTCAACCTGGCCTCGGCGATGGCCCAGGTCGAAAGGGGTGCCAACCGCATCTACGGGATCGAGCGCGACCGTCCGGCCCTGGCCAAGTACGGGCGGTCCCTGCTGCTCGCCCTCGCCGCGGGCATGCCGATGGTCCTCGGTTTCCTGGTCCTGGTCGCCGGGGACGCGGTGGGGGAGTCGGTGGTCCAGGCCCTCGGCTGGTCGCGCGACAACCTCGACTGGTGGGGGCCGCTCCAGGTGCCGCTGGGTGTGGTGTTCGTCTGGGTCGCCTCGGCGGTGATCTTCCGCTGGGCTCCCCGCAGGGACCAGCCGGGCTACACCTGGCTCGCCTTCGGCTCGGCGGTCCATCTGGTGCTGTGGGTCGCGGCCACCTGGCTCCTGGCCTTCTACGTCGCAAGCAGCGGGTCCTTCGGTGCCGTGTACGGACCGCTCACCGCCTTCGTCGCCCTGCTGCTGTGGGCGAACCTCACCGGGGTCGCCCTCTTCCTCGGTGTCGCCTTCGCCGCCCAGCTCGAGGCCGCCCGCGCCGGAATCACCGACGCCGTGAAGCCCGACCCGGGGCCCGGCCCCTGAACAACGGAAGGGCGGGTCAGCCGTTGCCGTGTGGGTGTGTCGTGATAGTCTTGATCCAGTTGCAATTGTAGTTCCCGCACACTTCAAGTGGCTCGGATGATTACATATCGCCGGGCGCTTTTGTATTTCCGGCGCTCTTTCCGGACGGGTTCATTGCGGCGACGCAGGGGTTCACACAGTGCGGACCCCCGGGTACTGCCCCGAAGGGGAAATGACATGGCTACTGGAACCGTCAAGTGGTTCAACTCGGAAAAGGGCTTCGGCTTCATCGAGCAGGAGGGCGGCGGCCCCGACGTCTTCGCCCACTACTCGAACATCGCCACCCAGGGCTTTCGTGAGCTCCAGGAGGGCCAGAAGGTGAACTTCGACATCACCCAGGGTCAGAAGGGCCCGCAGGCGGAGAACATCACGCCTGCCTGACGTCGAATCGCACAAGGCGGCTGGGGTCCCACCTCGCGGTGGGGCCCCAGCTTGCTGATTTTTCCAGGAAGTCCCGACCAGGACTTCCTTCTTGTGTCACATCGCTGCGGCCGGATCATTTTCCGGTCCCGCACCCGGCTCGTTCTTGCAATTCGTTCGGCTTCTGCCCGCCGAGAATTCCTCGATACGTGCCCTATCGAGGAAGGTTCTTCATGAACCGTTCAGCTCGCACGAACGACGGTTTTTCCAAGGGCCGAAAGGACGGCTTCGGCGGTTCCGGCCGGGGTGGCCGCGCCCGCCCGCAGGGCCAGGGGCGGCCCGTCACCCGGTCGGGTGGCAATGGGCGTCGGCCCGCCGCGCCGCAGGGCGAGTTCACACCGCCGGCCACCGTCAACCCGGGCCTCCCCGCGGTCGCCACCTTCGGTGAACTGGGCCTCCCCGCCGAGTTGCTGGACACGCTCACCCGCCTCGGCGTGACCGAGCCGTTCCCGATCCAGGCCGCCACGCTGCCCAACTCCCTCGCGGGCCGTGACGTCCTCGGCCGCGGGCGCACCGGCTCCGGCAAGACGCTCGCCTTCGGCCTGGCACTCCTCGTGCGTCTGGCCGGGCGGCGTGCGGAGCCCCGGAAGCCGCTCGCGATGATCCTCGTGCCCACCCGTGAGCTGGCCCAGCAGGTCACCGACGCGCTGACGCCGTACGCCCGGCCGCTCAAGCTGCGGCTGGCCACCGTCGTCGGCGGTATGTCGATCGGCCGCCAGGCCGGGGCGCTGCGGGCCGGTGCCGAGGTCGTCGTCGCGACCCCGGGCCGTCTCATGGACCTCGTCGAGCGCAAGGACTGCCGCCTGGACCGGGTGGAGATCACCGTTCTGGACGAGGCCGACCAGATGGCCGACATGGGCTTCATGCCCCAGGTCACCGAGCTGCTCGACCAGGTACGGCCCGACGGCCAGCGGATGCTGTTCTCGGCCACCCTCGACCGCAACATCGACCTCCTGGTCCGGCGCTACCTCAACGACCCGGTGGTCCACTCGGTCGACCCGTCGGCGGGCACGGTCACCACGATGGAGCACCACGTGCTGTACGTGCACGGCGCCGACAAGCACGCCACCGCCACGGAGATCGCCGCCCGCGACGGGCGGGTGCTGATGTTCCTGGACACCAAGCACGCCGTCGACCAGTTCACCCGGCACCTGCTGGGCAGCGGAGTGAAGGCCGCGGCGCTGCACGGCGGCAAGTCGCAGCCCCAGCGCACCCGCACCCTGGCCCAGTTCAAGGACGGCCAGGTCACGGTGCTGGTGGCGACCAACGTCGCGGCACGAGGCATCCACATCGACGACCTCGACCTCGTCGTCAACGTGGACCCGCCTGCCGACCACAAGGACTACCTGCACCGCGGAGGGCGTACGGCCCGTGCCGGGGAGTCCGGCAGCGTCGTCACGCTCGTTCTGCCCAATCAGCGCCGTGACATGACCCGTCTGATGTCCGACGCCCGTATCAGGCCGCAGATCACCCAGGTCCGCTCGGGAGAGGCAGAGCTGAGCCGCATCACGGGTGCCCAGGCGCCCTCCGGGATCCCGGTCAACGGGAGCGCGCCGGTCACGGAGCGCCCGCAGCGCGGCGGTACGCCCTTCCGCGGCATGGGCACCCGGCCGGGACGTACCGGTGGCGAGTCCCGCCGGTCCGCCGAGGCCCGGCAGACGGCGGAGGCCCGCAAGGCCGCCAGGATCCGTCGCGGCGCCTAGAGCAGGCACCGGCCGGCTCCCGAGTGGCGGTGGGCGCTGAGATCCACCATTTTGGTCCCAGATGCGATCATGTTGGCCACATCGGGGAAGTCGAGTCCCATGAGCGAATCAGAGTTTCCGCCCGAAGACCGGCCCGTGGACGTCTATCTCGACTTGTTGCGCGTGCGTATGGCGCCGTCGGACTACGCGGTGCTGCTCCGCATGGTCGAGCCAGTGCTGGAGGCGATGCAGGAGCAACGGGCTGGGCCGATCGAGTTGAGTCTCGAAGGCGAGGACGGTGCCGGCGTCTCGCAGGAGGTCCGCGACGAGGCGTCCCTCGTCGTGGCCGTCGCCGTCACGGGACGGCTGGACAACCAGATCGTCGAGATCGAGACCGACGAGGTCGGACCCGTCAGGGTCGTCACGGACTCCGGCACCGCGGCCGATCCGGCCAGGTGCCAGGAGATCGCCGACTTCATCGGTGAACGACACCGCCAGGACGAGGAACTGCGCGGCATCGCGGAGGTGAGCGGCCTGCCCACCGATGTCTGACCCCCGCCGCGGCCCCGGGACACGTCCGGGGCCGACGCACGACGGCGGGGCCCGGGACTACGGCACCGGGGCCCACCGGTGCCAGACGCGTCACACAGCACGCGTTCTCGCCGTGCCCCGGACAGGGGCCTGCGATGCTTTCGCTCGTGTCGATCACCTCGTCCGTGCCGGAACCGATCACGCCCGACGCCCCGGTCGCACTCCGCCGCCCCCTGCTCACCCAGCAGTGGCTGGACCTCACCTTCGTGCACTGGGCCGTGGATCCGGCGGCCGTGGCGGGACTGCTGCCGGACGGCACCGTTCCCGACACCGTCGACGGAGTCACCTTCGTCGGGCTGGTCGCTTTCCGGATGCACAAGGTGGGCTGGCTGCGCCTGCCGGGAGTGCCGTACCTCGGCTCCTTCCCGGAGACCAACGTGCGCCTGTACTCGGTGGACGCGCACGGTCGGCGCGGTGTGGTCTTCCGGTCCATGGACGCGTCCCGGCTCGTGCCGGTGGTCATGGGGCGCCTGGCGTTCCGGCTGCCGTACGTGTGGTCGCGCATGTCCGTGCGGACCGGCGGGGACACGGTCGGCTACACCAGCGCGAGGCGTGTGCCGGGGCCGCGCGGCGCGTACAGCCGGCTCGTCGTCCGGCCCGGGGAGCGCATAACCGAGCCGAACAGTCTTGAGCACTTCCTGACCGCCCGGTGGGGCATGCACAACCCGTTCTTCGGCGACGCCGGCTTCCTGCCGAACGACCATCCGCGCTGGCCGCTGCACCGGGCGACGCTGGTCGCCTGCGAGGAGAACCTCGTCGAGTCCGCCGGGCTGCCGGCGCTGCTGGGCGAACCGGTCAGCGTGCTGTATTCCCCGGGCGTCCCCGTGCGTCTCGGGCGCCCGATTCCTCCGCCGCGCGGTTGAGTCCCGTACGGGGAGTGCCGCACGGAGCGCTGTCGCTCAGCGGGGGCGTCCCATCGGGCGGCGTGCCGTCAGCAGCAGCGCTATGTCGTCGGGGCGGTCGGCGACATGCCGGGCCCTGGCGGTGAGCCGGTCGGCGACGGCGGCCAGTGAACGGCCTCCCGGGCGGGCAGCGGGGGAACCGGCCCGGGCCAGGGCCACGCGCAGTGCGGTGATGCCCTCGTCGATGTCGACGCCGGGCCGCTCGACCAGCCCGTCCGTGTAGAGCGCGAGGATGGCGCCGGGCTCCAGCTGCAGCTCCGTCACCGGGTACTGGGCGTGCTGGTCGACGCCGAGCACGACGCCGCCGGGGATGTCCAGGACGTGGGTGCGGCCGTCCGGGTAGCGCAGGATCGGCGGGGGATGCCCGGCGCGGGCGACCCGGGCCAGACCGGTGACGGGGTCCAGCCGGATGTAGCAGCAACTGGCGAACAGGCCGGGATCGAGGTCGATCAGAAGACGGTTGGTGCCGCTGAGGACCTCGTCGGGCGGATGGTCGCCGAGTGCGAAGGCCCTTACGGCGCTGCGCAGTTGACCCATGGTGGCGGCGGCCTGGACGCCGTGTCCCTGGACGTCGCCGATGACCAGCGCGAGACCGTCCCCGGACTCGACGACGTCGTACCAGTCGCCTCCCACGTCCATTCCCTGGGTGCCCGCCAGATAGCGCCCGACGGTCTCGACCCGCGGATGGCCCGACAGCCGCCGGGGGAGGAGCGCCTGCTGGAGCCCGCGGGCGAGCGCGGCCTCGGTGTCGTAGCGGTGTGCCTTCTCCATGGCGTGGGCGATCAGCCCGGCGAGGGCGGTGAGCACCGTACGTTCCTCGGTGCTGAAGTCCCGGGGACGGTCGAAGCCGAGAATGCAGGAGCCGACGGGGCGCCCGGAGGCGATGAGGGGCAGGAAGGCCCGGGCGCCCTCCGTGGCGTCGAGCGGGATGCCGGGGTAGGCGGCCGTGAGCTGATGCATCGACTCGAAGAAGAGCGGCCGGCCGGTGGTGAGGGTCTCCACGCCGGGCAGCCGGGTGTCGAGGCCGACCCCGTCGAAGGGCGCGAGGAACCCCTTGGGGAAGCCCGACTCCCAGGCCAGATACAGATGCCGGTCCTGCAGCAGGTAGATGGCGAGCCGACGGCCGCCGAAGGCCGGCAGCAGCTCCTGCATCACGACCGCGGAGACCTGGTGGGCGGTGACCGCCTCGGTCAGCGCGATCGCGAGGATGATCGGGCGGTACAGCGGGGCCATCGAGGTGACCGCGGCCGGAGAACCGTCGGCCAGGGGCGCGTCCGGCGGTGCGATCGTTTCGGGCTGCGGCGCCGGCTCGGGAGGCGGGTCCGCCATACGGTCGGCCGGAACGATCTTGCAGGTCAGGATGTCGGGACCCGGATAGACGGAGAGCGAGAACCAGTCGCCTCCCTGGGGATCCGCGAGGGGCTTGTCCTCGTCCTGGAGCGGCCGTACGACGTGGCAGTGCACCGGATGAGGTGACAGCAGGGCCTCTCGCAGGTGGTCCTCGTAGGCGGGCCGGTCGAGCCATGGCACCGCCTCCCACAGGATGCGGCCCAGAAGCTCGGAGCGCGGCCGGCCCAGCAGCTCGGCCGCCCGAGGATTCGCGTAGACGATCAGGCCCAGCCGGTCGAGGCAGAACACGCCCTCCGGGAGCAGGTCGGCCGCCTTGTCGGCCGCCGATCCGATGTCCGGATCGAGGACGATGCCGCGGACGGGGTGCGTTCCGGGCGGTACGGACGTGTCGTGCGGGGTCCAGAGTTCCAGCAGCCGAAGAGTGCCGTCGACGGCGTGCACGTGCAGGGGCAGCGGCGGCGGTCTTCCCGCGGCCGTCTCCCGCAGGGCGGCCAGGATCTGATGGGAGTCGGCGGCGGCCACGGCGTCCGCGAGGGCCTGCGGGGTGTCTGCGGCCTCTCCCGGCGCCACCCCGAGCAGGGCGCGCAGCCGGTTGTCCGCGGTCACGACATCCGTTGCCGGATCCCAGGAGAAGCGCCCGATGGGCGCGGCAGGGGGCCCGGCCGCCGGTGGCCGCACGCACAGCGGTTCGTCGTCCCAGGCGACCGGAGACCCGTCGCCGTCCTCCAGGCTCCGCAGAGCCGCGCCCAGGTCCTCGGCCAGCTGCGCCATGCGGTCACGGTCGGGCAGCACCGTGGTGGCGTCCGACGTCGCGGGGCGCAGGAGGGTCAGTACGCCGTAGACCGTCGATCCGCCGACCACGGGCACGTACACGGACCCGAACGGGAACGGCAGGCCCGCCGCGAACTGGGGGTAGCGGCGCATGGTCTCCGTGGCGTCCGGGAGCACCACCTGGACGCCCAGCCGGTAGGCGTCCGCGACGGGGAACCGACGGTCGACGTGCAGCCGCCACCAGGGGCGGAACAGCGGCCCCGGCAGTCCGGAGAGCACGGCGAGCCGCAGTAGCCCGGGCGTACTGGACCGCAGGTACACGCCTCCCGCGAAGCCGTCGGCCGCACCGATCGCCTCCGCCGTGATCCCGGTCAGCAGTGCGGCCAGGCGTCCGGGCGTCCGGGTGTCGTGCTCGGCTCTCCCAGTCATCGCCCTACCTCGTCCGTGCGCCGCCGAGTGGCTGACACAGCAAGAATGCGCCACGATCGCCTCCGCCTGCACCCGGGCGGGGAACTCCGTGTGAATCCGACGAGGGCAACGGCGCCTGTATGGGCCCAGGCGTCCGGAATCGTGACGATCAGGTGACGGGCGGCTACCGTCCGGCAGATTTCTGGATCGGTGCGCGCCTGTCGGCGATCGCGGCCGGCGGGCGCGTACCGATCGGTGTCAGGCCGCCGGCCGCACCAGGCCGGACTCGTAGGCGAAGACCACCGCCTGGACGCGGGCGTGGGCGCCGATCTTGGCGAGGATGTTGCTGACGTGGGTCTTCACGGTGGTCGGAGCGATGGACAGGCGCTCGGCGATC
The DNA here is from genome assembly GCF_044456225.1 of Streptomyces sp. NPDC050988. Lineage (NCBI taxonomy): Bacteria > Bacillati > Actinomycetota > Actinomycetes > Kitasatosporales > Streptomycetaceae > Streptomyces > Streptomyces sp. NPDC050988. Next base: position 732,592 of record NZ_JBITFQ010000002.1, on the reverse strand, counting down.
TCGGCGTTGGACCAGCCGGACGCGACGGCGGTGAGGACGTCGCGTTCGCGCCCGGTGAGGGTGCCGAGGCCGACCTGCCCGTCGAGCCGGCGGGCGGGGCGCTGCTGGCGGACCGTCTCGATGAGCGTGCGGGTCAGCCCGGGAGTGATCACGGCGTCTCCCGCCGCCACGATACGGATGGCCGCGGCCAGCTCGTCGGGAGTGGCGTCCTGGAGAAGGAATCCGGCCGCTCCGGCGCGCAGGGCGGCGTAGGCGTTTCCCTCCCGGCCGGCAGGTGTCAGGACGAGTACGCGCGGGCGCTGCCCGTCGGCTCCGGTGAGTTCGGAAACGAGCGGCAGGAGGGAGGGATGGGCGATACGGCGGATGGTCGCGACGCCGTCCGTGGCGGCGACGCCGCTGTCCAACAGGACGACGTCGGGGCGGAGTTCGGCGCTGAGACGGACCGCCTCGGCCCCGGTCGCCGCTTCGCCGACGACGGTCAGGTCGGGCTCGGCGGCCAGGAGCATCCGCAGACCGAGCCGCTGCAGGGACTGGTCGTTCACGATGAGTACGGAGGTCATGGCAGGCGTTCTCCATGGGGAGGGGCGATGGGCGGCGTCCTCGCCGGGGACATGCGCGGAGCCCTGAACGAAACTGTTTCGTTCACCTCGATGTCCAGAGTAGCCCTGCCGCTATCGATACGGCACCGTTTTTGTTGTGGTCTGGCTCACTCTTCGTCCTCCCCGCGTCCAGCCCGCGACGATTGCCGGGGGCGGTGCGAGGATCGGTGTGGAGACGTACGGCTCGATCCGGTCGGTGCCGGACCCGCCATCGTCCACGGCAGGCAACTCGACCTGCGTCAAAGGGTGTTGAAGGCCAGGTAAGGGAGGGTGAAGGCGAGGGTGTGATTCCTGCGAAGGCCCGCATTCCAATGAGGCCAGAACGGTAAAATTCATCGTATGAATGCACGGCTGGCTCTGCTCGGCACGGTGGAACCAGGTGTCGCGGAGAGCGAGATCTTCCGGTTGGCGCTCCAGCACGCGGTGGGCGAGCTCGGTGCCCTGGGAGGGATGATCCACCTTCGCGGCCCCATGTCCGCCCTGCGGCTGGTGTCTGCCGCCGGTCTCCCACCGGTCCTCACCCGGGCCTGGGAGATCATCGACCAGGAAGGCCCGCTGGCCCCCGCCCGCGCCCTGCACCAGGGCAGCGGCGTCTGGGCACCGCGGACGCCCACCGGACAGCCACTGCCGGCGGAGGACACCTGGCCGGGCAGCGGACTGGCGGCCGTCCCGCTGTCCGGCGGGGACCGCACCATCGGTGCCCTCTCCGTCGTCACGGGCGAGGGAGGCGAACCCACCCCGGAGCAGTGGGACTTCCTGCGCGCCGTGATCGCCTGGACCGAGGAACGCATGGCCCAGGCACCCCCGCCGGCCGGGCCCGCGCAGACCGAACTCAGCGGCGAGCGCCTCCGGCAGGCCCTCAAGGAGGTCAGCGTCGGCTCCTGGGACTGGGACATCCGGACCGGCGACCTGATCTGGGACGAGGCGGCCCTGAAGCTCTACGGCACCAGACCGGCAGACTTCACCGGCAAGATCGAGAACTGGATGAGGATCGTCCACCCCGACGACCTGGCCCCGACGCTGGGCGCCGCGCAGCGGGCGATCCGCGACCACACGGTGTACGAGGCGGAGTACCGCGTACGCCGCCTGGACGGTACGTACGGCTGGACCCAGGCCCGCGGCAGGGCGACGTACGACGAACACGGCGAACCCTGCCGGATGATCGGCGTGGGCTGGGAGAGCGACGAGTCCCGGTCCGCCCGTGACGCCCTCAGCCGCGCCCTGCGCCATATGAGCGACGGATTCCTGGCGTTCGACGACGAGTGGCGGATCACCTTCGCCAACCTGGAGGCGGAACGCACGCTGGGCCTCTCCGAGAAGGAGCTGTTCGGGCGTGTCCTGTGGGACCTGCCCACCGCGCAGCGGGTGTCCGGCATGGAGAGCCGCTTTCGCAAGGCGGCGGCCGAGGACAAGCCCGCCAGCTTCGACGTGCACATGCCGGAGAACAACCGCCGGTACCACCTGCGGCTGGTCCCCGGCCCCGACGGCCGCACCCTGTATTTCACCGACGTCACCCAGAGGCGGCGGCACGAGGAGGAGCGTGAGGCCACGGAGCGGAGGGCCTCCGAGCGCGCGGCCCAGATGACGGAGCTGACGGCCGCCCTCGCGAAGGCGACGACGTCACGGGACGTGGTGGACGCGCTCGCCCCACGGGTGCTGCCGCTCTTCGCCGCCGCCGGACTCCTGGTGCAGACCGTCGAGGGCGAATCGCTGCACACCGTCGGGGCGGTCGGCTACCCGGACGACTTCCTCACCGTTGTCGACCGCCGCCCGCGGGTGTCCGGCGACCCCGGCTGGGACGCGATCACGTCCAACACACCACTGTTCCTGTCATCCGTCCACGAACTCGCCGCGCGTTCACCGGCGCAGGCCCATCTGCCCGGCCGTGCGGGCAAACAGGCGTGGGCGTTCCTGCCGCTGACGGCGTCCGGAGTCACCTTCGGCGTCTGCGTCGTGGCCTTCGACCGACCGCGCCGCCTCACCGACGACGAACGCACCCTGCTGACCACGATCAGCGCCCTGGTCGCCCAGGCCCTGGAACGGGCGAGGCTCTACGACGCCGAACACACCCGCTCCCGCGAACTCCAGCGCGGCCTGCTCCCCCGGGACCTGCCCACCCCGTCGGCGTGCACGGCGGCGGCCCGCTACCTCCCCGCGGGACAGGGTATGGACGTGGGGGGCGACTGGTACGACATCATCCCGCTCTCGGGCGGCCAGGTCGCCCTGGTGGTCGGCGACGTGATGGGCCACGGCCTGCCGGAGGCGGCGACCATGGGCCGCCTGCGCACGGCCGTCCACACCCTCGCCGACCTGGAACTGCCGCCCGACGAGATCATGAGCCATCTGAACGACATCGTCGGCGGCATGGGCGAGGAGTCGTACGTCACCTGCCTTTACGCGCTGTACGACTCGACCACGCAGATCTGCTCCATCACCCGGGCAGGTCATCCCCCGCCGGCCGTGGTCCACCCCGACGGCAGGGTCCACTTTCCGGAACTGGCCCCCGACCCTCCGCTGGGCGCGGCCGAACCACCCTTCGAGACGGTCGAGCTGGCGGTGCCGGAGGGCAGCCTGCTCGTGCTCTACACCGACGGTCTGGTGGAGTCCTCCACGCGCGACGTCGACGAGGGGATGGCGGACCTGGCCGGGCTGTTGCGCGCGGCGCACATCACGGACGTGGATCCGGACGGGGAGCGCGACCGTCTCGAACGCCTCTGTGACACCCTCACGGCCGGTCTTCTCCCCGCCGAGCACCAGGCGGCCGACGACGCGGCACTCCTCGTCGCGCGGCTGCACGCCCTGCCCGTGGAGAGGATGGCCTCGTGGTCGCTCCCCGAGGACCCCAGGGCCGCGGGCCAGGCCCGCCGTCACGTCCGTGAGCAGCTCTCCGCCTGGGGCCTCGAAAGCCTGACACCGACCACGGAACTCCTGGCCAGCGAACTGGTCGGCAACGTCGTACGCCACGCCAAGGGCCCCGTCAGCATGCGCCTCCTGCACGACGCCGAGCTGGTCTGCGAGGTCTTCGACGGCAGCCTGACGATGCCCCGCATCCGCCGGGCGACGGACACCGACGAGGGCGGGCGCGGCCTGCAACTGATCACGGCACTCTCCCGGCGCTGGGGCACGCGCTACACCGCGACCGGAAAATGCATCTGGACCGAGCAGGCACTCCTGGGCCCGGACAGCCGCAGGGACGAGCCGTCCGACGCCCTGGAGCTGATGCTCCCGAACGTCGGGGAGTTCGACGGGGACCTGGACGCGCTCCCTTTCGGGGACCAGGAGTTGTAGGGACCGGGCTCCGCAGGGACCAGGAACTGTCGGGACGGGGCCGGAGATTCGACCTAGACCGCGTCGCGCCACACCTTCACGTCCAAGGTGGCGTACGTCGTCCCGGACGAGCCCTTGTACGTCACCAGCCCCACGTGTCCCGTCCCGCTGATGACGCACATCTGCCGGCCGGCGGTCAGGTCCTTGATCCAGATGTAACTCTTGTAGGCGGTCGCGCCCTTGCACGCCTCCACGGTTCCCTGCCGTCCCGCAGGAAGCAAGGCGAGGGAGCTGCCGGAGGTGGTGCCGGGGGCGAGGACGGCGCCCGAGGAGTAGACGGCGTACGTCAGGTCCTCGTCCGAACTCCCGGAGTCAGCCTTGGGGCGCACCGGGGTGTCCGCCAGATACAGGTCGTGGTTCGCGGTCATCCGGATCCCGGAGTACGTGACCGGGGCAGGGGCCTCGGGCGCCGCCGGCTTGCTGGACGCGGCCGGGGGAGCCGGGTTCGGAGCCTGTGTGGGGGTCGCGGGCCCCGAAGGGCCGGACGGCAGCACGGATTTGGTGGGCTTCGGCTTCTTGGACGCCTTGGTGGACGGTGAAGCGGATGCCGACGGGGACTTCTCGGCCTTCGGAGCCGACCGCGACGTGGCCACCTCCGCGGACCCGGTGTCGTCCTTGTCGCCGTCCCCCGGGACGAGCAGCAGCGCGGCGGCCGCCCCACCGGCGACGAGCACGACTGCGGCCGCCGACAGCATCCATGGCCGGGCCCCGCGGCCCGCGCGGTTCGCGGCGACCGGGGAGGTCTGCGCGACGGCCGGCTCCTGCGGCTGGGGCCATGGAGGCGGTGTGTACGCACCCGGTGCGGCCGGAGATCCCATCACGAACGGCCCGGGCAGGGCGGCGTGGGACTGTGCGGCTGGGGACTGGGCCGCGTGGGACGGCGAGGTGGGGGAGTAGGCCGCCGGGGGGCCGAAACCGCCGGAGCCGCCGGAGCCGGCGGGGCCGAAGACGCCTCCGGAGGCAGCGGCTCCGAAACCGCCGGACCCTGCGGCTCCGAAACCGCCGGACCCTGCGGCTCCGAAACCGCCGGACCCTGCGGCTCCGAAACCGCCGGACCCGTGAGTGCTCGGGGCCGCCTCCGCCTGGGCCTGGGCCTGGGCGTGGGCCTGCGCCTGGTGGGCTCCTTCGGCCCGAGCCGCTATCCCCGCCGCCAGTTCGCCCGGCAGCCATGCCCCCGAGGCGTGCCGGGCCTCGTCACCGCGATGTGCCTGGATGGTCTGGACGGAGCGGATGACCTCCTCGACGGAAGGCCGCTCGGCGGCGGGCTTGCGCAGACACAGCGCCACCAACTCCCGTATCTGCTCAGGCACTTGGCCGAGGTCGGGCTGCTCGTGCACCACCCGGTAGAGCACCGCGTGCGCGTCCCCTTCCCCGAAGGCACCGCTGCCCGTCGAGGCGAACACGGCGGTCTGTCCCAGCGCGAACACATCGGCCGAGGGGGCGGCCTCACCGCCGAGCGCCTGTTCCGGGGCCATATAGGCGACCGTGCCGAGAGCCATGCCGCTCTGTGTGACCGAGGTGGCGTCCGCGGCCCGTGCGACACCGAAGTCGATGACGCGCGGGCCGTCGTCGGCCAGCAGCACGTTCGACGGCTTGAGGTCCCGGTGCACGATGCCCTCGCGGTGCACCGCCTGCAGTGCCTCCGCGACCCCGGCGATCAGCCGCAGCACGGTGTCGACGGGCAGTGGCCCGTGGTCGCGTATCGCGTCGGCGAGGGACGGCCCCGGCACATAGGCGGTCGCGCACCACGGGACGGAGCCTTCGGTGTCGCTGTCCACGACCGGGGCCGTATAGAGCCCGTGCACCCGGCTCGCGGCCGCCACCTCGGCCTGGAACCGCTTGCGGAACTCGGCGTTCTCGGCCAGTTCCGGCCGGATCACCTTGACGGCGACGGCCCGTCCGCCCGGCGTGTGCGAGAGATAGACCCGCCCCATGCCGCCGGACCCGAGCCGTGCCACCAGCCGGTAGCCGCCCACGATCCGCGGATCGCCGTCCTCCAGCGGCTGGAAACCTGCCGCGCCGGGCCCACCGTTGCTCAACACGCCCACTCCGCCCCAAGATCTGTTCGGTGGCCCCATTGCATCACGGGTCACTCGCGTCCCGTCGCACAGTCGTTCAAGTGGGCGCCGGATCGGGGACCTGAGGTGAGGGTGGTGTGCGGAACTCGGTCCCGGGGGCCCTCAGGGCCGGGGTATCGGGAGGGCGTACACCTTGTTGAAGTGCTGGGCTATCAGCGGGCCGTCGCTGTCGCAGGCGAGTTGCCAGTCGTTGATGCCGGCGTCCTGGCCGTCGGTGAAGTTCCAGAGCAGCTCGCCCTGTTGGGCGTCGATCGCGTAGAACCCGTCCCTGTTGCGGGCCGCCGTGACGAACACCGAGCCGCCGCCCGCGACGAGGGCGTTGCCCAGATCGAGCCGAGGGGTCCGGCGGAACCAGCGCCGGGTGCCGTCGGCGGCGTCGAACGCCTGCACGCCGTGCGGGTTCCTGGTGGTGCAGTACACCGTGCCGGCCGCGGCGGCGACGGAGGCGAATCCGCCCTTCTCCTCCTTCACCCGCCAGCGCACCGCACCGGACTCCAGGTCCACGGCGATGAGTTCGCTGTCGACGGCGAAGACGGTTCCGCCGAGCACCACCGGGGCCGACCGGGCGTCGGAGTCGGAGTTCAGGGGCCGGCGCCACAGCACGTCCCCACGGCTCGCGGTGCCACGGGCCGTGAGCCGGTGCAGCCCGTCCAGGTAGACGAAGCGGCTGGACGCCATGACGGGCTTGAGGTCGAGGCCGATGTCCTCCTCGCTGATCGGGATGACATTGGCCCGGCGCGCACGCAGATCCGTGTTGAGGACGACGTTCGTGGAGGTGGCCGACCCCTGCGATCCGTCCGGGCGGCTGAACCGCAGACCCGAGATGGTGACCCTCTGGTCGCTGAACCCGCCGAGCAGCGTGTCGAACCGGAAGTCCTCTCCGAAGTCCAGGGAGAACCGCTCGATGCCCGTGCCCGGGTCGACGCCCAGCACGGTCGCTCCCGTGCCGAGGGCGACGACGTCGCCCGCGACGAGGAGCGGCGGGGTGGGGGACTGGCTGACGCCCCGGTAGGTCCACCGGGGGCGGGTGCCGTCGGCGAGGCCGAGGGACAACAACGTGCCCGACTGCGACTTGAGCAGGGCCGTGTCCTCGTAGAAGGTCGCCGGTGCCTTGACGAGCGCGTCCCCCTGGTAGACCCACAGCGGCTTCGGCGCCGGCCCGGCCGGCTTCGCGGCCGGCTCGGTCCGGTCCTTCGGCTCACCGAGGAGTGCGGCGACGCCGGAACCAAGAGTGACGGCGCCGAGCGCGGCGGCCGCGAGGACCGTACGGCGGGAGGGGCGCGGTCGGGCCCGTCGCCGTGAGCGGTGGGGGACGGGGCCGGGCGACGACTTCCCGGGAGGCGGGCCGGGCGTCGGGCCGGGCGTCGGGACATGGGGGAAGACGACACGGCTGGGGCTCGGGCGCTCGGTGACGAGCTGGTGGACGCCCGCGCGTGGGTCGGTGCGGACACCGGCGGCGACCGTGCCGCCGGTGGCGGCGTGGGCGCGCTTCCCCTCCACGACGTCCGCACCGGATCCGGGCCCGAGGTCCAGGTCCATGAGGTCGGCGGCCTGCGCGCCGATCGAGGCGGCCACGGGCTCCGGCAGCCAGCCCTCCCAGTCCAGCGCGTCGGTACCACCGGGCGCGCACGCCGCCGACACCCGGTCCGGAGTGGGCCGGGCCGTCGGGGACTTGTCGAGACAGAGTCCGATGATCGTGTCCAGCGGATCCGGAACACCCGTCAGATCCGGCGTACCGTGCACCACTTGGTACAGCAGGGTGGCTGCCGACGAACCGTCGAAGGGTGCGTTCCCGGTGGCGGCGAAGGCGAGGACCGAGCCGAGACAGAACACGTCCCCCTCCGGGCCCATCGGGTCACCCGTGGCGTGCTCGGGGCACATATAGCGCGGGGAGCCCAACAGCACACCGGACAGGGTGAGTTCGTAGCCGTCGGTGGCGCGGACGATGCCGAAGTCGATGACCCGGGGACCCTCGGCGGAGAGCAGCACATTGGACGGTTTGAGATCGCGGTGCACGAGCCCCGCGGAGTGCACGGCGATCAGGGCCTCGGCGAGTCCGGCTCCGAGGGCCAGCACCGACTTCGGCGGCAGCGGCCCGTGTTCCTCGACCGCGTCGGCCAGCGTCGGACCGAGGATGTGCGCGGTGGCGAGCCAGGGGACCCGGCCGTCCGGGTCGGCGTCCACGACGGTGGCCGTGTATCGGCCGCTCACCGCCCGTGCCGCGTCCACCTCGCGCCGGAACCGGATCCGGAAGTCCCTGTTCGCGGCCAGCTCCGGTCGGATGGCCTTGACGGCCACGGTCCGCCGCTGGTCGTCACGGGCGAGGAAGACCTCTCCCATCCCTCCGGCGCCGAGTCGCGCGACAGGACGGTACGGTCCCAAGTGCTCCGGATCCGTGGGACGAAGTGGCTCCATTGCTCTCAGCTCGCCTGTTCATCGTCGAATGGACTTGGGGCGAGAGTAGGTGCTGGAGGGACAGTTGGTGTACGCAACCGAGCAACCTATGGCCATTACTTGACGTTTCAGATAGATACCGCCCGGACGGTCTTCCGGGTGGTCGCGGCGGATGCGTACGAGACTGTCAAGCCCGTCCGCGGGCCTGCTGGGAGCGTCGCGACAGCGAGTCGATGAGCACCGCGGCGAAGAGCACCCCGCCCGTGATGATGAACTGGACGGCCGTCGGGGTGTCCGTGATCGCCATGCCCGAGGCGATCGACTGGATGATCAGCATGCCGAGCACCGCGGACCAGGTGGTGCCGCGTCCGCCGAACAGGCTGGTGCCGCCGATGACGGCCGCCGCGATGGCGTTGACCAGCAGAACGCCTGATCCCGAACCCTGGCTCACCGAGGTGATGCGCGAGGCCAGGAACAGGCCGCCGATCGCGGCCATGGTGCCTGAGACCGCGAGCACCGCGGTCTGCACCCGCGTCACACTGAGGCTGGCGCGCCGGGCCGCCTCCATGCTGCCGCCCAGCGCGTAGACCTGTCGCCCGTAGTGCGTACGGCGGAGAACGAGGTCGAGGCCGGCCACCACCACGAGGAAGATCAGGAGTGCGAGCGGCAGCCCCTGGAAACGGTTGAGCAGATACGCGGCGGTGAACGCCACCACCGCGACCACTCCCGTGCGCACCGTGATCCCCCGGAGCGAGCGGTGCGGCATACCGACGGCCTTGCGCCGCCGCATGTCCTGGTAGGACACCAGGAAGACCACGCCCGCCGCGACCGTCGCCAGACCGTAGGCCGCGGCGTCGTTGGTGAAGTAGTAACTGGTCAACTTGGCGACCAGCCCGTTCTCGTCGAGGTTGACGGTGCCGCTGGTCCCGAGGATGTAGAGCATGAGGCCGTTCCAGGTGAGCAGCCCGGCGAGGGTGACGACGAACGCAGGCACCCGGGTCCTGGCCACGGAGAAGCCCTGGACGGTTCCCGCCAGGGTTCCCGCGAGCACCGCGATGATGACGGCGAGCCACTCCGGCACGCCGTGGTTGACGTTCAGCACGGCGAAGGCCGCCGCCGCGAGACCGCTGATCGAGCCGACCGACAGATCGAGTTCACCGAGCAGCAGTACGAAGACGATGCCGACCGCGATCAGACCCGTACCCACGATGTCCACGCTGAGGTTGGACAGGTTCCGTGGGGACAGGAAGTTCGAGTTGAGCGACTGGAAGGTGATCCAGACCGCGGCGAGGACGAGGACGACGGGGAGCGAGCCCAGTTCGCCGGCGCGCAGCTTGCGCCGGAAGAAGGCGATCCCCCTCTCCGCGGCACGGGCGACGGCCCGCCCGCGGTGCGGCCGGCCGGCCCCGGCGCCCGGTGCGGGCGGCTCGGACCGTGTCGTGTCCGCGCTGTCGCGCATCCCTTTCACCATCCCGCCTCCTGGGAGGCCGTCCGGCGGGGCTCGTTCTCCGTGGCGCCGGTGATGGAGGAGATGATCTGTTCCTGGGACGCGGTGTTCACGTCGAAGAAGCCGTTGTTGCGGCCCAGTCGCAGGACGGCCGCCCGGTCCGCGAGCGCCTTGATGTCCCCCATGTTGTGACTGATGAGCAGGACGCCGAGGCCACGGTCACGCAACTGGTCGACGAGGTCCAGGACCTCGCTGGTCTGCTCGAATCCCAGCGCCGCGGTCGGTTCGTCCAGGAGGAGAACTCGCGGGTCGCCGAGCAGCGAACGAGCGATGGCGACCGTCTGCCGCTGACCGCTGGACAGCGAGACGACGGGGGCGCGCAGATCGGGGATGCCCCGGGTCAGACGGTCCAGCAGGCCTCGGGTGCGGCGCTCCATCTCCACCTCGTCGAGGAACCCGAGCCTGCGGATCTCCTGCCCGAGGAACAGATTGCCGACGACGTCGAGGTTTCCGCACAGAGCGAGGTCCTGGTAGACGGCGGCGATGCCGAGGTCCCGGGCGTCGTGGGGACGCCTGATGTGGACCGCACGGCCCTCCCACTCGATGGAGCCCCTGTCCGCGGGGGAGACCCCGGAGATCACCTTGACCAGGGTGGACTTGCCCGCCCCGTTGTCGCCCAGCAGAGCGACGACCTGTCCGGCGTGGATCTCCAGCTCGATGTCGTCGAGGACCTCGATGACACCGAAGCGTTTGCACACGCCGCGCAGTGCCAGCAACGGGGGACCCGTCACGGAAACCATCTCCTTCCCGGGGGCGGGCCGGACCTGGTCGGAACCTGCTTGTCAGGTGAGTCCGGCCCTGGCGCAGGCGGCCCCGAGTTGGGGGGTGCAGATCTGCTCGACCGTGTAGGTACCGTCCTTCACCAAGGTGTCCTTGATGGTGTCGACCGTCACGGACACGGGGGTGAGCAGGACGGCCGGAACCGTGTGCCCGCCACGGGGTGTCACCTCGCCCTTGGCGACCCGGTCGAGGCTTTCGTCGCGGGCCGCGGCCACGGCCATGGCGGCCCCGGCCGAAGCCTCGGGCAGGAAGGGCTTGTAGACGGTCATGTACTGCTCGCCGCCGACGATGCGCCGTACGGCTCCGAGCTCGGCGTCCTGCCCGGTGACCGGGGGCAGCGGGGCGACCTTGTTCGCCTTGAGGGCGGCGATACAGCCGGCGGCCAGGCCGTCGTTGGCCGCGTACACCCCGTCGATGTTCTCGACCCCGAGGGCCGCGATCGCGGCGGACATGTTCATGTGCGCGGTCTCCGTCCTCCACTGGGTGGTGTCGTATGCCTTGCCGATCTTCACCCGCCCTTGAAGCACGGACAGCGCGCCCTTCTTGAACGACACCGCGTTGGGGTCGGTGGGATCGCCGTTCATCATGACGATCTGGTCGTCGGGCGCCCTGTCGCCCATCGCTGTGAGCAGCGCCCTGCCCTGGAGTCTGCCGACCTCCTCGCCGTCGAAGGAGGCATAGCCCGCGATCGGGCCCTCGGCGAGGCGGTCGTAGGCGATGACCGGGACGCCCGCCTCATCCGCCTTCCTGACCGCGGGGCGGAGCGATGTGGCGTCCACGGCCACGAGGACGATGGCGTCGATCCCCTTGGTGAGCATCGAGTCCATCTGTTCCTGCTGGATGGCCACATCGCCCTTGGCGTTGGCGTTCTCGACCACGCACTCCTCGCACAGCTCCGTGATCCTCTGCTGGAGCAGGGGCCGGTCCTGTGTCTCCCAGCGGGCCGTGGTGGAGTCCGGAAGCAGCACGCCGATGCTCAGCGTGTTCCCGGTGTCGGAGTTGTCCTCGGCGTCCTGCCCGCAGGCCTCAAGGGCGACAACCGTCGAGATCACGGTCACGACGGCGGCCGCGCCCCGGATGCAGGCCTTCATGTGAAAGACCTCCCTTGTCCTTCACCTCGCGTGACGAGGGGCGCTCACGGTTCTCCGCGCCCGGCCTGAGACGGTCAGGGGATCCGGGCGTGCCGTGGCGTCAAGGGCTGGCGTGTGATCGGCGTGGCAAGACGAACACGTCTCAACTGTGGCACCGGCCGTGGTGATCTGCGAACGCAGCGGCCCGGCTCCGGCCGTCGGTCGCAGCGGTCCGGCTCCTGTCGTCGGCGACGGGCGCCGGACACTGCGCGAAAGCGGCTGTACGGCGGGCGTCGAGACGATTTCTCATGGCCGGTGCGGGCGCCGGTGAGGCGGTCTGCCACTGACGGCGATCAACTGGATCTGTCGGGTTAGTCCCGATATGCGATTCTGGTAGGTGGGCGCCCGATCTCAACCCAGCGGCACCTGCCGCATGGACCGGAGGTAGGTCGCGGACATGCATCATGACGGCCGCGCCCTGGCCGGAGTCTCGGAGCCGCGGGAGTCCCGGGCCGGCGCCGACGACAACGGTTCACGGCCGCCTCTGCCGGAGGCCGCCGCGAGCGACAGGCCCCTGGCCTTCGCCGGAGTGGCGTTGGCAGCGGTCTATGTCCCCGATGCCGGGAACGGCGATCTCCGGCTGGTGGAGACGGCCGGACGCGGCACGTCCCAGTACCTGCCACCGGAACGTCTGCCCCTGTCCGGTGACTCGCCGGCGGCGCACGCCTTCCGCACCGACCGGCCGCTGTGGCTGGACCTCGCGGACCTCGCCACCCGCTCGGAGGGCCGGGACTCCGAAGGCCGGCGCCCCGAAGGCCGGTTTTCCGAGGGACGGGATACCGGGGGCGGGCTTTCCCGGGGCGGTCCGACGCCGTCGTCGGCACGGCTGCCCCAGGCACAGGCGCGGCAGGCCCAGGAGCCGCCGACAGAAGCACCGCCGACAGAGGCACCGCTCGCCGCCCTCCCGCTCGGGACGGAGGGCAGGCGGCTGGGCTGTCTCGTCGTCGTGGGAGCGTCCCCGGTCGGTTTCGAGGCCGAGCAGCGGCGCTTCCTGGAGCAGTACGCAGACGCGATCACAGGCATGCTCCGCCCTACGGCCGACGGCCCCGTGCCCACCTCGCTGCTGAGTACCGCCCTGCGGAGTCTGGGCGTCGGCTCGTTCGTCCTGATGCCGGACACCGGTCTGATCGAGGCGGACGAGGCTCTGCTCGATCTGGTCGGCATCACACCGGACGACTTCGACGGCAAGGTGGACACCCTGCTCGCGCACGCGCTCCCGGAGGACATGCACGCGCTGATCTCGGTACTGGAGCCGTCCACGGAGGCGTTCGGCCGCCGGGAGCTGGAGTTTCGTATCCGCCGCCCCACCGGTGGGATGCGCTGGCTGAGCCTGACCTGCCGGGTAGTGGCGAGCACCGACGAGTGTCCGGAGCAGGTGCTGGGCGTGGTGACGGCGACCTCGGTCCTGCGGCAGAGCGCCGACGACGTGTCCAGGATCCAGTGGCTGACCGCCGCACTCGACGACGCGACAACGGTCCGTGACGTCGGCCGGGTGGTGGTCGGCGCCCTGCGCGAGCCGCTGGGCGCCGACCGGGTGGCACTCGCCGAGTTGCGGGACGACCGGCTCGTGGTCACCGTGCTCGATCCGCCTCAGCCCGCGGCCTGGCCGGAGACATGGCGTTCCGAGTGGCGTTCGGAGTGGCCCGACGCACCGGTCAGCGCCCTGCCCACCCTGCAACTGGCGCTGCGGGACGGACGGATGAACCTGTGGTCCGCCGGCACGGCTCTCGAACCCGGACTCGCGGGCGTCGGTGCCGGCGGGCTGGCCGTGCTGCCGCTTCCCGCCAAGGGCCGGGTCGCGGGTGTGTGCCTGGTCGGCTGGGACGAGCCCCACGACTTCGTCCCCGAGGAGCGGTCCCTGTTCACCGCCACCGCGGCGCTGGTCGGCCAGGCGCTCAACCGCGCGCACGCACACGACGCCGAGCAGGAGCTCGCGACGATGCTGCAGCGCAGTCTGCTGCCCCGGCGCCTCCCGGAGCTGCCCGGCGGGACGGCTGTCGCCCGCTATCTGCCCGCCCGGCGAGGGCTGCAGGTGGGCGGTGACTGGTACGACGTCATCGCCCTGTCGGAGGACCGGGTGGCGCTGGTCATCGGAGACGTGCAGGGCCACAGCGCCGGAGCCGCGACGATCATGGGTCAGATGCGCACCGCGGTCAGGGCGTACGCGGTCGAGGGCCATCCGCCCGACGTGGTCGTCTCACGCGCCAACCGGCTCCTCGTCGGCATGGAGACCGATCTGTTCGCCACCTGCTGCTACGTCGAACTGGACCTGGAGGAGGGCAACACCCTCTTCGTCCGGGCCGGGCACCTCGCACCGTTGATACGCCATCCCGACGGCAGGACCGAGGAGGTGCAGGTCGAGGGCGGGCTCCCGCTGGGCATTCTCGCGGAGGCCGAATTCCCCATGACCACCGTCGCGTTGACCCCTGGCACGGTGCTCGCCCTGGTCACCGACGGGCTGGTCGAGGCCGCCGATCTGCCTCTGGACGAAGGCATGCGGCGCACACGCGGCGCGCTCGCCGCCGCCGATCCCGCGGATCCGGGGCGGATGGCCGACGAGCTGCTCGGCGGTGTCGACCGTCGCGAGGACGACGTGGCGCTGCTGCTGCTCCGCTACGACGGTATGAAGTCCCGGCCGATCCGGGCCGGTTGGGCGGTGTGGCGGCTGCCCGACGCCGTCATGCACGCCCGCCGGTTCACCGCGCGCACGCTGCGCAAGTGGCGGGTCGAGGACGTCGCCGACTCGGTGCTGCTGGTCGTCTCCGAACTCGTCACCAATGCCCTCGTGCACACCCAGGGACCGGTCCGCGTCGATCTGATGCTCCGCGGGGACCGGCTCCGGGTCTGCGTGACCGACTCCTCGCCGCGTGCGCCCGCCAAGCCGGTGAGCGTGGACTGGGAGTCGACCGGCGGCCGCGGCCTGCTCCTGGTCGAGGCGATGTCGGAGGCCTTCGGTTCGATGCCGGTCGCCGACGGCAAGCAGGTGTGGAGCGAGGTCGTCGTGCCGCCGCACGAGCCGACTCCCGCGGACCCGGAGCCCGGGGCGGGACAGGAGCCCGGGACGGAACAAGGGGCCGTGCCATGAGAACGCGTACGAGGCGTTTCGTCGCGGCGCTCGTCGCCGGGCTCATGGCGATGTCCCTGGCCGCCTGTGGAGGAGACGACGTGGCGGACGCGGACGGCTTCACCGTCGGTCTGCTGCTCCCGAGCCGGGCGGTCCCCCGCTGGGAGCACTCCGACAAGCCCCTCATCGAGCAGCGCCTCAAAGAGCTGTGCCCCCGCTGCACCATGGAGTACGTCAACGCCGAGAACGACGCGGCGAGGCAGCGGCAACAGCTGATGTCCATGATCACCAAGGGGGTCGAGGTCCTGATCCTCGACGCCGCCGACACCAGGGCGGTCCGCTCCTCCATCCAGGAGGCGCGCAGGGCGGATGTCCCGGTCGTCGCCTACGACCGGCTCGCCGAGGGCCCGATCTCCGGCTACGTCACCGTCGACGGCGCACAGGTCGGCAGGCTCCAGGGCGAGGCTCTCCTGAAGGCCATGGAAGACAGGGGGAAGGGCGAGAACATCGTCATGCTGAACGGTGATCCGACCAGTCCCAACGCGGCCTGGTACAAGCGGGGGACCCGGTCCGCCATCACAGGCAAGGTGACGATCAGCAGGTCGTACGACATCCTGGGCTGGAGCAAGGACAACGCCCACACCAGCATGTCCGCCGCCATCGCGGCTCTCGGCCCCGACCGGATCGACGGCGTCCTGGCGGCCAACGACTCCATCGCCGCTGGTGCCATCGCCGCCTTCAAGAGCGCCGGAGTCAGGAAGCTGCCTCCCATCACCGGCCAGGACGCCGACATAGAGGCCGTGCGGCGCATCCTCAGGGGCGAGCAGTACATGACGGTGTACAAGCCCTTCGCGGCCGAGGCCGACGCGGCCGCCGCCATGGCCGTCGCCCTGGCGCGCGGCGAGGGTCTCGACGACGTCGCCACCACGTCGACCGACAGTCCCACCACCGAGGACGTCCCGTCCGTCCTTCTCACTCCGAGTGCGGTGACGGTCGACAACATCGAGCAGACACTCGTCAAGGGCGGCGTGTACACCGTCGACCAGATCTGCACTCCGGAACTCCGGCGCGCGTGCGAGAAGGCAGGGCTGTCCCCGTAAGGGGGGCAGGGGCTCGGAGGGGCGGGCGCGGGGAGATCCGATCCCGTACGCGGAACGGCCCGGCTCCGGTCCGGTCAGCGAACGGGACGCCGCTTGGCGCGCTGGGACCAGCGGAAGGCGGCGACGATCACATCGGCCGCCAGGAGCATGATGCCGATGACCAGCAGGTAGCCGAGGCCGTCCGCTGCCACGCCGATGATCCCCAGGATGACCGCGGCGAGTACCAGCAGCAGGAAGAGCACCATCTCCCGCCCACCTCCCTTCGAGTCCCTTCGGGCCCCGTCGAGTCCTGTCGAGTCTCTTCGATCCGTCGAGCGGTCCGCCGTCTCAGCGGCGCGCGAGCTGCCGCTCGCCGTTGGCGCCCGGCTTGTAGGCGATGCCGTAGTAGTGGAAGATCTCTTCCTCCTGCTCGGCGGGCAGAATGTCGTCCGTGCCGATCGAAGGAGCCTTCTTCACCAGGCTCTTGGTGTATGAGACCTTGAGGTAGCCCGGCCCGAGGGTCGTCTCGTCGAGGGGGACGAAGACCAGACGCTGCCGGGTTGGCAGTCCCGTCCGGACGGTGGCCACGGCCGGTTCGTCGGTGGCGGTGTCCACGTAGACCGCTTCGAGCACGCCGATCCTGTGCCCTTTCGGGTCGACGACGTCCTGGTTGCGCCATTCTCGGATGTCGGCTGCCTGGATCATGCCGCTTCCCCTCTGAGCGAGGCGCCTGCCCGGCGTCGGCTGCTCCACGGAAGACCACGACCGGCATCGGCCGAGGCAACGACCCCGACGCGATCACGCCGGAGCCGCCCTTCCGGGTGGATGCACGTGAGAGTGCACCATCCGCAACTATTTTACTACGGTCTGTGCGGGGCGGACATTTACGAGTCCTGCATGGAACGCGCTCTCCCTGGAGGTCCACCGCGTTCGTCCTGTTTCTCGTCCTCCTCGTGGCCGACTCCAGCGGATGGCACCGGGAGCTGCGAACTCAACTCTCCGGTGCCCTTCATCCGGGCCGGCCGTCGGACACCCCTGCTGAGTAGCCGTGTCGACGGATCCCAAACACATCCACGATTCCTGGCCGGTCGGGTTACTCGGGCCGTTGGGCCGTGCAGCCGGCGGGCGAGTTCCCTGCTCCGGAGCGGTCGGAACCGGTACCGGTGTGGTCAAGCGCCGAGAACGACACGAGCATGGAGGCAGGTGCGCGAAATACTCTCGGTAACCGCAGCCCACTCCTCCGGCGGGCCTCACGGACCGTGTCCAGGCACAGCGGCTGAGACGGGTGGCTACGCGTCGATGACGAGCCCCTTCGCTTCGAGTACGGCGGCGAGGTTGCTGACCTCGATGACGCTCTTTCCGGAGCGGTAGGCCGCGATGTAGGCGTCCTCGGCCTCGACCCGTTCCTGGGACTTGCGAACGACGTCCGCCACGTCGTCGCGCCGTACGACCACCACTCCGTCGGCGTCGGCGCGCACGACGTCGCCGGGATGGACGATCTCGCCCCCGATCAGCACCGGTTCGGCCATCGGCCCCACGGTCTCCTTGACGGTGCCCTTCATGCACACGCTGTACGAGAAGACAGGGAAGCCGAGTTCGCGGAGTTCCCGCGTGTCCCGGACACCCGTGTCGGTGACAAGGCCGCCCAGGCCCTTGGCGACACACGCGTTGGCCAGTACGTCGCCGAAGGAGCCCGCCTCGGCGTACTCGCCGGCGGAGACCACGATGACGTCACCTGGCTGGGCGTGGGCGATGGCGACCTGCAACATGATGTTGTCGCGAGGAGCGCAGCGCACGGTGAACGCGGGGCCGCACAGCGACATCGCGGGGTCGACCGGCTTGATGGTCGAGTCGAGGGCCCCCAGGCGGCCCTGCGCTTCGTGGATTGTGGCGGCGGAGTACTTGCTCAGCTGCTCGACCAGGTCCGGATCGGGCCGGTCGAACTTTGTGTTGACGCGGATCATGACGCTCCTTCGGGTCTTCAGGAGGGGCGGGCAGGTCTTCAGGAGGGGTCGGCCGGGGACAGGTCCGCGCAGGCGCGGCCGATCCGCTCGCAGGCCTCGGTGAGGACGTCGGTCGAGGTCGCGAAGGAGATCCGGAAGTAGCCGGGTGATCCGTACGCGGCCCCGTGGATGACCGCCACCTGCTGCGACTCCAGCAGATAGCCGGCGAAGTCCTCGTCCGAGCCGATCACTTCACCCGAGGGAGTCCGCTTCCCCAGTAGGCCCGTGCAGTTCACGAAGGCGTAGAAGCCGCCGCTGGGCGGCGTGCAGGACAGACCGGGGATGTCGTCGATCAGCTTCACCGTCACGTCGCGGCGGCCGCGGTAGACGGCCACACAGTCGCGTACGAAGTCCTGGTCGCCGGTGAGGGCGGCGGTCGCGGCGGCCTGGCTGATCGACGACGGGCAGGACGAGATCTGCGACTGCAGGGTGTTGACGGCCGCCACCAGCGCGGCGGAACCGGCGCCGTAGCCGATCCGCCAGCCGGTCATCGCGTAGGCCTTCGAGACACCGTTGGTGAGGAACACCCGGTCGGTCAGGCGTGGTTCGACGGTGGCGAGGCTGGGGACCTGACCCGGCTCGAACCAGATCTCGTCGTAGATCTCGTCGGTCAGGACCTGGACGTGCGGGTGGTCGAGCAACACGTCGGCCAGGGCGCGGAGTTCGTCGACCGTGTACGCGGCGCCCGTGGGGTTGCTCGGGGCGTTGAGGATCACCCAGCGCGTCCGGTCGGTGATCGCCGACTCCAGCCGCCGCGGAGTCAGCTTGAAGCCCTCCGACTCCGGGCAGGGCACGACGACCGGTGTGCCGTCGTTGGCGAGGACCATGTCCGGATAGGACACCCAGTAGGGAGCGGGGACGATCACCTCGTCGCCCGTGTCCAGCGTGGCCATCAGCGCGAGGAAGATGACCTGCTTCGCCCCTCCGCCGACGGCGATCCGGTCGGCGGAGTAGCGCAGCCCGTGCCGCTGCTCCAGCTTCTGGGCGATGGCGGCCCGCAGTTGGGGGGTGCCGTTGACCGGGGTGTACTTCGTGTCGCCCCGCCGGATCGCCTCGACCGCGGCGGCCTTCACATGCTCGGGGGTGTCGAAGTCGGGCTCGCCCACGGTGAGGTCGAGGATGGCGAGTCCCTGTGCCTTCAACTCGCGGACGCGCTGGGCGGCCGCGGTGCTAGGTGAGGGCTTGATGCGCTGAACGCGCAGGGCCGTCAAGGCGGTTGTGGAGGTCGCCATGTCAGTCGGTCCGCCTCTCGAAGTTCAGACCACCCGGCACCTGGAACGTCGGCAGGATCTCGACATGGCCGATGTTCACGTGGCGCGGCGAGCCGACGGCGAACTCGATGGCGTCCGCGATGTCCTCCGGCTTGAGCGACTCGTAGCCGTCGTAGAACTGCTTCTGGGCCTCCTCCATGTCGCCGAGGAGCCGACCGAAGATCTCCGTCTCCACCCGGCCGGGGCAGATCTCGGTGACCCGGATCCGGCGGCCGTAGCCGTCGACGCGCAGCTGTCGGGAGAGGGTGTGCACGGCCGCCTTGGTGGCGTGGTAGACGGTGTTCCCGCCGAAGTTGTAGACGCCGGCGATCGAGCTGATGTTGACGATGTGCCCGAGGTCGCGCTCGACCATCCCGGGCATGATCAGGCGTACGAGGTGCAGTACGGCCTGGAGGTTGACCGCGATCTGCTCGTCCACGGCGAACTCGTCGGCGGAGAGGATGTTCCCGGTGCGGGAGACCCCGGCGTTGTTGACCAGGACGTCGACCTCGATGCCCCGCAGGGTCTCGGTGAGGGCGGCGGTGTCGGTGATGTCGACGGCGTGCGGGATGCAGCCCGTACGCCGGGCGAGGTCGTCGAGCCGCTCGGCGTTACGGGCGACGGCGTGGACTTCGAGCCCCTGCTTGGTAAGCCGCTCGACGACCACGGCTCCGATTCCGGTGGAGGCTCCTGTCACCAGGGCGGTGTTGTAGTCGGAAAAGGGCATGTGGATGCGCTCCTAGAGGTCTCTGGAGAGAGGTGGGGGGTGAAAGAGAGTGGGGGGTGAGGGCGTTCGGCCGGGCTACGCGTCGCGCAGCGGCAGGTGTGCCCTGTCCTTGACCCGGGACACGGCGATGAGCGTGCCGAGCGCGGTGACGACCGCGTAGAAGGCGGGCATGTTGACGTTGCCGGTCTTGTTGATGAGGTACGTCATCAGCAGGGGAGCGGTACCGCCGAAGAGGGCGGCCGAGACGTTGTAGCCGAGCCCGTAGGCGGAGTAGCGCACGCGGGTGGGGAACAGCTCGACGAGCAGGATGTGGATGACGCCGGTGTGCCCGGCGAAGATGACCGCCATGATGGAGGCGCCCAGGATGGCGAGCGGGACGCTGCCGGTGCCGATGAGCAGGTAACAGGGAATGCCGGCGATGGCCATGGCGACAGCGGCGCCCGCGAGGACCTTCTTGCGCCCGATGCGGTCGGAGAGGCCGCCCATGTACGGGATGGCGATCGAGATGGCCACCAGGCTGGTCGCGGTGACGAGCAGGCCCTGCACCTTGCTGAAGTTGAGCTCGGTGTTCATGAACGTCGGCATGTAGCTGAACAGGACGTAGTAGCCGGAGCCGTTCATGAGCGGGATGAACAGGGCGAGGAGCATGGCCCGCCGGTGTTCGGCAGAGGTGAAGGCCTCCTTGAGAGGGTTCTTCGACAGCCCGCCCTCTTCCTTGAGCCGATTGAAGTTGGGGGTGTCGCTGATCCGCTTGCGGATGTAGATACCGGTGATGCCGAGCGGCACGGCGAGCAGGAACGGGATGCGCCAGCCCCACGACTCCATACGGTCCTGGCCGAGGCCGCTGGTCATGGCCGCGGCGATCAGCGTTCCGGTGAGCAGGGAGAGGAACGAGGCGATCTGGGCGTAACTCGTGTAGAGGCCGCGCTTGCCCTCGGGGGCGTGCTCGGCGAGGAAGCTCATCGCGCCGGAGGCCTCGCCGCCGACCGAGAAGCCCTGTGCGACACGCAACAGGATGAGCAGGGCGGGAGCCGCGATGCCGATGCTCGCGTACGTCGGCAGGACGCCGATCGCCGCGGTCGCGACGCTGATCAGCATGATGACGAAGACGAGCATGCGCTGTCGTCCGATGCGGTCGCCGAGGTGGCCGCAGATGATCGCGCCGAGGGGGCGGAAGAAGAACGAGACGGCGTAGCCGAGGAAGACGAACTGGACGGCGGTCGCGTTGTCCGCGTTCGGGAAGAACACGACGGCCAGGGTGCCCGCCATGAAGCCGAAGATTCCGTTGTCGTAGAGCTCGGCGAAGATACCCACGCACCCGGCGAGGGTTACCTTTCGCGCGGTTTTCGGATCGACGGTGTTTGGCACCGGCTGAGCGGCCACGGTACTCATGACGTTCTCCTGTCTGCTGGCAGGTTACGGGGAGACGGGGACGGTGCGTGCGGGGCTTGAGGGGATGCGCAGGGCGTCGAAGACGGTGCGCACCCGGTTCTGGAGGGCCTGGACGGCGCTTCGCTGGGAGCGGTGGGCGGCCACCGCCTCGGCGACGGTCCGGCGCCGGAAACGGACGGTCTGGCCCGGTCCGACCTGGCCGAGCGCGGACAGGCCGGTCGCGGTCACGACGGCCAGTACCGGATAGCCGGCGGTGACGCCGCGGCCGCGGTGCAGGACGAGCAGCTCGTCGCCCGCGGGGACCTCGACGGCTCCGACGGGGACACCGCGCGAGAGCACCTCGCCGGTCGCCACGCGACGGGGCACGTCACCGGCCATCCGCAGGCCGATGTGGTTGCTCTGCGGGCTCACGGTGAACTCCGACCGGAACAGCCGGTCCGCCGTGTCACCGAACTCGGCGAGGTCGGGGCCGTCGGTCACGTCGATCGTCCACGGCGACGGCAGGCGGGTCACGGGGAAGCGGGGCACCGGTGCCCGCAGCCGGAACAGCGGGATGCGGTACTCAGGGTGGTCGACGGGCGGACAGTGCCGCTGGAGGCCGAGCTCGTCCCCGTCGCGCAGCGAGTGGCCGAAGCCGAGGATGGTGTCGGGGGCACAACTGCCTTGCAGATAAGGGGTGTTGAACGAGCCCAGCACGGCCAGGTAGACCCGGATGCCGCTCCGGATGCCGCCGATGCGGATCGTCTCGCCGGAACGCACGGAGAGGGGCTCCCACTGCGGTCGTACGACGCCGTCGACGGTCAGGTCCGCGGGCGCGCCGGTCACCGCCACGAGTACGTCGGTCGACGGCGTGCAGCTGAAGTCCAGGGCGGTGATCTCCAGCAGCGGCGCGCCCTCGTCGTTGCCGCAGAGCACGTTGGCGACGCGGGCGGAGTGCTGGTCGAGCGCGCCGTTCACCGGCAGCCCGTAGCGGGAGCGGCCGAACCGGCCCAGATCCTGCACGGTCGCCATCCCGGCTCGGAGGATGTCCAGGGTGTCAGCCATGCGACACCGCCAGGGAGCGGCCCGCGTGGTCGTCCCACTGCTCGGGCGTGATGGGTACGAAGCGGAAGGTGTCGCCGGGCCGGTAGGCGGTCAGCGGGTCGGCGTCGAGGTCCTCCAGGACGCGCAGGGGAGTGCGGCCGAGCAGCGGCCAGCCGCCGGGGGACGGCATCGGGCAGATCACGGCCTGCCGCCCGGCCACCGCGACCGAGCCGGGCAGCACCCGGGTGCGGGGCGAGGACAGTCGCGGTACGGGCCGGGGGAACGCCGGACCGTCCATCATCGGGGCGCCGGCCGGTGCGCCGAGGCAGCGGACGGTGAGGTCCGCGGCGGAGTGCAGCTCCACCACCTCGCGCTCGCTCAGCCCCAGCTGGTCGGCGACGACGGGCAGATCGGGTCCGAACTCGCCGCCGTAGACCACCGGGACGACGAAACGCCGTGCCGCGGGCGGCGTCACCGGACCCTCGCCGAGCCGGTCCGCCTCGTGCCGCAGCACGCGCCGCACCGTCTCGTGATCGGTGTCCGCGCAGTCGAACTCGACGAGCAGCGAGTCGTAGGTGGGCACGAGGCCGTGCACCCCGTCGAGCCGTACCGCGCCGAAGGCGTCGGCGAGGGCGTGCACGGTCTGCCAGGCGCGCTCGGCGTCCATACCGACGGCCTTGGCCACGACGGCCGAGTCGCCGCAGTCCACGATCACGACGCTGCCGCGCGCGGTGTCGGCGCTGTCCACGATGTCGGCGCTGCCACTCATGTCAGGCGGCCTTTCCGTCGAGCACGTCGGCAAGGGCCGTGATCTCGACGTCGGCGGCGAGCAGGTCCTGGCGCACGCGGTGGGCCAGGGAGATCGCGCCCGGGGTGTCTCCGTGCAGCAGCACGGTGTCGCAGTCGACGGGGATGTCACGCCCGCCGACACTGCGTATGACGCCCTCGGTCACCATGCGGATCGTCCGCTCGGCGATCTCCTTCTCCTCGTGGATGACCGCGCCCGGCTCGCTCCGCGGCACCAGCGTGCCGTCGTCGCGATAGGCCCGGTCGGCGATCCCGACGATGCCCACCCGCAGGCCGCAGGCGCGTGCGGCGTCGGCGAGCTCGCCGTCCTGCGCCAGGACGATCAGCGACGGGTCGAGGGAGGCGACCGCGTCCGCGACGGCCGCCGCGTAGTCGGGCCGGGTCGCCACCAGGTTGCCCAGTCGGCCGTGCGGTGCCACATGCCGTACGCGGGTGCCGTGTGCCACGGCGAACGCCTGGAGCGCGCCGACCTGGTAGAGCACGTCGGTGCGGACCTCGTCCGGTGTCAGATCCATCGCGCGGCGGCCGAACCCGACGAGATCGGGAAAGCTGGGATGCGCGCCCACGGCCACGCCGCGCCGCACGCAGTGGCGGACGGTGGCGTCCATGATCCGGGGATCGCCCGCGTGGAATCCGCAGGCGATGTTCGCCGATGTCAGCACATCGAGGAGGGCCTCGTCGTCGCCCATCGTGTAGGCGCCGAACCCCTCGCCGAGGTCGGCCACGAGATCAACCCTGTGCGTCATGACATCCTCCGGACAGAATAAGAAAAACAGCGGCGCCGCAATGTCGTTCCGGCGCTCCGCGGACGGGGCCGGTGCGCCGCCCGAGAAGAGGAATTAACTAGCCCGTTACAATTCCTGTGAGATACGCGAGCCGTTCGTTCGAGCGACCTGGAAATCGCGTTTCGGTGAACGTAGTCCGAACGCGAGGAGGCGGCAAATACGCGTTGTGCGTGACGCGATCGCCGTTGGATATGACGTCGAGCGCACGCGCAAAGGTCCGTCCGGCGGCCCCGCGCCTACCATGAGGCTCCGCCCCCGCTGGAAGGCCGCACATGGACACCAGGCGTCTCTACTCGTTCGTGAAGATCGTGGATGCCGGGAGCATCACGCGCGCGGCGGACATCCTGCACATCGCGCAGCCCGCGCTGAGCCAGCAACTCTCGGCGCTGGAGGCCCAGTTCAAACAGCAGCTGCTGATCCGCAGCAAACGCGGTGTGGCCCCGACCGAGGCGGGCCGCGCGCTGTACCGGCACGCGCAGCTCATCCTGCGCCAGATCGACCTCGCCCACGCGGCGGTCGACATCTCCGGACGGGCGCCCGCGGGCAGCGTCTCGGTGGGCCTCGCCCCCTACAGCATGGGCGCGGCGCTCGCGCTGCCCCTGCTCAGGAGCGTGCGCGAGCGCTACCCGGACATCCTGCTGCACATCAACGAGAACTTCGGCGGTGTGATCAGCGAGGCGATCATGACCGGCCGGATGGACATGGCGTTCATCTACGGGGCCGGGCCGCTGCGGGGCGTGCAGTTCGAGCCGCTGCGCACCGAGGACCTGTTCCTGATCGCGGCGCCGGGCGGATCGGTGCCCTCCGGGGACGGCGACGTCTCCCTCGAAGAGCTGGCCGGCGTCCCGCTGCTGCTGCCCAGCCGCATCCACACCATCAGACAGGTCGTCGACGCCGCGTTCCAGCACGCGTCGCTCGAACCCAGGGTGGTCGGCGAGATCGAGTCGGTCCTGACCCTGATCAGCGCGGTGGGCGCCGACGTCGGAGCGACGGTCCTGCCCTGGTCCGCCGCCCGCGCGACCCTCGACGTACGGAATCTCGTGGTACGCCGGATCGTCAATCCGGCGATCACGGTGAAACTGTCCCTGTGCACCTCCGACCATCAGCCGCTGTCGGAACCCGCACACGCCGTGCACGACCTCTTCCATGAATTGATCACAGAATTCGATGAGGACGCAGCCTTCGGGGACGCGCCGATGGAGTCTAAGAAGCCGATGGAGTCTACGAAGCCGTTGGAGTCTTCAGAATCGTCGGAGTAATGCATCCCGATTTTCGATGACGTCACACAAAGTGGCTATTTGTTGCTCTGGAATGTGCTGACTAGCGTCTTCACGAATCGAATCGAACCAAATCGACTTCACTGATTTCGTGAAACGCGGATCAAGCACGGGAGAAACAGATGAAGCAGCGTGTGCTCACCACCCGGTCCGACCTCCCCGGCGGCGGCGTCGCCCGCCTGGCGTCCCACACCGAGGTCGTGGCGTGGCCGGGGACGAGCAAGCCCGAACCGCGGGATCTGGCGCAACTGGCGAAGGGCGCGAGCGCCATCCTGGCCCTGGGCAACGACCGGGTGGACGCCGCCCTGCTGGACGCGGCCGGGCCCACGCTGCGGGTCGTGGCACTGGCGAGCATGGGCTACGACGCGGTCGACCGGGAGGCGGCGGCCGAACGCGGCGTCGTGGTCACCCACACCCCCGGCGTTCTCGCCGAGACCACCGCCGACCTCACCTTCTCGCTCATCCTCATGGCCCGCAGGCGGCTCGGCGCCGCCCGCGACTCACTGGCTGCCGGTCGGTGGGGCCTGTTCCGGATGGACGACTACCTGGGCCTCGACGTGCACGGTGCCACGCTCGGCCTCATCGGCTACGGCCAGATCGGACGAGCGGTGGCACGCCGGTCCCAGGGCTTCGGCATGCGGGTCCTGCACCACGACCCGTACGCACCCGACGATGCCCTCTCCACATCGGTGGACCTGCCCACGCTGTTCGCCGAGGCCGACGTCGTCTCGCTGCACGTCCCGCTCACCCCGCAGACGCGTCACCTCATCGGCACGGCCGAACTGGCGGCCATGAAGCCCACCGCCACCCTCGTCAGCACCTCGCGCGGTGGTGTCGTGGACGAGGACGCCCTGCTGCGGGCCCTGCGCGACGGCGTCATCCACTCGGCGGGTCTCGACGTCTACGAGCGCGAACCCATGGGCCAGGAACTCTCCCCGCTGGTCGCCGAGCCCCACGCGGTCACGCTTCCGCACATCGGTTCCGCGACCGAGGCCACGCGGGCCGCGATGGTGGACCTCGCCGTGGACAACATCCAGGACGTACTCGCCGGAGGCCCCGCCCGCACACCGATCCCGGGCGGTGCGGCCACCCCGGGACAGGACAGGGCCCCGCGCCCGGTGAGCGGGCGCGGGGCCAGGTGACGCGGGTGGGCCGGAGCCGCGGCCCGCGAGCGGGTCAGAGCGCGGCGGCGGCGCTGCGCAGGTTCTTGGCCGCCAGCGCCAGTCTCTCGGTCTGGGAGTAGGCCGCGTCCTCGTGCTCGATGTTCACGGCCATGTCCGGGTCGATCTCCGCGAGGGCGCGCAGGAACTCGGTCCAGTAGGGGACGTCGTTTCCGATGCCGACGCCGACGAACTTCCACACCGCGTTCTCGGGCCAGGCGTTGCACCAGAGGAGGGTACGAAGCCACCGGTGCTGACCTCCACCGAGGTCAGCCCGTTCTCCTTGAGGATGTCGAGGGCCTCGGGGAGCGTCCCGTGCTGGTCGAGCGCGGCCCGGCCGCCGGGGCCCAGGACGTCGAAGGCGGGCCCCCGCCGCATCTCGTCGTACGCGGCACGACGGCCGAGCCTGTCTGACCGACTCTGCCCACGCCGCCCCCCGGGGGCAGGACCGCTCCCGCCCTGCGGCCGGACGTGCCCCACGGCGTAGCCGATCTTCGTGCGCCGAAAACCCGTCGCGATACGTGCGGCGGGTTGTTAGCGTGGAGACATGAGTTACGTCCTCTATCTCTGACCGGGCCCCAGGCTCCGCCCCTCACACCGCAGCTGAGGTGCCGGGAGCCGTGATGCGCCCGCGGCCCGCCCTGTCTTGGGCCTGGCCGTCCGTCAGAGCGAAGGCGCGCTTCCACCCCGACGACCCAGGGGTGACGTGTGCCTCCTTCCGGAGGAAGAAGAACGTGACCACTCTCAATCTGCCTGCCCGCGATCGGGCCCAGCTGACCTGCACCGGCGTTCGCGTCGACCGCGGTGGCCGAACCGTCCTGCTCCAGGTCGACATGAAGGTCGCCCCGGGTTCGCGCTGGGGCGTCGTCGGCGAGAACGGACGCGGCAAGTCGACCCTGCTGCACGTACTCGCCGGCACGCTGACGCCCGACGAGGGGACCGTGCACCGCGTGGGCACGCTGGCATTGGCCGAGCAGGAGATGCCGGCCGAGGACGAGCGGACGGTCGGCGACATCGTTGACGAGCACCTCGCCGATGCCCGCGCCGCCCTCCGACAGCTGGACGCTGCAGCGACGGGCCTCGCCGAAGCGTGGCCCGGTGCCGAACAGGACTACGCCGACGCCCTGGAGGCGGCGCAGGCGCTGGACGCCTGGGACGCCGACCGCCGGGTCGACGTCGCCCTCGCGGGGCTGGGCGCCGTCAGCGACCGCACCCGTCTCCTCGCCACCCTCTCCGTCGGACAGCGGTACCGGATCCGGCTGGCCTGTCTGCTGGGCGCCGAGTACGACCTCCTGCTGCTGGACGAGCCGACCAACCACCTCGACCTGGCGGGTCTTGAGTACCTCACCGCCAGGTTGCGCGCCCACTCCGGCGGTGTCGTCGTGGTCAGCCACGACCGGGCGCTGCTGTCGGACGTTGCCACCACGATCATCGACCTCGATCCCACCCGCGACGGCAGCCCGCGCGTCTACGGCGGCGGGTACCCCGGCTACCGCGAAGGCCGCGAGGCCGAACTCGCCCGGTGGGAGACGGAGTACGAACTGCAGCAGGCCGAACACACCCGCCTCAAGCAGGCCCTGTCCGAATCGCAGAACCGCCTGAGCACCGGCTGGCGGCCGGACAAGGGCACCGACAAGCACCAGCGAGCCACCCGCGCCGGTGCGCTGGTCCGCTCAGTCCATCGGCGCCAGGCGGACCTGGAGCAGCACAAGGTGACCGCGCCCGTCCCGCCCCAGCGCTTCCGTCTGCCCGATCTGCCCGCACGGCCCGGCGTCGTTCTGCTGCGCGTGGAGGAGGTGACCGTCGACGGGCGGCTGCACCGGCCGACCGGCCTGTCGCTGACATCCGGCGACCGGCTGGCGGTCACCGGGCCGAACGGGGCGGGCAAGTCCACGCTCCTGGCTGTCCTGGCGGGACAACTCGCCCCCACCACAGGCCGGCTGCACCGGTCGCGCAAGCTGCGACTGCACCTGCTCGGACAGGAGTCGCCGCGAGCCACCCACCGGCGGGCCCATGACCTCTACCACCAGCACACCGCGCGACTGGTCAGCGCGGGCGTCCTGAAGGAGGGCGAGGTGACAGGACTCGGCGTGCTGGGCCTGCTCAGTTCACGCGACGCCAACAAGGCCGTCGCCGAGCTGTCCATGGGACAGCAGCGCCGACTCGACCTCGCCCTGGCCCTCGCCGCCCGCCCACACGTCCTGCTGCTGGACGAGCCCACCAACCACCTGTCCATCGCCCTGGTCGACGAACTCACCGAGGCTCTCCACACCACAGAAGCGGCCGTCGTCCTGGCCACCCACGACCGTCAGATGCAACGCGACATCCACACCTGGCCGCAGTTGTCGCTGCGGCTCCCCACCGAGGCTGTTCGCGTGTAGAAGCCACCGCCGGAGGCTGATCCCACGGCCCAGCAGCCCTGACCCTCAACGGCACGGCGCAGACCGGTCCTCGCGACCGGTCTGCGCCGACTTCCCGGGTGGTACGTCGGTGGTACGTCAGACGCGGTCGGCCGCGATCAGCAGATACTGGAAGCTGCTGTTCTTGTACGCGGTGAGGAACGTGTCCTCGATGCCCGTGACCAGATGGTCGGCCTGCTTGCGGAGTTCCCAGTAGGGGAGGGCGTCGGCGGTCAGGTCCCGCACATGGACGGGCACCAGCCGGTTCCGGGCCATCGCGCGGAAGTACTCCGACCGTGGGTGGATGTCGCAGATGTAGTGGGCGTTGATGAGGGACACCTCGCGGGAGGCCCGCCCGTACGCGTCGTTGTAGCAGCCGGTGATCGTCACATAGCGTCCGCCGCGGCGCAGCAGCCGGGCGTGCTCGGCGAACAGCAGGTCCAGTTCCACGTACATGGTGGACTCGTTGTTCCAGGACGCCGCGTAGGCGCCCGACCGGAAGCCGGTGTCCAGCATGTTCCGGTGGTGATAGGCGACCTTGTCGTCGATGCCCCGCTTGCGGGCCTGCGCGTTGGCGAACTCGGCCTGCTTGGCGGAGATGGTGACTCCGTCGGCGTGGCAGTCGTACATCAGGTTCGCCACGACGCTGCCGCCGCCGCGTCCGCAGCCGGCGTCGAAGACGCGGTCGTCGGGGGAGAGGGGACCGAGGTGGCTGGAGAGGAGCACGGCCTGTTCCTGCTCCAGACGGTGCAGTTCGGCGGTGAGCCGCTCCCGGCGCAGGTCGGGGTCGGTCTCGTCGAGCACGGACCGGTCGGCCGCGCCGATGCCGTAGTGATGGTGGTAGAGGTCGTCGATCCTGCCGAGTTCGAGGTTGACCGGGTTCTCCTCGGCGTTCCAGTAGTCCGCGACGCGGGTCTGGTAAGTGGACTGGGTCGGCACCGGGGCTGCCGTGATGGAGGCGTGGGGGGCGGTGGTCAACGGTGACTCCTCATGCTGGTGCGTATGACGGCGTGTCAGTTCAGCGCGCTTCACCAGTAGTTGGGCAAGAAGTAGCGATGGGTGTTGGTGGCGTGCCATTCGTGGTTGCCGGCCACCCAGTCGGACAGCCCCTGTGCGTAGCGCTCGACGAGGGGTGAGGTGGCGGACAGGAGCGCCGACTCCTCCTCGAACGCCGCCATGATCCTGTTGTGGATCTCGACCGCCTTGAGATAGGCGGACTTCAGCCCGCGCCGCTCGTTCGCGGCGATGACCTGGGGCAGATTCAGATGTGTCGGATCGCCGGCCAGCTCCCTGGTGAAGGAGTACAGGTCGTTGACGATCGTGGTGGCGTTGCCCGCGAGGGCGGTGATCCGCTGGATCTCCGGCCGGGCGTACACGGCAGCGGGCAGTTCGTAGCCGTCCACGGCGTCGACGATCGACAAGCAGGGCCGGAAGTTGTTGAACTGCCGCATCACCAGGTACTCCCAGACCTGCGGCACGTACCGGATCTCCGACCAGGCGGCCTCGCCGAGGTAGCCCAGATGCAGGCGAGCGATGTCGTGCACGAACCTGTCGGTCTGACTGGGAGTGGCGAAGACGGCGTAGTCCCGCAGCGCGAAGTGGTACGAGCGCAGCGGCCCGTCGGCCCGTACGCCGCGACGCCACTCCTCCTCCAGTTCGGGGGTGCCGTGGTAGGGATCGAGTGCCGCCTGGGCCATGATCAGCCGGCCGCCCAGCCCGCGCGGTGAGCCCCCCTTGCCCTCGTCCTCCTCGCAGTAGAGGTTGTCGACGAGGTTCTCGGCGAGGAGCAACTTGCCCGCCGAGGTGAGCCGTTCGAGGTCGGCCGCCCCGGGGTGCTGCAGGACGACGGCCCGGCCGAACTGGAAGCCCGAGAAGTCCCCCTTCCACGCCACCGGGAACAGATCCAGCCCGCGCGCCCACTCCTCCAGCCTGCGGTCGACCTCGGCGGCCTTGGCCGGGTCGGCGGGGGCGACGGGCCGGTACCGCAGCCCGGGGATGGCCCCGCCCCGCCGGGGAGGACGGGCGAGGCTCGGCGGACCGGGCAGCCGCGACGGCGAACCGGAAGCCGATGGTGTGCTCATTCCGCGGTCCGCCCGACCTGGACGTTCTCCAGGATCCCGGCGGCGTCGGGCACGAGGATGGCCATCGAGTAGTAGGCGGTGACGAGGTAGCTCATGATCGCGGTGGTGTCGATGCCCATGAACCGCACGTTCAACCCGGGCTCGAACTCCTCGGGAATGCCGGTCTGGTGGAGACCGACGACCCCCTGGTCCTTCTCTCCGGTGCGCAGCGCGATGATGCTGCTGGTGTGCTGCGGGCTGATCGGGATCTTGCCGCACGGAAAGAACGGAACACCCCGCCAGGAGGGCACCTCGTGGCCCTCGACGTTCACCGTGCCGGGCACCAGGCCTCGCCGGTTGCACTGCCGGAAGAAGGCGGCGATCGCCTTCGGATGGGCCAGGAACAGCCGGGTCTTGCGGCGCATCGACAGCAGCTCGTCGAGGTCGTCCGGTGTGGGGGCCCCGGAGTACGTACTGACGCGTTGCCCGTAGTCGACGTTGTGCAGCAGGCCGAACTCGCGGTTGTTGACCAGCTCCCACTCCTGGCGCTCGCGGATCTCCTCGACGGTCAGGCGCAGTTGCTGCTCGGTCTGGTTCATCGGGTGGTTGTAGAGGTCGGCGACCCTGGTGTGGACGCGCAGCACGGTCTGCGTGAGGGACAGCTCGTACTCGCGCGGGACGAGGTCGTAGTCGACGAAGCCGCCGGCGAGGACCGGCTCGCCCACATGGCCCGCCTGTACGGGGACATCGGCCTCGCCCTTGCGGTTCATGGGTTTGCTCTGCTGCTCCGCGAACGCGGTCAGCTGGGCGGCGAGGGACGGGGTGCGGTCCACGAACTGCATCAGGGTGTCCCAGTTGAGGGAGAGGACCACGCCCGCGGTCTCGGCCCGCACCGAGCTGAGCCACAGGGGGTCGGCCTGGCCGATCGCCTCGTCGCCCATTCCGTCGCCGTCCGTGATGACGCCGGTGACCTCCTCCTCGCCGTACTTTCCGATGGTGTAGCGGGTGAACCGGCCGTGGACGACCAGGTAGGCCTCTGTGACGGGCTGCCCGGCGTCGAACATGACCTGGCCGGCGCGCACCTCCCGCACCCGGAAGCGGGAGGAGATCTCCTTGAGGGCCGCGGTGTCGGAGTAGCCGCGCAGGGCGGGCAGTTCGGTCAGTGTCTGGGGGATGACCTTGATGTCGTCCGCGCCGTTCTGCTCGAACTGCACCCGGCCCCGGCCGACGCGGAGCTGGAGTCGACGGTTCACCCGGTAGGTGCCGCCCTTGATGTCCACCCACGGCAGCATCTTGAGCAGCCATCGCGAGGTGATGGCCTGCATCTGCGGTTCGGACTTGGTGGTGGTGGCGAGCTGACGCGCCGCCTGGGTGCTGAGGCTGGTGAAGCGTTGCTCGTCGGTGGACCCGGCGGCGCTTTCGGGCGAGCTTTCCGGGGCAGACACATTTCCTCCCAAGGCATGAGCGGACGTGACGGGACGCGCACGAACATGGCTGAACAGGGTGGTGTCGGGGGCATCGGGACTCGGGAAGGGTGCGGGCGGCTCGGACCTGACCCGCGGTCAGGGAGGCCGGGTGGGGGGAACGCCCGGACGGCACCCTCGTGATGGTCCGGGCAACTCGGCAGCACGCGCTGCATGTCAAAGCCAAACAGCCCCGGCCGCCACTCGGTAACCGCGCGCGGAGGGCGTGTTCACGCCCCGACGACGTCACTCCACGGCTCGAAGCAGGCACTCGACGAGCACGCACTCCCACGCCGGTCGAGTGCCCCCTCTCACCGGCGCGGAGGGCGCACGAACGCCTCGAAGTACCTGGCGAGGCTCCGCGTCACCGTGGTCCGTGTCCGTCTCCGTGTCCGCTTCCGTGTCCGCGTTCGTCGCGGCCGGGGACCCGCTCAGACCAGTCGGGGATCGACGTGGATCTTGGGACCGGGCCCCGCGTGGGCCGGGCGGATGCCTGCCAGGACGTCACCGACCTGATCCAGGCCGACGGTCGCGGCGACGAGGGGACTGGGGTCGACGGATCCGTCGGCGTAGGCGCGGATCGTGGCGTCGAGGCCGGGGGAGGCGGACAGGACGCCCACGGCCGTGACGTCCTTGAGGGCGAGCGTGCGGGTGTCGATCCGGCTCGGTTCACCGGCCAGGCCCACGTACACGACGCGGCCGGCCGGCTCGACCGACTCCAGCGCCAGGCTGGGCAGATGGACGGCGTTGGAGGCGTCGATCACCGCGTCGAACGGCAGGTCCGGGACGGAGTCCTCCGTCCATTCGTGTGCGAAGCCCAGCGTGCCGGCGAAGGCGAGCGACTCTTCGGTGCGTCCCATCAGATGCACCTCCGCGCCGGCGGCACGGGCGAACATCGCGACCAACAGCCCTATGGTCCCCGGACCCAGCACCAACGCCCGGTCACCGGACCGCAGTTCGGCGGCCTGTGCGGCGCGCAGGGCGTTGCCGCCCGGCTCCACCAGCGCGCCGAGTACGGGACCGACCGAATCGGGCAGAGCGTGCAACGAGGAGGCCGGTACGGCGAGTTGCTCCGCCAGAGCACCGGGCCGCTGCCCGCGTATGCCGACCTCCTGCCGCTTCTCGCACACATGCTGGTGACCCCGGCGGCAACGTCGGCAGAGGCCGCAGCCCAGCATCGTGTCGCCCATGACCCGCCTGCCGATCCAGGCGGGATCGACGCCGTCGCCGACCGCGGCCACGCGACCGGCCCACTCGTGGCCGATCCGCGTCGGGTAGGTGGAGTGGCCCTGGTGGAGGTAGGCCATCTCACCAGTGAAGAACTCGACGTCGGTGCCGCACACGCCGACCCGCTCGACATCGACGACGACCTCGCCGGGAACCGCCACCGGCACCGGAACCTCCTGGACCGCGTACTTCCCGGGCGCGGTCAGTACGAAGGCACGCATCAGGCGGGCGTTCACCGCGGCCCGAGCACGTGCCGGTGCTGGGTGCCGAGCGGTTCTCCCAGCGGCCCGAGTACGGTACGGATCTCGTCGAGGGCGCCGACCAGGGTGTCAAGGGGAGTCCGGTACGCCAGTGCGCTGATGCTCAGTGCGCCGGAGGGGACGGTCGGTGAGGTCGCGTACACGGGCAGGGAGAGGCAGTTGACGCCGGTCTCGTTCTCCTGGTCGTCGAGACCGTAGCCGCGTTCGCGCGTGATCCGCAGTTCGCCGTGCAGGGCGGCGGCCGCGCACAGGGTCCGCGGAGTGCGGCGTACCAGGGGTGTCGAGCCGATCCATGCCTCCACGTCGTCGAGTGTGTCCAACTGCTGGGCGAGCAACAGCTTTCCGACGGCGGTCGTGTGCGTGGGGTTGCGGCCGCCCACCGTCGAGGTCAGCCGGACGGCCCCGGTGGGCGGGTCGACCTTGGCGCGGTAGACGACCTCGCGCCCGTCGAGGACCGCGTAGTG
The DNA here is from genome assembly GCF_044456225.1 of Streptomyces sp. NPDC050988. Taxonomy (NCBI): domain Bacteria; kingdom Bacillati; phylum Actinomycetota; class Actinomycetes; order Kitasatosporales; family Streptomycetaceae; genus Streptomyces; species Streptomyces sp. NPDC050988. The sequence continues at coordinate 698,337 of NZ_JBITFQ010000002.1, read as the reverse complement.
CGAGGTCTCGCCGAACCGGTGGGCCAGCGCTTCCAGTGCGGGACGGATACGTACGTGCTCGGGGCGGGCCTCGTGGTGCGCGAAGGCCATCCGCAGGAACTCGTCACCGAGCACATAGCGGCCGCGGACGTCCTGGTCGGCCAGACCCGCCCGGCGCAGCGCACCGAGCGCCCGGTGCACGGTCGGCTTGGGGCTGCCGATCACCCGCGTCAACTCCTCCAGGCCCACTCCGTCGGGATACCGGGCGAGCTCCCTGAGGACGGCGAGCACCCGGTCCGATCCCACAAGTCGGCTGCTGTCGGCGCCTGTTGAGCCGTCCGCGCCGAGGTCTGTCGAACCTTCGAACGCCTGCGTATGCTTCATGGCGTTCCAAAGATTAGACCTCTGTGTCGATTATTGGAAGGAGCTCAATGGTGACGCTCCGCAGCGCCCAGTGGTACGCGGGTCAGGACCGCAACGCCTATATCCACCGGGCGTGGATGCGCCGCGGTGTGCCCGGTGACGCCTTCGACGGCCGCCCGCAGATCGCCATCGCCAACACCGCCTCGGACCTGACTCCCTGCAACGCGCATCTGAACGAGGTGGCGGCCTCGGTCCGCGACGGCGTCCACGAGGCGGGCGGCATTCCGCTGGATCTGCCCGTGGTGTCGCTGGGCGAGACACAGGTGCGGCCCACGGCGATGCTCTGGCGCAACATGGCGGCGATGGCCACGGAGGAGATGCTGCGGGCCAATCCCATCGACGGCGTCGTCCTGTTGGGAGGCTGCGACAAGACGATCCCGTCGCTGCTGATGGCCGCCGCCTCGGTGGACCTGCCGGCCGTCGTCGTGCCGGGCGGCCCGATGCTCACCGGCACGTTCCGCGGTACGCCGCTGGGGTGCGGCACGGACGTGTGGCGGCTGTCGGAGGAGGTGCGGGCCGGCACGCTCTCGCAGGAGCAGTTCGTCCGTTCCGAGTCGGCGATGATCCGCAGCCGTGGGCACTGCAACACGATGGGGACCGCTTCGACGATGGCGCTGGTGGCCGAGGCCCTCGGCACGGTCGTGCCCGGTGTGGCCGGCACGCCCGCACCCGACAGCCGGCTGCTGGAGGCCGCGCACGGCACCGGCCGACTGGCGGTGGACATGGTCGCTGCCGACCGACGACCGGGGAGCTTCCTGACTCAGGCGTCCTTCCACAACGCGATCGTCGCGCTGGCCGCGATCGGCGGCTCGACCAACGCGGTCGTCCATCTCCTGGCCATCGCGGGGCGGTTGGGGGTAGACCTGTCGCTCGACGACTTCGACCGCATCGGCTCCAGGGTGCCGGTCCTGGTCGACCTGCAGCCGGCCGGACGCTTCCTCATGGAGGACTTCCACCGCGCCGGAGGCCTGTCCGCCGTCCTGCGCGAAGTACGCGACCTGCTCGACCCGGACGCGCTCACGGTCACCGGCGAACCGCTGGTGGACCATCTCGACGACGCGCCGATCTGGGACGGCGAGGTCATCCGCACGCGCACCGAGCCGTTGGTCGCCGAGGGCGGCATCGCCGTGCTCCGCGGCAACCTCGCCCCGGACGGCGCGCTCATCAAACCCGCCGCCGCCTCCCCGCACCTGCTGCGCCATCGGGGCCGGGCGGTCGTCTTCGACTCGATCGAGGACTTCCACGCCCGCATCGACGACCCCGATCTCGACGTCGACGCCGACTCGGTCCTCGTGCTGCGCGGCTGCGGCCCCAAGGGCTACCCGGGCATGCCCGAGGTGGCGAACATGCCGCTCCCGAAGAAGCTCCTCGAACAGGGCGTCCGTGACATGGTCCGCGTCTGCGACGGACGCATGAGCGGCACCGCGTACGGCACCGTAGTCCTGCACGTGGCCCCGGAGGCCGCGGCCGGTGGCCCGCTCGCCCTCGCTCGTACGGGGGACCACATCAGCCTCGACGTCCAGGCCCGCCGCATCGACCTCGACGTATCGGCCGACGAACTGGCCCGCAGGACCCCCACCAAGGCCACCGTCACGGGTTTCGCGAGCCCCCGGCGCGGCTGGGAACGCCTCTACGTCGACCACGTCCTCCAGGCCGACACCGGCGCCGACCTGGACTTCCTCGTCGGCTCCAGCGGCTCGGAGGTGAGCCGCGAATCGCACTGACGCACGTCCGCCGCACGGGGCCGACGACCCCGCCCTGGCGGAGAACCACTATTCGGCCAGGGACTCGAAGTAGGCCTGCTGCGAGGGGTAGTAGTCGTCGAAACTCGGCGCCGGAGTGCCGTCGCGTGAGGCGACGAGCATGTCGAGGTAGTACTCCCAGCCCGGCCCGATCTCGCCGAGTCCTTTCGTCGTCGTGAGGTGGTGGACGAACTGGAGTTCCGTCGTCCCGGCCGCCTCGGACAGCCGCAGTTCCATGCGCCAGTCGCCCGCTTCGTCGGACGTGGAGACGGCGAGGTGCCGCGGCGGCTCGCACGCGTCGATGCGCACCTCGGTCCACGCCTCGCCTTCCTCGAACGCCATCCGGACGCGGATGGTACGACCCGGCGCCGCGTCCCCTTCCCAGGGGCCGAACCACCGTGCCGTGCGCTCCGATTCGGTGACGCTCGCCCAGACGTCCTCGATGGGCGCCCGGAACGTACGGGTCAGGATCAGGTCGTTGCCGTCGGCGGTGGGCACGAGCCGGGCACTGGGCAGTGGTTTCATGCGGTGTCCTCCGTACGTTCTCCATGTGGTGCCGTGCGACGCGTGGACCTCTCACGGCGGGTGCGACGAACCTCTGTCTCAAGGGCGTCCAGGCGCTGATCCCAGCCGCCCGGCGCGCGAATCACGGCGACCCACTCGGCCAGCTCCGCCAACGGTGCCGCATCGAGCCTGTACATCCGCTGCCGTCCCACGAGTTCGTCGCGGACCAGCCCGCACTCCCGCAGCACCCGCAGATGGCGACTGATCGCCGGCCGGCTGATGGTGAAGCAACGCGCGATCTCCCCGACCGTGAGCGTGGCCCCACGCAGCATGAGAAGGATTTCCCTGCGCACGGGATCCGCTATCGCGTGGGCCACGTCGTCCATGACAGAAAGCGTAACCCCTTGGTTACGGGTTTGCTTCCAGCGGGCGCGCCTCGGACGACTGCTTCGAGGCTCTGCCCCCGCGTCCGAGGCAGCGCGATGCCGGAGATCCGAGTGCCCGTAAGCGACACCGCCATTGCCGCGAGCACCCCGCCCAGCGCACGCAGGGTGCGCGCGTCGGCTAAGTCGCCCGTACCGGAAGCCTTCTTCGTCATGGCCTCTCCGCGGCTGCGGCTGCGGCTGCGGCTGCGTCGGTGTCCGCGCCTGCGCCCGTGCCCGTGCCCGCGTTCGTGCCCGTCGAGGTGGAGGGCGCGTCGGGTTCGGGCAGGAGGTGGGTGATCACGGAGAACCGTTCGGCGCCCTCGGGGGCCTGCGCCGTCGCCCCCGGTGTGTCCTGCCGATAGCGGGAGATGACGGCCCTCAACTCCTCGTAGAGCGCGGAAGCCTCCTCGGGGGTGATCCGCAGGGGCCAGTCGCTCATGTCGAAGGTGTCCCGCCAGACACGAGGCATGGTCTGAAGCTCGTTGAGCGCCTGCTGGGTGCGCGAGGTGTAGGTGGCGGCGACGGACTGCAGGTAGGCGAGTGCGGCCTCGGGTTCCCGCTCGACCAGCTCGTGATCGTTGAACCACGTCCGCTGGTGCACCGAACGCCACCAGCGCTCCCGCGCGTTGCCGCGTTCCGTGTCCTCCTCGACGAGACCGGCCGCACCGAGCTGGCGCAGATGGTAGCTGGCCGTGCCGGAATTGACGCCCAGCCGCTCCGCGAGCCGGGTGGCGGTCGACGGGCCGTGCTTCCGCAGCAGTCCGACCAACTGCACCCGCACTGGGTGCGCGAGGGCACGTAGCCCCGTGGCGTCCAGGACGACCGAGTCCGGATGGGGAGTCAAGTCCTGTGGCTGCTCGCTGGGTTCGGGCATACCGCGTGACTCTAGACCGCAAAGGGTTCTTCGCAAAGACCTCTTTGCGAAGAACCCTTTGCGGTCCATGCCGCCCTCGCGGCACCACCGCTCTTGGCATCATGAACTCAGTGAACGCGACCGGTGCTTCAGACGAGCGTGACCAGCTTCTTCGTGCACGGCTGACGAGTCTGCTGGAGGGTGTTCCTCCCTGGGACGAACAGGAGCGTGTCCATCTCGCCGAGGCGGTGGAGTGGGTTGCCGGCGGAGCTCCGCTCTACCGGGTACGGAAACCCGATGTGCCGCCGGTCCATCTCGTCAGCTACTTCGTGGTCCTGGACGAGAAGCGCGGCGAACTCCTGCTGGTCGCCCACCGGAAGGCCGGTCTGTGGCTTCCCAGCGGTGGTCATGTCGAGCCGATGGAGGACCCGTGGGACACGGTGGTGCGTGAGTGCCGAGAGGAACTGTCCATCGACGCCGTTCCGTCGGCGGTCGCCGGCAGGCAGCCGTTCTTTCTGACCATCACGCGGACGCGCGGGCAGGGACGGCACACTGACGTGTCGCTCTGGTACGTCCTGCGGGCGGATGCCGGCAGCGTCGTCACCTTCGACGAGGACGAATTCTCGGCGATCAAGTGGCTGTCCCTGTCACAGGTCCTCGCCGAGCCCGGGGACACCCTCGACCCGCACATGCACAGGTTCACCCGCAAGCTCATGGCTGCGCAGCCAGGGTGAGCGGAGTGGTAGAACGCCACCAGCTCAGTCGATGATCGCCGTGGCCTCGACCTCGACCAGGAGGTCGGGGGCGGCCAGGGCGGCGACGCCCACCCCGGTGAGCGGTGCGGCCGGGGTGACTCCCAGCTTCGCGGCGGCGCGTGCGACCCCCTCCGCGAACAGGGGCATCTTGCCGGGGGTCCAGTCGACGAGGTAGACGGTCAGTTTCACCACGTTGTCGAACGAGGCGCCGACCCCGGCCAGGGCCGTGCCGACGTTGAGGTAGGACTGCTCGACCTGTGCGGCGAAGTCACCTTCACCGACCGTGACCCCGTCGGCGTCCCAGGCGACCTGCCCGGCGAGGTGGACCAGCTTCGACCCGGTGGCGACCGACACCTGCCGGTAGAGGTCGACCTTCGTCAGTCCTTCGGGGTTCACCAGAGTGATGGCCATGCTGACTCCTTGTTGTGGAGCCCTTGCCATGAGGGCTCGTTTCCGTCGAACCACGAATCCCGTGGTCTCTTGTGGTTACTGGGAAACCGTAGGAGAGTGAGCGCTGACATGGAAGAACGCACTTTTCAGTGACTGGGGAACTTGATGGTGACCAAGCAGTTCAGCGACTCGCCCGACGAGGCGGACCTGACACGCGCGGACTCTCTGGCGCGGGAGATCTTCTCGGACGTCGCCAACAAGTGGGCGCTCCTGATCATCGAGTCCCTCGGTGAGCGCACCCTGCGGTTCAGTGAACTGCGGGACGAGGTCGAGGGCATCAGCCACAAGATGCTCACGCAGAACCTGCGCATGCTGGAACGCAACGGCCTGGTCGACCGGAAGGTGCACCCCACCGTGCCGCCCCGGGTCGAGTACACCCTCACCGAGCCGGGCCAGGGCCTGCGGGCGACGGTGGACGGAATGTGTGACTGGACCCACCGGTACTTCGGCCACATCGAGGCCTCCCGCCGCAGCTTCGACGGCTGACGTCAACTACCTTGCCTGCCAGGCAATTTGACGGTGTGGCATTGGCCCTGACGGCGAGCATCGCCTACCCTCGAAATACCTACGGGGGTATTGCGTGAAGATCGTGAGGAGCCCTTCATGCCAGCCACGTCCTCCGCCCGCCGTTCCGCTCGGAGGCGCCACCGGGTGCTGATCGTCGGAGGCGGCACCGCCGGTGTCACGGTCGCTGCCCGCTTGCGCCGAGCCGGTGTCACCGATGTCGCGGTGCTCGAACCCGCGAGCACCCACTGGTACCAGCCGCTGTGGACCCTGGTCGGCGGCGGTCAGGCCCCGCTGGACGTCACCCGCCGCCCCGAAGCCTCCGTGATGCCGAGGCGGGTGTGCTGGATCCGCGAGGCCGCCGCATCCGTCGACCCCGAGGCGCGGACGGTCACCACCACCGAGCACCGCACCATCGGCTACGACCACCTGGTCATGGCTCCCGGTCTCCAGCTGGACTGGGACGCAGTTCCCGGCCTGGACGCAGCTGTCGGACACGGGGCCGTCTCCAGCAACTACTCCTTCGAGCATGCTCCGTACACCTGGGAACTGATTCGTGGCCTGCGCTCGGGCACCGCGGTCTTCACCCAGCCGACCGGCCCGGTCAAGTGCGGCGGCGCCCCGCAGAAGATCGCCTACCTGGCCGCCGACCACTGGCGCAGGCAAGGGGTTCTGGACCGCATCCGAGTCGTCCTCGTCCTGCCCGCGGACTCCATGTTCGCCGTGCCGGTCTGGCGCCGGGCCCTGGAGCGGGTCGCCGAGCGCTATGGCATCGAGGTGCGACTGAACTCGGAGATGACCTCGGTCGATGGCGCTGCCCGCCGGCTGACAGTGACCGATCGCTCCACGGGCGACGAGGAGACCCTCGGTTTCGATCTGCTCCACGCCGTACCGCCGCAGAGTGCCCCCGACTGGGTCAAGCACAGCCCGCTCGCCGATCCCACCAGTCCGTACGGCTATGTGGAGGTCGACCAGTACACCCTCCAACACCCGCGCCACCGCAATGTGTTCGCCCTTGGCGACGTCGCGAACCTGCCCACCTCCAAGACCGGCGCCGCCGTCCGCAGGCAGGCCCCCGTCGTGGTCGCCAACCTGCTGGCCGAGATCGAGGCCGATCCCAAGGGTGAGCCCCGTGAGCTGCGCCGTTACGACGGCTACACCTCCTGCCCGTTGGTCACGGCCCGCGACAGGATGCTGCTCGCCGAGTTCGACTACGACCTGCGCCCCACCCCCAGCATCCCCTTGGTCGACACCACCAAGGAACGCCGGGACATGTGGCTGCTCAAGCGCTACGGGCTGCCGGCGCTGTACTGGCACGGCATGCTCAAAGGCCTTGCCTAGAAGGCCGGGTGATCCGCGTCCCGCCCGGCGCTGTCCAACCCAACCCAACCCCGCCCAGCCACTCCACGAAAGCCGCAGCTCGAACCCGTGGGATGCGTGAACTGGTGTATGTGACAAGCCAGTTGGGACGTACGTTGTGCGGTGAACCATCCATGCCTCGGCCGAGAGACGGGCTGCACTCATGACCGACCACGCGACGACGCCCGGATCCGAGGCGCATCAGAAGATCGACACTTCGGTGCCGCACTCTGCGCGGATCTGGAACTACTGGCTGGGCGGCAAGGACAACTACCCCGTGGATCAGGAGGCCGGCGACGCGTACACCGCCGTCTTCCCCGGCATCGTGACCATCGCCCGCAGCAGCCGCGCCTTCCTGTGTCGCAACATCACGTACCTGGTCGCCGAGGCGGGCATCCGGCAGTTCCTGGACGTCGGAACCGGTCTGCCGACCGCTGACAACACCCATGAGGTCGCCCAGCGCATCGCGCCGGAGTCCAGGATCGTCTACGTCGACAACGACCCGCTGGTGGTGGCACACGCCCGCGACCTGCTCCACTCCACCCCGGAGGGGGCGACCGCCTTCGTCGACGCCGACGTGCTGGACCCGGAGCGCATCCTGGCGGCCGCCGCCGAGACGCTGGACCTCACCCGCCCCACCGCCCTCGTCCTGAGCAACATCCTGGGCCACGTCGCCGACCACGACCAGGCGCGCTCCATCGTCGCCCGCCTCATGGACGCGCTGCCGTCCGGGAGCCATCTCTCCATCAACGACGGCTCGCGGGGCATCGATCCGGTCTTCGAGCAGGCCCAGGACGCCTACAACGAAAGCGGCGCCGTCCCGTACAACCTGCGTACCGTCGACGAGATCACGGCGTACTTCGACGGCCTGGACCTCATCGAGCCCGGGGTCGTCTCGGTCCCCCTCTGGCGCCCGGACACCTCCTCTGCCACTCCCGGACCCGTCGGCGAGCACGGCGGCCTCGCCCGTAAACCGTGACCTCGGCTGCACGGGCGTGCCTCAGGGGCCGAAGTGCTCCACGTGCGCCTGCGCGGGTGGGTAGGGGGAGGATGAGGTCGTACCGACGGACCAGTACTCGCCGGTTCCGGGTACCCGGGCAAGTGCGTTGAGTACGACCGGTGTTGTCGCGAGCGGGCCGCGTTCGCTCACCCACGCCGTGCCGTCCCAGCGCAGACAGTGCGCCCGTGTCTGGTCCCAGAAGTCCCAGCCGGCGATACGGTCCGGCCGTCCCTGGTCGTCGCCGGTGATGCCGCTGAGCAGGCCGACGGTGAACGGCGGCGTGACATGGCTCCAAGTGGTGCCGTCCCAGTGCCGCAGGACGCAGCTGGGCGGCTTTCCGGGCGGCCCGCCGACTCCGTAGTCGTAGGCGGTGAGCCAGACGTCGTTTTCGGCGCAGGGGAGAAGCCCGGTGACGCCGAAGCGGAACCCTGTGGGCGGCGGCAGTTCGGTCCAGGCTCCGTCCCAGCGAGCGACGACACCGGTTCCGTACACCCATATCTCGCCACCCGGTGTGCGGTGGACGCCCGACGGCGCCTCGGTCACCGTGCTCGGCAGCAGCGCGCACCAGCGCCACTCCTGCTTGTTCCAGTGCAGCAGCCCCTGCCCCTCACTGTTGCGGCCGGAGACCCAGGCCCGCCCGTCGGGGGCCACCGTCACGCCGGTGAGTTCGGTCCCGGTGTCCTCCTGCCCCGGATACGCCACCTCCTGCCAGGTGACGCCGTCCCAGGCCAGCAGGTGCCCGTGGCCGGAGGTGTCGGTGCCGACGGCCCACGCCGCGTCGGGGGAGCTGCCCGCGACGGAGTGCAGTTGTCCGGCGAAGTCCAGATGGCCCAGGCCGGTCCGTGTCCACGCCGTACCGTCCCAGAGCATCGCCAGGGGCCTGCCCCGTGCGGAGCCGTTCCGGCCCTCCTCGCCCACGGACCACGCGAGCCCCGGCCCGGCGGCGGCCACGTCGACGAGCTGCGCGGCCTCCTGCCCGTTCGGCACGGGCACGGGCTGCCAGCCCGGGGGAAACGCGGCGGCAGCGCTGCGGGCGGCCGCGAACGGCCCGGCCGCCGTGGTCAGCCCGAACCCTGCCGCGGTGCCGATCAATCCACTGACGAAGTGCCGTCTTCGCACGGGAACTTCCCTTCCTGCGCCGAGTAGGGAGGATCCACCGTTGGGCAGTACGCCGAAGAGGTCAATGCACGGAGGTGAGCATCTCGCGGCCCGTCGAGAATCGGCCGAAACACCTCGACCGACGCCCTGGAGCGGGTGTGCCGGGAGGTCGTACGGCCCTCACCGCACCCGGGGCAGGCCCGTCACGGACATCATGAGCGAGTACAGCGAGGTCGTGGCCGTGATGAAGAGGCGGTTGTTCTTCGGGCCGCCGAAGGCGATGTTGGAGACCGGCTCGGGCACGCGCAGTCGTCCGATGAGGGTGCCGTCCGGGTCGTAGCAGTGCACACCCTCGTCGAACGCGGCGGCCCACAGGCGCCCTTCGTCGTCGAAGCGGATGTTGTCGAAGCCGCCCTCGGTGTGCTGGGCGAAGACCTTGCCGTCCGAGAGGGTGCGATCCTCGCGCACGTCGAAGACGCGGATCTGTCCGGCTTTCGTGTCGGCGACGTACAACTGCCTTTCGTCCGCCGAGAAGACCAGGCCGTTCGGCCCGCCGAAGCCGTCCGCGACCCGGTCGATCCCGCCTGTCACCGGGTCGATCCGATAGACGTCGCAGCTGCCGATCTCGCTCTCGGCCCGGAACCCCTCGTAGTCGCTGGTGATTCCGAAGTCCGGGTCCGTGAACCAGACGGAGCCGTCGGAGCGTACGACCGCGTCGTTCGGGCTGTTGAACCGCTTGCCCTCGAAGCGGTCGGCGAGCACGGTGACGCGGCCGTCGTGCTCGGTGCGGGTGACCCGGCGGTTGCCCTGCTCGCAGCTCACCAGCCGGCCCTCGCGGTCGAGCGTGTTGCAGTTCACGTGGCCGGCGGGGGAGCGGAAGACCCCGATCGCGCCCGTCGCCTCGTCCCACCGGAGCAGGCGGTCGTTGGGGATGTCGCTCCAGATCAGCTGCCGCCAGGCGGGCAGATAGAGCGGCCCCTCGGCCCAGCGGCAGTCGGAGTACAACTGCTCCAGACGCGCGTCGCCGTTCGCGCACCGCCCGGTGCGGAAGCGCTCATCCAGAACCTCGTACAGATTGTTGAGAATCTCGCCGGGCATGGCCAACCTCTCTCCGTGTGGATCTGAGCGTCATGCGGACCTGAACGCCATTCGCTGCGATCCTAATATGACCGAACCGGATATGGTTGAGGCATGGGGATGACCAACGGGATCGTGGACGACGTCGACAGGGCGCTGATCGCGGAGCTGCAGCGCGACGCCGGGCAGGCCTACGCGCTGCTCGGCAGGGCGGTCGGCCTGTCGGCCGGTGCGGCCCACGATCGCGTACGTAAGCTCCGTGAACGCGGCGTCATCCGCCGTACGACCGTGGAGGTCGATCCGGCCGCCCTCGGGCGGGGTGTGCTCGCCTTCGTCATGGTCGACTCGTCGGCCTGGATGGGGGAGGCGTCCGAATCGTTCGCCGCCATTCCCGAGGTCCAGGAAGCGCACGTCATCGCGGGCACGGCCTCCGTCCTCGTGAAGGTGCGCACGGCCACCACGGAGCAGTTGCAGGACGTCCTGCGGCGGCTCTACGAGATCGAGGGCGTGAGTGGGACGCATGCGACGGTCGTACTGGAGACGTTCTTCGAACGGCCGGTCCATGCCGACTGACGGTGGTGGGCCGACGCTTGTCGGGTGCCGGGAGGTACCCATCGTGAAACTGCTTGCTGGAAAGGGCACTTCGAAATCGTGAATCTTTGGTCGATCTACCAGCACGGCTTCGCGCGGATCGCCGCGTGCACCGGCCATGCGGCCATCGCCGACCCGCCCGCCAACGCGGAGGCGGTCCTGCGACAGGGCCGCCGATGTGCGCAGGAGGGGGTCGCCGTCGCCGTGTTCCCCGAACTCTGCCTGTCCGGCTACTCGATCGAGGACCTGCTGCTGCAGGACGCGCTGCTCGACGAGGTCGAGGAGGCGCTCCAGACCGTGGTCGCCGGGTCGGCGGAGCTGCTGACGGTGCTCGTCGTCGGGGCCCCGCTGCGGCATCGCCACCGCGTCTACAACTGCGCGGTGATGGTGCACCGCGGGCGGATCCTCGGTGTCGCACCCAAGTCCTACCTGCCGAACTACCGCGAGTTCTACGAGCGGCGGCAGATCGCCGCGGGCGACGACGAGCGGGGCGGAACGATCCAGGTCGGCGGAGCGACCGTGCCGTTCGGCACGGACCTGCTCTTCGCGGCCGAGGACGTCCCTGGCCTGGTGCTGCACGCGGAGATCTGCGAGGACATGTGGGTACCGGTGCCCCCGAGCGCGGAGGCGGCGCTGGCCGGGGCGACCGTCCTTCTCAACCTCTCGGGCAGCCCGATCACGGTCGGCCGGGCCGAGGACCGGCGGTTGTTGTGCCGCGCCGCGTCCGCCCGCTGCCTGGCCGCCTACGTCTACGCGGCGGCCGGACTGGGAGAGTCGTCCACCGACCTGTCCTGGGACGGCCAGACCATGATCTACGAGAACGGTGAACTGCTGGCCGAGACCGACCGGTTCCCGCTCGACGACCAGTACGCGGTGGCGGACATCGACCTCGACCTGCTGCGACAGGCCCGGCACCGGATGGGCACGTTCGACGACAACCGCCGCACCCACGCCGCGCGCACCAGCGGCTTCCGGTCCGTGTCGTTCCGGCTCGACCCGCCCGCGACGGACCTCGGACTGCGCCGCCGGGTCGAGCGATTCCCGTTCGTGCCCGCCGACCCCAGCCGCCTCGCCCAGGACTGCTACGAGGCGTACAACATCCAGGTCACCGGTCTGCAGCAGCGACTGGCGGCGATCGGCGGCCCGAAGGTCGTCATCGGAGTGTCGGGCGGCCTCGACTCCACGCACGCGCTGATCGTCGCCGCCCGTGCCATGGACCGCGCGGGCCGCCCGCGCAGCGACATCCTCGCCTTCACCCTGCCCGGTTTCGCGACCAGCGAGGGCACCAAGAGCAACGCGCACAAGCTGATGCGCTCGCTCGGCGTCACCGCCGCCGAACTGGACATCACGCCGACGGCCCGGCTCATGCTCCAGGAGATCGAGCACCCGTTCTCCTCCGGTGAGCCGGTGTACGACGTGACCTTCGAGAACGTGCAGGCCGGGCTGCGCACCGACTACCTGTTCCGGCTGGCCAACCAGCGCGGGGGCATCGTCCTCGGCACCGGGGACCTGTCCGAGCTGGCGCTCGGCTGGTGCACCTATGGCGTCGGCGACCAGATGAGCCACTACAACGTCAACTCCGGTGTCCCGAAGACACTCATCCAGCACCTGATCCGATGGGTCATCAGCAGTGGCCAGTTCGAGGAGGAGACCAACGAGACGCTGGCCGCGATCCTCGACACGGAGATCAGCCCGGAGCTGGTGCCGGGAGAGGAACTGCAGTCCACGGAGTCCAAGATCGGCCCGTACGCGCTGCACGACTTCACCCTCTTCCACATCCTGCGCCACGGCTTCCGGCCGTCGAAGATCGGCTTTCTCGCCTGGCACGCCTGGCACGACCAGGGCGCCGGTGTGTGGCCGCCGGGGTTCCCCGAGGCCAAGCGGACGGCGTACGACCTGAAGGAGATCCGGCACTGGCTGGAGACCTTCTGCCGTCGCTTCTTCGGGTTCGCCCAGTTCAAGCGCTCGGCCATGCCGAACGGGCCGAAGGTCCTGGCCGGTGGTTCCCTCTCGCCCCGCGGCGACTGGCGCGCCCCGTCGGACAGCACGGCGGCGGTCTGGCTCAGGGACCTCGCCCGCTGGGACGTGCCGCGGGAACAGGAAGGGGAGTAGGCGAGCCTCGGAACCGCGGACAGAGACTCGGAACACCCCACCACGGCTCGGTCGATCGCCCAGACTTGCTCCTGATTCCGCTGAAGAGCAGAAGGGACCGCGCCATGGCCAACACGGCTCTCCTCGTGATGGACGTCCAACGGGTCGTCGTCGACATCGCCGACGACGGCTCGGGATACCTGACGCGCCTGCGCCGGGCGATCGACGGCGCCCACGGGGCGGGCGTCCCCGTGGTCTACGTGGTCATCGGGTTACGGCCGGGGCAGCCCGAAGTCAGCCCGCGCAACAGGGCGCTCACCGCCGCCGTGGAGGCCGGCCTCTTCGACGAGGGAGACCCCGGCACCGAGATCCACCACGATGTCGCTCCTCAGAAGGGCGACATCGTGGTCACCAAACGGCGGGGGAGCGCGTTCTCGGGCAGCGACCTCGACCTGGTGCTCAGGGCGCGCGGTATCGACAGCCTTGTTCTCGCGGGCATCGCCACCAGCGGTGTCGTGCTGTACACCCTGTGCCAGGCCAACGACCTGGACTTCGGGCTGACCGTCCTGTCGGACGTCTGCCTGGACACCGACCCCGAGGTGCACAGGTTCCTCAACGAGAAGCTGTTCCCGCAGTGGGCGGATGTCGTCGCCGTCGAGGACTGGCTCAAGGCCCTCGCACCGGGACAGGAACCTGTGTCCGAGGGGTGAGGGTGAGCCCGTCGCTGCCGGGTGGCCCGGCTACGCGTACGGCCGGTCGCCCGCGATGGCGACCCGCTCCGCCACCCGGGGGTGCGGCGCGTAGTCGTTCACCGCGTAGTGCTGGGTCGCGCGGTTGTCCCAGAAGGCGACATCGCCCGGCTGCCACTGGAACCGCACCTGGTACTCCGGTACATGGGCCTGCTGCGTGAGGTGGCGCAGCAGCCGGTCGCTCTCCTCGCGGTCCATGCCGGTGATCCGGGTGGTGAACGAGGTGTTGACGAAGAGCAGCCGCCGCCCGGTCTCCGGGTGGGTGCGCACCACCGGATGCTCCACGGGCGGAAAGACGTCCTGGAGCGGTACGAGCCGCTCGGGCGGGTAGAAGCGGGCGAAGCCGGGGATGAAGTCGTGTACGGCGGTGGCCCCGTCGACGCGGTCCTTCACCTCCTGCGGCAGATTGTCGTAGGCGGCGGCCATGTCGGCCCACATGGTGTCCCCGCCGAGCGGCGGAACCTCGTGCAGCTGAAGCACGGCACCGAGCGCGGGCCGCTCCCGGAAGGTCACGTCGGCGTGCCAGACGTTCTCGAAGGTGGGGGCGGATCCACTGCCCTTGTCGAAGCGGACGACATCCTCACTGGAACCCCGGGCGAGCAGCGGGTTGGTCTCCAACTCCCCCCACTGCCGGGCGAAGTCACGCTGCTGCGCGGATGTCAGCCGCTGACCCCGGAAGAACAGCACCTTCCACTCCAGCAGTGCTCGGTTGACCTCCTCTCGCAGGGCGTCTCCCAACGGCCGCGCGAGACTGAGGCCCCGTATCTCCGCCCCGATCGTGCGCCCTTGGGGCACCACCTCGAAGTGTTCGTACGGGCGCTCCTCCCACCCTTCGGGCAGGCGGCGCAGGACGCGTGCGCCCTCGTACATCCCGCCCTCGGGGACACGGGCCTCGCGCAGTGCGGGCTGTGGCCCGGCGCTCATGACAGTCATGGCTTCCAACTCCTCGTACGTGAACTTCACACGTGTGCTTCCGGCGGCGGACGGCAGGTTGCTCAGGAGACGTGCCCTCGCCTGCCGCGAACGGAGGAGTTCAGCGACGCGGTGCGACCGTGCACCGGGAGTCGTCCGGGCCATGAGGAAGTGGGAGTCGATCCGGACCGTGAGGAAGGAGGACCGGCACTGTCAGGGCGGGGGCGCGGCGAGCGAACGGCTCGACAGCTGCCCGGCTAGCGGCCTGAGCGCTCGCACCCGGTCCGATCCGGGACGCGCAGCGGCCCCGTCGTGTCGAACCAGTGTCCGGTCATGTCGATGAGTCTGTGAGTTCCGCCGAGTGCTGTCAACATGGCATCGCGCGGCGGCCCGATGTCAGCCACGGTGTGGTGGCTCGCGGAGTTGTACTGTCCGCCGGGCGGCGGCCGCGTCCGGCCGCCGCTGTGCCACCTGCCTGTACCCCACCGTGGGGTGAGACGTGTCACCCCGACCGTGTGTGTCACCCCCGACGAGGCAGTGTCAGGCGGTGACCGGCTCCTGCTCCGCGGAGTTGTCGGCAGCAGGAGTCTCGGCCGCCGTGTAGAAGACGGACGAGCCCTGCTTGGTGCGCTGGACATGGCCCTTGGCGACGAGCCCTTCCACCGTGGTGCGCACGACCTTGGGCTTGATGTCGCGGTCGGGGTGGGCCTGGGCGAGCGCGGTGCTGATCTCCGCGGAGGACCGCGGTTCGGACTGCCTGCCGAGGTGGCTGTGGATCAGCTCCACGAGGGTGGGCAGCTTCGCCGCAGGCGCGGACGCCTTCGGCTCGGCGGTTTTGGCCGCTGCCTTCTTCGGCTTGGCGGCAGTTGCCTTCTTGCGCCTGCCCGACTTGGTCTCGGCCGAGGCCTGTCGCGGCAGCGAAGGCTTGGCTGCCGTGACACTCTCCTCCTCGCTCGAACCGGCTTCGAGGCCCTCCGCGCCCAGCGTCCGCTGCAGGTTCACCAGCAGGGCCTGGTCGTGCTGCAGGGCACTCAACTGCTCCTGGAGCGCGGCCACTTCGGCGCCGATACGGTCCTGTTCCTTGGTGTTGCGCTCAAGGTCCGCAGCCACCTGAGCGGCGTACTGCGTCTTGAGTTCCGTGGTCGCTGACTCGACTTCGGACATGGCAGCTACCTCTCCTCCTGCATTGTGTGGTGCTGACGCCGGATGGTACTCGCATCATCCACGCCATGATCCTCACTCTGACCAGGCTTGTCCGGCGGATCCATGACCGGGACACAACTGCCTTGGGCTGCATATGCCTGGAGAAGCGTGCACTCGGGTGGCTTCAGTACCTCCCGCACGTGCTGTCTCAATTTCAACCTTCAAGGTGAACGCGAAGCCGCCTGACACCCGTGCCGAGTCGGTCTGCCAGGTGTGGAACGCAAGGGGGGGGGGGGGGGGGGCGGGGGGGGGGGGGGGGGGCGCGGCGGGGGGGGGGGGGGGGGGGGGCGGGGCCCCCCCGCCCCCCCCCGGCCCCCCCCGCCCCCCCCCCCCCCCGGGGGGGGGCGGCGCCGGGGGGGGCGCCCCGCGGGGGCGGGCCGGGGGGGGCCCCCCCCCCCCCCGGCCCCTTGCGGTGGTGCGGTGCACCTCCATGGGCGGTCAGTCCGTGCCGGACTCCATCGCGGCACGGTCCAGCAGCGCGTCCTCCTCGGAGACCTCGCCGCGGGAGGCGATGGCCTCGGCGCCGCCCTCCGGCATCTCCGGCATGGTGCCGATGAGGCCGGTCGCGGCGGCCTGGGAAGCGCCGATCGCGGGGCTGCCGGTGCCGATCAGGCCGAGGCCGACGTACTGCTCCAGCTTGGCGCGCGAGTCGGCGATGTCGAGGTTGCGCATGGTGAGCTGGCCGATCCGGTCCACCGGGCCGAAGGCGGAGTCCTCGGTGCGCTCCATGGACAGCTTGTCCGGGTGGTAGCTGAACGCCGGGCCCGTGGTGTCGAGGAGCGAGTAGTCCTCACCGCGCCGCAGCCGCAGTGTCACCTCACCGGTGACGGCCGCGCCGACCCAGCGCTGCAGGGACTCGCGCACCATCAGCGCCTGCGGGTCCAGCCAGCGGCCCTCGTACATCAGCCGGCCGAGGCGCCGGCCCTCGTTGTAGTACTGGGCGAGGGTGTCCTCGTTGTGGATGGCGTTGACGAGACGCTCGTACGCGGCGTGCAGGAGAGCCATGCCGGGGGCCTCGTAGATGCCGCGGCTCTTGGCCTCGATGATGCGGTTCTCGATCTGGTCGGACATGCCGAGGCCGTGCCGGCCGCCGATGGCGTTGGCCTCCATGACCAGGTCGACGGCGGAGTCGAACTCCTTGCCGTTGATCGTCACCGGGCGGCCCTGGTCGAAGCCGATCGTCACGTCCTCGGTGAGGATCTCGACCTCGGGGTCCCAGAACCGCACGCCCATGATCGGCTCGACGGTCTCCACCCCCGTGTCCAGGTGCTCCAGCGTCTTCGCCTCGTGGGTGGCACCCCAGATGTTGGCGTCGGTGGAGTACGCCTTCTCCGTGCTGTCCCGGTAGGGCAGGCCGTGGGCGAGCAGCCACTCCGACATTTCCTTGCGGCCGCCCAGCTCGGTCACGAAGTCCGCGTCCAGCCAGGGCTTGTAGATCCGCAGATGCGGGTTGGCGAGCAGGCCGTAGCGGTAGAACCGCTCGATGTCGTTGCCCTTGAAGGTGGAGCCGTCGCCCCAGATCTGTACGTCGTCCTCCAGCATCGCCCGCACCAGCAGCGTGCCCGTCACGGCGCGGCCGAGGGGGGTCGTGTTGAAGTACGCGCGCCCGCCCGAGCGGATGTGGAACGCGCCACAGGTGAGCGCGGCCAGGCCCTCCTCCACCAGCGCGGCCCGGCAGTCGACCAGGCGCGCGATCTCCGCGCCGTAGGCCTGCGCACGGCCGGGCACCGAGGCGATGTCGGGCTCGTCGTACTGACCGATGTCGGCGGTGTACGTGCACGGGACGGCGCCCTTGTCGCGCATCCAGGCGACCGCGACCGAGGTGTCGAGTCCGCCCGAGAAGGCGATGCCGACGCGCTCGCCGGTGGGCAGGGAGGTGAGGACCTTAGACATGGGAAGAGTATGCATCATTACGCATGATCATGCAAAGCCCGGTTGGGGGCGGCCCTGAGGACGGCCTGCCTCGACGCCCAGAAGGTGGCCCACCTCGTCCCGGCGCGGTCGCAGCTGTCGTGGCCGGGCGGGGAACACGGTGGCGCGCGGGCGTCGGGGGAGCACGGTGACACGCGGGCGTCAGAGGTATCTGACGCCCTGTTCCGCGCTGCCGGCCAGGAAGCCGGAGAGACGGGCACCGTAGCGGATCCAGCGGCGCCGCAGGCTCGGGGAGCGGGCGAGGTCGGAGGTGTGCAGGAGCAGCCAGGACCAGTTCATGAGGACCGTCCGGTTGTCGCGGCGCTCGAATCCGGCGTGGCGGTAGGCGGCGTACAGCCGGGCTCCGGACCTGCCGTAGTTCCACTTCTGCCGGGCCAGGCCGGAGAGTTCGGCACGCAACCGGTAGTGCATGCGGGCGTCGTGCGCGTAGCCGACCCGGAAGCCGCACAGGTGGGCCCGCCAGGACAGGTCCATGTCCTCGCCGCCGCCCCGGTAGTTCTCGTCCCACCCGCCGATCGTCGTCAACACGTCTTTCCAGACGGCGCAATTGGCGCCTCGCGCGAAGGGCAGGAAGTCCGTCTGCTCGGTCATCGGCATCGGCTGCTCGTCGGCGTACGAGGGGCTGAGCACACTGCTGTCCAGGCTGCCGCCGACGAGGTCGGCGTCCGGGGCGGCCGCGGCCAGCCCGGCGAGCCAGCCGGGGTCGGCGACGTCGTCAGCGTCACAGAAGGCGATGAAGTCACCGCGGGCGGCGGCGGTTCCGCGGTTGCGGGCGTAGCCCTCGCCGGGGCGCTCGTGGGCGTCGACGATCCGCAGGCCCGGCAGGTCGGGGCGCGCCTTCTCCGCCACCTCGCGCGTCGCGTCGATCGAGCCGTTGTCGACGACGAGGACCTCCCAGGGCGCCGTGTAGGTCTGGGAGGCGAGCGCACGCAGCTGTGCCGGCAGCGTGAGCGCGCCGTCGCGGACGGGGATCACGACGGAGACGAGGTCCGGGGTCCGTCCGTGTCCGGACACGGCCACGGAGGGCGCGTGGGTGGAAGGGGTGAGGTGGGTGTCCTCCACGAGGCGGGCCCCCGCGGCCCGGGCGGCGGACACGGTGGCGGTGGTGTCGTCGGTGCGGCGTCGCACCAGCAGTCGCGGCACCATGACCCACGCGGCCCCACGGCCCGTAGTCCCCAGCAGATCACGGCGTACGGCGTACGCGGCACCGTCGAGGCCGGGCGTCAGGGTGATGCCCTCGACCAACGCGTCCGCCCGCAGCCGGAGAACGCCGCACTGGACGAGGCCCGCATCGTCGCGGGCCGCCCCGGCCAGGTGGCGCAGCCAGTCCGGCAGCGCCTCGTCGCGGCCGTGGAGGAAGGCGACGTAGGGAGTCCGGGTGGCGCGCGCGGCCTCGACGCAGACCTCGGCGGCGGTTTCGGACGTGCAGCGCGCGAAGTGCGGCCGCGGGTCCGGCAGTTGGTCCGGCGGCGGGTCGGCCGGCGTGACCACCGTGATCGCGGCGGGCGGCAGGGACTGACGCAGCAGGCTGTGCACCGCGGGCTCCCATTCGCCCTCGGGTGCCGCGACGACCACGCCGATCTCGGTCGGTTTCGGTTCCACGCCGGTCACCCGTCACCCGCCCACCGCGACCGGGTCCAGCGTGAAGTCGATGTCGTTGGGCGGCGCGACCAGCAGGGGCAGCAGCTCCTCGCGGGTCGTCGCCTCGCGGCGGCGGCGCTCCTGGGCGTTCATGGCCCGTGTGTAGGAGCTGCGTTCCGCGGACCCGAAGCCCGTCTCCGGCGCCTGCGTCAGCGACTGGGGCCAGATCCGGTAGCGGTACAGGACGTGGCGCACGCTGCGCAACCGGTACAGCCGGGCCGCCCGGAGGTGGAAGTCGGTGTCCGCGCCCAGCCGGACGGTGCCGTCGAAGCCGCCGAGCCGCTCCAGCACCTCGCGACGCACGACCGACGACGGGTGCAGCACCACGGTCGAACGGCCGAGGCGCATCCACAGGTTGCCGTTGCGCGGCATCCGGCGGCGGCCCGTGCTCCGGCCCGCGGCGTCGATGTACTCGTAGGCGCAGCCCACCAGGTCGGCCTTGTCCCGTTCCAGCACGGCGAGTTGATGGCGCAGCCGGCCCGGCAGGCTGATGTCGTCGGCGTCCTGGAAGGCGACGTACGGGGTGTCCACGCGTTCCAGGACCTTGTTCTTGATGCGCAGATGGCCGACGTTCTCGGAGGTGCGCAGCACGGTCAGACGCGGATCGTCGGCGTACGGGCGCAGGGCGGCCGTCCATGTCTCGTCGGGGGAGCGGTCGTCCACCACGATCAGGCGGAGGTCGGTCCGGTCCTGGGCGAGGACCGAGGCCGCCGCCGCGCCCAGATAGTCGGCGCAGTCGTAGTGAGGCAGGACGACGGTGACCGCCGCCTCCTTGTGTGCCGATGTCCGCACGGCGTCTCCATTCCGGGGCCGCCGCAGCGGGCAGCCGCCTGTGGTGGCGTGCGGACGGCCGCCGTGCCGGGCGGCCGTCCCGTGTCAGGGTCCGGTGCGTGCCGCCGCGGGCCGTCCCTCGGCGGCCGGGCTCATGAAGTCGCCGTCGTCGCCCCACGGCACGTGCCGCAGCGGGCGGCCCGCCGCGCCCCGTACGGCGAGACTCGCGGCGACCGAGCAGAACCAGGTCAGGTGTACGGCCTTGACCGTCCAGCGCTTCAGTCCCCGTACGGGGCCGCCGCTGCCGTCCCAGGCGGCGAGCGGCCACAGGCCGTGGAACAGGGTGCCGGTGAGGTACGTCCGTGCGGTCGCCCAGGGGTAGTCGGCCGTGCACGTCACATGGCTGTAGAGGGACCGGCGCAGCCGGCGCAGCGTGTCGTGGGTCCGGGTCACCCGGTAGAAGCTGCCCCGGGCGTCGGGCAGTACTTCCAGGTCGTGCAGCGGGTCGGCCGCGTCGGGGTCGAGGAGTTCGAAGAGCACATAGCCGTCGTCGGCGAGTCGGCGGGCCGGGATGCCGTCGGCCACGACGTCGGCCGCGACGAGCATGCAGGCCGCCGCGGGGTAGGAGCCCGGCGGCACGGTGACGCCGGAGATACGGTCCATGGTCCGTGACGCGGCCGACGCACGCGGCAGGGCCACGAGGTGGGCGCCGACCGCGCCGGCGCAGTCGCGTTCGTGGAAGCGGTCGACGAGCCGGGCGAGACAGCCGGGGCCGAACTCGACGTCGTCGTCGGTCCACAGCCAGCCGGTGTGGCCGAGCCGCTCGGACAGCCTGAGCGCCGTGTTGACCGTCCGGATCTTCCCCCGGCCCGGCAGTGCGAACCCGACGACGGGTACGGCGGTGGCCCTGGTCAACCTGCGAAGCCGTGCGACGGCCTCCGCATGCTCGCCGGGGCCGTACTGCATGCCCAGCCAGATCGTCAGGGGCAGCCCGGGACGGGTCTCCCGTACGTCGTCGAGAGCGTGGAGTAGATGACGCAGCGCGGTCTCGTGGGCCGTCGGATCGCAGCGCGCCACGTACGTGGGCAGCAGCACCCCGAGTCCACCGGAGGGCAGTCCCGACACCAGGTCCGCCGGGTCCCGCTGGACATCTCCCAGCCTGACCAGCGTCACCAGGGTGTCCGGTGGGGGCAGGGGGTCGAAACCGCGGGCCACGGTGCGTTGCCACCATGTGCGCCCGCTTCCGGTGCCCCCGAGCATCCGCATCCCTTCGCCGGCCGACCCGTGCACCACCGTTCCGGCCCTTCGCCGGATATCCGCGGACGAAGGGGAATTCACTGTCGACGTGCGTGCAGCACAATGTGCGGAGTGTGCTGATTTCGACGGGGCGTACTCTAACCGGCGCCTTGAAGTGATCACAAGACAGCCGTCCTGTTCCGGGCCGATGGCCGAAATGCCTGCGTTCCGGTTGCGCCGGTTCGGTGAATCGTCCGGGCGGACGTGCGGGAATCGGATGGTGGCCTGGCCGAATTCCGCTGCCGTCGCGCGGAGTTCCTCTCGGACGACATCCGGGAAACGGCCGAAAATAGTCGGCCGAATTTTTCCGCCCCACCCTGTGTGTCGGCGGTGTGTGCGGCCCGCTCGCCGCTCTGTGGCAGGCTGACGGCACAGCATTCCGCGCCATTCGTCGCGGGCGGCGGAAGGAAGAAGGTGTCACACATGAGGTATTCCGCACGTGCGGAACAGCAGTTGGGCGGGACGTCCGGGCCGTCGTCCGGGCGGGACGTCCTGCTGCACGCGCACGGGATCGTCAAGAGCTATGGCCGCCGCCGCGTCCTCAACGGCATCGACCTCGTCGTGCGCGCGGGCGAGGTCGCGGCGATCGTGGGCAGCAACGGAGCCGGCAAGTCGAGCATGCTCAAGATCTGTGCCGGGCTGCTCGCCCCGGACGAGGGCCGGGTGACCATCTCCGGACGCCTCGGCTACTGCCCCCAGAACGCCGGCGTCATGGGCTTCCTCACGCCGCGCGAACACTTCACGCTGTTCGGCACGGGCCGGGGCATGGGCGGCCGGGACGCCGACCGCCGGGGGCGCGAACTCGCCTCCAAGCTCGACTGGCAGGTCGCCCGCGGCACCCTGGCCAAGGACCTGTCGGGCGGTACCCGGCAGAAGCTGAACGTCGTCCTCTCCTCCCTCGGCGACCCGGACGTCCTGCTGCTCGACGAGCCCTACCAGGGCTTCGACCGGGGGTCCTACGTGGACTTCTGGCAGAACGTCTGGGGCTGGCGCGACCAGGGCAAGGCCATCGTCGTCGTGACCCACATGCTCAACCAGCTCGACCAGGTCGACCATGTGCTGGACCTCAGCCCGAGGAAGCAGGAGGCGGGCCGATGAACCGGACCCTGCGCATGGCCGAGATGACATTGCGTGAACTGCTGCGCAGGCGTGGAGTGCTGGGCCTGCTCCTCCTCGTGCCGCTGGTGTTCTATCTCGGCCGGCACGACCAGCCCGGCCAGGCCATCCGGTTCGCCAGCCTGGGCGTCGGGTTCGCGGTGAGTACCGCAGCCCTCTTCTCTGCCGTCGGCGGCCGGGAGATCGAGCCCCGGCTCACCCTGTCCGGCTTCCGGCCCCGGCATCTGTACCTGGGTCGCATGCTCGCCCTCCTCACGGCAGGGCTGCTGATCTCCGCGCTGTACGCCGTGGTCGTGATCGTGGACCAGGACGTGGCGAACCCGCAGGCGGTCGCCGTGGAACTGGCGCTTACCTCCCTGGTGGCGGTCCCGCTCGGGCTGCTGCTCGGCCTCGCCGTGCCCCGGGACCTGGAGGGCACCCTGCTGCTGATCTCCGTCATCGGCGCCCAGATGGTGATCGACCCGGCCAAGGACGTGGCCAAGGTGCTGCCGTTCTGGTCGACCCGGGAGATCATCACGTACGCCGTCGACGGCGCCGGCAGCGGTTCCCTCGTCTCGGGCGCGACGCATGCCGTCGTGGTGACCGCGCTGCTGGTTCTGGCGAGCGGCGGCGTCATGTCGGTGCGATTGCGGAGGCGTACCCACATGCAATTCGTGTGAATCCGCCGCGAGTCCGTGCGGCGGGCCGGAGGAAAGTGACTCTGTCTCGCCGATACGAACGCGTGTAGGGTTGGGGAATCGTCCTGCCGGTGCGTGTCCACGCGTCGGTACGGTGGCCCGGCTCGTCGCCTCTCCCCAGAAAGGAGAGATTCGTGAACGGTGCACAGCGATTACCCCTCGGCGAATCAGCCGAACAAGCCCTTTCGAGGGCAACGGAATTCCTCCGGACCGCACGTGATGCGGACGGTTGGTGGAACGACTACGAAGTCCGTGGCCCAGGCCAGTTCTGGGCCACTGCCTTTGTCGGTGCCTCACTCGCGGAATTACCCGAAGGCCCCGGGCGATTGGCCGCGGAGTCCGCCTGGGAGCTGCTGAGACAGGCCCGCGGCCCGTCGGACGGCTGGGGCTACTGCCCCCAGGTTCCCGGTGACGCCGACATCACTTCCTGGGTCCTGCGACTGGCCGAGGCGCTGGGAGCCGAGGACGACCTCCGCGCGGACGAGGGATACCGCTTCGTCGCGGCGCACCTTCAGCAGGACGGCGGCATCTCCAGCTATCTGCCGCAGATCGCCTCACCCTTCCTGGACCGGGTGGCCCCCCGTTGGGACGCCTGGTACGCCAGTCATGTGTGTGTGACCTCGGCCGCCGCCGGGCTGCTGCAACTGCCCGTGCATGAGCGGCTGTTGAGCAGACTCCGGGAGATCCAGCGGCCGGACGGATCGTGGCCCGCCTACTGGTGGCCGGATCGCGAGTACCCCACCGCGCTGGCGGCCGAGGCGCTCGCCGACGGCCGACCGGCCGGGGACCGTCCCGAGGCACGGGCAGCCGCCCGCTGGGCCGCCGCCAGAATCGGTGCGGACGGTGCCGTGCGTACCGAGTGGGAGCCGGAGGGCTCCGCCTTCGCCACCGCATTCGCCCTGCGTGCCGTGCTGGCCGGCGAGTTGCCGGAGGGCCGTGATGCCGTCCGCCGGGCGGTCTCCTACCTGACCGACTCGCAGGAGAAGGACGGCAGTTGGCGGCCGTCCGCATGGTGCCGGGTGCCCGGCCCGATGGAGTTCGACCCCGACGCACGTGAGCACTGGGAACGCGGGCGGCGCGGCAAGGCCGCGCTGGGCTCCGTCGTCCTGGACACGAAAGCGCTCTACACCACCGCGTCCGTCGTGGCCGCGCTGGCCAGGGCGAGCACCGTGACGGTGACTTCGGCGGCGGCCGAGCCGAGCGCGGACCTTGCATGACGGCGCGCAGCGCGCCACGACCGGACAACGAGGGGGAACGCCGGTGAACACGTCACCGCAGTTGGTCCAGCGCACGGAAGTCCCGGCCGTACCACCCCTGCTGGGCCCAGGAGCGGTCCTCGGGCGGCTGCGGGGTCACGAGCGGGGGCCCGTCCACATCATCGACCCGTTCAAGGTGCCGCAGGCCGAGGCCGTGGAGAAGGCGAAGATCCTGGACGACCTCGGCTGTCCCGCCCTCATCCTCGCCAGTACCGACTACGAGTCGTTCGAGTCCCGCATGGACCCGTACGTCGCGGCGATCAAAGAGGTCAGCTCACTGCCGGTGCTGCTGCACTTCCCGCCGCGGAAAGGTTTCGGCTTTCCGCTGGCCCGCGGCGCCGACGCCGTCATCCTGCCCGCGCTGCTCGGCTCCCGCGACGACTACTACGTGTGGAAGAGCTACCTGGAGACCCTGATCAACCTGCCCGGCCGGGCCGACCGCGAGGACTGGCCCGAACTCCTGCTCACCGTCGCCCTCACCTTCGGCGAGGACCACAAGACGGGCGACCTGCTCGGCACGGTGCCGGTGGCCACCACGAGCCCCGAACAGATCGACCGGTACATCGCGGTCACCCGCAGCTTCGGCTTCCACATGGTGTACCTGTACTCCCGCTACGCCCAGGTCCCCGCCGACGTGGTCCGCCACTTCCGGCGGCAGCTCCATCCCGACCAGATCCTGTTCGTGAGCGGCAACGTCCGCCGACGGGAGCACGTCACCGCGTACCTGGAGGCGGGCGCAGACTACGTGGGCTTCGCCGGGGCGCTGGAACACGGCGACTGGCGATCCACGCTCGCCGAGATCACGGCGGACCGGCCGTGACCGCGGTGCTGCCCGAGGCCTACACCACGTCCATGCTGGTCACCGAGGCCGCGAACCGCGACCATGTCACCGACTTCGTCGCCCGCAACGGCGGCTCGCCCGAACTCGTGGCCCACACCGCGGCGTTGCGCCTGTACCTGAGGGTGCCGCACTTCCTCACCGAGTGGGTCACCGAACCGGAGCGGCGCACCGCGGTGGCCCGGGCGCTGGCCATGGACATCGTGGCCATGAAGCTGCTCGACGACCTCATGGACGACGACACCGGGCTCAACCGCGTCGAACTCGCCTGTCTGTGCCTGCACCTGCACCTGACGGCGCTGCACGAGATGTGTGCCCTCGCCGCGGACGCCCGCGCCGTGACCGACGTGCTCGAACACGACTTCACCGCGGTCTGCACCGGCCAGATCCGCACCAAGAGCCACCGCGCGGAGAACCTCGACGAGTGGTGCGCCAACGCCAGCACCTACGGCGCCACCTTCCTCGGCTGCTACGGCTCGCTCTCCGCGATCTGCGGTCGGCAGGAGAGGTCCGTCGACCCCGCGAGGAGGTTCGCCGAGGCGTTCGGCACGATCATCACGATCGCCGACGACCTGACGGACTACGACCGCAATGGCGAGCGGGAGGGAAACCTCGGTCATCTGATGCGCACCGGGGCCGTGCCCGCGAAGGACGTCGAGGCGCTGCTGGAGCGGCTGCGCGCCCAGGCGCTCGACGCGGTCCGGGAGCAGCCGGCCTCCTCGGGGCTGGTCCCCGTCGTCGGCCTGTACACCGACGACGTTCTGGACCGGCTGCTGCCGCGGCACCTCGTGCACTGACCGTCGGCCGACGGCCTACCGGGGCTCGCTCCGGTAGGCCATCACGTCGTCGAAGACGAACAGGTCGACATCGCTGTGCGCGAAGTCGTCCAGCACGTGCCGGGCGGTGTGCGCGATGGCCCGGCCGGGGCCGTTGAGCGAGGTGTTGATCAGGGCCGGGACACCTGTCTGCGCCTCGAAGGAGGCGAGCAGCCCGTGCAGCCGCGGCTGGTCGGCACCCAGGGTCTGGATCCGGCAGGTCCCGTTGATGTGCCGGGCCTCCGGCGCCGTGCCCTCCGGCAGCTGGTACTCGAAGAGCATGTACGGGGACGGCCGGCCGCCCGGGTAGAGCTCGGCGAAACGCTCGTCGCGCATCACGGCTCCCAACGGTCGGTACCACTCCCGCTGCTTGAGCTTCTCGCTCATCCGCTTGCGCATCCCCGAGGCGGCCGGGCTGCCCAGCAGCGAGCGATGTCCGAGCGCCCGGGGCCCGAGTTCGGCCGCCCCCTCCGTCAGGGCCACCACACCGCCGTCCGCGAGCAGCCGGGTGACCGCCTGGACGTCGTACGGAACGGCCTTCAGTCCTGAGGTTTCCAGGGCGGCCAGGACGTCGGCGCGGGGCTCGCCCGTGCCGTTGCCGTACACGCTGAGAGGTTCGGGCCTCTGGCCCAGTACGTAGGTGAGGGCGTAGATGCCGGCGCCCGCCAGGTGGCCCGCGTCGCCGCAGGCCGGCGGGACGGCGATGTCGCGGCCGAAGGCCTCGCGCAGCGCCGAGTTGGCGACGATGTTCAGTGCGCAGCCACCGCCGAGGGCGATGGGTCCCACGCCCGTGGCGGTGCGGGTGACATGTCTGTCGAGCACGTCGTGCACGGCTTCGGTGAACAGTTCCTGGAAGGTGGCGACGACGTGTGCCGCCGTCTCGAACTCGGGGTGGAACTCCGGGCGTTCGGCGAGTTCGGCGCGTACTCGCTCGGCCAGCTCCAGATCGTGCATCACGCGGGGATCGACCCCTTGCAACTGCTCGCGTATGCGGGCGTCCGGCTGCCCGTAGCCGCCGAGCGCCATCACCTTGCCGGCGACGCTTGGGCTCTTGCCGAAGCCCAGGAGGTGGCCGATCGCGGTCCAGCCGAAGCCGTTGCCGTACCAGGGCAGCGGATCCTTCGCGATCCACTCCAGGCGGTCCTCCTCGACCCGGAACAGGGAACTGCGGGTGAGCTGTCCGCGGCCCTCGTTGACCAGCACGAGAGTGCCGTCCTCGTGGCCCGCGTAGTGGGCGGCGAGCGCGGCGTGCGAGAGCTCGTGCGTGACGACCACGCAGTCGACCCGCCGGCCGAGCAGGTCGCAGGTGGTCCGGTGGTGGGGCGCGCCGGCGTTGATCCGCTCCATCGCGTGGTCCAGGTCCGGGATCCGCAGCAGGGCGCTGCGGACCGGGGTGCTGACCGCCACCAGGTCGATCCCGTCGGTGTCCACGCACTCCTGGGACAGCACGTGCTGCAGCGCGATGTCGGAACGGTGGTCGTGCTTGACGCGGGTGAGCCGTTCGGTCTCGATGCCGAAGACCAGCCGGCCGTCCTCGAAGTAGCCGACGCCGGTGTCGTGACCGGCGGAATGGAGAGAAAGTACCTTCATCAACGCTCCTGGTCAGCGGGTGTGAGGGGGTGTACGGCCGAATACGGGGCCCACTCGACGGCGCGCAGCGGCCGGCCGGTCAGCCCGCGCAGGTACAGCTCCGTCCCCACCCCCGCGAACCAGGCGAAGTAGAGCCACTTGATCAGCGCGTTCTGGATACCGCGCCGCCGTCCGCCGCTGCCGTCGAAGCCGGTCAGCGGCCACAGGCCGGCGAACAGGATGTGGCGGAAGTAGTGCCGGACCACGGGCAGTGGCCAGTCGGCGAGATCGACGAGGTGGTTGAGGAGGAGCCTGCGGATCCTGCGGCGGGTCTCGCCCGCGGGACCGGCGACGTAGTAGTGGCAGCGGGCGTCCGGTACGAGGCGCAGCCGGGCGAGTGGATCCGGCAGGGTGGGATCGAGGAGCCGGAAGCAGACGTAGCCGTCGTCGGAGACGTAGCGGCCGGGCATGCCGCCGGACAGGACGTCGGTGGCCACCAGGATGCAGCAGCCGTGCGGGTAGTTGGTCGCGGGCGCCGCGATCGCCTTGGCACGGGCCAGCAGTCGCGAGGTCGCGAACTCCTTGGTGTGCGGGATCTTCGCGGCGCCCACCGCGCCCCGGCAGCCGCCCGCCAGGAAGTCCCGCACCAGTCGCGACAGACAGCCCGGGTCCAGGGTCACGTCGTCGTCGACCCAGCCCACGCCCGTGCAGCCGAGCAGTTCGGCCACCTCGATCGCGGCGTTGAGGGTGCGGGGCTTGCCGGGACCTGGCAGGGAGAGGCCGCACACGGGCACGTGCGGCAACCGGGTGCGGGCCCGGAGCAGCAGCGTCCGTAGCCGCCGTACGGACTCGTCCTCCTCCTTGTCGGAGGACCACTGCATGCCCACGAACAGCACAGCGGGGGTGTCCGGATGGTCCTCGGTCAGTTCGGCGACTCGGTCGAGCAGGGCGTCGAGGCGCTCCGTCTGCTCGGCGAGGGTGCCGCGGGAGACGTAGGTCGGGGCGATCAGGGCGAGGGCGGGGGTGCCGGTCCGCAGGGCGTCGGCGGCTGCCCGGGCACCGGAGAGCGGGAGTGCCTCGCCCGACGGACCGTCGGGCAGGAGGTACCGCACCGGGACCGACCAGGACGGCGGCGGGCGGAAGCCGCGGGCCATGGTCCTGCGGATGTGGTGGGTGAGGAACGGTTCGCCGCGCCGCTTCCGGCCGTGGGCCGGCAGCGGCGCGTTGAGACGGACGGGAGGGCCCGGTCGCACGGAGGCGGCCGGGCGGGTGGTCTCAGAAGTCACGGTCGGTGTTCGAGGTCGACCGGGCCAGGCTGCGCAGACCGTCCAGCGTGTTGCGCCACTGGCCGGTCGAGGCCATGTGGGACAGCAGCGGCTTCGCCATGGAGCGGCGCAGGAAGAACGCGCGGTAGGCGGCCTGGGCGCGGCGCTGGGCGTCGGGCACCAGATAGCCGATCCGTGCGTCGAACTCACCCTGCACGAACCGGTCCCAGTAGTCGGCGGGTATCTGCCCCGCCTCCACGGACTCGGTGTGCAGCGGGGTGCCCGGCAGCGGGGTCGCGGTGTAGAAGCTCGCGTAGTCCAGCGGGATGCGGCAGGCGAGGTCGACGGTGGCGCGGAACTGCTCCCGGGTCTCGCCGAGCCACCCGACGATGAAGTAGCCGAAGCCCTTGATGCCCGCCTCGTGCGCCGAGGTGACGGCCCGTTCGATCTTCTCGATGTCGCTCTCCTTGCGCATCCGCTTGAGGATCTCCGAGTCGCCGTGCTCGATGCCGAACCGCAGTCGTACACAGCCCGCCCCGGCCATCGCCTTCAGCAGGGGTTCCGGCACCAGGTCCACGCGGGTCGGCGCCTCCCAGCGCACCTTCAGGCCCTCTTCGCCGATCAGCTCGCAGATCTCCCGGACCCGGCCGCGGTGCAGGGTGAACACGTCGTCGTAGAACATGATCTCCTTCACCCCCCACCGGTTCTTGAGTTCCGTCATCTCCCCGACGACGTCCTCGGGGGAGCGGTACATCGACTTCTTGTCGACGGCCTGCTTGAAGCAGAAGCTGCACTTGAAGGGGCAGCCCCGGCTGGAGATCATCGTCGCGAACGGCCGGGGAGCCATGATCGAGTAGTAGCTGTTCATCGGCAGGGCGTCGCGGGAGGGCCAGCCGACCTCCTCCAGGTTCACCATCGGCGCGGCGCCGCCGTCGTGTTCGCGGGTGACCAGGCCGCGGATGCCCTCCGGTTTGTCGCCCTGCTCCATCGCCTCGGCCAGCTCCGGCATGATCGTGATGCCCTCGCCGACGCCAACGTAGTCGATGCAGTCGTGGAAGAGGTTCTCGCGCGCGTAGACCTCGCTGTGCGGGCCGCCGAGGATGACCTTGGCGCCGGTGCTCTTGGCCGCCTGGCAGGCCTCGACGGCACCGGGCAGACCGGGCGTGGTGGTGCTGACGCCGACCAGGTCCGGTTCGAAGTCGGCGAGCAGTTTGCGCAGACCCTCGCTGTCCAGGCCGAGGGCGGGGGTGTCGACCTGGATGACGTTGTGGAAGCCGGCCGATTTGAGCGCGGTGTGGATGTAGCCCAGTCCGAGGTGCGGCAGGACGCCGGCCCGCTTCTGGATCTGGGTGATCTGACGGGTGTTGAGGCACAGGTCGTGGTGGCGGACCAGCGCGATCCGCAGGTTCCGCTTGCGCCAGCGCGGCAGGCCGGGGCGGGCCGGTGCGTTGGTGACGGCCGTCGAGCAGCCGCCCGACGCGGTCCCCGACGCCGCACCGGTACTGATGACGGGCAGTGTCTTCCGCATGATGTCCCCTCCTTCTGGGGTAGTTCGGGCGGTGTTGTCGTCCGGACTCAGGCGGCTCTTCCGGCCGCGAGGGACTCCAGCTGGAGCAGGTAGAGGGCCAGCGGCTGGAGTCGGCTGACCCGCTGCGGTGCCCCCGGGCCGCGGCCCGCGGCCAGGAGCCGCTGCAGGATCCGGTCACGGCTGCGCCACCAGTCCCGTTCGCTGTGCAGGGTGTGGCCGAGCAGCCGGGTCAGGTACGCCAGCCGGTGCCCCACCAGGACGAGCCCGTGCCGCTGCGGGACGGCCGAGGCGAAGCCCAGGCCGGCGTGTTCCGGGAACGCCCTGTGCAGCGCCTGGTCGTGGAAGGTGCCGTCGATCTGGAAGCGGTGCGGCACCGAGGCGAGGTGGTCGACGAGCGCGTGGTCGAGGTAGGGGGTGTGGATCACCGCGTGGTCGTCGCCCAGTGTGAAAGGGGCGAGGGAGATGGACCGCCGGGTCCGGTTCCAGAAGAAGAACGAGCCGAGCGGAAAGGCGGCGTCGGCGTGCCGGGCCAGTTCCCGCACGAGCCGGGCTCGGGCCCGTTCCCGGCTCCACAGCACGCTGGTGCGGGGTCCCAGGAGGTGCTCGACGTGCGCTCCGGTGCGGCCGGCGGCCAGCAGCCGGTCCGCGAGCCCCGGCAGGTCCGTCACGTCGTACGGATTCTTCCTGATCAGCGCGATGCTGGGGTTCTGCGCGAGTTCGCCACCGCCGATCCCGTCGTACCAGAGGCCGCTGTGGCGGCGCAGGAAGGCCAGCAGGGACAGCGTCCAGGCGCCGTCCAGGGTGCCCATGCCCTGTGCCGGGTTGGCGGTGTGTTCGGCGCGGAACTGCGAGCGCGGCCGGGCGACGGTGCGGTGCGGCAGGCCGAGGCGTTCGGCGAGGTGGGCGGCGACGCGGGCGTCGGCACCCGGGTCGGGCGGGAACTTCGCGCCGCTGACGCACAGCCGCGGCGTGGCCCCCTGGCGGCAGAGCTCCAGCAGGATGTGCCGGGAGTCCCGGCCACCGCTCAGCGGCAGGACGTACGGTTCCGCGGGCAGCCGACGGGCGACGGCCGCGCGGAACAACTCGACGAAGCCGTCCACGGCATCGGTCTGTGTGAGGGCCGCGGGCCCCGGCACGGGGAGTGCGGGCGAACGGATCAGGGGCCCGTCGCGGGTCCAGGTCAGTGTGGCGGCCGGGGGCAGCGCACGGATCGCGGTGAAGGGGGTGTCCTCGGCGAGGAAGAAGCCCAGCCGGATGAAGACGGCCAGGGCGTCGTCGTCGAGTTCGGCGCTCTCGCCGGGCAGGAGCAGGGCGAGGGGATCGGGGGAGACGGTCAGGGAGTCGGCGTCGGCTCGGTAGTGGAGCGGGTGCATGCCGTAGCGGTCGTTGCGGACGAGGAGGCGTTCGCCGTCCCACTTCCAGGCGGCGAAGACGCCCTCGGGCGGCGCACCCCCGGCCAGCGGGTCCCCGCCGAGGGCGTGCCCGAGCCGTGCCTCCTTGTCGCCCTCGGCCCGGACCCCGTCGGGCGTGGCGACGAGCCGGATGCGGGGCTTCACCGGGCGTCCAGCAGGGGCCGCACGGCGGCCGCGATCCGGCGGGCCACCGCCTCCTGGTCGAGCACGGACTCGGCGAAGCCGATGGCGGCCTTCTTGTGGTCCTCGATCGCCGACGGGCGGGTCAGCCAGTCGTCGACGGTGTGGAACAGGTCGTCGGGCGCGGCGCAGGCCCGGCCGAGGCGGTGTTCGTGGATCAGCCCCGGCACCCACTGCTCCATCGGCAGCCCCGACTCCAGCATGAGCACCGGGATCCCGAAGTAGGCCGCCTCCAGGGTGGTGTTGGGGCCCGCTTTCGAGACGAGCAGTCCGTACGGCGATCTGGACGCGCGGTCGATGTAGTCGAAGTACTCGGCCTGCGTGAGTCGGCTGTGGAAGCGCCAGTGCTTGAGCCTCTCGGCGCCGGCGGCGGCGCGGCGGGCGAGGTCGGGGTCGTCGTAGCCGACGAACACCAGGTCGGTGTCCGGATGGTGTGCGGCGATGTGGTGCACCAGTTCCAGATAGACGTCTCCGCCGCGGTTGCAGAAGACGATCAGCCGGGGGCGGCCGGAGTCGGTGTCCCCGCCCCAGGGGCCGGCCGACGGAGCGGCCGACTCGCTGGTCATGAAGTCGCGCAGGTCGTGCTGGGCGACCAGCGGTCCCACCACCCGCACCCGGTCCGGATCGCCGCCGGTCTGTGCGAGGAGGTGGTCCTTCGCCCAGGCGAAACCCACCAGCGTCAGGTCGGGATGCGGACTGCGGTGCAGTGGCAGCTGGAGGAGTCCCGGGTTGGTGACATGGCTGACCACCCGGGTGCGCAGTCCCGCCAACCGTACGGCGGCCACGCACAGCCGCGCCACGAAGCCCTTCGTGCCGACCACCACGTCTGGAGCGGTGGAGCGCAAGTGCTCGGTGAGCGGCGCCAGTTCGGTGATCTGCTCATGGGTCGGGTCGGCCTCGAAACCGCTGGGGAAACGTTCCTGGAGACGGGCCATCAGGGCCATGTAGCGCCGGGTGCGGACGGTCGCGTCCGGGCTCTCCAGCGAGATCGTGCGGATCTCGGCACCGGCCTCGCCGAGCCAGGGGAGGATCGGTTCTGCTTCCAGCAGCGTCACTTCCGCGTCGACGGCGCCGCGCAGCACCCGCGAGAACCGGGTGGCGGCGAGGTAGTTGCCGAACTCCCCCCAGGTCCGGGGGGACAGCACCTGTATGTGCGGACGGTCAGGGCGCACGGTGGGGCTCCTCGGTGAGATCGAGGCATGCAGGGGACGGGGTGTGCGTGGGGAGCGCCTGGTACCAGAGCTGGTACGTCAGGAGTGCCCACAACTTGCGTGAGGTGTCGCGGCGGCCGCTGAGGTGGTCGTCGGTCAGCAGCCGTACGGCACGGGCGTCGAACAGCCCGCCGCGGTCCAGCGCGGACGAGGAGAGCGTGTCAAGGAGCAGGGGGCGCAATTCATTCCGCAGCAGGGCGGCCAGCGGGGCGCGGAACCCGAGCTTGGTACGCCGCACGATGTCGGTCGGCAGCCAGTCGGCGGCGACCCGGCGCAACAGGTACTTGCCGGTGAAGCGGCGCAGCTTCAGTGAGGTGGGCAGCGCGTTGCCGTACTCGACGAGGTCCAGGTCGAGGAAGGGAGCGCGCAGTTCGAGGGCGCTTCGCATACCGCCGCGGTCGGTCTTGGTGAGGATCACATCGCGCAGGAAGTGGGCGACGACGGCGAGTTGGCTGCGCTGCACGCCCGTCAGGCCGGGCTGGCCGTCCAGGAGTCTGGAGACCTCGGCGAAGGGGTCGTGCCCGGCCAGGGCCGCATGGGCGTCCGGGCGGAGCAGGCCGGGCAGTTCGGCCGGGCCGAAGGGGGCGGTGGACAGGTAGAAGCGGTGCTCGGGTGCCGCGCGCAGCCCGCGCGCCAGCAGTCCGAGGGCCGCGGCGGCGGGCAGATTCCCGGACCGCGCGGGCAGCCTGCGTACGAGGGTTCGTACCAGGGCCTCCAGCCGGGGGGCCGGCATCAGCCGCAGCAGCATCTCGATCGCCCGCTCGGCCTGGAAGTACCGGTATCCGAGGAGTAGTTCGTCGGCGCCGTCCCCGGTGAGCACACCGCGGACGTGCTGCCGTGCCGTCCGGCAGACGATGCGGGTGGGCAGCAGGGAGGGATCGGCCAGGGGTTCGTCGGCCCGAGCGTACTCCGACTCCACCACGTCGGCGAGTTGGCGTCCGCCGATACGGACGACGTGGTGCTCGGTGCCGAGATGCCGGGACACCGAGCGGGCGTGGGCGCTCTCGTCGAAGTCGTGCTGTTCGAACCCCGCGCTGAAGGTCAACACGGGCCGTTGCGGGGAGAGTTGCTGGGCGACGGCGGCCACCGCGCTGGAGTCCAGGCCCCCGCTCAGCAGCACACCGAGCCGGCGGTCCGTGCTCGTGACCCGGCGGGTGACCGCGGCCCGGAACAGCTCCTCGAAGCGTGCGGCGGCCTCCCGCACGCCCGGTGTCCGCGAGGCTGTCGCCAACCGGGGCCGCCAGAACTCCACTTCGCGCAACCGGCCGCCGGAGTGCTCCAGGTAGCTGCCGGGGCGGACCTTGTGCACGTCGGTCACGGCCGATCCGGGCGCACAGAACGCCTGGAGCGTCAGATAGCCGGCGAGGGCCCGGACGTCCGGGGTGCGTGGTGCGTCGGGATGGCGCAGCAGCGCGGTGAGTTCGGAGGCGAAGGCGATCCCGCCGGGGACACGCGTGTAGTAGAGCGGCTTCTTGCCCATCGGGTCGCGGGCCAGCACCGTCGTCGCGGTGCGCGCGTCGTGCAGCACGAAGGCGTACATGCCGCGCACCCGCTCCAGCACCTTCATGCCGTGCAGCTCGTACAACTCCACGAGCACCTCGGTGTCGCCGGCCGTGCGCAACCGGACTCCTGCAGCCAGCAGTTCGCGGCGGAGCTCCTCGTGGTTGTAGATCTCCCCGTTGAGGACGAGCGCGGTGGCACCGCTCGCGGAGACGAACGGCTGCCGGCCCCGGTCGGGGTCGACGAAGGTGAGGGCACAGTGCGCGAAGGTCACGCCCCGGTGGTGGCACCAGTTGCTGCCGTCGGGGCCGCGGTGCGCCACCGCGGCCAGCATCCGTTCGGCCGTGGCGCGGGCGGCCTCCTGGCCACCGCTGATGTCGCTGAATCCCACGAAGCCGCACATGCCGGCTACGACCGGTGGGTGGGCGCCATCTGGGCCGGCGAGGCGGTTTCGTGCGGTGGGGTCCGGGCGAGCGACTGCCTGGCCCACTCGATCTGCGTGGCCAGCCCGGCGCGCAGATCGGTCCGCGCGGTGAATCCCAGCCGCTTCCGCGCTCGCCCGACGTCGGCCGTCGTGGCCCGTACGTCGCCGATGCGCGCCGGACCGTACCGCGCGTCGGGTGTCCTGCCGGTCAACTCGCCGGTCAGGGCCAGGACTTCGTTCATCGACGCGAAACGTCCCGTGCCGATGTTCAGGACGCTGCTGCGCTCGTCGGGTGTTGTCGCGGCGAGTGTCAGCGCGTGCACGATGTCCGACACGTGGACGAAGTCGCGGATCTGGGTACCGTCGCCGTAGACCTCGATCGGCTTGTTCTCCAGGGTGGCGCGGATGACCCGGCCGATGAACATGTCCGGGCGCTGACCGGGGCCGTAGACGGTGAAGAACCGCAGGGCGCTCACCGACAGGGCGGCGTCGCGGCGGGCGGCGAAGGCGAGCGCGAGCCGTTCCGCGGCGAGTTTGGTGACCCCGTAGGGGGACAGCGGCCGAGGGAGGTCGTCCTCGCTCATCGTGCCCTCCGCCCCGCCGTACACGCTCGAGGACGAGGCCATGACCACGCGGGGCACGCCGGCCCGGACACAGGCGTCCATAAGGCGTTGGGTGGCCAATACGTTGCAGTGGAGATAGTCCGGGAATTGCGTCCAGGACGGGCGCACACCCGGCAATGCGGCTAAGTGGAAGACCGTGGCGGCATTATCAAGACAAGCCGACAGATCTGCTGAGACGAGGTCGGCGCGGATCGTGTGGAGGGATCCCAGCTCGGCGGTCGGCGGGCTTTCACCGGTGGCCCAGCTCGATTTCCTGTCGATGGCCACCACGTTTGTGCCGCTGCGCCGCAATGCCTCGACGAGATGGGATCCGATGAAACCCGCGGCGCCGGTGACCACTGCTTTTCCCGCGGTTCTGACCCCGTTGTGCGCGTCGGCCGACATTGAGTATCCCCCTTGGTTCCGTTGGTATCCGGTCGTTCAAGGCGGTGCTCCGTGCTGGTGCTGTCTCCGGGCGTCGGTCCAATGCGGGTGCGCGAACTCGGCCGACCCTGGCGTGCGCGGGTGCCGGCGAAACATGGCCGAGAATGGTTAGTACGCACAACGGCGTGCAAGGCGAATTGCCCAGAAGACCCGTGGAGTCTAACAGCGCGATGAATCGGCGGCAACGGCGTCCTGGACGGCGTTAACCCGACATTAAACGGCGGATCACATTCCGCATGTGGGCGGCCCATTCCCGGCCTCGTCGCGGCGCCTCCCTATGGCGAGTTCACCGGTGTACGCGTCATTCCCAACGCCCGGAGCGGACTTTATGCTGAGGCCTTCCGCCGCCCGGCGCCCGGGGAGGAACGCGTTGGCAGGCAGTCCGTTACGGCAGCTCTCCGTACTGTTCCGCTATCTGCGCGGGGAACGGCCGTCCGTCCTCCTCCTCGCGGTGCTCGTTCCGCTGGGCATCGGGCTCCAGCTGGTGGCACCCCAGATGCTGCGCCGGTTCATCGACCACACGCTGTCCCGGAGCCCCTCGGACCTGCTGCTCGCGGTCGCCGCCTGGTACCTGGCGGCGGCCCTCGGGCTGCTCGTGGTGACGATCGGCTGCGACGCCGTGGCCGCGCGGCTCGCCTGGCGCACCACCAACCGGCTGCGCGCCGACCTGGTGGCCCACTGTCTGCGCCGGCCCTCCCGCTTCTACCAGCGTTACCCTCCCGGCGAACTCGTCGACCGCGTCGACGGCGATGTCACCAGACTCGCCGCGGTGATGTCCGCGCTGCTCCTGGAAGTCCTCGCCCAGATGCTGCTGGTCGTCGGAATCCTCGGCGCACTCTTCCAGCTCGACTGGCGACTGGCCCTGGTCTTCGCGCCGTTCGCCGTGGGAACGCTCCTGCTGCTGCGCCGGCTCGTGGGGAAGGCCATGCCCTTCGTCGCCGCCCGGCAGACCGCGTCCGCGGAACTCCTGGGCTTCCTGGAGGAACGTCTCGCCGGCGCCGAGGACCTCAGAACCAACGGAGCCTCCGCCCACACCCTGCGAGCCCTGGAGACCCGGCAGGCCGACCTGTACCGGCGGGCACGCCTGGCGGCGCGGGTCTCCGTGCGCTGGCCCGCCACGGTCCAGGGCCTGTCCACGGTCAGCGTGGTCCTCGCCCTGGGCGTCAGCGTATGGCTGCACGACCGCGGACAGCTCTCCACCGGCACGGCCTTCGCCTGCCTGTCGTACGCCATGCTGCTGCGCCGCCCGCTGCTGGCCGTCACCACCCGCTTCCACGACCTGGAAGGGGCCGCGGTGAGCGTGCAGCGCCTCCAGGAACTGCTGCGCCAGGACGACGACGCCGGGCGCACCGGCACCCGCCACCTGCCCGCGGGACCCCTGGGTGCCCGGCTCGACCGCGTGTCCTTCTGGTACGACCCCGGTGAACCCGTGCTGCGTGACGTCTCGTTCCGACTGAGTCCCGGGGAACGGCTCGGCATCGTCGGCCGTACCGGAAGCGGCAAGTCGACCGTCGTACGGCTGCTGTTCGGACTGCACCACCCGGTGAGCGGCGGCGTCAGCGTCGGCGGCCAGGACGTGGCCGGACTCGACACCCGGGCGCTGCGCGGCCGGGTCGCCCTGGTCACCCAGGAGGTGCAGGTCTTCCACGCCACGCTCCGCGACAACCTCACCTTCTTCGACCACTCCGTCGACGATCGCCGGGTGTGCGCCGCGCTGGACGAGGCCGGGCTCACGGACTGGTGGCGCGAACTGCCCGACGGTCTGGACACCGTGCTGGGCACCGGAGCCCGCGGGATGTCCGCGGGGGAGGAGCAACTTCTCGCGCTGGCCCGGGTGTTCCTGCGGGACCCGGCCGTGGTCCTGATGGACGAGCCGACGGCCCGGCTGGACCCGCACACCGAACGGCTGCTCATGCCCGCGATGGAGCGGCTGCTCGAGGGGCGGACCGCCGTCGTCGTCCAGCACCGGCCGCACGCGCTGCGCCACGTGGACCGCATCCTCGTCCTCGACGCGGGGACGGTGGTCGAGCACGGGGAGCAGACCGTGCTCGCCGCCGACCCGACCTCGCGTTTCCACGAACTGCTGCGCGCCGGCTGACGGGGCGGGAGGTGGCCGACATCGACGCACGGGGCACGTTCCGGCGGCTCGGCGCAGTGCTGCGCGGTTCGGCGGGCGCGTACTGGACACTGACCGGGCTGTGGGTCCTGCTGAGGGCCGGGACCCTGGCGGTGGGGCTGCTGTTCCAGCGGCTGTTCGACGAGATCGGTGCAGGCGGCGGGGTCTGGCTGCTCATCGCCTGGGTGGCCGCGATCGAGGGGGCACGGCTGTGCCTGCAGTTCGGCGTGATGATCAACCGGCTGGAGCCGCGGGTCCAGTACGGAACGACGATGCGGATGCGGCGGGAACTGCTGAGCTCCGCCCTGCGCGGCCGGGGCGCCGCGGGCCGCACCACGCCGGGGGAGGGGCTGCGGGTGGTGGGCGAGGACGTCGACGAGACGGGCTTCTTCGTGGCCTGGGCGCCCACCAACCTCGCCCACTGGCTGTTCGTCGCCGCCTCCGTCACCGTCATGATGCGGATCGACGCGATCGTCACGAGTGCGCTGCTGGCGTTGCTGGTCCTGGTCGCCGTGGTCACGGCGGCGATCCACGGCCGCTTCCTCCGCTACCGGCGCGCCACCCGCAGCGCCTCGGCCGAGGTCGCGGGCGCCCTGCGAGAGGCGGTCGGGGCCGTGAAGGCGGTGCAGGCGGCGGCCGCCGAGGACCAGGTGGCGGCGCACATCGGCCGGTTGAACGAGGCCCGGGCGAAGGCGGCGGTGCGCGAGGAACTGTTCGCGGGCGTGCAGCGGACCGTGATCGGCAACGCGGCCCCCCTGGGCATCGGCGTCGTGCTGCTGCTGACGGCGGGCCGGGCACACAGCGGGACGTTCAGTGTCGGTGACCTGGCCCTGTTCACCTTCTATCTGCAGATCCTCGCCGAGGCGCTGGCCTCGATCGGGATCCTCTCGGTGCGACTGCAGCGGGTCTCCGTGGCGCTGGGCCGGATCGCGGACTTCCTCGGAAGACGGCCCCGGACGCCGGCCGAGGAACCGGCACCCTTGCCCGAACGGGTGCCCGCGCTCCGGGAGTTGACGGTCCGCGGGCTGACCGCACGGCACCCCGGCTCGGAGCGCGGGGTCGAGGACGTCGACCTGACCGTCGTACGCCATTCCGTCACCGTGGTCACCGGCGGCGTCGGCTCGGGCAAATCGACGCTGATACGGGCCGTCCTGGGCCTGCTGCCGCACGAGCGCGGCACCGTCCTGTGGAACGGGGAACCGATCCCCGACCCCGCGAACTTCCTGGTGCCTCCGCGCTGCGGCTACACCCCCCAGGACCCGCGCCTGTTCAGCGGATCGCTGCGGGACAACGTCCTGCTGGGCCTCGGCGACGACGACGGGAGGATCTTCGAGGACATCGCGCACACCGCGGTCCTGGCCCCCGACGTGGCGGCCATGCAGAACGGTGCCGACACCGTCGTGGGCCCGCGGGGCCTCAGGCTGTCCGGCGGCCAGCTCCAGCGGACGGCGATCGCGCGGATGCTGGCCCGACGCCCTGAACTCCTGGTCCTGGACGACGTCTCCAGCGCCCTGGACCCCGCGACCGAGCAACTCCTGTGGAACCGGCTGCTGGACGACTCGGTCACCGTCCTCGCGGTGTCGCACCGGCCCGCGCTGCTGCGCGCCGCCGCCCGGGTGGTGGTCCTGAAGGACGGGCGCGTGGACGCGGCGGGGACCTGGGAGGAGGTGCTGGCCGAGTCCGCGGAGATGCGGCGCATCTCGGCGCAATCCCCCTAGGCGTGCCGACCGTCACCAACGTCCCCGGACAACACACCTGGTCCGGCCCCGCGGATCGCGCGGGCGTCGCGGCGGCCGGCACATCTAGGGGGCCGCCGCCACCGCTGCGTCTCCGCGTGACGCGCCGAGTTCGGTCCAGATCGCGTCCAGCGTGTCGACGAACCGGCGGACGTCGGCCGTCTCGTGAACGGCGGAGGGCGCGACCCGGAGGATCTCCTCGCCCATCGGCACGCTCGGCGCGTTGATGGCCTGCACATAGGCGCCGTGCCGTTCCAGCAGCAGCGCGGACATCGTCTTGCAGAGGCGGTCCTCGCCGACCAGGACCGACACGATGTGGGTCTGGTCGGACAGGAAGGGGATGCCCCTGTCCCGCAACAGGCCATGCATCAGGGTCGCGTTGGCCGCGAGCCGCTCGCGTTCCCGCTCGGAGCCGCGCAGATGCCGTACGGCCGCGAGCGCGCCGGCCGCCACCGCGGGCGGCAGTGCCGTGGTGAAGATGAACGAGCGGGCGAAGGCCCGGACCGCGTCCATCAGGACGGCGGGCCCGGCGACATAGCCGCCGGTCATCCCGAAGCCCTTGGCCAGCGTCCCCATGACCACGGTGAACGCGGGGGCGAGGCCCTCCTGCGCCGCGATGCCGGCACCCTCGGGGCCGTACATGCCGACGGCGTGCACCTCGTCCACGAACGTCACTGCCCCGTACCGCTTGGCGATGTCGGCGATCTCCGCGAGTGGCGCGATATCGCCGCGCATCGAGTGCACGGACTCCGTCACGACGAGTTTTGGCCGCCGCGGATCCACACCGGACAGCAGTTTCTCGAGATGCGCACAGTCGTTGTGCCGGTAGATGAACTTCTGGGCTCCGCTGTGCCGCAAACCGTCGATGATCGACGCGTGGTTCAACTGGTCGGAGAACACGGCACAGTCGTCGATGCGGCCGGCGAGCACGGAGAGCGCGCCCTCGTTGGCGGAATACCCGGAGGTGAACAACACCGCGTCCTGCTTTCCGTGCAGCGCGGCGAGTTCGGCCTCCAATGCGACGTGATAGTGGTTCGTCCCGCCTATGTTGCGCGAGCCGCCGGAGCCGGCCCCGCATTCGTCGACGGCGAACTTCATCGCCGCCAGAACGTCCGGGTGCTGTCCCATACCTAAGTAGTCGTTGCTGCACCAGATCGAGATCTCGCCATGGTGTGCCGTACCGGCCGCCGGGAAGCGGCCCGCGATACGGCCGAGCTCCAGAAACTCTCTTTTCCGCTCGGATGTCTCCTGCCCAAGGCGTGCGAAGAAATCCATGTACTCGGACATGTCTCACACTCGCTCTCTGTCGCTTTCCCTCCGGCGCGCCTCATCGTAGGATGCCGTGCGGTCCCTGCAAAGTGTGCCTTCGCGTGAAAGCGGAGTATCAATGACCGAATGTGAAATCTCCCTCCCACGGATTCACAAGGATTCTTCCGGCCGTTCCGGAATGCGCGGACCGCGCCGATGAGGGGCGGTGCCACGCTCTCCGCGGCGGATGTGCTTGCCGACTCCGCGACGCGCTGCCCCGACCACACGGCGCTGGTGGCCGGCCACCGGCGCATCTCGTACGGGGACCTCTGGCTGACCGCACGCCGATACGCGGCGGTGCTGCGCGACCGGGGCATCGGCCCTGGCGACCGGGTCGCGCTGCTGCTGTCCAACACGCCGGCCTTCCCGGCGGCGTACTTCGGCGTTCTCGCCGTCGGCGCGACCGTCGTACCGGTGAACGCGCTGCTGAAGACGGAGGAGATCGAGTACATCCTCCGGCACGCGGAGGTCCGGGCCATGCTGTGCGCGGGGTCGCTCCTAGGGGAGGGGGATCGGGCGGCGAAGCGTGCGGAGGTGCCGCTGCTGACGGTGGAGACGGACGACGCTGGCAGCGGGACGGCGCTGGACAGGCTCGCGGCTCGGGCCGTGCCGGTCGAGGCCCCGGTGCCCTGTGCGCCGGACGACATCGCGCTGATCCTCTACACCTCGGGCACCACGGGCCGCCCCAAGGGCGTCATGCTCAGCCACCTCAATCTGGTCCTGAACATCGACACGACGATGCTCTCGCCCTTCGCCATGCGCTCCGACGACGTCCTCCTGGGCTGCCTGCCCCTGTTCCACACCTTCGGCCAGGTCTGCGGCATGGGGACGTGCTTCCGCGCCGGCGCGACCCTCGTCCTGATGTCCCGCTTCACACCGGACGCGGCCCTCGACCTGATGGTGCGTGAGGACTGCACGGTCCTCATGGGCGTGCCGACGATGTACATCACGCTGCTGGAGGCCGCGGCCGTCGACGCCCGCCGTCCGCCGCTCGCCCGTGCGTACTCCGGGGGCTCGGCGCTGCCGGTCAGGGTGCTCCAGGACTTCGAGGCGACCTTCGGCTGCCCCGTCTACGAGGGCTACGGCCTGACGGAAACCTCCCCGTGCGTCGCCTACAACCAGAGTGCCTGGCCCCGTCGGCCGGGCACCGTGGGCAAGCCGATCCGGGGAGTGGAGGCGGAGATAGCCAGGGCCGGTACCGAGGACAGGATCGTGCTGCTCCCGCCGGGCGAGGTCGGCGAGATCGTGGTCCGGGGACACAACGTCATGGTCGGCTACCTCGACGACCCCGCGGCCACCGCCGCCGCGCTCGTGGACGGCTGGTTCCGCTCGGGCGACCTCGGAGTCAAGGACGCCGAGGGCTATCTGACGATCGTCGACCGCAAGAAGGACATGATCGTGCGCGGCGGGTACAACGTGTACCCGCGCGAGGTCGAGGAGATCCTGTCCCGCCACCCGTCCGTGGCCCAGGCCGCAGTGATCGGCGTCCCGGACGCGCGCTACGGCCAGGAGATATGCGCGGTGATCGTCCCCCGCCCCGGCGCCGCGACGGACGAGTCTCTCGCGGAGGGCATCATCGCCTGGACCCGTCGGCGCATCGCCTCCTACAAGTACCCGCGCCGCGTGGAGTTCGCCGCCGCTCTCCCCCTGGGCCCGAGCGGGAAGGTGCTCAAACGGGAACTCGTCGCCCTGCTCGGAGCGGCAACGGGCGACATGTAGCCACGGGACACGGTGGCTCGTCGCCGGGGCTCGTCGAGGCGGACGGTCTCGGAACGTACGCCATGGAGCTGTCAGGGGGTGAACGTGTCCGTGAGGCGGATGTCGTAGCCGTCCTCTTCCATCAGGACGACGGTGACCCCGAAGGGCGAGGGGTGGTCCATCTCCAGCGGGGTGAAGGAGAAGTCGACGGCGGCCCGGATCGGCGGGACCAGTTCGCCGCCCGGCTGCGGCTCGGGCGCGGGAAGCCAGTGGGGCGCGGCCGATGCCTCTCCCTTGGGGGAGCGGGGCGAAGCCTGTTCGGTGTACGGGAGCCGGTGGAGCACGTGGCCGCCGTCCTTCGTGGCGTGCACCATGTTCAGACAGGGGGCCGGGCCGGTGACCGGCAGCCGACAGGCGGTGGCGACGTCGTGGGTCTCCCAGACGAGGACGACTTCGTCCGCGCCCGCCGCCGCGGCGATGTTCGAGAGCTGGGCGATACCGGTCTGCGCGTCCCTGCCGGCGCTGGTGGGGCGTACCCGGATCAGACCGACGAGTTCGCCGCGCACCAGCGGCATGATGACCGGGCGTGGCACGGCACCTTCGCCCAGACCCGCGGTGTACGCGTTCTTCATCGACTCGACCAGCGTGTCCCAGACCAGCTTGTCCACGAACTTCCCCTTACCAACGACCTGTTCACGAGCACGCCGACCCTGTCACGGCAGCCGCTCCGCCGCCACCGGCCGTGGGAAGGGCCGCCGGAGCGGCTGCGTCGCCGCCCTGCTCGGGCACACCCCAAGCAGGGGAAAGCCCCGACTGGACGGGGGAGACCAGCCGGGGCCGTAGGTCGTGGCGTGCGGAGGGCGGTCGCCTCTCGGCGGGGTGCTCCATGGGGCTTCAGCCGAACGATCGTCCCCATGGGCTTGAGGTGAGGCCCGGGGACACTGTCCCCGCCGCAGCCACATACGGATGAACGGCCGGCCCTCCCCGGTTGTTCCGTGAGAGGGGCCGGGCGCCTTGTGAGTTGGGGCACTCAAGGGCGCGCCGGCATCGGCGCGCGCCTCACCGGCGGCGCGTACCTCCGGGCGCCCGTGGCGTGCCTTCGGTTTCCGCCAGCGCGGCCAGGCCGGACCGGCGCATGACCTGGTCCACGGTTTCGGTGAGCGAGCTGGCTGCGGGAATCACGGTCTCGATGTCGCCCGGCAGGAGGTCCAACGGCCGGTACCAGTCGCGCAGTTCGCTCTCGC
Source organism: Streptomyces sp. NPDC050988 (assembly GCF_044456225.1). Lineage (NCBI taxonomy): Bacteria > Bacillati > Actinomycetota > Actinomycetes > Kitasatosporales > Streptomycetaceae > Streptomyces > Streptomyces sp. NPDC050988. The sequence continues at coordinate 654,043 of NZ_JBITFQ010000002.1, read as the reverse complement.
CGACCGTGTGGGCGATCGGTTTGCCGGCGTGCCGGGCGAGGGTTTCCTCGAAGGGGACGTCCAGGTAGAAGCAATGGGCGCGGTCCGGGTGGTCGGTCAGGAGCCGCGCCAGCATCTCGCCGTAGTGCGCGACGTACAGGATGCCTTCGAGCACGGTGTGGAAGCCGTGTTCCAGGGCGTGCCGGACGGTCAGTTCGATCAGGCCGATGTTCGCGCCGCCGGGGATGTCGCGCTCGCGCAGCACATCCCGGCGGAGGGTGTCCTGGCTCACCACGGCGAGACCCCGCCCATATCGTTCGCGCAACCCGGCGGCCACCGAGCTTTTGCCGCTCGCGCTGTTGCCGCGCAGCACCACCAGTTGCGTGAAGGAGGAGACCGTCGTCACCGGGATCACCCTACTCATCTCGCCCTCGCAATGCGCTTGTCCGTCGTCGCGGCACCGCACTACCTTGCCGAGGTGGATCTCTTCTCACGCTCCTGGACGGCGTTGCGCGCGGCGGTCGCGGAACTGCCGGACGAGGACTTCGCCCGGCCGTCCGGCTGTACCGGATGGCTCGTACGCGACCTGGTGTGCCACCTGGTCATCGACGCTCAGGACGTCCTGATCACCCTCGTGACTCCCGCCGAGGGGGAACCGACCCGCGACGCGGTGACCTACTGGGACCTCGCCGAAACGCCACCGACGGGCGACGACCCGCTCGACGCGCTGACCGTCCGGCTGGCGGCCGCGTACGGGGAGCCGTGGCTGCTCAAGTTCCACCTGGACGACGTCGGCTCGGCCGCCGGTCGCGCCGCCGAACTCGCCGACCCGGGGCTCCGGGTGGGCACGCGCGACCAGGTCCTCACCACGGGCGACTACCTCTCCGCGTACGTCCTTGAGTGGACGCTGCACCACCTCGACCTGGTCGCACACCTCCAGGACGCGGCGGGCCCGCCCGCGGAGGGGCTCGCCCTGTCCCGCGAGATGCTGGAGAAGATCGCCGGGTCCGCGTTCCCCGCGTCGTTCTCCGACAGGGACGCACTGTTGGTCGGTACCGGACGGCGTGCCCCGACCGACGCGGAGTACGGAGAACTGGGCGAACTGGCCGCGAAACTCCCGCTCATCCTCGGCTGATCGTGTTCCACGAGATCCGTTGATTCCATTGATTCCATTCAATTGTCGTGACCCGCGAAAACGACAGAGCGATCCTCTCGACCGCGTCAACAACGCCGGCTTCGGGCGGATGGCGATGTTCGAGGACACCACCGAGGAATACTTCGACCGGTTCGTGCGGGTCCTGTTGAAGGGCCCGTACTTCCTGACCCAGACGCTGCTGCCGTTGATGGCCGACGGCGGGGCCGTCGTCAACACGACCAGCAACGCTGGGATGGCCTCCGGTCTGGAGCCCGGCTACTCGGCGTACGTGTCGATGAAGGGCGGCCTGATCGTCCTGACCCGCTACATGGCCAAGGAGTTCGGCGTGCGGGGCATCCGCGTCATCGAGGGTCCGGTGGACCCCTGAAGATCGTGCGGTGGCCGCGGACCATGGCGTGGACCCTGCCCGCCGACGGGCATTGTTCGACGAGACAATGGTCCGGATCGCGGGACGGTTCGGCCGAGTTGAGTCCCGGGCGAGTGCTCGCGCCCACCTGTTCGGTTGCTGTCGGCTGTCGAGCGGGGACCACGCCTCGGCGGGCGTGCAGCAGCGGCGGTACACAGGCGTGGCCGGGCGATCGAGAACTCCCAGGTGGGTGTGTTCACCGCTCACGCCGCGAGCGACCCGATCAGACAGGCCGTCCCGGAGATCCGCCATCGGCCCGCAGCCACCCTCAACCCACCAGCGCTGTCGGCAACCAGGCAGGCGCACCGGTACAAGCGGCGCAGACGCCGCCAGGCATCATCCGAGGCGTCCGCCCTCTCCCACGGGCACTCCTCGGCACCTTGCGTCGACCACCGGCCGGAAGTCACCTGTGGACACGCCTGCCCCATTGATGGGGTGGCGTATCGCGGCTTCGATGGCCCTTTGCCGGGCGGCGCTCGGCCACCGGCATGGCTGGCGAGGGGGTTGGGGAGCGTGCAGCACTCCAGAGGGGTCAGAGGCCGCAGACGCGGTTCCGGAGCGCGGTCGAGCGGGTTGTCGGGTGCGGCGGCGCTGTTCGGTGTCGCCGCACTCGTCGTCTCGGCGGTACCTGCCGACGCGGCGACGGCGGGGGCACCGCAACCGCCGAGCCCGGGCGAGGTGATACCGGGCCAGGAGACGCGGACACCCGCGCTCGTACGGGACATCCGGGAGCAGGCGCCGTCGACCGGCAGCGCGGCGGGCGCGGCCCGCACGTACCTGGACGACAAGCAGAGCCGGTACCGCATCGCGGACGCGCAGCGCGATCTCGTGCCCGCCGGGACCACCACCGCCGGCGGCCAGGAGACGGTCCGGCTTCAGCAGAGGCACCGCGGCGTGCCCGTCCTGGGTGGCCAGTACGTCGTCCGCATGGAGAAGAAGGACGGCCAGCGGGTCGTCACCGGCACCTCGGGCAAGTACTTCACCGAACTGCGCACCGGTACGACGCCCGAGGTCGGCGAGAAACTCGCCGTCGAGCGGGCCGTCGACGCCGTCCTCGCCGACCTCAACTCGAAGCACTTCGCCGTGCAGGCCCCGCAGGAGGGGGACGAGGGCGAGGCCCCGCTCACCGGTACCGCCCGCGGGCTCGTCGTCCTGCCCACCGGAGCGGGCGTCCTCACCCAGCGGGTCACCGTGCGCGGCACCGACCCGGCGAGCGGTGAACCCGTACAGCGAGAGGTCTACATCGACGCCCGCGCCGGATACCCGGTCCTCCAGTACAGCGGTATCAAGACGTTCGGCGCCCCCGGCCCGGTGGCCGGGAGGCCGGCGGCGGGCACCGCGCAGAAGCGGGCGCGCGCCGCGGAGAAGGGATCCGGTGTCCGGCTGGACGGCACGACCGTCGCCCTCGACGTGGAACTCGACGAGGCGCGCGGCGAGTACGTGCTGCGCGACCGCACCCGGATACCGAGCGACGACCTCACCGACAACGTCCTGTCCACCTGGGACGCGCGCGGCAAGTGGGCCAGTGACGTGGGCGGGCAATGGCCCGACGGCATCCAGGAGTTCGGCTCGCCGACCCCCGCGTTCGGCACCGAGGCCACCGAATCGGGAGCCGTCGACGCGCACTGGGCCGCCGGGCAGGTCTACGACTACTTCAAGAACAAGCACGGCCGGAACAGCCTCGACGGCCGCGGCATGACCATCAACTCCCTGGTGGGCGTCACCGATTACGGGCAGCCGTACGTCAACGCCTTCTGGGACGGCCAGAAGATGGTGTACGGCACCGGCGACGCCGAGTACCGCCCGCTCTCCGCGAGCGTGGACGTCGTCGGCCACGAGATGACGCACGGCGTGATCGAGCACTCCGCGAACCTCGTCTACGCGGGCCAGTCCGGCGCCATGAACGAGGCGATCGCGGACTACTTCGGCAACGCGATCGAGACCGATGTGTACGACATCCCGGTGACGGACCCCGACACGGGTCTCCTCGGTGAGCGGCTCTGCCGTACGAAGGCTCCCCGGGAGTGTGCCCTGCGCGACCTCAACGACGGGCGGAACACGGCCAAGTCGTTCCTCGGCGTCGGCTTCGCCACCGACAACGGCGGCGTCCACCTCAACTCGACCATCTTCGGCGGGGCGCTCTGGGACGCCCGCGAGGACCTGGGCGCCGAGGTCACCGACCGGATCGTCTACAAGGCCCTGACCGAGTACCTCACACCGCTCGACGGCTTCACCGAGGGACGGGCCGCCGTGCTCGCGGCAGCCCAGGACCTGGGCATACCGGCGGGCGGCCAGAAGGCGCTGCAACGCGCCTTCACCGCCCACGGAATCGTGCCCGGCTGGGAGCTGGCCCTTGGCGTGGACTCCGATCCGCTCCTCGACCGGGTCAACACCACCCGTACGAACCTGGGTGCGGGCGGCGGCTGGTGGGCGGCGTCCAAGTCCAACGAGGAGGGCTCGGAGCCGTACTCGGTGTGGGCCGGACGCGCCGACGGCGAGGGACAGCTCAAGCTGATGAGTCCCAACGACGGCCGCTACCACGTCAATCCGGCGACCGACGGCAGGACGGTGGTGTGGCAGGCGCACGGTTCCGACGGCGTCGACATCCTGGCCAGGCCGCTCGCGGGCGGTCCCGTGAAGGTGCTGTGGCACGGCAGGGCCGTGGGCAGTTCGGTGGACGTCGACGGTGACGTGGTGGCCTTCGACTACCAGAACCACGGCGGCCGTCAGGGCGTGGCCTACCTGAGTCTGAAGGACCCGGCCAACAAGGTGACGACCGGCGGCGGGACCTACCACCGGGCGTACTCCTCGTCGGCGAGCAACGGCAAGGTCGCCTACCAGGAGCGGAAACGGGTGCGCGCCGAGTACGCGCTGAACACGGTCGTCGTCGATGTCGCGACCGGTGAGAAGAAGGAGATCCAGACGGCCCCCGGCGGCACGAGCCTCGGCCCGACGGCCATCAACGGCTCGTACGTCTTCTGGCTTCTCGACGAGGGCACGGCCGAGGGCAGGACGGCCCTGCGTCGCGCCGCACTCGACGGTTCCGGCGTGGTGGACATCAGTCCGCAGACCGGGCCCGACGCCCTGAACGCGTACGACGTGACGGTGTCCGAGGACGCGGTGACGGTCGGCACCTACCTTCCCGACACCGAGATCCGCAACGAGTCGGTTCCCAAGCTCCACCAGTTCGCGGCGGGCGGCTCGCCCGAGGACCCCGGCACTCGCAAGGGCCGCGTCTCCTGCAACCGCGGCGAGCAGTCGTCGGCCGCCGCGGTGGCGGGCGGCCAGGTGGTGTGGCTGGACGCGACGACCGGCGTCACCGACGTGGTGACCCGCACCCGCCCGACGGGCCGATGCGGTTGACCGCATGGAGCGACTGACAGCGAGGATTGGCTGACATCGGGCGGTGGCCTGCCGGGTGACCCACCCTGGCAGGCCACCGCCTGCCCGGGCATCGGCCACCCCCGCGCCGGGCCCGTACGGACGGGGAATCGTCCGGCCGATCACCGGGTTGACGTGTCAGTAGCCGAGATCCTCAGGGGGCCGACATGTCCGACGAACCCGCTGTCCGCAGCCTCCGCCTGGTGGTCACGGCGGCCGACTACGACGCGGCGCTGCACTTCTACCGCGATGTCCTCGGTCTGACCGAGCAAGGCGCGTTCGCCTCCGCCGACGGACGGGTCACCATCCTTGACGCCGGTCGTGCCACCTTGGAGATCACCGATCCCCACCACGCCGCCTTCATCGACGAGGTCGAGGTCGGCCGACGCGTGGCCGGCCACATTCGGGTCGCCTTCGAGGTCGACGACTCCGCCGCCACCACGTCGAAGCTGGCCGCCGCCGGGGCCCAGGTGATCGCCGAGCCGACACGTACTCCCTGGAACTCGCTGAACTCCCGGCTCGAGGCACCGGGCGATCTTCAGCTGACGCTCTTCACGGAACTCGACGACTAGGCCGAGGGCTCGGGGCCTGCTGTTCCGGTCAGGAATACGGCTGCGGGGTCCTCTGTTGTAGAGGACAGAATGACATGCCTCCGTCAAGTTGAGGAGGCAGACGATGCCGTCGCCCTTCGGTGGACGGCAGTGAGGAAGGACAGCGCATGAAGATCGGCATTCACCCCGTTTCCCGCCCGGTCGTCTACCGGGACCGTGCCGCGGACGTCGCGTTCCTCACCCGTTCGACCGCGGACTCGACGAGGACGATCGAATGGGAGGACGGCAACACCTACCCGCTGATCGACGTCGAGGTCTCGTCGGCCAGCCACCCGTTCTACACGGGGACCTCGCGGGTGATGGACAGCGCGGGCCGCGTGGAGCGGTTCGAGCGGCGCTACGGACGTGCGGCGTCACCGACCCGATGACGAGGGGTCGGCATCCGAGCAGGAGGAGAGCAGAGCCATGAAGGTGCGCAAGTCGTTGCGCTCACTGAAGTCCATGCCCGGGGCGCAGGTCGTGCGCCGACGGGGCACGGTGTTCGTGATCAACAAGAAGAACCCGCGCTTCAAGGCCCGTCAGGGCTGACGTGCGGCGCGTGGAGCGCCTGCAGCGTGTGGGCCCGCCGGGCCCGGCTTCCTGAGACGAAGCCGGGCCCGGCCTGCTGTGTTCCTCACCCGCGGAAGGTGCCTGCCGAAGTCGCCCGGCAAGGGGCGGACGCGAGTGCAGCTGGTGCGGGAGCACCGGTCATCCCAGGTTGCCCAGGCGGGCGTCCCGCCACAGGTCGACGCCGCCGTCGGTGGCGTACTTGTCGATCTCGGCCAGTTCCTCGCTGCTGAAGTCGGGGTTCTCCAGCGCGGCGACGTTCTGCTCCACCTGCTCGGGGCGCGACGCGCCGATGACGAGCGAGGTGACGCGTTCGTCCCGCAGGGCCCAGGCGAGGGCCATCTGGGCCAGGCTCTGACCGCGCCGGGCCGCGATGTCGTTGAGGGCGCGCAGCCTGCGCAGCATGTCGTCCGACAGCCACGTGGTGTCGAACGAGGTCCCCTGTGCCGCCCGCGAGTCCTGCGGGACCCCGTCGAGATAGCGCCCGGTCAGCAGCCCCTGGGCGAGAGCCGTGAAGCCGATGACCCCGAAACCCTCCTGCTCCGCGGTGTCGAGCAGACCGTCGGTCTCGACCCAGCGGTTCAGCATGCTGTACGACGGCTGGTGAATGAGGAGGGGGGTGCCCAGGTCTCGGAGGATGGCGGCCGCCGCGCGGCTGCGCTCGGCGTCGTAGGAGGAGATGCCGACGTACAGGGCCTTGCCCTGGCGGACGGCGGTGTCGAGCGCCCCCATCGTCTCCTCGAGGGGAGTGTCGGCGTCGAGCCGGTGGGAGTAGAAGACGTCCACGTACTCCAGCCCCGTGCGGCGCAGCGACTGGTCGAGCGAGGCGAGCATGTACTTGCGGGAGCCGCCGCCCTGGCCGTAGGGGCCGGGCCACATGTCCCAGCCGGCCTTGGTGGAGATCACCAGCTCGTCCCGGTACGGCGCGAGGTCCTGCTTCATCAGCCGCCCGAAGTTGGTCTCCGCGGCGCCGTACGGCGGACCGTAGTTGTTCGCGAGGTCGTGATGGGTGATGCCGAGGTCGAAGGCGCGCAGAGCGATCGCGCGCTGTCTCTCGAAGGACCGGTCGTCCCCGAAGTTGTGCCAGTAGCCCAGGGACAGGACGGGCAGGTCGAGCCCCGAACGCCCGGTGCGCCGGTAGCGCATGGTGCCGTCGTAGCGGTCAGGATTCATGACGTGACTCATCGAGTGATCTCCGGGTGGTGCGGTACGGGACGGACCCATCAGGCACATCGGACCCATCGGGGGCGCGGGGATCCGCCTGCCCACACTGCCCCTGCCTGATCCCGAAGTCCAACAGCTCCCCGCCATGGGATTCAGCGGCGCCGCTTCTGAATCGGGAAGGGCGTTGCCTCGGGGCCGGATTGACGGATTGGCGTCCGGCCTCGCTGGGCAGGGGGCCATGGAATGTCATGAGCACGACTACCTTTCCCCCACAAGGAGGTCGACCATGCACGTCCGTAAGCCGACGATCGGACTCGCAGCCGTCCTGACGGTGACCCTTTCGCTGATGGGCGGCCAGGCCGTGGCCACCCCGTCCGTGACCGCTCCCTCCGAGGTCGCGGACAGCGCCGTCGCCGCCCGTGTCGTCACCTACGACGCGAGCGGGTCCGCGGAGTTCAAGTCCGCCGTCGACCGCGGTGCGGCGATCTGGAACGAGAGTGTCGACGCCGTCGAACTGCGCCCGGTCGCGACCGGGCAACGCGCCAACATCCGGGTCCTGGCGGACAACGGCTGGCCCCGCGCCCTGCCCACCACACTGGGCAACGGAACCGTCTACATCGGACGCCAGGCCGTGAACCAGGGCTACAACACGATCCGCATCTCGGCCCACGAGCTGGGGCACATCCTCGGCCTGCCGGACCGCAAGCCCGGCCCGTGCTCGAGCCTGATGTCCGGCTCCACCGCGGGAATCGCGTGCACGAACCCCTACCCGGACACGGTGGAGAAGACGGAGGTCGAGGACAACTTCAGCAGCGCGCTGGCCCGCACGGGCGGAGCAGCGCGGAGCGGTGTCATGATCGTGGACTGACGCACGGCGCCGGGCACGGGTGTTGGGCGGACGCCGGGACATCGCGGCGTTCTCCCGCACCCGTGCCCGGCGACTGTCCGAGCGACCTCTGTGACGTCAGCCCCGCCGACGCAGCTTGCTCAGGAACCCCCGGGCCTGGGCCCGTCGCCGCGGATCGGCGGAGGCACGGCGTACCTGTTCGATGGTGCGCCGCCCCTGAGGGCTCCTGGCGAACCGTTTGATCTTCTCGATCATCCCGGGCACAACTCCTCCTAGGGCGAGGCCGGTGACGCGGATGCCTGCACGCCCTGTATACCCCGTCGTCGGGAAGTAAGCGCCTGACGGGCCCCGCTCACGGGATCAGCATCTGCTACGCGCCCCCTACCGCCCTGCCCGGAGAAGGCACTGTCGGATGTGTCCTCTAAGCTCCCGCGCATGAGCGAGGGGGACGGCGACAGACGCGTCATCGACGGGCGGTTCCAGTTGGAGTCGCGCCTCGGTGGCGGCGGGATGGGTACGGTCTGGCGGGCCACGGACCTTGTCCTGCACCGGAGTGTGGCCGTCAAGGAGGTGCGGCCGCCGGACGCGGGGCTGGCCGAGTACGATCCGGACGGGGCGCGGATGCTGCGGGAGCGGGTCCTGCGCGAGGCCAGGGCGCTGGCCAGGATCGACCACCCGAACGTCGTGACGATCCACCACATCGTCGACGGCGGCGAGGGCACCTATCCATGGATCGTCATGGAACTGGTCGGCGGCGGATCGCTGGCCGACCGCCTGGGCCGTGGACCGATGGACACGGCCGGGACGGCCCGGCTCGGACGCGAGGTGCTGGCCGCACTGCGCGCCGCGCACGACGCGGGCATCCAGCACCGGGACGTCAAGCCCGCCAACGTGCTGCTGCGCCCCGACGGCCGCCCCGTGCTCACGGACTTCGGGATCGCGGCGATCCGCGAATCGACGGCCCTCACCGCCACCGGGTCGATCATCGGCACGGCCGACTACATGGCGCCGGAGCGAGTCTCGGGCAACGACGGCGGAGCGGCGTCGGACCTCTGGTCGTTGGCGATGATGTTGTACGCCGCCGTCGAGGGCCGGCACCCCCTGCGCCGGGGCACGACGCTGGCCACCCTCGCGGCCGTCCTCTACGAGGAGGTCCCGCCACCGGTGAAGGCCGGGCCTCTGGCGGACGTACTGATGCGTGTGCTGGTGCGGGATCCGGCAGCGCGTCCGGATGCCGAGACCCTCGACCGGATGCTGGCTTCCGTGGCCGAGGGCGGAGCGGCCGCCCCCGTGGCCGAGGGCACCACTTCCTACCGGCTGACGCCTCCGTCGGCCGCCCCGACCGCCCCGCCGTCTCCGTCCGGATCGGGCAAGTTCGGCCCACCGACCGGGTACCCGGCACCGCAGGACGCGGTTCCCGGCCTGCCCGCCACCCCTACGCCGTACCCGGTGGCCCCTGCCGGTGCGCCGACACCCGGCCGGCCGTCCCGGCACAGGCGATGGTCCAGGGTCGTGCTGTCCGCCGCCGCGGCAGCGCTCGTCGGCGTCCTCGGGTGGACCCTGGTGCCGGACGGGGAGAAGTCCGACTCCTCGTCCTCCGGGGGCGCGGGGAACGGGGCGAGAGCGACACCGTCGAGCAGCAGTACGTCGACGGCCGAATCGTCCGCGGATGCCTCGACGCCCACGCCCACGCCCGGGCAGACGAAAAAGGGAAGCACCACCGATCTGCTGACGCCCGACGGCATCCGCACCGCGATCAAGGCGTTCAAGAAGGAGACGGGCAGCGACCGATTCGGCGATTTCACGGTGTACCCCGAGCACATCTCCGCCTACGTGATGGTCAAGGGCAGCCGGACCCAGTATGAGATGTACACCTACCGGGTCGACCGGGGTCTGGAGAAGGGAATCATCAAGGGCTCACTGGCGGGCGGAAAGCAGGCGTTGAGCCTGGACGCATTCGATTGGGACGCGGTCCCGGCGCTGATCGTCGAGGCCCGGAAGAAGCTGAAGGTCGAGGACCCCACGAGCCGCTACTTGGTGGTCAGGCAGCCGGACAAGGTGTTCAACACCCCGGCCGGTATGGCCGTGTACCTCAGCAACGACTACAACAAGAGCGGCTATCTGGAGGCCGACACCCACGGCAAGGTGACCAAAGTGATGGCCGCCGACAGCTGATCCCGGAGTCATCTCCCCGTCGTACGCCCCGCGTTACCTCAGCGAATGCGGTACCTCTCCCAGAACGGCCCCAGGTCCTTGTCCGTCACGGACTGCGCGGCCTTCTTGAAATCGGCGGTGGTGGAGAGGCCGTACCAGTGGTCACGGGCGTACCGCTTGAGGAGGCCTGCCATGGTGTCGGCTCCGAGTGTTTCCTCCAGGCGCGCCAGGGCGCAGGGGCCGGCCGTGTAGATCAGGTGGTACTCGTCGCGGTGCTCGGCCCAGTAGGCCATCGAGTTGGTGAGCGCGGTGCTCTCGCTCGGCCAGTCGTCGGACCAGCAGTCGCTGGTGTCCCAGCCGTAGAAGCGGGCGTTGGCGTACTGGGCGAAGCTCTCGTCGAGCCAGGGCGCGCCGTACTCGTCGTTGCCCACGATGCCGTACCACCACTGGTGGGCCACCTCGTGGACGACGGCGCCGCCCTCTTCGGTGGTGCCGAGGAGGACCAGGCCGGGGTACTCCATGCCGCCGCCGAACTCCTTGGTCATCACGAGGTCGATCTCGCCGTCCGGATAGCGGCCGAACTCCCTGCCGAACCGGTCGATGGCGGCGACGCCGTCCTTCCGGTTGAGGCGTACACCCGCGGCGGGTGTGTTCGGCGCCCAGTACGACTTCACGCGCACGCCCCCGGGAGAGGTCTCGGTCGCCGTGCGGAACGGGCCCGCCGCCCACGCGAAGTCCCGGACCCTGTGCGCGACGCTGTGCGTGACCGTACGTCCGCGCTTGCCGGGGCTGGTCCAAGTGCGGCCGGTCGCCGGGACCTTGAGGGCTGATGGGTGGTCGATGCGTGCCCGGAAGTCGCTCGCCAGGGCGTAGAAGCTCTCGCCGGTCGACACGTACGGATCGAGGTGCCAGCCCTTCGCGTCGTGCACGGCGAGCACCGGCAGGGCGTTGCCCAGGAAGCGGAACGCGCCCTCACGGCCGAAGCGGGCGTTGCGCTCGGGCACGGTGATGGACACGTCGAAGGCGACGGCCGTCCGCTCACCGCGCGCGAGCGGCTTCGGCAGGGTGATGCGCAACGCCGTGCAGTTCACGGTGAGTTGGCCGGGGGTGCCGCCGCGCACCTTGGTCAGCCTGATGGGGGACGGCTTGCCGGGCGTGCCGCACTTGTCGTCTCCGTTGCCCCACAGACGTACGTACACCTCGTGCAGGGGGCGTTCGGAGGCGTTGCGGAACGTCACCCGTTGGCGGCCCGTCCAGCGGGAGCCGTCGGCGTTGCCGCGCAGGGTCACGTCGTAGCGAAGGCGATCGGGTGTCGCGGCCTCGGACTTGCTCGCCCTGGCCTTGGGCGCTGTGACGGCATCGGCCACGGTCGTGCCGGTCGCCACGAGCAACGCGACCAGGCCAACGAATAGACGGCGACCGGTTCTTGACGGCCCAACAGGTAGTGACGACATGGCAGCGGATGATGCCACACCTATCCGACATTCGCGCTCGCCCCCGCTGCGACTGACAGATCCCGGCCGTCGGCCGCCAGGCACGGGGTTCCGTGCCCGGCAGCCGCTGTTCAGCGCAGGCGTCGGACATCCGTGCAGCCGACCTCAGGAGAGCCGCCGTACGCATCGGTGACGGTCCTCGTGCCGGTGACCTTGCCGGAGAGGCACAGCTCACCGCCCAGCAGCCGCAGGTCGAGGGTGAACTCCACGCTCTCGCCGGAGCGTTGTGGGCCGTGGATCCGCTGGTCGACGTAACCGAGGCCGCGCAGGACATCCCTGACCTGTCCCGGTGTCGGATCGGGGGTGTCCTTGAGGGCTTTCGCGATGCGGCGGGAGTGGACACGGGCATCGCATTTCTCCACGGCGCTCAGCTCCACCTCTTTCCTGGCGTCATCCGGGTCTCTGGGCTCCACCGGGGGCGGCGTCGCGTCCGGCGGTAACGGCTCGGGCAGGGGTGTGACGGGTTGCTCCGTGGGATCCGGTTCCTCCGGCGGTTCCGTAGGGGGCTCCTCGGTCGGCTCGTACTTCAGGCAGGGTTCGGTGATGGAGACGAGGAGTTCCATGAACGCCAGGAAGTCGGGGTCCGAGGACTCGGGATCCGAGGAGTCGGTGGGGAAGACCGTGGCGGGGGCGGTCGCGGTCGAGCCGGCCTCGACCCGGTCGTCGGTTCCGTCCTTCGGGTCCTTGCCTGCCGCTCGTTCGGAGCCGCAGGCGGTGAGAGTGAGGGCGAGTGCGCACAGCGCCGCGGGTATCGCGCCGCGGCGGACGCGCGAGGGGCGCGGTATGCGGTGAATGCGATGATTTTCGCTGGAAAGTCGTCTCATGCTCGCAGTGTGTGCGTGGTCAGCGGAGCGCACATGAGTACGGCTACTCAGAGCAAGTCACCAGTGTGCGCCCGGACTTCACCCGACGGCGCCATGGCCGTGGGTGGTGAGGATGCTGAGCGCCGTGGTGGACGGTGGCTCCGTGCCGGCCCTGCCCGCAGGGTGGCGACCGCAGGGAGGGGCGACACGACGAGATCGCCGAACTCTGCAAGGGAAACCTGGCCGGCCGGCACGGACCGGCCCGGGTGGAGCCAGACGCCGAACGACGCCAAGCGCCGACGGCCGAGCCGTGGACCCAGTCATCTAGAATGACGGCCAACGAGCTTGTATGCGCGGGGAGTTGAGTTCAACGCCAGGGAGAACATCCATGGGCGCCACAGAGACCGTGGGCACACCGGAGGCGGACGCCGAGCTGAACGCCCGTACCGCGTCGGGGCCGACGGTGCCGCGTCTGGTGCTGGGGGCACGGCTGCGCCGGCTCCGGGAAGAACTGCACTTCTCCCGGGAGGAGGCGGGCGAGGCCATCCGCGCCTCTCAGTCCAAGATCAGCAGAATGGAGTGGGGCCGCCACGGGTTCAAGATGCGTGACGTGTCCGACCTGCTCACTCTCTACGGAGTCACCGACGAGGCCGAGCGCGCCACCTTGATGGCTCTGGCCAGACAGGCCAACACCCCCGGCTGGTGGCAGCCGTACAACGACGTCGTGCCCGCCTGGACGCAGGCCTACCTCGGGGCCGAACAGGCGGCGAGCCTCATCCGCTGCTTCCAGCCACAGGTCGTTCCCGACCTGCTGCAGATTCCCGACTACGCTCGCGCCGCCGTCCGGCTCAGCTGTCCGGAGGCTGCGGCGGACGAGATCGATCGGCGGGTCACCCTGCGCATGAAACGCCGGCAGATCCTGCACCGGCAGCGAGCGGCTCAGTTCTGGGCGGTGATCGACGAGGCGGCACTGCGCCGCCCGGTGGGTGGCACCGGCACGATGCGCGCCCAGCTCCAGCACCTCATCGAGATCTGCCAACTCCCGCAGATCACCGTACAGATCGTGCCGTTCCTCGCCGGTGGCCACGCCGCCGCCGGAGGTCCGGTCACCATCGTGCGCCTGCCCGGCGGACTGCTGCCCGACATGGTGTACCTGGAACAGCTCGCCAGCGCCGTCTATCCCGACAAGCCGAGCGAGATCGAGTACTACTGGGGTGTCATGAACCGCCTGGTCGTCCAGGCCGATTCGCCGGACGCGACGTGCACGATCCTCCATCGCATCCTTCGGGAGACCTGACCCGAAGGGATCAGGACTCCCGGTGACCGATGGAGTGAGTGCCGGTCGTCGCGTCCGGCGGCCGTCGCGGCGGCGTGGGCCAAGTGGGCTGCCGCTCGTCGGAGTTCAGCGCTTGAGGGCGACGCCTCCGTACTGATGGACTTCCGCCGGGAGGCCCAATGCCTCGGTGTCGGGACGCCAGCGGGAGCACGAGGCCACGCCCGGCTCCAGCAGTTCCAGGCCGTCGAAGTAGCGCTCGATCTGCTCGGGGCTGCGAAGGATGTACGGGATCGAGCCACCCTCGTTGTACTGCCGGATGGCATCGACATAGGCGTCACTGGTGTCGGTGCTGTCGTACTGCACGAGGAAACTGCCGGCCGGCAGACCGTCCACCAACTGCCGCACGATCGAACGTGCTTCGTCGTGGTCCTCGATGTGGCCGAGGATGCCCATCAGCATGAGGGCGACGGGCTGGTCGAAGTCCAGCGTCTTCGCCGCCTCCCGCAGGATCGTGCTCGGGTCGCGCAGATCGGCGTCGACGTAGTTGGTGACCCCCACCGAGCTGCTGACCAGCAGTGCGCGGGCGTGTGCCAGCACCAACGGGTCGTTGTCGACGTAGACGATCCGGCATTCCGGCGCCACCCGCTGGGCGATCTCATGGGTGTTGTCCACATTCGGCAGCCCGGTACCGATGTCCAGGAACTGCCGGATTCCCTCCTCGGCGGCGAGATGACGGACGGCGCGGGCGAGGAAATAGCGGGCGGCGCGGGCTCCGGTCTCGATCCCGGGGAAAATGTCACGGAACGCGTCACCGGCTATGCGGTCGACTTCGTAGTTGTCCTTGCCGCCCAGCCAGTAGTTCCAGATCCGGGCCGATTGCGGCACGGTGGTGTCGATCTTGGAGAGTGCCTCCTGGTCGGAGTTCTCTCGTGCATCAGTCATGGACACTCCTGTGTGTACGTAGGGTGAGAACCGCGAAACTGTCGAGCACCAGTCGTGGAGAGCCACGTTATTCCCCGGGTTTGGATCATGTAAATCCACCAGCCCAACCTGTCCGTGGTTCACCGGCCAATGACTTGTTTGCGTTCTCCGGTCGGGCTGAAAGTCGACATTCATGCCGTCACTTCACAGAACGTCCACAGAAGTTCATGAGCCCTTTAGGTTTCAACCGTTACGCTCGCCGACAGTCGAGTGGTCGATGCCGGCGCCCCACCCGCCCCGGCCCTCGCCCCCCATAGGCACAGGAGATTCGGCGTGCGTGACGGCGATGTAGTGGTGATAGGCGGCGGCTACGCGGGCGTCCGGCTGGCGAAACGGCTGGACGGGACGGCGCGGGTCACGCTGGTCGATCGCAAAGACGTCTTCTTCCACCGCATCGCCTCCCTGCGCGCCGGAGTGCGTCCGGAATGGACGATGGCTCCGTTCATCCCGTACGACCGGCTGCTCGGCAACGGCCGGGTGGCCGTGGGCAAGGCGGTCCGTGTCGACACCGCCGAGCGAGAGGTGGTGCTGGCCACCGGCGAGCGCCTCCCGTACGACGTGGTGGTGATCGCCACCGGCGCCGACTATCCCGAACCGGCTCGTTTCTCCGGCACCACCGCCGAGGAGGCGGCCAAGTCGTTCGCCGAGCACCAGCGGAGCGTCGCCACCGCGGATCATGTACTGGTTGTCGGCGGTGGCCCTTCCGGCGTCGAGCTGGCCGCCGAGATCCGTCTGGCCCGGCCGGACGCCCGGGTGACGCTCGCCCA
This sequence comes from Streptomyces sp. NPDC050988, assembly GCF_044456225.1. Lineage (NCBI taxonomy): Bacteria > Bacillati > Actinomycetota > Actinomycetes > Kitasatosporales > Streptomycetaceae > Streptomyces > Streptomyces sp. NPDC050988. Next base: position 638,479 of record NZ_JBITFQ010000002.1, on the reverse strand, counting down.
CTCCGGCCCGGCCCTGCTCCACTCGACGGGCAGCGAGCGGGCCGGGCGCAAGGCCCGCGCCTGGCTGGAGTCCCACGACGTGGAGGTGCGGCTCGACTCGTTCATGTCCCCGGGCCACGACTTCGGTACGTACCGCGACGCGCGCGGGAACGTGGTGGCGGCCGACCGCTCCTTCTGGGCGACGGGCACCACCCCCAACACGCTCTGGCTGCGCCTGGGTGGGCACGGTGACTGGCTGAACGCGAGCGGGCATGTGAAGGTCGACCGGATGCTCCGGGCCGAGGGCCGATCGGATGTATTCGCGGTCGGCGACGTGAACGACGCGAGCGAGCTCAAGATCACTCCCGCCGCGCTCGCCCAGGCGGACCTCGCCGCCCACAACATCCGCGCCTACCTGGGCAGTTCGGGCAAGCACCGCACACAGTCCCGCTCGTACCGGCCCATCCAGCGCACCCCGCTCATCGTGCCGTTCGGCCAGGCGGACGGAGTGACCATGCTGCCCGTACTGGGCGGCGAGACCGCGGTACTCGGCGGCCGGACCACCACCCTGGCCAAGGCAAAGACCCTGATGACCCCCTACATGAGGCGCCAACTGGGGTACACCGCGGCCTGACACACGACGCGCGGCTTCCCGCACACGAACGACGACGCCACGGCGGCACCCGTCGTTCGCCCACGTATGCCCCCTGGGGTAAGGTCCCCACGTTTCCAACTACCGGCTGAAGGCGAGTCGGTACGGGGAGTGCGGAAGGGGCGGCAAGGCGATGGAATCCCAGTTGGGCGACGGCGGATCCGTGGATCTGGACGACACACCGTTGGAGGCGATGACTCCCGAACCGCTGCTCACCCGGGACTACGAGACACGTCCCTCACTGGTGTACGAACGGCTGAGGCAGCGCCACGGCCCGGTCGCCCCGGTCGATCTCCTGGGCGTACCCGCCTGGTTGGTCCTCGGCTACCGGGAGTCACTCGAGGTACTCCAGGACGACGACGCCTGGCCGAAGGGCCTGGAGAACTGGCGAGCCCGCTCGGAGGGGCGCGTCCCCGCCGACTGGCCGCTCGGGCCGTCCCTCGAGGTCAACCACGTACTGATCCAGGGCGGTCCCGGATACCCGCGGTTGCGTACGGCGTGGGACACGGCTCTCAGGCCGTTCCAGGACCCGCGCCATCCCCAGGCGAAGAAGCTCAAGACGGCCGTCACCGCCTACGCCGACGAACTGATCACCCTGGTGGGCCAAGCAGGCGGAACGGGCCTCGCTGATCTGTCCGCCCAGTTCTCCCGGCCCCTGCCGCTGATGGTGGCAAGTCACCTGCTCGGCTTCCCCGGTTCACAGGGCGACGACGCGCTGATGGACATGTGGCGGGTCCTGGACGCGGGTCCGGACGCGGAGCCCGCCCTGGAGCGCCTGTTGGCGACGCTGGCCGAACTGGCGGCGATGAAACTGAAGACGCCGGGGGACGACTTCCCCTCGCACCTGCTGGACGCACACCCGGACCTCTCGCTCGACGAGTTGGCCCGTGAGCTGTTCATGCTGCTGGGCATGACGTCCGACCACGTCGGCATCCTCATCTCCAACACGGTGGTCGAGGTCCTGTCGGGCGACGGCGGCGCGCGTGCCAGCCTGTCCGCCGGGATGGTCAGGGAGACCATGAACCGGGTGGTCATGCGAAAGCCTCCGCTGGTGAACTTCGTGCCGCGCTTCGCCACCAAGGACACCCCGCTCGGGAAGTACACGATCCGCGCGGGCGACCCGGTCTGGGTCTCCTCGGCGGCGGCGCACGCCGACCCGGTCTTCGCGGACAGCGTGGCGAAGAGCACCACCGTCAGCACCCGGGCGCACCTGTCCTGGGGCGCGGGCCGCCGCCAGTGCCCGGCGCGCGAACTCGCGTCCACGGTCGCTGCGGTGGGCGTGAGCCGCCTGTTCGAGCGGTTCTCCCGACTCGACCTCGCACTCCCCGTCGACCAACTCCCGTGGCGCTCCTCGCCCTTCATGCGCGGCCTGCGCTCGCTGCCCGTACGGTACGAACTCGCCTCGGTGCCCGATCTGCCGCCGGCGCACGACCCGGCGGCGGAACCGGCCGAGCCGGTGCTGCCGGACCCGTCCGCCCGGCAGCGCTCATCACTGTGGAGCTATCTGACGAGCCTGATCCGCGCGGGCCGCTGACGCCGGGACACGCGAGCGGGACCTGAGGTGAGGCCGGAACGCGCGTGTCGGCCTCACCTCAACTCCCGCACCGCGCGCCCCATCCTGTCGAGCGCCTGGCGCAGGATGGCCGGTGAGGTGGCGAAGTTGAGGCGTACGCACCCCGCGCCGCCGGTGCCGAAGACGTGGCCGGAGCTGAGGGCGACGCGGGCTTCGTCGAGGAACATCTGTGCCGGTCCGGCGAGGTCGGACACGATGCCGGGACCGTGGGCCCGGTGTTCGTCGTGCAGTCCCAGCCGTGTGCAGTCCAGCCACGCCAAGTAGGTGCCCTGCGGCGGCAGGTACCGGATGCCGGGAAGGTGTTCCGCGATGAGCTGCCCCAGCAGGGTTCGGTTCGCGTCGAGCCCGTCCAGCAGTTCGTCGAGCCAGTCCACGCCCTCCTGGAGCGCGGCCGTGTGGGCGAGGATCCCCAGGTGGCTGGGCCCGTGACCGACCTCCTCGGGCATCCGGCGGAGGTCGGCGGCAGCCTCCTCGCCGGCGATGGCCAGGGCGGCTTTGAGCCCGGCCAGGTTCCACGCCTTGGAGGCGGACATCAGGGCGAAGCCGTTCTCCGATCCGGGCACACCGAGAAACGGCGTGAACGTGGCGCCTGGCAGTACGAGCGGGGCGTGGATCTCGTCGGAGACCACGCGGACGCCATGTCGGCGGGCGAGTGCGGCGATGGACTCCAGGTCCTGGCGGGTGTGCACGACACCGCTCGGGTTGTGCGGGTTGCACAGCAGAAACGCCGGACGCCGACCATGCCGCCGCGCCCGTACGAACGCGTCCTCCAGGGCAGCGAGGTCGATACGCAGATCGGGGCCCAGGGGAGCCTCGATCACCTCGCGGGCGTCGTGGCCCACGAAGGCGTAGAACGGCGGATAGACGGGCGAGCACACGACGACGGCGTCGCCCGGGTCCGTGATGAGCCGGAGAACCTCGACGATCCCCAACATGACGTCGGGGACGATGGCCGTGTTCCCGACGCGAAGACCCTCCCACCGCCAGCGGTCGGCGGCGAAGGCGGCCAGGGCCTCGGCATAGGCGGTTCCGTGGGCATACCCGGTGTCGCCCAGGCCGATGGCTCTGTGCAGTGCGTCGGCGACGCAGGGAGCCAGCGGAACGTCCATCTCCGCCACCCACAGGGGCAGTACGTCCTCGGGATGGGCGCGCCACTTCATGCTGGTACGCCTTCGCAACTGCTGCAGGGACACCTGCACCAGGGGATCGGTCCGTCCGCTCTCGGCGCCCTCGGACACTGCCTGCTTCGTGGTCTCGGTCACGCGATCCTCCAATGTCCGGGTGGTATGGGCCTGTCCGGGTGGTGCGGGCCGGTAGGCGATGACGGCCGCGCGTACGGCGGCTTCGTTCGGCCGGCGGTTCAGGGACCCCTCCCCACACCACACACATAGCCTCCGGCGCATGTCCCCGAACCTCGAAGGACACCGTGTCAGCCCTGTGGCGATCGTGCTCGCGATGCTGTTCGCGCTCGACGATCAGGAACTCGCCGCCTACGGAATCACACAGCCTCCTCGCGAGATCAGAACATCAGGATCAGTTCCGACGACTCGTACAACTCCTTCAGCATCGTCGTCGGTCGATACGAACCGGACGCTTCCAAGGATCTCTGCGGGATCGCCACCTCGTTCGGCAAGCTGGTCATCTCCAAGCTCCAGCGGTACGACGGGACCGCCTGAGCACGACGTGGCCTGCCGCTATGGTTCGCCCATGAAGGCAGCGGTGCACAACCGGTACGGTCCGCCCGACGTGATCAGGGTCGCCGAGGTGGACAAGCCGTCGATCGGGGACCAGGACGTTCTGGTGAAGGTGCACGCGACCACGGTCAACCGCACGGACTGTGCCTATCGAGCGGCCAGTCCCTTCTTCGTACGCGTACTCACCGGCCTTGCCCGGCCCCGGCGTACGGTGCCCGGGACCGAGTACGCGGGAGTGGTGGACGCGGTCGGCAGCGATGTCACGTCCTTCAAGGCAGGCGACCGGGTGTTCGGCTACAACGAGGGCCGGTTCGGAACACATGCCGAGTACCTGTCGGTTCCGCACGACGGTGCCATCGCGACCATGCCGGACGGTGTGACCTTCGAGGAGGCCGCTCCCGGCACCGAGGGCTCCCACTACGCGCTGGCGTTCGTCGACAAGGCGGGCATCCGGCCCGGACAGGCCGTCCTCGTGTACGGCGCGACAGGCGCCATCGGCTCCGCGGCCGTGCAGCTCCTGAAACATCGCGGGGCCACCGTGACCGCGGTGTGCGACGGGGCGCACATGGAGCTGGTGGAGGGCCTGGGCGCGGACCGGGTCGTGGACCACACGGCCCAGGACTTCACCAGGGACCGGCAGAGCTACGACGCGGTGTTCGACGCGGTCGGCAAGAGCACGTTCGGCCACTGCAAGCGGCTGTTGAAACCCGGCGGGGTCTATCTGTCGTCCGACCTTGGCCCCTGGTGCCAGAACCTCCTTCTGCCACTCGTCACGCCTCTCTTCCGCGGCAGGAAAGTCAAGTTCCCCTTTCCGAAGCAGGACCAGGAGATGGCGCGGTATTTCCGGGAGCTGATGGAGTCGGGAGAATTCCGTCCGGTCATCGACCGGCGCTATCCACTGGAGCAGATCGCCGACGCCCATCGGTACGTCGAGACGGGGCAGAAGATCGGCAATGTCGTCATCATCATCGTTCCGCCGAACTGATCGACGAGGCGTAGGGCTTTTCAGCGTTGCGGCCTCTCCACCGCCGGCCGGCGCTCCCAGGTGCCCCTGATCGCCAAGGGCATACGATGGCGCGGTTTTCGCGGCCCGGCCCTCAACGGCACACCGCCCCACGAACCGAAGGGAGCCTGTCGGTGGACTCGCTCTTCCTCCCAGCCGTCGGCGGTCACATCCGCTGGACCGACATCCCGGGCAGCACGACGGGGCCACCACATGTCTATGTGCACGGCCTGGGATGCGCGGGCTCCGCCGACTTCACCCACATCGCGACACAGCCCTCGCTCGTCGGCCACCGAGCCGTCATCGTGGACCTGCTCGGCCATGGATACAGCGACCGCCCGGCCGACTTCTCGTACACCCTGCACGACCACGCGCGGACCGTCGCCGACGTACTCGACCACCTCGGCATTCGGCAGGCCGTCCTCGTCGGCCATTCCATGGGCGGTGCCATCGCCATCATCCTGGCCTCGGAGAGAGAGGAACTCTTCTCCCGCGTCATCGCGGCAGAGCCCAACTGGCATGCCGGGGGCGGACTGTTCAGCAAGTCCATCGCCCAGTACGCCGAATCCGAGTACCTGGACCACGGGTTCGACCTCCTGCTCAACACCTACGACCCGACCTACGCCGCCCGTGTGAGGGTGACCGATCCACGTGCCCTGTACCGCAGCGCCGTCGGGCTCGTCCAGGCAACGGAACCGGACATGGCCGAGCGCTTCCTCGCCCTGCCGCACCGCCGCGCGCTCGTCGTGGGGGCTCACAGCCGGCCCTACGAAGAGGAAGACGTGATGCGCGCCGCCGGGATTCCTGTCATCGGGGTTCCCGACGCCGGACACGACCTGATGCACGAGAACCCGCAAGGCTTCGCCGCCGCCATCGCACGTTCCTTGCGCTGAGCAGACCTGACGACGCGTCGGGTGCCGAACCGGCGGCACCCGACTGAGTCGTGCCCCCGGGCGTGTCGAAGGGGTGCGGGATGGCCGGCGCGGACACCGGTCCGCTGAACGGGACACGATGCTTCACCCGCCGTTTCGGAATGGGCAGGGTACCGCTCACCATCCACCGTACTCAGTACGGATCCGATCCCAACCGGGAGGTTTTGGGATTGCAGCACATCACCGGACTGGGCCCACCCAGCCGCTCTCTCACGGGTGCGGGACTCCTGAGGCGGGCAACCAGCCTGCCGCCCCTGATTCCGTTCATCGCCCGAAGGGTCCTTCGAGGGCTCGCCGTCCTGTTGGTGCTGTCGATCGTCGCGTTCGGACTTGTCCGGCTGCTGCCGGGAAACCCGGCGGACGTCCTGGCCGGGCCGTACTCCGACGCGGCGACCCGGGCACGGCTCACGGAGGACCTCGGGCTCAACCGCTCAGTGACGGAGCAGTACCTGCTCTGGCTCGGCAGGCTGTTCCACGGGGACTTCGGACAGTCGGTCTACAACGGACTGCCGGTCCTCGACCTCATCAAGCAGCGACTCCCGAACACATTGCAACTCGCCCTGGCCGCCACGGTGGTGTCGGTTCTGTGGGGCGTGCCCGCCGGAGTGCTGGCGGCCCTCCGCCAGGGCCGGCTCTTCGACCGGCTGGCGCGAGGATCGGCCTTCCTCGGGCTGGCGACGCCGGTGTTCGTCTTCGGCCTCTGCCTGATACTCGCGGCCTCGTACGTCGTTCCGACCTGGCCGGCCGTCGGCTTCGTACCCCTCTCGGACGACCCGGTGCGGAACCTGCAGAGCATCGTCCTCCCTGCGCTCGCCCTGGGACTTCCCCTCGGTTCGACACTGTGCCGGTTCATGCGCGCCTCGATGATCGAGGTCTATGAACAGGACTACATGCGCACCGCTCTGGCGACCGGAGCGACGCGCTGGCAGGCGACGCTCCGGCACGGCGTGCGGAACGCGTCGGGCCCGGTGGTCACGGTGGCCGGACTGCAACTGGCAGGCCTGGTCGGCAACTCCATCCTGATCGAGAACGTCTTCGCGATCCCCGGCATCGGCCAGCTCACCGTCAACTCGCTGCTCCAGAAGGACTACGCGGTCACCCAGGCCTGCATCCTGCTGCTCGGCCTGACCTACATCGTGATGAACCTCGCGGTGGACCTGATCCACCGTCTGATCGACCCCAAGGTAGGTGAATCACGATGAGTGAGTCGCCGGTGCTGTCCGACACACCTGACGCGTCCAACGCAGCCGACGCCGTGGACGCTTTGGACGCCGTCGAGGGATCCGCCGTTCGCCCGCGGCGGCGCAAGTTCCGGCCCAGCGCCGGGGTCGCAGTCGGACTCGGCATCCTAGTCGTGCTGGTCGCCATGGCATACGTGGCGCCCCTGATCCGGCCGTTCTCCGCGAACGAGGTGGCCGGACCGCCCTTCGCGGCTCCCAACGGGACCCACTGGCTGGGCACGGACGACCTGGGCCGGGACTACTTCGTCCGGCTGTGCGTCGCCGGGCGCACCTCGCTGTCGATCGCGCTGGCAGGCTCCGTGCTGGCGCTGGTGGCCGGTTCGGCCGTCGGGTTCGCGGCGGGCGTCGGTGGCCGTTGGCTGGACACCCTTCTCATGGGCGGGGTCGACCTGATGCTGTCGTTTCCCTCGCTCCTGCTCGGGCTTGCCGCGGTGACCGTCTTCTCGCCCTCGACGACGACCCTGATCGCGGTGCTGTCGTTCGTGTCGCTACCGCACTTCGCCCGGATCGTGAGGGCGCGCTGCCTCGAAGTCCGCGAGCTGGAGTTCGTACTCTCCGCACGGATCTCCGGAGTGCCGTCCTTCATGATCGTACTGAAGCATCTGCTCCCCAACGTGCTTCCTCTGATGATGGTCCAGCTCGCCAACTCGGCAGCCATCGTCATCCTGCTGGAGTCGGCGCTCAGCTATCTCGGCCTCGGAGTTCAGCCGCCGACGCCGAGCTGGGGCCGGATGATCGCCGAGGCACAGAACTACCTGACGGACTCGCCATGGCTGGTCCTCGGCGCCGGCGGAGCCCTGCTCCTGTCCTCCGTCGCATGGGGACTCATCGGCGAGGGTTTCGCGATCTCACGCCGCTCCGTCGTCTGACCTCAGCCGCACGGCACAGAGCCTGCGCTCAACCGTCCCTGCCCCACGCCCGAAAGAAGGCGGCCTCACCATGTCCTCACCGATATCGCCGACATCACCCAGATCGCTTATATCACTCAAACCGGTCAGGAAACTGGCCCTCACCCTGGCGGCGATCACCGCCGCGTCGATGGCGCTCTCGGGCTGCGGAGGCGGTGGGCAGACGCAGTCCGGTACGGGAAGCGGCAAGCCGCACCGCGGCGGCACCCTCGTCGTCGGTGACGAGAGCCAGCCGCTCAGCGGTCTGGATCCCATCCTGGCCCAGGCGTTCGACGCCAAGCGCATGGCCGCACAGTTCTACGAGGGCCTCCTCTCACTGGGACCCGACGGCAGCACCCTGAAGCCGGCACTGGCGGCCTCGTGGAAGAAGGCGACGCCGACCAGGTACGAGTTCACGCTGCGCCCCGGCGTCACCTTCCACGACGGCCAGGCGGTCAAGGCGAGTGACGTCGCGTTCAGCCTCAAGCGGATCACCGATCCCACGGTGCACTCGCCGTACGCGGCGCTCTACAGGTTCAAGGACGTGACCGCCCCGAGCGCTGACAAGGTCGTGGTGACGCTGGCGAAGCCGCAGTCGTCCCTGCTGCACCTGCTCGCCCAGCCGTGGAGCGCCGGAATCGTCAGCGAGAAGTGGGTCAAGTCCCAATCGGCCAACGCCCTCAAGACGAAGGAGAACGGGACGGGCCCGTACAAGCTCGCGGAGTTCCGGGAGGGCTCCCTCATCAAGACCGTTCGGTTCGACGGTTACTGGGACAAGCCGAAGCCGTACATCGACCAGGTCGAGTACCGGGTCATACCCGACGAGGCCACTAGGGTGCAGGCCCTGCAGTCAGGGACCGTGGACAGCATCCAGGTCGCCCTGCCGAAGAACGCGGCCTCGCTCAAGAAGCGCAAGTTCAACGTGGGCGACGGATACGACGTCGGCGCCTACTGGCTCGGCCTGAACACCCTGGACGGCCCGCTGGCCAACGACAAGGTGCGGCAGGCGATCAGTCTCGGCATCGACCGGAAGCAGCTGATCAGCATCGGGGCGCAGGGAGCCGGTGTCGCCTCCGGGGTCATCCCGGCCGGAGACCCGATCCTGGACGGCAAGAAGGCAGAACTGCCCAACAGCCAGTACGACCCGGCCAAGGCGAAGCAACTCCTCGCCGATTCGGGTGCGGGACCGGTGAAGCTCAAACTGGCGATCCGGTCGAACCGGCCGGACAAGCTCGCCACCGCACAACTCGTCAAGGAACAGCTGTCGAAGATCGGCGTGACGGTGGACATCGCCCAGATCCCCTTCGAGCAGCTGGTCAGCAACCTGCTGTCGGGCAAGTGGAACGCCGACATGATGCAGCTGACGTCATCGCTCAACGCCGATGCCAGTCAGTACCTGAGCCTGTGGTTCGAGAAGAACGGGAAGACGACGAAGGTCGACGACCCGGAACTCTGGCAGCGGATGTCGGACGCCATCGCCAAGGCCGACAGCGACAAGGACCGCAGCCGGATGTACCAGGAACTGAACCAGTACGTGGCCGAGAAGGCGTACATGATCGTCCCGTATGCCTCACCCGCGGTGTACGACGTCTGGTCCAGCAAGCTGGCGGGATTCAAGACCGAGGCATCCAGTACGCGCATGTTCTTCAAGGACGCGTGGATCGCATGACGGAGCGCCGATGAACGCCACAGCGGTGGAGGGCACCGGGAAGACGGAGATGGACGACGAGAACCCCGCGGAAGCCGTCCTGCGATTCCGTGACTTCAACGTCCGGTACGGTACGGCGCCGGCCAGCGTCCGCGGGGTCGACCTGACGGTACGGGCCGGGGAGATAGTCGGCCTGATCGGCGAGAGCGGGAGTGGCAAGACCTCCGTCGCGATGGCCTGCCTCGGACTGCTGCCGAAGCAGGCACAGGTGACCGCCGAACTGTTCGAGGTGTGCGGCACCGACCTGTCGGCCGTGGACGACAAGGCGCTCACGCGACTGCGCGGCAGCGAGGTCGCGATGGTCTTCCAGGACGCCATGGGAGCGCTGGATCCGAGCATGCGGGTGGGCAGGCAGATCGGTGAGGTGCTGACACGGCACCGCGGTCTGAAGGGAGACGCACAGCGGCAGGCAGTGGTCGAACTGCTGCGCCGGGTACGTGTCCCGGAACCGGAGCGCAGGGCACGCCAGTACCCGCACCAGCTCTCCGGCGGACTGCGCCAGCGCGTGGCCATGGCGCTCGCCCTGGCCGGCGAGCCACGGCTGCTCCTGGCCGACGAGCCGACGACCGCGCTGGACGTCACGGTGCAGGCCGAGATCCTGAGGCTGCTCCGGACGATCCGCGACGAGTTCGGTGTCGCGATCCTGCTGATCTCCCACGACATCGGGGTGATCGCGCAGACCGCGGACCGGGTGGCGGTCATGAAGGACGGTGAGATCGTCGAGACCGGCGCCGTGGAGGAGGTGCTGCTGCGTCCGGCTTCGGAGTACACGAAGATGCTGCTCGGTTCGGTGCCCACGGTGGGTAAGCGGGTCCGGCCCGAGTCCGCGAACGGGAACGGTAACGCCGGTACGTACGGGACCGGTGACTTGGACGGCTCCGCCGATGCGGACAGCTCCGCGCTCTTCACGGTGGACGGGCTGAGCCGCGGTTTCCGCTCGGACGGCCATACCGTGCATGCGCTCAGGGACGTCTCCCTGCGTGTCGGCAGGGGCGAAGTACTGGGCGTCGTCGGCGAGTCCGGCTCGGGCAAGAGCACCCTCGCCAAGATGCTGGTCCGGTTGGACCGGCCGACCTCGGGTCGGCTGGAGAAGGACGGCGCCGACTACAGCGGGTTCCGGGGCAAGCGGCTGCAGGCATTCCGGCGTGCCGTCCAGATGGTGTTCCAGCATCCGGCGGGTTCGCTCAACCCCAAGCTGCGGGTGGCGACTTCGGTGCGCGAGCCACTGGCCACGAGCGGCGTGACGGGCGCCGAGGCACGCCGGCGGATCGACGAGGTGCTGACCGAGGTCGGCCTGCCGCCGGAGGCCGCGGGCAGGCTGCCGCACGAGTTCTCCGGCGGCCAGAAGCAGCGCATCGCCATCGCCCGCGCGATCGCCGCCCGGCCGGAGGCCGTGGTCCTCGACGAGCCGACCTCGGCGCTGGACGTCTCCGTGCAGGCACAAGTGCTGGATCTGCTGCTCACGATCCAGCAGGCCGAGGAGTTGACCTACGTCTTCATCTCCCACGACCTCGCAGTGGTCCAGGCCGTCTCGGACCGGGTGGTGGTGATGTACGCGGGCCGTGTCGTGGAGGTCGCGGAGGCGGAAGCACTCTTCGCCTCACCGGCGCACTGGTACACCAGGGCGCTGCTCGACGCCGTCCCGTCGCCCGACCCACGGGACCGGCCCGAACCGGGCGCGATGAGTCCGTCGGAAGAGGCTGCGCGTGAGCAGCGGGCAGACGCTCAGGGGTGCGCTTTCGCCTCCCGGTGTTCCCATGCCGAGTCCCGTTGCTGGGCGGAGGTTCCGGAACTGTCCACGGTGCGGGCGGGGCACGCGGCGGCGTGCCACTTCCCCGCGGACGCGGACGCGGACGCAGCCGCAGACACAGCTCCAGGCGCAGGCGCACACGCGGGCATCGCGGACAAGGAGGTACGTGAATGAGGAGGGCCCTGGCCACCATGGACGCCGTGGCCCAGGCGGACCTGGTCCGGCGGGGTGAGGCGTCACCGAGGGAGCTGGTCGAGGCCGCCATCGAGCGCATCGAAGCGACCGATCCGCAGATCAACGCCATCACTCACCGACGGTACGAACAGGCAATCGCGGAGGCGGGGCGCATCCGCGAGGACGCCCCCTTCGCGGGTGTGCCCACGCTGGTGAAGGCGCTCAACGACAGCGAGGGCGACCCGGCGCACTACGGGTCCGCCTGGGTGGCCCGGCACCACCGCGTCGCCAAAGAGGACGCCGTCATCAACCGGCGGCTCAGGGCGGCCGGTTTCGTGGTCGTCGGCCAGACCTCGACGCCGGAGTTCGGCCTGCTCTCGGTCAGCGAAAGCGGCGTCCACGGTGTCACGCGGAATCCGTGGCGCACCGACCTGACGTCCGGTGGTTCGTCGGGCGGCGCGTCGGCCTCGGTCGCCGCGGGTATGGTGCCCGTGGCGCAGGGAGGCGACGGCGGCGGTTCGATCCGGATGCCGGCCGCGTTCTGTCATCTGGTAGGTCTGAAGCCGAGCCTCGGGCGGATCAGCGCGGGCCCTGGCACATCCAACAGGTGGGGCCACAGTGTCCCTGCTGTGGTCACCCGGTCCGTACGGGACACCGCGGCGGTGCTCGACGCGGTGAGCGGTGGTGCGCCGGGCGACCGCGGCGGCCCCGCCCCCCTTCCCCCGGGCGGCCTGACCGCGATGGTCGGCCGCGATCCGGGACGGCTCCGGGTCGGTTTCCTCGCCCGGACGCCCGACCACGCCCCGCAGGTCGTGCGGTCCGTACGGGAGGCTGTGCTGGACACAGCCCGGATACTCGAGCGGCTCGGACACGAGGTCGAGGAGGCCCATCCCGAACCGATGCTGGATCCGATGTGCCTGAAGGCGTTCTTCGACGCGCTCAGCGTCACCGCGGTCCAGACCGTCGAGGCGCTGAGCGCGGAACTCGGTGAGCGGCCAGGACCGGACGACCTCGACGCCGTGACCAGGTTCTGGCTGCGGCGTGGGCGGGAGATCACGGGACTGGAGCTGGCCGACGCCTTCGTCTGGCAGGAGCGGCTGCGGGCCGCCATGGCGGACTGGTGGCAGGAGTACGACCTGCTGCTGAGCCCGGTGTTCGCCACGACGCCGAAGCCGGTGGGCTGGCCGTGGCAGGAAGCCGATGGCCTGCGGAAGTCGGTCGACGTGCTTACCTTCACCGCGCCGTTCAACACGACAGGGCAGCCCGCGATCGCAGTGCCCGCGACACTGACCGAGTCCGGCGAGCCCATCGGAATCCAGCTCGCGGCGGCCTATGGGCGGGAGGACCTGCTGGTCGCCGTGGCGGCGCAGTTGGAGGCGGAGCGGCCCTGGGCCTCGCTGCGCCCGCCGGTGTTCGCCGACCAGGCCGACGAGGCGGACCAGGCGGACCAGGCGGACCAGGCGGACCAGGCGGACCAGGCAGGGGACGGACCGGAAGTCATGACACCGCGCCTCTCGCGGGACAGGAGTGGGAAATGACCGAGAACCACGTACACGGATCCGCGAGCCCCACCGTGTTCACCAACGCCCGCCTGATCGACGGAACCGGTGCCGCCCCCGTCGCGTCGGTGACCGTGGTGGTGGAGGACGGCATGTTCACCTACGTCGGACCTGAGAGCTCGTCACCAGCGCCCGAGGGTGCGACGGTCATCGATCTCGGCGGACGTACGCTCCTGCCGGGTTTCTTCGACTGCCATGTGCATTTCCTCATGGACAGCAACGCCGATTTCCGGGGGAGACTGCTGACCAACCGGCCGACGGTCACCGTCTTCGAGCGGGCGCGGCGCATGCGCGAGACGTTGCACGCCGGAATCACGACGGCGCGGGACCTCGGCGGCATCGACGCCGGCTATCGGGACGCGGTGGCGCAGGGCCTGATCGAGGGGCCCCGACTGCACGTCGCGGTGAGGCTGATGAGTCACACCGGAGGGCATGCCGACTTCAGCCTGCCGAGCGGGTTCGACCCGTCGGCGGCCCTTCCCGAGCCCTTCAGCGAACTGGCGGACGACCCGGTCCAGGTTCGGCTGTCGACGAGGCGGTTGCTCCACGAGGGTGCCGACGTCATCAAGATCTGCGCGACCGGCGGCGTGAACAGCCCGAGCGACCAGCCCGAGGACGAGGGGCTGACCGTCGAGGAGATCGCGGCGGTGGTGGACGAGACACGATGCCATCGCGGTCGTCCGGTCGCCGCGCACGCACAGGGCACACAGGGCATCAAGAACGCCCTGCGCGGCGGCGTGTCCAGCATCGAACACGGCTACCTCATCGACGACGAGGGCATCGATCTCATGCTGGAGAAGGGCGCGTTCGTCGTACCGACCCTGTCGACCTTCCACATGGGCCGGGAACGCTACACGGCAGAGGCATACGAGAAGAAGATGCGGATGGCCGATGCCGCCATCGAGCGGCTGAGCGAGGCGGTCCGGCGCGGAGTGAAGGTGGCCCTCGGCACCGACGCGGGAGCCGTCCCGCACGCCCGGAACCTCGAAGAGCTCGGCCACATGGTGAAACTGGGCATGTCGCCGCTGGACGTCATCCGCGCCGGCACGCTGAACGCCGCTCAGCTGATGGGGCTCGACGACACTCTCGGCACCATCGAACCGGGAAAGACCGCCGACGTCGTCGTGTGCGACGGCGATCCTGTCGCCGACATCGATGTGCTCGCCGACCCCGCCAACGTGGTGCTGGTCATGCAGGAGGGCCGCCTGGCCAAGCACACGCTGCCCGAGGCCGCCGGGTAGCGAAGGCCGCGTGACGAAGACACCCGCCGCGACCGCCAGCACATCCGTGTGGCTGCTGGTCGCGTGTCACGCCTGGACGGCGGGGGAGTGGGAGGGGTGAGCGTCGTGGATCGGGAGAGGCGGGTTCTGGTTTCCGCCGCGGTCGGTCAGTGACGTCCTCGGCCAGGCGCTCGCCGAGGTCTCACACCCGCACGGCAGACCCGCGCTCGCTCATCTGCGGTGCGCACAGCACCCGCTTCTTCCGGACGCGCTTGCCCTCGATCGCCGCGACCGTCAGCCGTGCAGCCTCCGCCGCGATCTGGGTCAACCCCCAGTCCACGGTGGTCAGCGGTGGAGTGAGCACCCGCGACACCGGATGGTTGTCGAAGCCGACCACGGAGACGTCCCGGCCGACCTCCAGTGAGGCGTCCGCCGCGGCCGCGTACACCCCGTACGCCAGTGAGTCCGAGAAGCAGAACACGGCGGTCGCGGGGCGGGACCCGTCCAGAACGCCGCGCGCCACCGCTGTCGCCTCGCCCAACTCCTGAGGGCAGGGGACCAGTTCGGCCTGGAGGCCGAGGCGGTCGGCCGCCTCGCGGACATAGACGTCGGCGGGCCGGTCCGGGGTGCTCGGGCGGGTCGGGGTCAGAACGGTCACCCGGCGGTGGCCGAGGCCGTGCAGATACTCCAGTACGGCGTCGATACCGGCCCGGTTGTCGAAGATGACCTGCCCGGCCGTACGGGCCCGGCTCAGCGAGTCGCCGACGGCCACCACCGGCAGCGAGTCGGCGATGGATGCCCAGCCCTTCGCGGAGGGGTTCACGGGAGACACCAGCAGCGCGTCGACCCGCTGGTCGCGCAGCTGCTTGGCGAGAGCCAGTTCGCGGTCGGGGTCGCCACCCGCGTCGAGGATCAGCGCGTAGCGGTCGCCGGCCAGCAGTTCCCGGCCGATGGCCGCCATCAACTGCTGCTGCCACAGGTCCTGGAGGTCGCCCGCGAGGACGCCGACCATGCTGGTGCGGCCGCTGACCAGTGCGCGGGCGATGGGATCGGCCTCGTAGCCGAGTTCGGCCGCGGCCTGGCGCACCCGTTCTTCGGTCTCCTTGGAGACGTGTTTGCCGCGCAGGGCGTAGGAGACGGCGGCGGTGGAGAGGCCCGTGGCCTCGGCCACCTCCCGAAGGGTGGTGCGCTTGCTGGGCCTGGCCATGCCGGGAAGCCTACCGGGACGCGTCCGCATTGTGGGCACCCGGCCCGCCGGGCGCCGCCGCGGTCCCGTCCGTACTCGGGCGTCGCTCTCGAGCGCGGGCCCGCTCGCCGCCGCCAACGCATGCTTGACAGGCCCGCTTGTTAATCGCTTAAGTTAACCGTATAAGTGAAACGCTTAACCTTGGTTGACCGCCCCTCCTCAACCTTGCCTCCTATCCTTGCCAGCCCGAGGACCGCCGCGTGCCCACCGACGTCCACCAGCACATCTGGCCAGCCGACTTCATCGAGTTGCTGCGCTCCCGCACCACACCGCCGTACCTCGACGGCTGGACCCTGCACGTGGACAGCGAACCGCCCTACGAGGTCGACCCGGCCGACCACGACATCACGGCCCGTACGCGTCTTGCCGCCACCGACGGCCTCGGCCTCGCCCTCGTCTCCCTGTCCAGCCCCCTCGGCATCGAGTACCTGCCGCCCGCCGAGTCCGCCCCACTGCTGGCGGCGTTCCACGACGGCGCCCTCGCACTGCCGGCCCCCTTCGGCGTCTGGGCCGCACCCTGCCTGTCGGCACCGGACCCGGAGGCCGTCGAACGCGAACTCCGGCGCGGCTGCGTGGGCCTCCAACTGCCCGCCACAGCCCTCCTCGACGCGGCCGGCTGGACCCGGTGCGCCCCCTTCCTCGACGTCCTCACCCGCCTCGGCAAACCGCTCTTCATCCACCCAGGCGCGGTCCAGCCCACGCAAGACGCCCCTCCGTGGTGGCCGGCCCTGGTCCCGTACGTGCACCAGATGCACGCGTCTTGGTTCGCCTTCCGCGCCTTCGGTCGCGCCCGACACCCCCACCTGCGCGTCTGCTTCGCCGCCCTCGCGGGCCTCGCCCCGCTCCACGGCGAACGGCTCGCGATCCGCGGCGGCGGGCGGGGCCAGGTCGACTTCGAAGCGTTCTACGAGACCTCTTCCTACGGAACTCGCGCCGTGGACGCGGTCGTTCGTGCCGTCGGCATCGACGTGGTCGTCGGCGGCAGCGACCGCCCGTATGCACCTCCGGTCATCCCCGACCTCGGCGCGGCGGCCGCTGTCCACGCGCTGCGCATCACCAACCCCGCCCGCCTCCTGTACGGCGGCGCCCGAGCCGTGTCCCCGTGGCGGACCCGACCCGAAGGGAGCCACTCATGACGTACGAGTCCCTGCCCGACCGCACCCTCGACAAGCGCGAACTCCAGGCGCTCGTCGACGACCTCGCCACCCGCCCCGACCTCTGGCGCGAACAGGTCGCCTTCTCCGACGAACAGCGCCACTACGCGTCCTTGTACCGCGACGAATACGTCGACGTCTGGCTGCTCTGCTGGACCCGCCAGAACGACACCGGCTGGCACGACCACGACATCTCCTCCGGCGCCGTCGGCATCGTCCAGGGCGCGCTCCACGAGTCCAACCCGCGCATCGGCGGCAGCCACCTGTCCGTCACCGTCACCACCGGCGAGTCCTTCTGCTTCGGCCCCGAGCACATCCACCGGCTCACCGGCGCCACCGACGACGCCGTCTCGATCCACGCCTACTCGCCACCGCTGTGGCGCCTCGGCCAGTACGACATCACCGAGGACGGCCTGATGCGCCGCATCTCCGTCTCGTACGCCGACGAACTGCGCCCACTGGACACCCCGGCGGCCTGAGACGGACTGGCCCGACCGGTCGGCGCTCAGCTCTCGACTCGGTGGAGAGGGGCGCTGACGGCGAGATCTTCATCGAGCTTCGCGACCACGGCGTCGGCGATGGACGGGGCGTAACTCGTAGCCCACGCCTCAACCGCACGGAGGAATCCGGCAAGCCGCTCCCGAACCAGGCCCAGCTGCTCAGGCAGTTGAGCCAGCGGAAGCTCGATGGGAAGACCCTCCGGTCGATCCCCATCGGGCCACAGCCGGGCAATCGCACCGGCATGCTCGATGCGCGGCCAGGGGTCGTGGCCGAGCCACGGCTCGTCGCCGTTCGTCAGATCGAGCCACTCCCGCCAGTTCTCCAGCCCGCAACAGCACCCGGGCACCGCTGTGACCCCGGTGGCCGTGTCCCGTATTCGCAGGCCGCCGGGAGCGACGACGCACTCGGTCGCCACCAGACGCCCGACCTGCTCCAGGCTGTCCTTGGGCGCCCGTGGTCGGCGTTCGCGCCGCCCCTTGTTGTAGGTCGTCAGAACCGCCATGGCGGTGCCGATTTCGTGTGGCGACAGTTCACCGGACAGGACCAGGAGCCGATCCGGAGGCAATTCGGCAACGGGCCACAGAGCGAAGTCGGCGGTCAGGTGTGTCTCCAGTACGGCGTCCATGATCAGCACGGATCCAGTGTCTCCTGCCGGGACGAGGACGCCGCAATCAAGTCCACCAACGCTTGATCGGGACAGCGACGGCGCCCCGCTTGCTCGGCCCGGCCGTAGCGGCTAACGTACAACTTAATGGTTGTACGTCAGGGATCCGCAGAGCGAGCCGATCGCATCTTTCATGCCTTGGCCGATGCGACGCGGCGCGAGATCGTGGCTCTCACTCTGGCCGGGGAGTACTCGGTCTCGGAGCTCGCCCGGCGGTTCCCGATGAGTTTCGCGGCCGTGCAGAAACATGTGGCGGTCCTGGAACAGGCCGGGCTGGTCACCAAGGAGCGGCAGGGCCGGGAGCAGCGAGTACGCGGCAACGCGGACTCCCTGGGTGAGGCCCATCGGCTGCTGGACCAGCTGGCAGATGTGTGGCGTGGTCGCATCGACCGGATCGGCGCGATCCTTGCCGATCCGGGACCAGGACCAGAGCCAGATTCAGGCCCAGATTCAGGCCCAGGCCCAGGTTCAGAGCGCGGTCCCGATTCCCATCCCCACTCCGATCCCGAAAACGGCAAGGAGCACCTGTCATGACTGTGATCGATGTCCAGAAGAACCCTGAAGCTCTCGCGCTGACGATCACCGCGCGGTTCGACGCGTTGCCGGCCCGGGTGTGGCAGGTCTGGGAGGACCCTCGGCAGTTGGAGAGGTGGTGGGGACCGCCGACCTACCCCGCGACCGTTGTCGACCACGACCTGACTCCGGGCGGTTCGGTCACGTACTTCATGACCGGGCCGGAAGGTGACAAGCACTACGGGTGGTGGCGCGTCCTGACTGTCGACAGCCCGAACGGGCTGGAGTTCGAGGACGGCTTCGCCGATGACACCGGCAAGCCCAACCCGGACATGCCGACGATGATCGTCCGCGTGCGGCTCACCGCGGACGGCGAGGCCGCCACCCTGATGACGGTCGAGAGTACGTTCCCCACGGCCGAGGCGATGGAACAGCTGGTGTCCATGGGCATGGCCGAGGGCATGTCCGCAGGCCTGGGCCAGATCGACGCGCTGCTGGCCGAATCCGCAGCCTGATGGCCGGGTGAGTCATCGAGCGGGAAGCTGGAACGGAGGGGCCCTGAGGGCCACTCCACCGCGCATTGTCCGTTGCGGGGTCGTCAACCGGTCCGGGTGCGGAGGCTCCGCGCCAGGGTCGGGATCATCACCGCCGCAGGGACGAGGTGCAGCCCGAGGAGGGCCGTGATGGTGGTGGTTTCCGCCCCGGAGAGGAGGGGCGGGACCAACGAGATCACGGTCAGTGACACTGCCGTCCACACGAATCGCTGGGCGGGTCGAGCGCTCCAACGAAGAAGAGCGACGGCAATGACGATGCCCACGACCGAGAAGAAGCCGGTCACCACGGCGAACCCGGACAACGGGATCGTCTCGCCACCGTCGGAGACCTCGAAGTCGACGCCAACGGCCCGGGCGAGCGCCGCGGCGAGGGTGGTGGCCACCATCGCCGTGAGCGTGGCGATCAAGCCGGTGCCGACGAGCCCGCGGAATCGGTGGGTGTGGCTGGTCCGGCCCGAGGCCGGGCCTGCGACGATCCCGGTGTCATTCATGCTGTTCATGTCGTTCCTCCGTCATTCGGTGACTGGCGTACGGGGTCTGTCGACTGGTGTGTGGCGGTGTCGGCCCTGGGGGTGACGATGCGTACCCTCGCCGTGCGACGGCCGGGGTTGCGCAGGGCGCGGACGCCGGTGCCGCGGAGCCAGAACCCGGCGTCGCGTCCGAGGACCGGTCCGGGCTCGCCGTCGCGCAGCTCCAGCTGCACCCGTCCATGGGTGACGACGCCGAACGCGTCGTGCCACTGGGCCGCGATCACCGCCACGCGCGCGCCGGCGCGCAGCGTGAGTGTCCGCACCGGGACTACTCCGTGCCGTTCGCCGGCAGGCGCTCCGGCAGCCCGAGCCGCGGGAACTGGTCGTCGTGGAACGTGACGATCTCGGTGATCGCCCCGCCGGTGACGCGCAGCACGTCGATCGTCAGCGGCAGGTACGCGCCCTCCTGCTCCTGCCAGAGGTAGAAGGCGACGGCGGGCTGCCGGTTCACGGAGGTGGGGATGCCGCGCAGGCCCTTCATGCCCTCGAAGCCGTCCTCGACCCAGTCGTTCACCACGGCGTCGCGGCCGACGTGCAGGCCCGGCGTGGGCGGCATCGAGCAGCGGACGTCGTCCCGCAGCATGGCGGCGATCCTGGGGATGTCCGTGGCGACGCTGGCGTCGGTGAAGCGGCGCACCAGCTCGCGTGTCCCGGCGTCCTGTTCGCCGCCGGTCCAGTCCTGGCGCTCGGCGGGCAGGTGCTCCCGCATGCCGGCGCGGGCGCGCTGCAGCGCGCTGTTCACGGAGTTGACGGAGTCCCCGAGGAGCTCCGCGACCTCCTTGGCCGGCCAGCCGAGCACATCCCGCAGGATCAGCACGGCCCGCGGGCGCGGTGCGAGGTGCTGGACCGCGACCAAGTACGCCAGCTCGATGGTCTCCCGTGCGACGGCGACGGTCTCCGGCTCGTCCGCGTCGCCCGCGGGCAGTTCGTCGAGCAGCCGGTCCGGGTAGGGCTGCAGCCACAGCACCTCGCCGCCGGTCGCGGGCTCAGGCCGGTGCTTGGCGAGCAGGTCCAGGCAGGCGTTGGTGGCGATCCGGTACAGCCAGGCCCGGAACGTCGACCGCCCCTCGAACGTCTCCCGCCGCCGCCAGGCACGCAGGAACGTCTCCTGCACGGTGTCCTCGGCGTCCTCGAACGACCCGAGCATCCGGTAGCAGTGCACGTGCAGCTCCCGCCGGTGCCGCTCCGCCAGCCCCGTGAACGTCGGCTCGTCGACCTCGCCCAGCCCGCTCACACTCAGCTCCTCCAGCCGCGCATCCGCACTCATGACGTCATCCTTCCGCCTCGCAATGTCCCGTCGTAGGTGTGACGGGTACGGGCGCGAAAACTCATCACTGAGGTCGGAAGGCACGGCTCACTGTTCGGTCGGCACGCACAGGACCGGGACGCTCGACAGGTGCAGCAGCTTGTGGGGAGTTGAGCCCAGCAGTGCCCCGCGCATCGGGCTCTCTCCCCAGCTGCCCACCACGATGAACCGCGCCCCGTGGCGTGACGCGGCATCGATCAGTGCCTGGGCCGGCTTCTGGTCGATGATTTCGACGGTTGTCCGTACGTCGGCCTCGTCGGCCACCCTGACGGCGTGGTCGAGTGCGACGCGCCCGGCCTCGCGGACGGCTTCGTGGTGAGCCCCGTACTCCTCGCCCCCCGTCCCCGGAGCCGCGGCACCGTAGACCAGCACGAGCGGCTCGTCGAACGCGGCGGACACCTCGATCGCGACGCGCAGCGCACGTGCGGCGCCCGGCGACTCGTCGTATCCGAGGACAACCGACATCTCAGGACTCCTTGCGGTGGACGAGATCGGCGTCGGCCACACTCGGGCGTTCCGACCAGAAGGCCGGCGACATCAGCCGCCGTACGACCATGAGCACGAGACCGACGAGGGCGATCCCGATGCCGATGACGAGAGGGGGACCGAGCCCGAACCACGAGACACCGCTGTAGGAGTTCTCGGGATCGGCCATGTCGGAGACCGACTCCACCAGCAGCCAGGCCAGCAGCCCGGCGCCGACCAGCGGGCCCAGGCCGATGAGTACGAAGTAGCGCACGCTCTCGGTGAGATGGCGGCGGTAGTAGACCGCGCAGGCCACACCCGTGAGCGCGTAGTAGAACGCGATCAGCAGCGACAGCGCGGTGAGCGAGTCGAAGAGGGCGTTGGTGCTGATCTGGTTGACGACGAGGTACCAGGCGATGGCGATGCCGGCGACCCACCACGTACTGACGTCGGGCGTGCGGAACCGCGGGTGGATGTGTGCGAAGTGCTCGGGCAACGCGTGACGGCGGGCCATGGACAGCGCCGTGCGCGACGCCGGGATGATCGTCGTCTGTGTCGACGCCAGGGCGGACGTCGACACCGCCAGCAGTACGACCCAGTCCCAGCCGCCCATCACCTCGGTGGCGAGCAGGGCGAAGATGAACTCCTCCTCGTCGGCGTTGTCGGCGAGGAAGGTCGTACCGGCGTAGGCCACGACCGCGAAACCGACCGACAGATAGGTCACCAGGAGCACGACCGTCGACCAGACGCCCGCCTTGCCGGGAGCGGTGGCGGAGTTCTCGACCTCCTCGGTGAGATTGACCGCCGACTCCCAGCCCCAGTAGATGAACACCCCCAGCAGCAGGGCCCCGGTCAGTGACGCGCCGCCGGCTCCGAAGGGATCCAGCCACTCGAAGGACGGTTTGATGGAGTCGAAGGTGCTCGTGTCCGCGTAGACCCGGTAGAGCGCCACCACGACGAAGGCGATCAGACAGGCGACCTGCGCCAGGATGAGGACGTTCTGCACCTTGGCCGACACCTCGGTGCCGACGACGCACACGGCCGTCATCACGAGGATGAGCAGCACCGCGAGCGACTGGCGTACGAAGTCGTCGTCGGCCCAACTGTCGAGGCCGAAGGCGAGGAGCGCGAAGCTCAC
This sequence comes from Streptomyces sp. NPDC050988, assembly GCF_044456225.1. Lineage (NCBI taxonomy): Bacteria > Bacillati > Actinomycetota > Actinomycetes > Kitasatosporales > Streptomycetaceae > Streptomyces > Streptomyces sp. NPDC050988. The sequence goes on along the minus strand of NZ_JBITFQ010000002.1, from coordinate 616,036 downwards.
GGCGACGTCCGCCAGCGATCCGACCACCAGAACTCCGGTCATCGCGATGGCCCATCCACCGAGCCAGCCGGCCCACGGGCCCATGGCCCGGGTGACCCACGAGAACGTCGTGCCGCAGTCCTGGTCGACCTTGTTGAGGTAGTAGAACGCCGATGCGATCAACAGCATCGGCACGAACGACGCGATCATCACGCCCGGGGCGTAGATGCCCACCAGCGCCACGATCGGACCGATGACCGCCGCCAGCGAGTACGCCGGGGAGGTGGAGTTGAGACCGATGACGAGCGCGTCGACGAAGCCGATCGCATGGCCTTCAACCCGACAGGTGGGGGCGCGTCCGCGGTGTCGTTGGCCATGTTCCCTCGCTCCGGTTGCGCGTGAATCCATACAACAGGGCGTTGTGGAACTTTTTACGCCATTGAGGGCCTCTTGGATACGTATGTCACCTGGGCAGACGTCTTCGGGTGTGTGAGCGGCAGCGGGTAGTTCAGACGGTGGGGCCGACGGACCCGGGCCCGGTTACGGGCGTGTCCTCACGCATGCCCCACGGTGACCCGTACGCCGTCAGCAGGTCGAGGAACGGCCGGGGCGGCAGTGCCTCGGGACCGAGCACTCCGCTGCCGTGCCAGGCTCCCGACGCGATGAGTTCGAGAGCGGCCACGGGGTTGATCGCGGTCTGCCAGACCACGGCCTGGGAGCCGTACTCCCGCATCGACCACTGGTTGTCGACCACGTGGTAGAGGTAGACCTCCCGGGGCCGGCCGTCCTTTGTGCCCTTGACCCACGTACCCGCGCACGTCTTGCCGTGCATACGGTCCCCGAGGCCGGCCGGGTCGGGCAGACAGGCGGCGACCACGTCCCGCGGGGAGACCGTGACCTTGCCCGCCGTTCCGATGCCGGTGTCGGTGCCGCCATTCACGGTGACCGGGTCGGTGCGGTCCAGGCCCAGTTTGTGCAGGGTCTGGAGGACGCCGATGAACTCGTCGCCGAGTCCGTACTTGAAGGTGACCCGCCCGGCCTTCAACCACCGGGGGACCAGCAGCACTTCCTCGTGCTCGACGTTGACGCACTCCACCGGACCGATGTCCTCCGGGAAGTCGAAGACCTCCGGCTCGCTGAAGGGCGGTGTGGTGAACCAGCCCCGCTCCGCTTCGTAGACGACCGGTGGGTTGAGGCATTCCTCGATGGTCGTCCAGATGCTGAAGGACGGGGCGAAGTCGTAGCCGTCCACGACCAGGTTGGCGCCGTCACGGATGCCGATCTCCTCGATCTCGTCGAAGAGGACGTCGGCGGCGTAGCGGGCGAAGACGTCCGACAGACCCGGCTCCACACCCATGCCGACCAGCGCGAGCCGGTCCGCCGCCTCCCACTCGGCGGACCGTTCGAACTGCGCGTCCCCCAGTTTCACGCCGCACTCCTGGTAGGGGCGGGTCGGGTGCGGCCGGGACAGGGACATCGCCATGTCCAGGTAGTGGGCGCCATGGGTGAGCGCCGCGTCGAACAGCGGCAGCACGAAACGGGGGTCGGTTGCGTTGAGCAGGACGTCACAGCGGTGCTCGGCGAGGGCGGCCTGCACGCCGGCGGTGTCCGAGGCGTCGAGCTGCATCGCCGTGAACCTGTGCTCGTCCTCCCCGAGGGCCGTGACGGCCGACTCCGCCCGCGCCGGGTCGTAGTCGGCGACGACCATGTGCTCGTAGAAGGAACGCCGGGCCGCGATCCTCGTGATCGCGGTCCCGACGCCTCCCGCTCCGACCAAGAGAACTCGCATGGCGCAGCACTCCTTCGTCCCGACGTCGCAGGGGCAACCCCCTGTCTGTTCGGTGGGCCAGGACGATATCAGCCGGACCGCCCGGTGAGAGGTGACTGATCCGGAGATGTCGCGCCATGCTCGATCGACTTCGTATGCCCAGGTCAGAAGCGGATTCTCGCTGTGCTCCTAGATCGCTGCCGCGCCTCGTGGGGCTGATCGGGTCGTGGCGCTGGGCGGCGGTTCGGTGCTGCGGGCCTGTAGTTCGATGGCCAGGGGTGCGGCGGTGAACATCGAGGAGTACGTGCCCACGACGATGCCGATGAGAAGGGCGAGGGCGAAGTCGGTCAGGGAGTCTCCGCCCAGCAGGGTGAGGGCGGAGAGGATGAACACGGCTCCCATGCCCGTGTTCACCGTGCGGGGGAGGGTTTGCAGGATCGCGGTGTTGGCGAGGCGCGAGAAGGGGGTCTTCCGGTCGCCGGCCGACAGTTCCCTGATCCGGTCGAAGACGACGACGGAGTCGTTGACGGAGTATCCGATCACGGTCAGCAGAGCCGCGAGGAACACTCCGTCGATCGGCTTGCCGAGCCAGGCGAAGACACCTACGAGGATCAGGGCGTCGTGTGCCATCGCGGCGACCGCGGAGGTGCCGAAGGTCCAGCGGAAGCGCACCGCGAGATACAGCAACTGGGCGGCCAGTGCCGTGGCGAGGGCGATGAGAGCCCCTCGGCGCAGTTCGTCCCCGAGGCTGGGGCCGATGAGCTCGTCGCGGATCTTCTCGGCACTGCCCGCGATGTCAGCGATCGTCCTGTCCACCTTCGCCGCCTCGGCGTTGGACAGTTGGTCCGTCCGTACGGAGAGGTCGCCGTCGCCGGAGGTCTGGACGACCGCGCGGGGCAGACCCGCGTCGGCCAGGGCGTCCCGGGCGCGGTCGGCGTCGACCGGGGCGGAGGTGGCGTACTCCATGAGCCGTCCGCCGGTGAACTCGACGCCGAAGTCCAGGCCCCGGAGCGCGATGCCCGAGGTGGCCAGGACGAGGGCGACGGCGGACGCGGCCAGCCAGGTGCGGCGACGGCGCATCAGGTCGGGATTGCGGCGGACGAGCCAGTCGCGGACCTTCCCGGTGTCCGCGATGCCGGTGAGACGGGGACGGCGTCGTACGGATCGACGGGCGACCGCGTAATCGGCGAGTACGCGGGTGATGACCAGGGCGCTGAGCATGGAGGCGAGCACGCCGATGCCGAGGGTGACGCCGAAGCCGCGGACAGGACCGGAAGCGAGGAAGAAGAGGAGGCCCGCGGCGATGAGCGTGGTGATGTTCGAGTCGGCGATGGCGCTGAACGCGTTGCGGAATCCGGCGGTGAGGGCGGCGCGCAGGCCCCTGCTCTGGCGGGCCGCGTATTCCTCGCGGGCCCGTTCGAAGACGAGCACGTTGGCGTCGACGGCCATACCGATGGCCAGGACGAACCCGGCGAGCCCGGGGAGGGTGAGGGTGGCGCCGAGCGCGGCCAGAGCCGTGTAGGAGATGAGTCCGTAGCAGGCCAGGGCCACGGCGGCCAGTGCACCGAGGAGCCGGTAGACGGCGATGATGAACAGGGAGGTCAGCGCGGTGCCGATGACGGCGGCCCGGGCACTGGCCTCGATGGCCGATGCGCCCAGGGTCGGGCCGACGGTGCGCTGTTCGACGGTCTCGACCGGCACCGGCAGGGCTCCGCCGTTGATGAGCAGACCCAGTTCGCGGGCCTCGTCACGGCTGAAGGAACCGGTGATCTGGGTGGACCCGCCGTCGATGCCCGTACGGCAGGCGACGGAGGAGTTGACCTGCGGGGAGGAGATGACCTTGTCGTCCAGGACGATGGCGACGCGGCGGGCCGGATCGCCGGCCGGACGGCACGCCGCCTCGCCCGTCAGACGGGCCCAGGCGTCGCCGCCCGCTCCCTTGAAGTCGACACCGACGTACCAGCCGACCCCGCTCTGCTGGTCGATGCGCGCCTCGGCGCTGTCGACGTCCGCGCCGGTGAGCGCCGACGGACCCAGGCGCAATGGCTGACCGGATTCGTCCGGGAGGACGCGTTCCGCCGACTTCTCGGGCATCGACTGTCGTGCGGTTTCGCCGCCGTCCGCGGTTCCGAGGACCGGATGGAAAGCGAGTTGGGCGGTACGGCCCAGGACGTCGGCGGCCTCACGCGGGTCCTGGATGCCGGGCAGCTCGACGATGATCCGGTTGTCTCCGGAGCGGGCGATGGTGGGTTCGACGACGCCGAGCGCGTCGATGCGGTGGCGCAGTACCTCCAAAGTGCGGTCGGTGGCCTCCGAGTCGGCCTTGGCCGTGGGTGAGTCCCGGGTTTCCAGGACGATCTGGGTGCCGCCACGCAGATCGAGTCCGAGGCGGACCTGCACGGTCAGCGTGATGTAGAGCGACAGGGCGAGAACGGCAAGGGCGAAGAACGCCCGCACGCGGATGGCGCGCGTCAAGGGTGCCTCCAACAGGCATACCGCAGCCGTGAGAAGGGTGCGGTGGGGATCGACTGGGTGACGTCAGATGCCGTTGGAGGGCGGCGGGCCCCGCCCGCTGTGACGCTCGGAGTGCTGTGGAGGCGTGAAGGTGCCCTGCGGGAGCGGCAGTTGCGGCCCGGACTCCGGCAGAGGCAGCACCAGGCCGGGCGGGACGGACACCCCGCCCGGAGTCAGGGTGTGCCACTCGCCCGGAGTGGCTCTGCCCACGCGGGGCTGCTGGCCGCAGGTGGTGGCGCACTTGTCGTCGGCGTTGCTACGGGCATCGGCCGTGGTGGCCACACTCGTCGCCGGGGGAACCTCCGCTGCCGGTGCCAGGCTCTGGCGCGCAGCTGCCGCGGCCGACACCGGTGCGACGGGAGAGGCAGCGGCGGGGATGCCCTGGAGACCGAGAACGCCGAGGAGAGCGAGCAACACCGACAGGAGCGCGCCGGTGACGGGCGTGAAGTTCCTGCTACCGGGGGAGGCCGCACGGGTTTGCTGTGCCATGCGACACCTCCTCCTCATGTGTCTCTCCGGGCCCGGTCAGGGGTAGGGCCGCCACGGGGGGCGGCCCTTGAGGACAACGGATGAGGAACGCATAAGGTTCGCTGGGACCGACACGGATGCTTCGGCAGGGCCTCAACCGACGGCCGCCTGGCGAACCTCGCCACCGACGCGCGGTTGCTGGTGCCGAAGGCAGGTCGTCGGTACCGATGAGAACGTGCCCGTCACGCAGTCTGCCCTTGAGTACGGCTGTGAACGACGACGGGAGACGAGAGTGAGCAGAAGGACGAGTGGGGCGGGCCGGTGGCGTCGGCGGACGGCCCGGGTGGGACTGGTGGGTGCGGCGCTGGCGGGGTTGGTGGCCGGGCTGGTGGTCGGAGGGCCGCCCGCCGGCGCGTCGGCGGAGGCGTCGGCCGCTGACGGAGGACGGAAGACGTTCACCGGTGAGATCGACGGGGCGGAGTACCGCGTCGAGTTGCCCGCCCGCTGGAACGGGACGCTGGTGCTCTACAGCCACGGGTACTTCCTGGCCGAATGGGTGCCGGAGGGCGTTCAGGTGGCGAACCGGGTCGAGACCGAACAGTGGCTGATCGAGCACGGATACGCGGTGGCGGCGTCGAAGTTCAAGAACGACGGCATCGGCTACGGCGTCCAGGACGGGGTGACCGACCAGGTCGCGCTGCTCGACTGGTTCGAGGAGCACGTGGGCGAGCCGCGGCGGACCGTGTCCAGCGGCATGTCGCAGGGCGGTCTGATCGCGGCGCTGCTCGCCGAGCGGAACCCGAAGCGCTTCGACGGGGTGGCCACGATGTGCGCGGAGTACGACACACACGCGACGTGGAACTCCGGTCTCGACATCACCTTCGTCGTCAGGACCCTCCTCGCGCCCGGCGAGGACATCGAGTTGGTCCGGGCCGGCGAGGATGCCGCGGTCAGCCGGGACGCGTTGGCCGCCGCGATCGACCGTGCCCTCGAAACGCCCGAGGGGCGCGCCCGGTTGGCCCTCGCCGGAGCCGTGGCGAACATCCCGGGGTGGTACGCGGCGCACGGTCCGAAGCCGAAGACGACCGAAGAACTGGTCGCCGCCCAGTCGCTGTGGACGAAATGGGCGTACAGCTATGGCATCGGCCCGGTCGGCCGGACCGAGTTGGAGGACCGCGCGGGCGGCAACCCGTCCTGGAACACGGGCATCGACTACGGTCGGCTGCTCGCCAAGTCGAGCCGGCAGGACCTGGTCCGCGACGCGTACGCCGCCGCACCCGGAGGGGACCTGGACGCCGACCTGAAGCGCCTGGCGAAGGCGCCGCGTATCCGGCCCGACGCGAAGGCGGTGGCCTACCAGTACCGCCACGGCATCGTCCGCGGTACGACGCCGGCTCCCGTCGTCACCCTGCACTCGACCGGCGACGGCGGCGCGGTGACCGATCAGGAGAGGTGGTACGCCGACCAGATCCGCCGCCACGGCAACTCCGCCTCACTGCGACAGCTCTGGGTGGACCGCGGTGGGCACTGCTCGTTCAGCTCCGCCGACGAACTGGTCATGCTGCGGACTCTGCTCGACCGGATCGACGACGGGAAGTGGCCGAGTACCACACCGACACGGCTCAACGCCTCGGTGCGCGCGATGGGTCCGGAGTACCAGAAGGTGCTGGATCTCGGTACCGGTGCGGACCTGCCGTTGGATCCCGCGTACACCGACTTCACTCCGCCGAGGATGCTCCGCCCGTCGCGGTGACTTGGCGCAGGGGGACACTCTGTGGGATGACGGCAACCTGTGGGACAGCGGCCGGCCGCTGTCCCACAGGCCCGTCCTGGTGGACGTACTGGAGACTGCGACCGTTGTCAGGCGGAGCGCCGATGCGGCCGCATTCCGGACATGGACAGGAGCCCTCGTGACGTACGACATCACCGCCCTCCGCTCCCAGTTCCCGGCGCTGAGCGCCGGGACGGCACACTTCGACGGGCCCGGCGGTACCCAGACGCCACAGCCCGTCATCCGGGCCATCGCCGATGCGCTGGCGCAGCCATTGTCGAACCGGGGGCAAGGGACACCGGGGGAGCGGAACGCCGAGAGCATCGTCACCAAGGCCCGGCAGGCCCTGGCCGACCTGTTGGGAGCGGACCCGAGAGGGATCGTCTTCGGCCGTAGCGCCACCCAGCTCACCTACGACTTCTCCCGCGCCCTCGCCAAGACGTGGTCGCCCGGGGACGAGGTGGTCGTCACTCGTCTCGATCACGACGCCAACATCCGCCCATGGGTTCAGGCAGCTGCCCAGGCCGGTGCCACCGTGCGCTGGGCCGACTTCGACCCCGCCACCGGAGAACTGACCGCCGCCGACGTCCGTGCCGTTCTGTCTCCGCGCACCCGACTGGTCGCCGTGACCGCCGCCTCCAACCTGATCGGAACGCGTCCCCCGATCGCCGAGATCTCCGGCCTGGCTCGCGATGCCGGAGCGCTGACGTACGTCGACGGCGTCCACCACGCCGCCCACACGCTGGTCGACCTGGAGCGGCTCGGCGCGGACTTCTTCGTCTGTTCTCCGTACAAGTTCCTCGGCCCCCACCACGGAGTCCTCGCCGCCCGGCCGGAGTTGCTGGAGACGTTGCGGCCGGACAAGCTCCTTCCCTCGACCGACGCGGTGCCGGAGCGCTTCGAACTGGGCACGCTGCCCTACGAGTTCCTGGCGGGCACGGAAGCGGCCGTGGATTTCCTCGCCGAGCTCGACCCGGAGGCCACAGGAACGCGACGGCAGCGCCTTGCCTCGGCGTTCATGGCCCTTGAAGCCCATGAGCACGCCCTGCGCGCACAACTCGACAAGGGCTTGTCCTCGTTCCAAGGGGTTCAAGTCCACTCCAGGGCCGTCGACCGCACTCCGACCCTGTTGCTCACCTTCGACGGTCGCTCGTCGGCGGAGGCCTACCGGTTCCTCGCGGAGCGTGGCGTCCACGCTCCGTCGGGGTCCTTCTACGCGATCGAGGCCTCCCGCCGACTCGGACTGGGTGACACCGGTGGCCTCCGGATCGGCCTGGCCCCCTACAACAACACGGAGGACGTCGAACGGCTCCTGGACGGCCTGTCCGAGTTCCTGGCGCTCTGAGGGGAGCCACCGGCCTCGTTCAGGGGGAGGGCGACAGCGCCGGATCCGCTCCCCACGCCGCGGCGCACAGCGATCGGTCGACCTCCTCGGTGTAGTGGGCCGCCGCGAGCCAGGCGTGGGCGAACCGGTTGACGTCGGCGGGGACGAGACGGCCGAAGACGTCGCGGGACCGGTCCGCGGCGGCCGAATGGAGTTCGTCGAGGAGGTCTCCGGCGCAGGCGAGACCGTAGCGGCCCAGGCGTCGGCTGTCGGTGGCGCTGTCTCCGGGGAAGGCGAGCACGCGACGGCCCGCCGAGGCCGCCTGGTGGACACGGCGGCGCAGGAGATGCAGTGGTGCCTCGTCCGTGGCGGGTGGGGATCCGGCGGGTGCCATCGCCGGGGCGGGCAGGTCCGCGTGCTGGAGGCGGTCGAGACCCAGGTCGAGATGGGCTTCGGGATCGCGCGGGTGGTCCGCGGCGAGGAGCAGCGCCCGGGGCAGGGGAGACGGGTCGAGGCGCGCGACGACCCGGAGTCGGGTGCCCGGGGCCGCCGCGAGGAGACGGAGGTTGTCGCGGTAGGGAAGTGCGGGGTGGTCGTGGGCGGCGGCGAGACGGAGCGTCAGTCCGTCGCAGTCGGCGAGCAGGCAGTCGCCCGCCCCCTCGCGGACCGTACCGGTGAGGGTCACGTCGAGGAACAGCAGGCCGTCCCCGCCGGTCAGGGCACGTGAAACCTGATCGGCGACGGGCAGCGCCCACAGACCGGCGAGAGGATCCTCTCGCCAGGCGGCGCCGGACGCGCGCACGGCCCGTACGCCCGCTCCCGCACCCAGTCGGCCCGTCGGGGAGACGGTCGCCCCCGACACGGCGAGCCCGGCCCTTGACAGTTCACGGTGGGTGAGAGCCGTGTCCCCGATGCGTACGGCCCGGTCGGCCGCACCCACCGCCCGACCGGCCCCGCCCGGGACGACATCCGAGACCGTGTAGAGGCGGCCCTCGGCGTCGGACGTCCAGGTGACCGCTCCCGCGTAGCCGGTCGCCGTGAGGACGGGCTCGGAGAACAGCCCGTACAGCCGCAGGGATCCGTCCGGGGTGTACGGCTGCCGTGCGGTGCCGCGCAGGGCGGCGAGTTCGGGGCCGGTTGAGCCCGGAAGGCGATGGGCCGTCCCGAGGACTTCGCGGAGTGCCGTGGTCAGATCGGTGAGGCGGTACGCCGGGTCGGCGCAGCGGGCGGCGCGCAGTTGCGTGACCACGGAGAGCGCCGAGGCGGCGATCCTGGGCAGGCCGCTGATCCGCGCGGTGTGAGCGGCGCGCAGCAACTCCGCCTGCAGTACGGCCCCCGCCCCGTCCGTACCGGCTTCGAGTACGGCGGCCGCGGCTTCGTACATGGATTGTGCGGCGGCGCGTTGGTCGGGGGTGGGGGTCTCGGGCTCAGTGGGCGACGTGGACTGGGCGTCCGCCGAGATCGGCCTCGGCGTGGAGGCCGGTGCGTTCGGGGAGACGGGCGTGTCCTCGCCGACCGGCGCGGGCATGGCGTCCGGTGTCGACTGTGACTGCGGCTCGGATTCCAACTCGGGTTCGGCGATCGGTGCCGCCGAGGCCGCGGCCGCGCGGTGCAGGCAGTCCGGTGCCAGCAGACAGCCGCAGCGGATCGCGGCCGTGCTGGTCACGGTGCCGCCGGGGGCGTGCAGTTCGAGGTGGGTGTCGTCGTCGACGGAGATGCGTACGGTGTCACCGTCGCGGACGGACGGCCGTCCCGCCAGTTTGGTGATCCCGGCGTCCAGCCGCTTGCGGAGGCGGGGCGTGAGCCCTTGGACGAGTTCGGCGGTCACGGCCGGGGCGACCGGAGGCAGGTCGAGGCTCAAGAGACTTTCTCCCCTACCCAGCGGGCGAGTTCGAGTGGGCTGAGGGCGGCGACGGGCATGCCCGCGGCGACGAGTTGTCCCGCGACGCCGGTCGAGTAGCGGGGGCGACCGGCGTCGTCCAGGCTCGCGCAGCCGAGCACGTGGCATCCCGCCCCGACGAGACCGCGGACTTCGGCCAGCAGACCACCGAGGGGATACCCCTCCTCGAAGTCGCTGATGACCACGACGAGGGTGCGGGACGGCACGGTGACGAGCTCGCGGGCGTGGCGCAGCCCGGCGGCGATGTGGGTGCCGCCGCCCACGCTGACCTCAAGGAGCAGCGACAACGGGTCGTCGACATGGCCGGTGAGGTCGATGACCTCCGTGGAGAAGGCCAGGAAATGCGTCGAGAGGGTCGGCACTCCGGCCAGGACGGAAGCCGTGAGGGCCGCCCAGACCGTCGATGCCTCCATCGAACCCGAGACGTCGGTGACCAGGATCAGCCGCCAGTCCGCGGCGCGTTTGGCGCGCGAACGGAAGACGGGGTGCTCCGGGATGACCTGGACGGTGCCGTCCGGGCCGCGGCGCGCGGTCGCGAGGTTGGCGCGCAGTGTGCGGGGCAGATCGAGGCCGCCGCCCGGTCGTCGGCTGGGGCGCGGCAGGACCGCGCCGTGCAGCGCGGGACGCAGCCGTGTGGCCAGTTCCCGGGTCAGTGCCTCGACCAGGCGGCGGACCAGCGGGCGCAGCGCGGCCAGCTGTGCCTCGGGCAGTCCTCCCGCGTGCTGGAGCACGGTGCGCAGCAGGTCGACGGAGGGGCGCACGCTGTCCGGGTTGAGCTCGGCTATCACGTCCTTTCGGCCCGACGCCGCGGCCGCCGCCAGTACCTCTTCCCGAATGCCGGGTCCGAACAGGGCGGCCAGTTCCTCGGACCACTCACGCACTCCCGGGTACGAAGCCTCCCGGCCGCCCCCGCCGCGTCGGCGAGGTCCGGTCAGGTCGCCCCTGCTGCCCTCGCCGCGTCCGCTGCCGTACAACTCGTCCAGCGCGGTCGCGAACGCCGAGGCCGAGCGCGGCAGTTGATCCGTACGACGGCCGAGTACGAGCCGCCAGCGGTCGGCGGACGCGAGGACGTGATCCTCGGGGGAGTGCTCAACGACTCGCCCGGTTGCTTCGGTTGCTTCGGTTGGTTCGCTTGCCTCGGCCTCGGGGCTTCCAGGTGCCTTGGCGGCTTCGCGCGCGTCGGGGTTTTCGGCCGCCGGAACGAGCTCGTCCCCTTTGGGTGGATTGGGTGGATTGGGCGGATGGGGCGGAGGCAGGAGCCCGAGCGTGCGGAGGGCGGCGCGGGCCGCGAGGTCCGCGCGGGTCCAGGTGGCGAGTGCGGCGGGGTCGACGCCGCCGGTGTCGGTGAGATGCGTGGTGGCGAGGCGCTCTTCGACGGTGTCGAGAAGCCGGTCGCGTGCCGCCGGACTGAGGGTGTCGAAACCTCCCCGGAGCGAAGGGAGCCGGTCGAGGAACTGCCGGTCGGGCATCTCGATGATGCGGTTGAGCAGCGGCTCCAGGGCGGGAGCCGCCGCCTCCAGGAGCGGTCCCGCGGCGGTGAGCACCCCGATGAGCCGGTCGGTGAGGGCGGTCCGGGCCTCGGGAGTGTTGGCCGAGTCGACCCAGGAGGCGATGCGGTCGCCGAGAACATGCGGGTCCTCGTGACCGAGGAGAACGCGTACGGCTCCGGCGGCGCCGCGCATCAGCGGGGAGCCGTCGGCGGCGAGCCGGGCGAGCGCGTCGGTGAGCCGTATGCCGCCCAAGAGGTCCGCGCGATGGGCGAGTTCGAGCAGCGCGTGCGCGTCGCCCCGGTCCTCGGAACCCGTGAGACCGTCCACCTGCCGCACCGCCGCGGCGGTCAGCAGCTCGGCCACGGTGGCCACCGCGGCCATGCGTTCCTCGTCGGTATCGAGGCCTGCGACGTGACCCGCCCGCAGACGGTCCAACAGGGCCAGACCGGCGAGGAGTTCCGGCAGCGTGGCGGAGTGCGGCAGCACCTCGCGGACGTCGGCGAGGCGTTCGTCCGTGAGCGTGGGCAGGCCGCACTCCGCCGCCTGCCGAAGGCCGTGCAGGCTCTGCGCGGCCGTGGGTCCGCCCTCGTCCCGCTCCGCGCGCCGGCGTTCGCGCAGCAATCCGTCGGCGGCCTGCGCGGGGGTGACTCCCCGGACACCGGCCGCGGTCAGCATGGCCGCCGTGGCAGGTGTCCAGCGCACCTCCCAGCGGGAGGTCAGCGCCTCGGAGCCGCCGGCGCCGACGACTTCCTTGGCCTCTCCGTACGGCACACCGCACACGGTCAGGCGCTGCAACAGGAGTTCGCGGCGGGCGTCCAGGTCGGAACGCAGCGGGTCCAGGCGCAGATCCCGCGTGGCGTCGGCGCCGCGGCTGTCGGGCCCCGGCAGCCCCAATGCCGCCAGCTCCGCCTCCACCGCCGGGGCGAGTCCACTCCGGGGCGCTCCCGGTGCCGGGCGGCCGCCGCGCGTTCCCACGAGCACCCGCTCCATCGCCTGTGCGACGGCCCGGCCACGCCCGTACGGCTCACCCTGGGTGAGTACGGTCTGCACCGCTTCAACCAGCTCGCCCCGGCCGGCCGCGGGCAGTCCACGCAGCCGGGCGAGGTCTCCCGCCAGGCGGCAGATCTCGCGGGCGTCGGCGGGTCCCGACGGGTGGCCGAGGGAGCGCAGTTGGGCACAGATCTGTACGGCGGCCCGTGTCAGGGCCTCTTCCAACGCGGCCGGGTCGCCTGCCGCGCCCAGGACCAGGTGTTGCCATTCCGGGTCCCGGATGCCCGCCGGGTAGCCGGACCGCTCGTCGAGAAGCGCGTAGGTGTAGGGGATGAACGACGTCGTCCATGCCGGGGCCTCGGCGTCTGTGCCGCGAGGGGCGGGCGGTTGGACTTCCGCCGGTGTACCCGGTGACGTCAACGCCGGGGCGTGGAAGGCGCCGACGAGCACGGCGGCGCGTTCGCCGTTCGCGGTGGCGGCGGCCAGCCGGGCGCGCATCCACTCCTCGCGGCGCAGGTCCAGCTCGGGCACGCCGCCCGAGGCGGCCGCGTCCTCGCGCAGCGCCCAGCCCGTCAGCAGCGCGGCCCGCCGCAGCGCTTCGGGAGGCGAGCCCGGGGCGGCCGTCTCGACGAGGCGGTCCCACAGGTCGTCACCGGTACGGCCCGTGAGCCGGGCCCGTAGCGCGGTGGCGAGGCCGGCTCGGCGGGACGTGTCGTGGACGCCGACGGGATCAGGAGCGTCCGCTGTCCCGCCGGTGGCCGGCGAGGGGGCGCGGCCCTCGGCTGTCTGTGCGGTTGGTGGAGCAGCGGGGCTGCCGGGCGCCTGTGCAGAGGCCGGATCGGTGGTCGGGCCGGACGGCTCCGGAGCGGAGGACCTGTCCGTACCGTCGTCCGGGCATGCGGGAGCGTGCCGTTCGGCGCTCCACGCCCGGTCGGCGAGCGGCAGGTCGCACGCGACGACCGGCACGTCGTGCCGCGCGGCCCAGCGCACGGCGGCGAGTTCGGGCGAGAAGTCGGCGAACGGATAGAAGGCCGGACCCCGGCCGCCGCCCCCGTCGCCGGGAGCGGCGGCGAGGGCGACCGGGGCCCGCGTCTCCTCGTGACCGAGCCAGGGCAGCCATTCCTGCATCTCGCCGGGGAGTTCGACGAGCAGCACATCGGGCTTGGCCGCGTCCAGCAGCGCGGGCACGGCCGCGGCCAGCGAGGGCGCGTGGTGCCGTACGCCGATGAGGTAGGGCGCCGCCGGGTCGGTGAGGGCCGCGACGGCTTCCTCGGGGGAGAGGGGCACGGTGGTCAGTCCTCCAGGACGGTGCGCAGGTCCCACAGGGTGCGCCAGGTGGCGGAGCCCTGTTCGGCGCGGCGCCTGACGGGGCCGTCCCAGTAGCCGCGCAGCCGGGCCGCGTCGGCGGGGTCGTCCTTGCGGACCACGCCGAGGAGATGACCGGGCAGCAGGCCGAGGACGTCACGGTCGCCCGGGAAGTAGGCGGCGGCGAGCCCCAGCGCGCCCGCCACGGACACGGCCTCCGCGGTGCTCATCACCGTGGAGGGCCGCTCGACCTCCCAGCCTTCCGCGGACCTGCCCTCCCGCAGGTCCCGGAAGGCGGTGATGAGGGCTTCCAGTACGGCGTCGTCGACGCGGAAGGGGGCTCCGGCCCGCTCGACCGAGGCACGTGCCTGGCTGCGTACGAGCGCGGTCTCGGCGTCGAGGTCCGCGATGGGGCCGACGGTCTCGAAGTTGAAGCGGCGCTTGAGCGCGGCCGACATCTCGGAGACCCCCTTGTCGCGCAGGTTGGCGGTCGCGATGAGACTGAAGCCGGGCGCCGCGTGCGCCAGGGAGTCCTCGGTGCCCGCCAGTTCGGGTACGGCGATGCGCCGCTCGGAGAGCAACGACACCAGCGCGTCCTGCACTTCGGGCAGACAGCGGGTGACCTCCTCAACCCGGGCGACGGCTCCCCGGGTCATGGCGGTCAGGACCGGCGAGGGCACGAGGGCCTGCCTGCTGGGTCCCTGGGCCAGCAACAGGGCGTAGTTCCAGCCGTACTTCAGCTGGTCCTCCGTCGTGCCCGCGGTGCCCTGGACGACCAGGCCGCTGGTGCCGCAGACGGCGGCGGACAGCAGCTCGGACAGCATGGACTTGGCGGTGCCGGGCTCGCCGACGAGCAGCAGCCCGCGCTCGCCCGCGAGGGTGACGACGCACCGCTCGACCAGGGCTCGGTCGCCGACGAACTTGCCTTCTACGACGAGGCGCCGCGGCACACCCTCGGGCGCCGGGGCGTGGTCGGGCAGCCGCAGGGCCCGGCCGTCGCTGCCCATGACGAACGTGACGACGGCACGGGGCGTGAGCCGCCACGCGGGTGGGCGCGGCCCGTCGTCGTAGGCGGCGAGGAATGCCAGCTCGGTGGCGTGCCGGTCCTCGGGCGGGGTGATCTGGCGGGCCGTGTCGGCGGCCAGGGTGGTGGTCATCGGTGGTCCGTCCGGTCGGGTCGGGAGGTCGTGAGCAGAGGGGTGGTCGGCAGAGGGGTCGTCATCCGGGGAGCCGTCAGCAAGGGTTCGTCCGGTCGGCTCGTCCTGTGGCTCGGGAGGTCGGCTCGGTGGTGGTCATCGGCGGCGGCCCTTCCGGGTGGCGCGGGTGGTGAGCTTCTCGTAGGCGGGCGCGTCACCGTCCTGGACGCGCTGCCAGGCGCGGGCGAACAGGTCGGGCACCGGGAGGTGGGGCACGGCGCGCGAGCGGTCGCGCACCGGGTAGAGGCCCTCCTTCCAGGTCTCCACGGGCAGGGCGGGGGACTTGAGGTCGCGCCAGCCGCAGGGCAGGAACAGGGTGCGTCCGGCGCGCGGTCGCTTCGCCTCGACGACCAGGTCGGTGGCGGCCAGTTCGGTGCGGGCCTTCTTCAGCCGAGCGGGCTTCCAGCCGGTCCAGCGGGCGCAGTTGCGGTCCGTCGGATCGGGCAGGGCCAGCAACTGGAGGTAGAGCGCGGCCGCGTCCTCGCTCAGACCGTGTGCCGAGGCCACTTCGGTGACCAGTGTGGGTGCGACGACAGTGGGGTCCTGGGCGTAACCGACGGGTCCCTCTGGGTCGAGGCCGGCCGCCAGAGCGCGGTCGAGTCCGTCGCCGAGGATCGAGCGCAGGGCCTGGAGGCCACCGTCGCGGTCAGGACCCACCAGGCCCTCCAGGAGCCCGAGGACCGCGTCGTCCGGACCGGTGAGGGCCGCGGGGCGGAGCAGGACCGTCTCCTGATCGCCGTACCAGGGGCGCAGCACGAGGGCCTCCCCGACAGGCGTCAGGCCGTGTTCGTCGGCTCCTCCGGTGGCGGGAAGCCCGTATGCCTTGCGCAGTTCGACGGCCGTCGAGCCGCCCCTGTCCGTCCACTCGACGTCGAGATCGAGCAGCAGCCCGGGGTCGGTGAGCCGGCGGCGCAGGGCGGCGAGGCCCTCGGGGAGGAGGGCGCGCAGCGGACTCCCGTACGGCAGGCCGTAGGCGAGTGCGGCCAGGGAGGCGACGGCACGGGTCAGGTCGTACCGTCCGGGCACGGCCGCGGGGTCCGCCGGGACGAGGTTGCCGTCCTTGTCCGGTCGTTGCACCGTCGTGCGGCTGATCCACGGGGTGAGCCCCGGGTTGAGCACGGCCTCGGCGGAGTCGGCGGGCAGACCGGCGAGGTCGACCGCGAGGTCCTCGGGCAGGCGGACGACGGAACCGAGGCGCTCGGCCCACACCCGGCCCGCTGCCGTGAGGTCCGGTCCGGTCGTCCACAGATCGGCAGGGTCCTCGGGCAGCAGCGCGCTCATGAGGGCGAACCGGTCCTCCCGGCCGAGCGACGACAGACGGCCGTTGCCCAGGTCCATCTGCCGGGGTTTCAGACCGATCGTGGCGAGTACGTCGGCGCTGGGGTTCTGCGGACGCGCGGCGAGGAGCACGGTGGCCTGGATGGGGCCCAGACCGTCGCGGGTCGCGGCGGCGAACGCTGCGGGCGCCCCGGAGTGCCAGGGGGCGGCACCCTTGTCCCGGATCATCCGGGCGAGGGCGGCCAGCCCGTCGGCGGGGAACGCCGACGGCACCGCGGTCTCCTTGTCCAGGGTGAAGTGGGCGACGGCGCCGAACGCGCCGGAGGGGTCGTGGTCGAGGGCGAGCCAATTGACCCGGCCGCTCTGGGCGTCGATGTTGTGGCAGCCGAGGAAGACCACGGTGCGCCCGTCCCGGCGGAGTACCTGGCCGGCACGCTGCTGCTTGTCGTGCGGCTCGCTCAGCAGGATCTCGCGCAGCCCGCCTCCGGGTGCGGCCAGCGGTCCTTCGGTGACCGCTTCGAGCAGCAGGAGCAGGGATTCCCGTTCGGCGTCGGTCAGGACGGGCGTGGCGGCCCGGTAGGCCAGCGGCCGCAGCACGCCCAGGAGAGACGGCCACACTATGCCGATGCTGGGGGTCGTGCGCTCCTCGCTCCGCCAGCCGTCACCGAGGGCGCCCGTCCGCGCGAGATCGGGGAGCGGCTTGCCCTCGGCGGGCCGTCCGGACAGCACGTGGTTCACGGCCCGGATCTGGCGCAGCGCGGTCCACGCGTGGTTGCCTCCCCACCATCCCCCCAGATCGGCGATGCCGGCGGTGACCGCGCGAAGGTTCCGGTCCTCGCCGTGCTTGGGGCGGTAGTCGGCGAACATCTCCTCGTTCTGCCGCTGTTCGGGCCGCTTCTTCTCGGCCGGCGGTGCCACGAACGCGGCGGCCGTCCCGGCGAGTTGGAGCGCAGTACGGACCAGGGCGGACACGCCGATGAGCAGCCGTTCGTCGGTGAGGTCGGGCAGGGCCGCCGACACGGCACGCCGAACGAAATCGTCCGCGGCCGGGACGACTGGCTTGCCGTCGACGCCGGTCTTGGCGGCGTCACCGGCCTTGACGAGCTGATCCTCACGCTCGGCCAGCGCCTGGGCCGCGGCCTCCAGCACGTCGGCCGCCGTCTCGTCCGTCAGAGCGCGCAGTAGGGCGGACGCCCGCTCGTCACGGGGACGCAGTGCGTGCCAGAAGGCGACAGGTGGTACGAGCCGGGTGCCGGCGGCGTACTCCCCGCCCCGCTGACCGGGTGTCACCCGGCCCAGCTCGCCGGTGTCCGAGGTGTCGTCGGAGGCGAACAGCGCGACATGCTGATGGAGGTACGCGGCGACGGGCTCGGCGCCTCCGGGCAGTCGGAGCGCACCGAGAGGGAAGCCCGCCGCCCGCAGTGTGACGGTCCGGCCGTCCGGCGTACCGGCGGTCATCGTCGTCTCGGTGTCTTCGACCTGCGAGCGAACCCAGCGGCCGAGCACCGAGCCGTCGGTGCCGAAGGGGCTGTGTTCCAGGCCGGGTTGCAAGGGCATGACCTCGCAGAGGTGCTGCAGGAGCGTGGCGTCCTCGCGGATACCGGACCGCAGGAAGGCGGGCAGGGACGCCCGTCCGTGCGTACCGGTGTCCGGGTCGTACTCCAGCCAGACCTGCTGTCGGCCTTGCCGGCCCTGGCGCCAGCAGGTCGTGCCGTCGCCTATGACTGACCGGCTCGGTGGCAGGACGGTGTCACCTGCGTGCAGCGTGCGTCCGCCGGTGGCACGGCCGCCGCCGGACAGGGGGATGGAGGGGTCACCGGCGTCGTTGCCGTACCAGTGGGGCAGTTGCTCCCCGCCGAGGGTGAACACCTCGGACGGCCGGGCCGACCAGTAGCCGAACTGCTTGCTGTCCTGCCGCCACATCACGAGCAGTTCACCGTCGGTGTAGCGGAACTGCGGTTGCTGCCAGCGGTCCAGTTCGACGGGCAGGCGCAGATCGTGGTCGAGCAGCACCTTGTCCGGTCCGACGACGACGGCCTTGTGCCTGCGGGAGAGGATCAGCGCCGGCCAGGCCTCGGTCAGGCGCAATGGGTCGTCGTCGTGGTTGTGGTTGCGGTTGCGGCCGTGCTTGCTCTTGCTCTTGGTCTCGGTGTCGGAGTCGAGGAGGCGCAGCGCCTCGTCCAGGGCGGGCCAGCCCAGTTCGTCGGGGATGCCGGACCGCAGGGTGCGGCCGAGCAGCGGCGCGATCTCGTGCTCCCCGACACGCGCGACCGCTTGAGGGCTGACCCTGGCGGCGACCGGTCGGAAGGGGCGCAGGCGGCTGAGTGCTGCGCGGGCTCCGGGCAGGCCCGTCGAGGCCCGGAACCTCTCGACCGCGTCGTCCAGCCACTCGCGCAGCACGTCACCCAGTACGGGATGGGCGGCGAGAGCCTCCAGCACGCCGGCGAGTGTCCGGTCGTTGCTCAGCGCATCGATGGCCCGGTGCAGCAGGGGCCGGAAACGCGGATCCGCGGCGGTGGCGGCCAGGTCGCGCCCACCGGGCTGACGATCGCGGACCCAGCGGTCGAGGGACAGATACACCTCCTTGTCCGCGTCCGGCATCGCGAGGGGGACTCCCCGTGCCACGCACAGGTCCAGCAGGTCGAGGTCGGCACCGGCGTGCCAGCGGCCCGTGAACAGGTCCACGGCCCGGCCGTCGGCACGCAGCCGCGGTGCCATCCGTTCGACGAGCCGGAGGGTGAGCGGTGAGCGGCTGCTGACCGTGCCGCCGTGCTTGCGGTGCGCGGCCCAGCGGCTGAGCCACTCCGCCGCGTCGACGGCTTCCGTCTTCTCGCCGTCCTGACCGGCCCGGCTGACCAGACTGTCCCGACTGTTCTTGCCGTCCTCGCCGTCCTCGCCCTCCTCGTCGTTCTCGCCGGTGAGGAGGCGATCGGCGCCGCTCTCCGCGAGCAGCGTCAACCAGAACTCGTCGTCCTTGACCTCGCGTCCCAAGGTGGTCGGCATGATCTCCAGCAGCCGTGCCCGTACGGCCGGTTGCTGTTCGGCGAGGACCGCGAGGGTGGCTCGGTAGGCGGTCCAGAAGGAGACGGGCGCTCGCACCGCGGCGGGAGAGGCGACCAGGTCGGCCACCAGGGCGCATTCCTCGGTGACCCGGTTCAGCCCGGCGGCCTTGATCAGGCCGCGGGCGTCCTGCGGCAGCGAAGCGTACGGAGGCATGCCCGCCGCGCAGCGCTCCACGCACAGCTGCCGGAACTGCGACCACGCCGTGGCCGGGTCGAGCCGGTGGGCCAGGTCCTTCACATACTCCTTGAGCGCCTTGACCGTCAGTGCCCCCGCGAAGGCGAACTCCAGGAACACGGCGCGCTGCCGTTCCTCGTCGACGGCGAGCGCGTGCACCCGCTCGGCCTCGCGGGCCTTGCCGAAGAAGGCCGCGGCGTACGTCGTGTTCTCGTGCTGGAGGAAGATCCGGGCGGCCTGCTCGTAGAAGGTGGGCAGGAAGTGCGGCACGGCACGGCCGAGCCGTACGCCGAGCTCCTCGAAGCCCTCTTTGGCGGTGCCGGGGCGGGACTTGGCCTGGCGCGCCAGCCGCTCGACGTCCTTGACCAAGGCCAGTGCGTGGTGCCCGTTGGCCGGGTCGTTGACCAGCGCCCAGGCGGGGAAGCCGAGGGTCTCTCGGCGCACCTGTCCGACCTCGGGAGTCTCCGGTTCGCGGGCCAGACCGAGGAACTCCAGGGCCAGGTCCTCGGCCTCGCCGAGGGTGCCCGGCACGAGACGGACGGCGAGCCTGCCGTCCAGCGCGGGGTGGGTGTACGTCCGTACGGTGAGGGAGTCGGCGTCCTCGCCGGTGGTGGTGCCCACGGGCAGGACGGCGCCGGCTTCGAGGAGCGCGGTCGCGGTGGTGTGTGCGTAGGTGGTCATGCCGCCTGCTCCTCGTCCTCGATGTCACGCCCGGCGAACAGGGCGGCAGCCATGCGCATGCCCTCCGACCAGGCGACGGGCCCCACCTGACCGAGCTTCAGCACCCGGCCGGAGCCGTCGGTCCACATGAGGGGGCCGGTCTCCGTCTCCTCGTAACCGTCGTAGTCACCGATCCAGACCCGGGCCTCGACACCACGGGCGTCCTCCCGCACGGGGCAGACGGCGTTGCCGCCGCGCACGCGGTAGCCGAGCTGGGTGGTCCTGCCGTGCAGGAAGCGCAGTTGCTTGAACGCGCCGCCCGCGTAGTCCTCCACGCTGGTGGCCTCGGCGTCGAGGCCCGCGGGGCGCCGCCACACTTCGCGGAAGAGCTGCTGGGCCCGCTGCTCGACGCCGAGTTCGATGGCGAACTCCCGCAGTTCCTCAAGGTCGTCGAGAAGGACGGGGTGGGGGAGGTGGACCAGCTCGGGGGCGATACGCACGCTGTCTCCGTCGAGGTCGACGAGGCCGAGCCCGCGGTCGAGGTCGGCGTCCCGGAGGAATCCGGCCACTGCGCCGTCCGGACCGGTGACGACGAGATCGCGCAACGCGCTCTGCCAGGCGGGATCCGGCCACACCCGGGCGATGACGGCGAGGGGCACCGGAAGCGAGCGCACCATCCACTTCTCGACATCGGCGAGGCACTGGCGCTCGTGCCGTTCCAGCCACTCGGCGAGCTGCCGCAGTCCCATGACCGCGGGATCGTCCGCGAGTTTGGCCGGTACGGACTTCAACTGCCGCCCCGCGGCGTTGCGGCACACCACCTTTCCGCCATCGAGGCCGACCTCGTAGTCGCCGGCCGTGACCCACCCCATATGTGCCTCCCCGCACTTCACTGATCAAGTGACCGGAACTCTAAGTGAGACCACTGACAACACCTGCTCCGAGACCAATCTGACCTGCCTCCAGGCCGATTTCGAGTCCGGAATCAGTAAGTCCCCCGGTACTCTGCGGGCTTTCGAGGTGTCAGAGGAAACGGGGGGTGCGGGATGGGACGTCAGGATCTCGCGGACGCGCTGGACGACGAGCTGAGGAAGCGCCTGTTGCCCCCAACCGCGGTGCGCGCGCTGGAACTTTGGCTGACCGGATCCGGTGCTTGGTACGCGGCGGGTGCCGGCGGCCATGCCGTGGAGTACAAGCCCGCACACTGGTCCGGCGTCGAGCCTTGGCCCGTCGAGTTCCCCGAGCGGTCGCGAACAGGAACCGCGAGAATCAGCCGTGACCAGGTAGTCGCCGCGACCCGCGGGGCAGCGGAGCGCTCGCAGTGGTCCGAGGCCCTGGTCGCGTCGTACGTATGGGGACAGGGCCGGACCGGCTACGGTCCGCACCGCCTCAAGGAGATCCTGGCGAAGCCGACTGTCGACGACGCGTTGGCCATGGCCGGCGACACCCTTCGCCGGGAGGGCGCCGTCGCGGCGTACGACGGCCTGCGCGGGGCGGTGAAAGAACTGGGTCCGGCGTTCTTCACCAAGTTCCTGTACTTCCTCGACCAGGCGTACCTCCTCGACCAGGTGTCCTTCCCCGACCTGGCGACGGACGCTCCTGTCGCTCCCCGCGCGCTGATCCTGGACCAACGGGTCGCACATGTGATGAGGGCTCATGCCACGCGGGTCGGCGCCGACATGGCACTGGCCTCCGCGTCGGACGTGGCCACCTGGATCTGGTCGGACAGCGGCTGGACCTCCCATCGGTACGGGGTGTACCTGGGATGGGTCCATTCCGCGACCGAGCAACTCGCCTCCGCGGGGATCGGCTGGCCCGGGTCACGCCCGGATGTGCTGGAACTGGCGTTGTTCGACGGCGTCTGGAATCCCGCGTCCTGACATCTGGCGCATCTGGCATGTCTGGCGCGAAGGAGTGCCTGACCTGCCTTCTTTCGGCCTGTTCGAATCTCGTAGACCGGCGGTCGCGTTCACACGCACTCTTACTTTCATCACAACAAACACACACCTCGGGAGAGACATCATGCGTACCCGCCGCCTAGCCCTCCTGTGCAGTACCGCCGTACTGGCCTTCGGAGGAAGCCTCGTGGTCGCGCCCTCCGCGAGTGCCGCGGTCGCCGAGCCGTACTGCAACTACATCGCCGACACCGCGCGGCCCACGGTCCGTCCCAACGCTGAGGGCAACGCGGTTCGTCAGGTGCAGTGCCTCATCAACGTCTACAGCAAGTACCCGACCTACCTTGAGGTGGACGGGGACTACGGCCCGGCCACCGCGCAGGGCATCTACTACGTGCAGACGTGCAACGGCACCGACGGCGGAGCCGACGGCATCGTGGGCCCCAGCACCTGGAACCGCCTCTACAACCCGAAGCCCGCCTGCGCCATCTAGGGCACTCCTCCGTTCCACCGGCTGCCCGCTCCCCGAGGGAAGGAGCGGGCAGCTTCGACCGGCCAGGACACCCCCACAGGAGGAATCACGCGATGACGGTCCCGGACTCGAACCCCGCAGGCTCCCGTAGCCCAGCTCGCACGGCGTCCCCGGTATCGCGACGAGTGTTCCTGGGTGGCCTCGGAGTCGCCGCCGCGTTGAGCGTCGTGCCCCGCCCGCCCGCGGCCACTGCCGCCTCCGCCGCGTACACGTTGCGCTCGCGCGCGGCCTGGGGCGCGGACGAGACCCTGCGGTACGGCGCCGACGGCACGGAGATCTGGCCGCCGGAGTACTACCCGGTCCAGACCCTCACCGTGCACCACACCGCCGACGGGAGCACCAATCCGGACCCGGCCGCGGTGGTACGCGCGATCTACCGCAACGACACCGTCGGCAAGGGCTACGGCGACATCGGCTACAACTTCCTGATCGACAGGAACGGCCTTGTGTACGAAGGGCGTTGGTCCGGTACCGACGGCACGCCCGCGCATGACGCGTCCGGACGGCTCGTCACCGGCGCGCACGTCCAGGGATACAACAGCGGAAACCTTGGAATCGCCTTTCTGGGGACACTGACGACCACGCCCCCGACGACCGCCGCACGTACCGCGCTCATCCAGCTCCTGGCCGAACTGGCCGAGCGCCATGCGATCGCCCCTTTGGGGAAGGTGTCCTACGTCAATCCGGTGAGCGGAGCCGCCCGCGTCGCGCCGGCCATCGGCGGTCACCAGCACTGGGCAGCCACCGACTGCCCGGGTACGGTCCTCGCAGACATGCCCGCCATACGCACAGAGGTGGCCGCCCTGATCCAGGGCTGATGGTTCGGGCGGGCGTACACAGCACTGACCCCGCTGTGTACGCCCGGAGGATGATCCGTTCCAGTCATTGTCTTCACGAGGACCGGCGCGGCATTTTCTGCCGCGCCGGGCAGGAATCACGCATGGGGGGACCGTGCTGCGTATCCACTTCACGTCGGAGGATCTCGTCCGAACGCGGCTCGCCTGCCGCCCCGACCCCTTATGGGAGATCACCGCCAGCCTGCACCGGTTGCAGTCCCAGATGGGGCGCTGGGCCCATGCCGCCTGGCACCGCGACGCCCGGGCCGCCATCGCCGCACAGCAACTGGGCACTGTCGTACGCACATTGCTGTTGCCGCTCTTCCCGCGCGCCACGTACTTCCCCGACTTTCTGACCCCGGCCGAGGCAAGCCACGGGCTGAAGAGCGGGCTCGACGCGATCCTCGACACACCGCCCGCCCGGGTCCGGCACGAGATCGGCCTGCTGGCCCAGGTGAGGAACGTGCCGACGGACATGTACCGCCTGGCCGACAAGGACGTGCGCGAGGACTTGGTCGCGGCGCTGCGCAAGTACCACAACGCGGTCATCGCCCCCTACGGCGACCGTATGCAGGCCCGCGTCGACGCCGAGTGCGCCCGCCGGGGCCGCGATCTGCTGCACGGTGGAGCGGAGGGGCTGCTCGGGGGGCTGGGGCCGGCCATGCGCTGGAAAGCCCCCGTCCTGGAAGTGGAGTACGTGGGCGGCGTCGATCGCGATCTGCACCTGGGCGGCCGCGGCCTGGTCCTGATCCCCTCGTACTTCTGCTGGCAGAAGCCGGTCTCCTTCGCCGACCCCGACCTGCCGCCCGTACTGCTGTACCCGCTGGCATCAGGCGGTCCCGTTCCCCAACAGGGCCCGGCCGAGGCGCCGTTGTCGGCACTGCTCGGACGAACCCGCGCCGCGGTACTGCTCGCGGTGACGTACGGCGCCACCAACTCGGAGATCGCCCGCGCGGTCTCGGTGTCCCCCGCCAACGCCAGCCACCACACCACGGTGCTGCGCGACTCGGGACTCATCGCCAGCCACCGCCACGCGAACACCGTCCTGCACACCCTCACCCCACTGGGAGCGGCACTCCTCCGCCTCCCCGACCAGGACCGGCAGGTCACGGTGCAGGACGGCTGAGTACCCCCGGAACCCGGCTTTCCCAGGGCGGCCGTGACGGCACCGGGCCGCCCCAAGTACGGTCACACACAGGACGGGAGACGCCGGAAGAGGAACACCCCATGAGCCCCAACGCAGATGACACCGCACGTCTTGAGGACGCGGTGCTCACGCGTGCGGCGCAGGCGGGTGACATCACCGCCCTGGGTCTGCTGCTTGAACGGCATCGGGCAGGCATGCGCGCGGTGGCACTCAGCATCCTGGGACCGGGGCCCGACGTCGACGACGTACTCCAGGACGCGGCCGTGACCGCGCTCCGCCGGGTGGGCGACGTCCGCGACCCGGCGGCCATCGGCCCATGGCTGCGGATGATCGTGCGCAACGCCGCCCGTTCCCTGCTGCGAGGCTCCGTCGCCTTCCGGCCGATCGACGATCTGCACGTGCCCTCCACGGAGGCCGGACCGGAGCGCCGGCTGGAGCACCACGCGATGCGGGACTGGATCTGGGAGGCCATCGAGGAGCTTTCCCCCGCACTGCGACTGCCCCTGGTACTGCGTCACTTCAGCACCGGCGTCACCTCCTACGAGCGGATTGCCGACGCGTGCGGCGTCCCGGTCGGTACGGTCCGCAGCCGGCTCAACCAGGGACGGGCCAAGCTCGCGACCGCCCTCACCGCCACCGCGGACGCCCCGCACGGCGACACCGGGCGGCGCACCCGTGCCAGCCGCGCCGAGGCACGCGAGACCCTGGCCGCCGCCGAGAGCGGACAGTTCGGTGCACTGCTGACGGAACGCTGGTCGCCCGAGATCGCACTGCTCAGAGGCAACGAACCGGTGGGCGACCGGAGCCTCCTCGTGCGTGGCATGGACGGCGACCTCGATGCCGGCGTACGGCAGCGCCTGGTCCATGCGGTGGCAAGCCGGTCCCTCGTCGTCTGGGAGATGGATCTTCTCGCCCCCGCCGACGATCCCGACCACTGCCCGCCCTCGGTGGCCTGGCTGATGACCCTGGACGACGCCGGTCGTCCGCACCGGCTGCGCCTCGTGCACCCCAGGCCGGTCCGGGCCCTCCAGTCGCTCACTCCCATGTGACGGGCGTCACGTAGTTCGGGTCGAACTTCGTCCTCGCTCCGACGTCCTGCCGGTGTCATCGACACCTGCTGGATACGGAGTACCCCATGACCACCTCCGCGACCGAACCCCTGGCCGCCGGAACGCACACCGTCGAGATCGACGGAGTCGTGCAGCGCTATCACGTCCACGGCACCGGACCGGTGTGCATCGCGCACTCCGGTGGACCCGGCATCTTCTGGGAGTACCTGCGGATGCCCGCGCTGGAGCGGCACCTGACGATGGTCTACCCGGAGCCGGTCGGCACCGGAGCCTCCGGCAAACTGCCCTCCCACCCCCACGGCTACACCCGGCCGCGCTACAGCCGGTTCCTCGGGGCGCTGATCGACCACCTCGGCGTGCCCGAGGTACACCTCCTGGGGCACTCGCACGGCGGATTCGTCGTCCAGTACCACGCCCTGAACCACCCGGAGCGCGTCGCCGGGGTGATCCTCTACGACAGCGCACCGCTGACCGGCCCCGAACACGGCGCGGAGGCCATGCGCCTGGTCCAGCTGTTCGCCGAGCGGCACGCCGACCACCCCGGACTCCCCGAGGTCCTCGCGGCCTTCCAGGCCATCCCCACGATCTCCGACGACGCGCAGATGACCGCCGTAGCCAGGGGGCTGCTCCCCTCGTACTTCGCCGACTACTGGGGCCGGGAGGAGGAGTTCGCCCCCTTGCGTGACTCCGTGCGGGCCACGCACATCTCCGGACTGGACGAGAACCTCGACCCGCACATCATCGACGACCGTGCGGACCTCGGCTCACTGACCGTGCCGACCCTCGTCGTCGTCGGCCGCCACGACGTCATCTGCGGCGTCCGGTGGGCCGAGGAACTGCATGAGCTGATCCCCGGATCGGAACTCCTGGTCCTGGAGAACAGCGGCCACTTCGGCCACATCGAGGAGCCGGAGGCCTTCTCACGGGCAGTCACACGCTTCGTGAACTAGGTCATTTGGTCGAAGCCCGCATGGACGGCCCGACCTAGCTTGTACCTGCCCGGAAGCTTCCGACAAACAAGGAGCAATCGCATGAGCACCGTGAAGAACATCGTTCTCGTACATGGAGGATTCGTCGACGGCTCGGGCTGGCAGGCGGTGTACCGCCTCCTCAGCCGCGACGGCTTCAACGTCAGCGTCGTGCAGAACCCGACCCACTCCCTCGAAGGCGACGTGGCGGTCACCCATCAGGTCCTCGACTCGCAGGACGGGCCGTCCGTACTCGTCGGGCACTCCTACGGAGGGGCCGTGATCACCGAGGCCGGCCGGCACGACGGTGTGGCCGCGCTCGTCTACATCGCGGCCTTCGCGCCGGACAAGGACGAGTCGGTCGGCACCCTGATCGCCGACCCGGCCCCCGGCGCGCCCGTTCCGCCGATCCTGCCGCCCCAGGACGGCTTCCTCTTCCTGGACCGCGAGAAGTTCGCCGCGTCGTTCGCGGACGACGTGCCGGCCGAGGACGCCCGGTTCATGGCCGACTCGCAGGTTCCCTGGGGCCTGGGTGCCCTCAACGGAACGGTCACGGAGGCCGCCTGGCGCGCCAAGCCGAGCTGGTATCTCGTCGCGACCGACGACCGCATGATCCCGCCGCCCGCACAGCGCGCGATGGCCGAGCGAACCGGAGCCACCGTCGCCGAGGTCGCCGGAAGCCACGCCATCTACGTCTCCCAGCCGGAAGCCGTGGCGGAGCTGATCAAGCAGGCCGCCGCCCACCAGGCGTAACCCCCGCACGGGAACGGTCACCCGCAACGAGCGCGAGCTCTCACGAATCCCGACGGGATTTCGTGCCATCAGAAATTCGTGCCACCAGAAAGCAGAGAACCGAAACATGCGCAAGAAGGTCGTACGTCAAGGAATAGCCGCTGCGGGCACCGCGGGTGCCGCGGTGGCTGTCCTCCTGGCAACGACGGCGTCAGCGGCGCCGACGTCCACCCCGAAGGACGCCGCCAAGCCGACGGTGGTGCTCGTGCACGGCGGCTTCGCCGACGCGTCCGCGAGCTGGAACGACGTGATCAAGCAGCTCCAGAAAGAGGGCTATCCGGTCGTCGCCCCCGCCAACCCGCTGCGTGGACTGCCGACCGACGCGCCCTACCTGGCGAGCGTCCTCAAGTCCGTCAAGGGGCCGGTCATCCTGGCCGGCCACTCCTACGGCGGCGCGGTGATCACCAACGCCGCGGCCGGCAACCCCAACGTCAAGGCACTCGTCTACGTCGCCGCGTTCGTGCCCGACAAGGGCGAGCAGGTCGGCGAACTCCTCGGCAAGTACCCGGGCAGCGAGATCCCCGACGCGGTCGACCCCGTACCGTTCCCGAACCCGGACGGCAGCACCGGCTCGGACCTCTACCTCAAGGCCGACAAGTTCCGCAGCGCCTTCGCCGGAGACCTTCCGGTGTCGGTCACCAATGTCATGCACGCCGCGCAGAGGCCGTTCAGCGCGTCTTCCCTGACCGATGTCACCCAGGATGCCGCCTGGCACACCATTCCCTCCTGGGGTCTGGTCGCGACCTCGGACAAGGCCATTCCGCCGGCGCTGCAGCGCTTCGAGTACCAGCGCGCCCACGCGCGTGGCACGGTCGAGGTCCGGGGCGCCTCCCACTCCGTCATGATCAGCCACCCGGAAGCCGTCACCAAGCTCATCGAGCGGGCCGACCGCGGCACGCGCCGATAGACAGTCACCACTCCGCGACGGCCCGCCTGTTCACCTTCGCAGGCGGGCCGTCCTCGGGCGCGGGCGGTGGAGACGGCTGGGTCAGGCCGGTCAGTGCGTCGCGCAGTCCCGCGCGCGAGGTGACGTTCAACTTCCGGAAGACACTGCGCAGATGGGCGGCCACGGTTCGGGGAGACAGGAAGAGCCGCGCGGCTATCTGCTTGTTGGTCAGCCCGGTGGCGGCCAGTTGTGCCACCTGCCGTTCCTGCGGGGTCAGTTGTGACGGTCGGGCCGCGCCGGGGATGACCGTCCTGATGGGGATCCCGCTCGCCCGCAGCTCGTTGCCCGCTCGCGCGCTCCAGGGGGCGGCCCCCAGGCGATCGAACGTGCTGAGCGCGGCCTCCAGGTGCACACGGGCCTCGACGCCCGCCTTGGCCCGGCGCAGCCTCTCGCCGTACGCCAGACAGATCCGGGCCCAGTCGAACGGCCATCGCTCGGCGCCGGGCGTGGCGATGGCGGCTTCGAACAGTTCATGGTCCACGAAGTCCGGGTTGGCGATCGCCTCGGCGGCATCCGTCAGCATGGCCAGGCGCGGCGAGATCGACGGGATGTCGGTCTTTCTGACCACCGCGACGTGCGCGGCCGCTTCGGAGTGGCGGCCGGAGTGGGCGGCGGCCTCGGTGAAGTCCAGCAGGAGCCACAGGGCGTGCGGCATGTGAGGCGGCAGTTGTCCGGGGGTGCCCACTTCGCCCAGGAAGCGGTGGGCGGCGTCGAAGTCCGCGCCGCCGAGCGCCGAAAGGGCCCGGATGTGGGAGGCGTAGACGCGGAGCATGCCCAGGCCTCGGGGGTTCCCCCAGGAGTTGAGGCGGTCCGCGATCTGTCGCGCGGTGGCGCTGTCTCCTTGCGCGGCGGCCACCAGCCCCTGGAGGAACTGGGCAGTGCACGCCAGCACGGGGTAGTTGTATGTCGTGCACCACCCGAGACCCTCGTCCGTGGTCCTTCGGAGTTCGTCCCACTGTCCGCTGGTGTACGCGTCGTTCGCCAGGAGGAAGAGCGCCTCGATCGCCGACGTGATGGCGCCGCCGCCGCGGCCGTCGTCGATGACGCGCCGCAACGCGCTGCGGCAGCCCGGCAGCCGGTCGACATAGGCGGCGGAGACGGCGGCCCGGATGATGCGCGTGGGGTCGGTCTCCTGGTGGAGGCCGGCGATGCGCCCGTCGAGCTCGTCCAGTACGGACAGTGCCGCGTGGGCCGGGTCACCGAAGGCGCCCCGCATCACCGTCAGCAGAGGATCCGAGGAGCACGGCCGGCATCGCGCGACGGCCTGGTCGAAGGCGCGCCACAGGTCCGGCCGTCCGCCGAAGAAGCAGACGCCCAGGAGGGTGTGCAGCGCCTCGCGGAGGACGGTGTCGTCCGCCCCGTCGGGCAGTTCGTGGTGTTCGACGGCACCGACGAGAAGCCGGTGGGCGGTGTCCACATCGCCCTCGCCGTTGAGGAGTTGGCTTGCCGCGGCGACGGCGGCCGCCAAGGAGTCGGCGCCGACCGGATCGGCGCGGCCGGCCCGGTCCAGCAGTGCGCGTACGTTGCGGAGGTCACCGGTGATGTTGGCGCCCAGGTAGGCGGCCTCGGCCAGCCTTCGCCCCTTGGCCGTCCCCGTGCTGCTCAGCTCCGAGGCGCGCAGCAGGGTGGTGACGGCGCCGACGGCGTCACCGCGGTGCAGGGTGCTGTAGGCCACCCGGTGCAGGAGGGCGGCCACCTGGTCGTCGGGGCCCACGGCGGCCTCGGCCAGGTGCCGGGCACGGCGTTCGGATCCTTCGGGGAGTTCCGCGGCCAGCGCCAGATGTCCCCACCGGCGTTCGGCGCTGGTCGACAGATCCATGACCGCGGACCGGGTGAGCGGGTGCCGGAAGACCAGACGGCCCGTCAGGGTGTCGACCTGTACGAGGCCGTTCCTCTCGGCAGGGCACAGTTCCGTCAGACCGTCGGGGTCGCCCATGGCCTGCCGGAGGATGTGCAGATCGCCCGAGCCGTCCAGGACGGCGAGCAGGAGCAGCTTCCGGGTGGCGTCCGGGAGCGCGCCGACCCGCGTGGAGAAGATCCTCTTGAGGCGCTCGGTCAACGGCAGCACCGTCGGCAGCGTTCCTCGCTCCGACTGCTGTGCGTCGTTGAGCGAGACGGGCAACTCCAGCAGCGCCAGCGGGTTCCCCCGGGCTTCCGCGACAAGGCGCCGACGGACCCTGGCCGCCATGGCCGGGAACCGCTCGGTCACCAGCTCGTTCGCCGCTACGTCGTCCAGCGGCTGGACCTCGTACGTCGGTATCCCGGAACTGCTCAGGAACGACTCGTCGCCGGTCCGGGACGCGGCCAGCAGGGCGATGGGGCCGGTGCGTATGTAGCGGGCGACGGCACTCAGAACCGTGGCGCTCGGGCGGTCCACCCACGCCACGTCATCGATGACGAGAGCAAGGGGACTGCTCTCTACGGCGGCCCGCGACAGCAGGATGTGCACGGCGTTCGTGATGGCCAGCAGCTCGGTCGGCTGGCCCTCGGACAGCCCGCGGACCACTTGCAGTGTTTCCGCCTGCCGCGCGGGCAGAGCGGAGATCTCTCCGGCCAGCGGCTGCAATATCTGGTTCAGGGCCGAGAAACTGACGCCCTCCTCGAACTGGGAGCCGACGACACGCAGTACGCGGAATCCGTTTTCGGAAGCACGCAGCGCCGCGGCGTCCAGCAGCGCGCTTTTGCCCACCCCTGCCTCTCCGGTCAGCAGCAGCGCCGTACCCCTCGCGACGGCGGTGCCGAAGAGCCCGTCGATGATCGCCGTTTCCGCTGACCGTCCAATGAGACGACCGACCGAGTTCACACAGGAATTGCTGGTGCTGTTCCTGTCGCCTTCTGGGACAGGCGGTGAAAGGGGTGCCATGAAGCCTCCCGTAGTGGTCGGGCACAGTCTCCCGCTTCGGCGGCATTCGTCTCCGTTCGGGAGGCGTTGCCGCCGAAGCGGGAGGCAAATCAGGTGTCAGCTCAGGTGTCAGCCCGTCGCCGGAGGCGACGGAAGGCCCCACTGCGAGAAGTCCATCTGACCGTTACCGCTCTTCGTCAGGAGATCCTTCTTTCCGGACGTCCAGGCAATCGCGATCTTCTCGCCGCTCGAAATCTCGACGGTGCCCTTCACACGGTCCTTGTTGTCCTCGACGCATTTGAGGAGGATCGACTTCTGCTGAAGAAGGCCCTCGCACGCCTGCCGCTTCTGACCGTCCGCGGACTGGAAGGCGAGCATGACCTTCTTCTTCTGGACGATCATCGCGACCTTGTCGACATCGGATTCCCCGAGCCACCCGCCCTCGAGGCTGTCCGTCTGGCCACTCGCGCCGGCGTTGCTCGGAGTCGCGGGGGTGCTCGGAACTTCCTGGACCGCGCTTGTTTCCGGCGTCGACGGCTTGTCGTTCGACGCGTCGTCGGTGGAATCGTCGCTCTGGCAGCCGGTCAGCAGGACGACGCCGACTCCGGCGGCAACGCCGATCTTCATGAGGTTACGCATTTCGTGCGGACTCCTTCATTGAAATTGATTCGACTCCCGCGGTGGCGTGGCTGCTTGCGGGGCCGTTCTCACTGATTCCGAAACGCTGGTGGAACTTGCGAAGCGGCCCCGGCGCATACCAGGCCGAGCGGCCGAGTAGTCGCATGGCGGCCGGGAGCAGCACTCCGCGTACGGCGATGGCGTCGATGAGGATGGCCAGACCGCTGCCGAGGCCGAACATCTGCATGAAGCTGACCTTCGCCGTGGCGAACGCGAAGAAGCCGACCGCGAGAAGACAGGCCGCGGCGCTGACGATCTTCCCGGTGTGGCCGAGGCCGTGGACGACGGCGTCCTTGGTGCTCTCGCCCTCGTCGTGGAGTTCCTTGATCCTGCTGGTGACGAACACCTCGTAGTCCATGGACAGACCGAAGGCGATGCAGAAGAGCAGCACCGTCATGGACGTGTCCATCGGCTGGGCGGTGAATCCCAGCACGGAGCTGAGATGGCCGTCCTGGAAGATCCAGGTCATCGCGCCGATCGCCGCGGCCAGGCTGATGATGTTCAACGCCAGCGCGCGGAGCGGCTGGACGATGCTTCCGGTGAACAGGAAGAGCAGGATGAAGGTGGTGACAGCGACCAGGCCGCCGGCCAGGGGAAGCCGGCTCGCGATCGAGTCCTTGGTGTCGAGCAGCTCCGCGTCCCCGCCTCCGACCAGGACCTCCTTGGCGCCCGCGGGCGCCGCGACGTCCCGGACCTCCTGGACGAGAGACTGCGCGTCGTCCGACTTGGGCGGAGCGGAACCGATGACGGTGACCCGCTGTGCGTCAGGGCGTTCCAGGGCTTCGTTCGCCGGGCCGGGGGCCTGCGCCTTGCCCTGTGCGTAGGTGCCCGTCGCCGCCTCGACGCGAACGACCCCGTCGAGGAGCGACAGCTTCTCCGCGTACGCGTCGACGGCCTCGTAGTTCACGGACCCGTCGGCGACCACTTGGATGGCGGCCTCGTCATCGCCCGCGAAGTCCGCCTGCAACGCCGTGGACACCTGCCGGCTCGCGGCGTCCTCGGGAAGAACCCTCTCGTCGGGGGTACCGAACGTGACGCCGAGGAGCGGCGCCGCGGCGAGCAGGAGCACCGCGAGGACCGGCACGCTCGTCAGCACCGGCCGGCGCATCACGGTCCCGGCCAGCCGGCCCCAGAACGGTGCGCGCCGGCGATGACGGTCGGCCTTGGGCCAGGGGAGCCTGCCGCTGTTGATGCGATGCCCCAACAACATGAGCAGAGCGGGCATCACGAAGAGGGTGCCGACGGCCGCGATGACGACCACACCCACGCCGGCATAGGCGAACGAGCGGAGGAAGTACTGCGGGAAGACCAGGAGCGCGGTGAGCGCGACCGCGACCGTGCCGGCCGAGAACACGACCGTACGTCCCGCCGTGTGCACCGTCGTTCGAACCGAGTCGGCGACGCTCGTCCCCAACGCGAGCTGCTCCCGGAAACGGCTGATCATCAACAGCGCGTAGTCGATGCCGAGTCCGAGCCCGAGGGCGGTGGTCAGGTTGATCGAGAAGACCGACACGTCGGTGACGCTGCCCAGGAGCGCGAGTTCCGCGAAGGTTCCGGCGACCGCCACCGTGCCGATGGCGAGCGGCAGCAGAGCCGCGACCACGCCCCCGAACACGATGAGGAGGAGCAGCAGCGTCACGGGGACCGCGATGATCTCCGCGAGGAGGAGGTCCTTCAGAACCTGCTCCGACAGTTCGGCGCCCACCGCCGTACCGCCGCCGGCCTGGACGGTGAGTCCCTCGTACCGGCCCGTGTACGTGTCGATGATGTCGTGCGCGTGCTCTTCCCGCGTCGACTCGTCGCCCTTCACATGGGCGAGGACCATGGCCGAACGGCCGTCACGGGCAAGCAGCGAGTCGCTCTGGGTGTCCCAGTAGGAGACGATGTTGCTGAGCTCGGGTTCCTTGCGCAGATCGGCGACCAGCTGTCGGCCGTCCTGCTCCACCGCCGGGTCGGTGACGCGCTGCGTGCCACTGCTGACCAGCAGCACCAGGTTCGCTTCCCCGCCGAACTTGTCGTCGATGACCCGGCTGGCTTGTGTGGACTGCGAATCAGGGTCGTCGAAGCCGCCGCCCACCAGTTTCCCGAAGGCGCCCACACCCACGACGCTCATCGCAGCAACGAGGACGGAGGCCACTACAAGCACAGCTCTGGGCCACCGAACCGTCAATTCCGCAACGCGGTCAAACATGTCCATCCTTTGGTTGAGGGGCCTCATGGAGGCGGATCCCGATACGAGGCCGTTCGGCTGCGCGCAGACAAGACGCGGGACCGGCCCAGGAGTTCGATCCCGGCGACGTGAGCTGGCTCACAGCTGCGGAGCGGCTCTCGGCCGGCCTTACGATGAGGCGTGCCTTCCCGGAACCAGGACCTCACGGTCTCCTCGGCGAGCGCCTGGGACGAGGTCTTCACCGGCCTCCACGGTGCGAGCCGCATCAAAGTGCCGGATCGCCGCGCTCCATGGGCCGGACGCCTGGAGTGGCAGCGGTCGAAGGTCTACGGCCTCGCCCTGTGCGCCGGCCGAGAGGAAGTGGTCGACAGGGACACCCGGCACATCCGGTCCGACCCCCGAGGCACGTACGAACTCCTCGTACCGCTCGCCGGGACGGCCTGGGTCGAACAGGGTGCGTCGTCGGGTGAGATAGCGCCCGGCAGCATGGTGCTGTGCGACATCGACCGCCCGCTGACGTTCGCGCACGGTGACGACTTCGTGGGGATCTCCTTCCTCATGGCCGGCCAGAACGTCGCCGGTCGAAGCCCGGTAGCGGCCGGGGGACCGCACATGCTCAGCGGTGACCGCGGACTGGGCCGGGTCATCCGGCAGTTGACTGCCACACTGCACGAGGAGCGCGAGCATCTCTCGGAGTCGACCTTCGACATCGCGTGCGACCGGCTGCTGGACCTGGTGTGTCTGGCCGCGGAGGGTGGCAATGATTCGGCGCCCACCGGGCAACGAGCGACCGTCGAGGCCGCGATCCGGCGCTACATCCGCCAGCATGCCTGCGACAGGGACCTGGACGTCGTCGGCGTCGCGCGGGCGCTCGGCTGGTCGGCGCGCTATGTCCAGCAGGTGCTGCAGGCGGCCGACACCACCGCGCGCGACCTCATCCGCCGCGAACGGCTGAACGTCGCCCGATCCCGGCTGGCCAGTGCGAGTTGGTCCACGTACTCGATCGCGGAGATCGCCCATTCCTGCGGTTTCGGCAGCCATGCCTCGTTCGCCACCGCGTTCCGTTCGGAGTTCGGCATGACACCTCGCGAATCCAGAGGCGGCTAGCCGTTGGGCGGGCTGAAGTACCGGCGTGGATTGTCGACCAGCATGGTGGTGAGCTGCGCCTCGGTGACGCCGGCACGACGCAGCGCCGGAAGCACCTTGTCGTGCAGGTGCGTGTAGTGCCAGTTCGGCGCGATCTGCTCCCGTACGCCGGGCGGGAACCAGTCGATGTGGCACGACGCGTCGTGCGACAGGACCATCCGCTCGGCGAACCCTTCGTGCGCGAGCGTCGCGACGGTCGCCACCCGCTGGTCGCCTGGCAGGAGGATGTCGAGGCCGAAGCGGTCCATGCCGACGTACGAGCCGTTGTCGATGAGCTGGTGCAGATAGTCCAGGTCGGCGGTGTCACCGCTGTGGCCGATGACGACCGCCCCGAGGTCCACGCCTTCGCTGCGCAGGACGTCCTGCGCGACGAGACCCGTACGAGCACTCGCGCTGGTGTGCACCGTGATCGGAGCGCCGGTGCGCAGATGGGCCTGGGCCACCGCTCGCATCACCCGCTCCACTCCCGGGGTGAGTTGGTCCTCGATCGCGCACTTCAGGAACGCGGCCCTGATGCCGGTGTCCGCGATACCCGTGGTGAGTTCACGGACGAACAGGTCGGTCATGGCCTCGGGGCCGCCGAGCATCGTGCCCGGTCCGTGGTACCGGAAGAAGTCGGGGACGTCGGCCAGGGTGTAAAGGCCGGTCGCCGCCACGATGTTGAGGTCGACCTGCTCGTTCACCAGGGCGACTCGCGCGATGTTGCGTCCGAGCCCGATGACGGTGGGGTCGACGATGGTGGTGACGCCCGTCGCGGCAAGGGTCTTCAGCCGGGTCACGGCGTCGCTGATCTGTTCCTGTTCGTCCCAGGTTTCCGGAAGGGCCTGCCGGAGTTCCTCGCTGAGAACGAAGACGTGCTCGTGCATCAGTACGGCGCCGAGGTCACTTGCCGCCACGGGGCCGCGGACGGTCTGTACCTGCGGGGTCGAGGTCATGCGGATCCTTCGATGCTCGCCCGGGACTCGCCCGTCGGGCGGGCGGGCCGGGGTGTGGTGGGAATGGGCTGCTGTCGAACCGTCGCTCCGAGGACAGTCCCGGGTTCGGCCTGGTGACGACTCTGGCAGGGCCGTGGGATGCCGTCTTTCGCGTCGGCGCGCAGTCCTTTCGCACAGGCGTGATGTCCGGCGGGGCCGCCGAGACGCACAGACGTGATGTCCGGCCGGGATCGCCGAGCCGGACATCACGCCAGTCGGGCCACGAGCATGAACTCAGGCCCCAGATAAGCGAGTTGAACTGAAAGGATCACCGACCGGCGGGAGCCGAGCCGATCTCCACCACACGAGCCCACGTGGGCGGGGGGTCGGGGACGTACTCTGGATCGTCCTCGTCCCACGACCCGGAGCCGTACGGCCGGGGGAACAGACCCACCACCGTCCGGCAGGACGGCTGCGCGCTCGGCCAGGGTGTCTGACCGTCGGTCAGGACCACGACGACGTCCGGCCGCGGCCGGGTGCGGAGCGCCTTGGCGAAGCCCGTGCGCAGGTCCGTGCCCCCGCCGCCCAGCAGTGGAATCCCCTCGGCACTGCACAGCGGGTGCACGACCTCGGCGGACGCGTCGCACGGCAGCACGGAGACCAGGTCCCGGCGGCCACCCACGGCACGGGAGATCGCGGCAACCTCGCTGAGAGCGCCGCCCAGTTCGGCGTCGCTGACCGAGCCCGAGGTGTCGATGATCACGGAGACCCGGGGCGGTCTGCGCCGGAGACTGGGGAGCACGACGCCCGGCACTCCGGCCGACCGGCGTGACGGACGGCCGTAGCTGTAGTCCTGGCCCGCGCCGGAGCCCGAGGTCGCCGAACGGATCGCCGCGCCCAGCAACTCCCGCCACGGCTGCGGTGGTTGGAAGGCCTCGTCGGCCCATCGCCGCCATGCCTTGGGGGCACTCCCCGGACGGCCCTTGATGCCCTGCGCCACCCGGAACCTAACCGCGTCGCGTTCCTGCGCGCTGAGGCCGTGCGCGCCGTTCGGTCCCAGTTCCCACTCCCTGTCCAGACCGTCCGCGCCACTGCCGCAGTCCAGCCAGGCGTGGTCCTGGGTGCGCGGCCCGAGCCGGAACTGTCGCAGATAGTCCTCCATGAGCTGCCCCTCGGGCAGCCCCAGGGTGCCCGGCTCGACGACGTCCTGGGGCCAGGCCAACCCGTCGCCGTACGCGTCGTCGTTGATCTCGCAGTCCGCGGCGATGTTCATCCGCAGCCGTTCCCCGGGGCCGGTCAGTCCGCGCTCCCTGGCGACCCTGTCACTGCGCCCGTGGTGGTCGCGCAGCAGGTGCGACACCTCGTGCACCCACACACCGGCCAGCTCCTCCACCGGCGTGCGATCGACGAACGCCGGTGAGACGTAGCACCGCCAGTGCCGGTCGACGCCCATCGTCGGTACCGAACGTGACTCCACGGTGTGCAGGGCGAACAGGGCCGTCGCCAGGTAGGGCCGGGCTCGGGCCGCCTGCAACCGGGCGGCGAAGAGCTTGTCGAGGTCCAGCGCCCTCGGCGGATCCGGGATCACCGGCTCGCCCCGGTGGCGACCGCGGCCCGGGCCGCCGCCCGGTCTGCCCGCCGGGAGATGGACACCGCTCCGGCAAGCCGTTCGATCGATGCCGGAACGTCCCAGTCCTGCTGACGCAGCGAGGCGAGTGTGGTCGCCGGGACGACCACCAGGTCCGGGGCTCCGGTGTCCAGCGCCCGCACCAGCAGCGCCCACGCGGCGTCCCAGCGCGCCTTGTCCGGGCGCTTGCGGACGGCGGCCACGACACCGTCGAGCACGGCCTGGCGCAGGTCCCCGCGCTCGGGCAGGGCGGCGGACTCCGGGTCGGCGAGCAGCAGTTCGGGGTCCGGGAGGTCCATCCGGTCCAGGCCGGCCAGCAGTTCCAGACCTGGGCCGTCGCCCACCGTTCCCCTGACGAGCAGGGACAGCACCTCCCTGGAGGAACCGGCCGCGGTCGCGAAGGCGATCAGGCACAGGGTCATCTCCCAGCTGCGGGGTGACGGCCAAGGCCCGCCCCGGCGCGTCTCGTTGCTCGGCAGCCGGTGTACGAGTCCGGGGCGGGCGGAGAGGAGTTCGCACACGGCGCGACGGGCGAAGCCCACGGCCTCCGGCAGCCGCTCCGGATCCAGCCGCGGCAGTGTGGCCCGCGGCCAGGTCCCGCCGAGACCGCGAACCACCACGTCGTGGTCATGGGTCCAGTGGAGATGGACGAACCGGTTGGCCAGGGGCGGGCTCAGCTCCCAGCCGTCGGCCGCCGAGGACCGCGGATTGGCGGCGGCCACGATGCGTACGCCGGGCGGCAACTGCAGGGCGCCGATGCGCCGTTCGAGTACGAGGCGAAGCAGCGCGGCCTGCACGGCGGGCGGCGCGGTGGACAACTCGTCCAGGAACAGCAGCCCGCGGCCGGCTCGTACGAGTCGGACCGCCCAGTCCGGCGGGGCCATCGGGACGCCCTGTTCCGCGGGATCGTCGCCGATGACGGGCAGCCCGGAGAAGTCCGACGGCTCGTGCACGCTGGCGATGACGGTGGTCAGCGGAAGGTCCAGGGACGCGGCGAGCTGTGTCAGGGCCGCTGTCTTGCCGATACCCGGCTCGCCCCACAGGAGGACGGGCAGGTCCGCGGCGACGGCCAGCGTGAGGGCCTCCAGTTGGATGTCGGGGCGCGGTTCGGTGGTGGTGTCGTGCAGACGGGCCAACAGGTCGCCCGCTATGTCCAGTTGGGAAATGTGGTCCGTCGAGTCGGAGGGTGCGCTGGGCGCGGCGAACGGGCTGTATGAGGGCATGTTTGATCACCTGAGGGTTCGTGGAGCGGCGAGTGAGGCAGGGGCGAGTAAAGGCAGGGGCGACTAAGGACAGGGGTGCGGATGGGGCAGGCGGGAGTGGAAGACAGGGAGAGATGTCCCTGGATCAGCGGCCGGTCGTGTGGCGTGGATGGGAGCGGTGGCCGGGAGGACGAGGCAGACTCGGGCGGACGCGGCCGGGCCCCGGGCCGACGAGGTCCGCCCGGAAGAGCCCGTACGTGACGCGCCGCCGCGCGGCCTTCTCCAGTTCGTCCCGCAGCGCGCCGTCGCGCAGCAGTGCGTCGGGACCCAGCAGGCCCTCGACGACGGCCAGCGCTCCGGCGATGTCGCCGTGGTGGAGGCGCTCCCGGACACCGGTGAGGCAGTCCGGATGACGGTGGGCCGTGTCGATGGTCTGGAGGCAGGGGAGTGGTGTGCCGGTCAGCTCGGCCAGGAGTTCCTCCCGGCGGATCTCTCCGGGGTCGTGGTCCAGCGGGGACAGGACACCGTCGACCAGGCCGATCCGGTGCTGTTCTCCCCGGCACTCCACGAGGTGCGGTTGCCCTGGCAGCGTGGGGGCCCGCTCGCGGGTCCGGAAGGGACCTGCCGGGGAGTGGTCCGGTGCCAACGCCGAAGCGACCAGCGGGTGCAGCTGATCGAGCTCGATCGAACCGCTCCGGATCAGCTCCAGGTCGGGCAGCGTCCAGGTCGCCGCGTCGGGCAGGACGGGCAGCGCTGCGGTGGCGCCTTTCGTGGGCGCCACC
Organism: Streptomyces sp. NPDC050988; assembly: GCF_044456225.1. Classification (NCBI taxonomy): domain Bacteria; kingdom Bacillati; phylum Actinomycetota; class Actinomycetes; order Kitasatosporales; family Streptomycetaceae; genus Streptomyces; species Streptomyces sp. NPDC050988. Next base: position 576,609 of record NZ_JBITFQ010000002.1, on the reverse strand, counting down.
GCGACGGTGAACCCGTGCGACCCCGGGCCCTCACCGTCCGCGACCAGGTCCAGCAGCAACCGCTGCCCGGATCCCACTCGTACGGCGACGGTACCGGTGGACCGTCCCTCGGCGCGGAGCAGTATCCGGGCCTCGGCGGCCCACCGGTCGACGGCACAGCGCGGATCCCACGGCACCGGCTCCAGCTCCGGCACATCCGGGTTCACCAGGGCGAGGCCCTCACCGGCCGTCAGCCAGGGAAGGACCTCACCTGCCGTCAGCGAGGGAAGGCCCTCACCTGCCGTCACCGAGGGAAGGCCCTCGCCGGCCGGCCGATCGGCTCCCGACCGGACCCGTAGCTCATCGCTCCTGCGCGCGTCCCACAGATGACGGTGCAGATCCAGGCGGAACCGCCGGTTCGGCCGGGGGTGCGGGTGACGGCGGGCGTCGGCATCGGCATGGGATCCGTCCCACAGCGCGAGGCTGATGCGCTGACCGGCGTCCGCCCAGGCGGGAGCCGTCCGGACCACCAGACACACCGTGCCGGGGCTGTCACGCGTGCCCGGGCCGTCACGCTCCACCGCGTCGTACCGCGTCAGGGCGATCGTCAGGCCTGGCCGCAGCAACCCGTGGGGAGCGATCCTCGGCATGTGCCAGCGCAGCAGGTCGGGAGCCAAGTGGCGGAGATCCGCGCGGACTTGGGCGGCGAGGTCCCGGCCTCGGGTACGAGCCAGGGACCGCAGATCGAGATCGACATCCACACCCGCGGCGGCGCATGCCCCGGCCCAGTCCCCGGCACGGCGACGGGCGGTCGCGGTCTCGATCATGGAGGGCGGCACGGCGAACTCTCGCACGCGCGGCCAGAAGGAAAGGCGGAGATCCTCGTACGCGGTGTCAGTGAGCATCAGCACTCACCTTGCGCGGACGGGACCCCCATTCTGTGAACAGAGTGAGTCGTCATCGCGAGCGACAGTAGCGCCCCGAGGTCGACCTGTCAGGTGGTTTTCCGTGGCGGTCAGTTCCGGCCACCTGGATCCGCAAGGGCCTGGAGCACGGCGGCCGCGGCCTGCCGCAGCAGCGGGGACGGGTCCGAGGCCAGGGCCGTCAGTCGCTCGTGCAGCGCCTCGCGGTCCGGCGGGGGCGCGAAGCCGACCTCGAGCCACTTGCTGAGAGCGTGCGCGGCGCTGTACCGGACCGGCTCCTGAGGGTCGTCGAGACCCCGCACCAAGCGGCGTAGGTCCTCCTCGGCGCCGTAGTTCCCGTGACCCGGGCCATCGCGGTCTTCCGGGACGAGCAGCGGGAGCACCGCGGCCCGGACCTCGTCCTCCTCGGCGCTGTCGGCCAGGTGTCGCAGGTCCGGCAGGGCGTCCGCCAGCCCGATCAGGGCATAGGCCGTCCGCCAGGCGGTGCTCGGCTCGGCGGTGAGGCGAGCGACCAGGGCCCGGGTCACGGGCCGACGCTCCCAGAGGCGCAGCCCGCCGTAGACGGCTGCGCCCAGGCCGTCGACGGCACCTGTCCGCACGTCCGTGTCCGGGTCGTCGAGCAGCGGGAGCAGGAGCCATACGGCGTCCCATCTCCCGCACTCGCCGATGGCTTTCGCGGCGGCGGCACGGGTCGGTCCCGGTATCGCCGTGTCGGCGACGACGCCGCGCAGGTGATCCACGGCGGTCCCGGTGTCCACCTCTCCCAAGGCGCGAGCGGCCGCCGGACCGGCCACCGGGTCGCGCAGCCATCGCCGTGCCGGGCCGATCAGTTGCTGGTCGCCCGGCTGTTCCAGCATGCGCAGCAGACGCGCCGCCACGGCCGGGCTCTGTTCCACGTCGAGCGCGGTGGCAAGAGCGTCACGAATCCGTGGTGTCTCCACGTCGGACAGTCGCGACGCCACCGCGATCCGTACATCGGGGGACGGGTCGCTCAGCCCGGCGAGCAGCGAGTCGAGCAGTCGCTCGGTGCACCGGCCCGGCAGCAACGTGAGTGCCTCCACGCGTGCGGCGCCTTCGCCCTGCCGGGCCGTCCGGATCACCTCGGCCTTCACGGCCGGATCGTCCCTCAGCTCGTAGATCAGGCTCCGGGCCCGTCCCCACACGGCGCCGTCCGGATCGCCGAGCAGGCTCACCAGCGTCGGCACATCGCCGGGCACGCCCAATGCCGTCAGGCCGACGAGAGCGTTGATACGGACGTGATACTCCGGGTCGTCGAGCAGCTTCGTGAAGGCACGCACGATTCCGTCGCCGTGAAGACCAAGGTGGATCGCGGCGAGCGAGGCCCTGCGGCGTACCCATGGATCCATGTCGCCCATCAGGAGCGGCAGCACCTTCTCGCCCGCCTCCGGCACCCCGAGCCGGCCGAGGCCGATGGCCGCGGCCTCGCGGACCTGGGGCACCGGGTCACCGGCCGTCTCGGCGAGCACCCAGGCGTGCTCGCGACGGCCGACCTTGCCCAGCCCCTTCGCCGCCGCCACGCGACGCTGTGTATTCCGACCCGCCAACTCCCTCAGGAAGAAGGCGATCTGGTGTTCCGATCCCATGTCGCACCCCGGAAAGGAAGACCTCCGAGCCGACCGGAGGTTGTACGGCCCGAGTGGGTCCGCCGAGGATCACAGCCCGCGGGCGAAGGAGTCGAGGACGGCGAAGTCGGTGTCGAGCAGCCCGACCCGGGCGTCGACATGATGGAGAAGCGCCGGGCCCCCGTGGTGCGAGGCGACGAAGGCGCGGTCGGTGTCGTCGAGGTCGTCGTCGACCCACGCGAAAGGGCGGCCCTCGGCGTGAGCGACCAGGTGACGGGTCTTCCAGAACGTGCCGTCCGGGCGTATGTCATGTGTCGTGGGCCAGTCCACGACCGGCAACCGCGGAAGGCCGATGACAGGCCCGATGAACGTGTTGGCCTCCGCGCCCCAGGTGGTCGCCCACACCAGGTCGTATCGCTCGCCCAACTCCCGTAGCCGGGAACCGTGTTCGGGGTTGAGCCACACCCGCAGCGGCTTCACGTAGGCCCGTGGCGTACTGGGGTGCTGAGCGATCCAGCCCTCGGGCTTCATCCGATGCGTGTCGTACCCCGCGGGCCGCCGGTGCGGCTTGGCGGCGTAGGGGTTGAGCGGCCCGTCCACGTCGAGGTAGAGAAGTGGCCGGATCATGCCGCTACCCCCGTTGCCATCGCTGCTCCCCGCCCCGCGGTCGGCTTGTTCACGCGACTGCCGGCCAGGTGGCGGTCACCAGCCAGAGTCGGGCTGTCAGCCGCACGCCGGTGTCCGACTCGTAGGCGCGGAAGGCGTCGACCGCAGCGCGCCGGGCACGCTCCGTGGCCTGCGGGTCGGCGTCCCGCAGCCAGTGCCGCATGGGGCCCCAGCCGAAGAGGAAGGTGGCGGCGTCCTCCGCGTCCGCGCCCCACAGCTGAGTCCGTTCGATCGCCTCTGCGTCGGCGTCCTCGAACCCGGCGCCGCGCAGAACGCCCGTGGTGCGCCCGGGGTCGGCGAAGGAGGCGGGGCCTGTCGTCGTCTCCTGGGACAGGTCGGGCAGGGGCACGTGCTCGGCGACGGCGGCGAGGACGACGGACTGTTCCATACGGCTGAAGGCCTGCGGACAGACGAAGGCGAGGCGTCCGCCCGGCCGCAGAGCCCGTCCGATATTGGAGAACGCGGCCACCGGATCGGCGAAGAACATCACCCCGAAGCGGCTGAGCGCCACGTCGAAGCCCGCCTCGGGAAAGGGGTACACCTGGGCGTCGCCCTGTACGAAGGAGACGTTGTCGAGCTTCTCCTCGGCGGCGCTCGCCCTGGCCCGCGCCAGCATCGGCATGGACAGATCGACACCAAGGGCTCGGGCCCCCAGGCCGGCCGCGAGGCGGGTGAGACGTCCGTTGCCGCAGCCGATGTCGAGGACCGCGTCGGTGTCCTTGATACGGGCGGCGGCCAGGAGAGGCTCGTTGGCGGCGTCGTTGAGATTGTCGTAGCGCGTCTGGTGATCGGCCCAGTGGGTGCCCTCATAGCCGTTCCAGGCCTCGGCCTGATGCGTGTTCACGATCGTCTCGTCCGTCATACGTACATGGTGAGGCCCGCTTTGTCCTGTGTCACCGCGTCGGGCGGAGCGCGGGCGGTGGAGTCAGGCGGAGGTGTCAGGTGGAGGTGTCAGGTGGAGGCGGCCGCCTGGAACTGCTCGCGGTGTGCTCGGGCCGAGGCCATCAGGCCGTCCAGGGCATCGCGGGTCTGAACGAGTTCCTCGATGTGTGCGGTGAGCCGGTCGCGTTCCTGGCCCATGCGTTCGAGGGCGGCGTCCGAGTTCTCCTCGCTGGGAGAGTCGACGCAGGGGAGCAGTTCGGTGATGGTCCGGCTGGACAGGCCGGCCGCGTACAGCCGCTGGATGAACGTGACCCGCTCGACCTCGTAGTCCGTGTAGTGCCGCTGGCCACTGGCACTGCGGGTGCTGGTGAGCAGGCCCTGTTCCTCGTAGTAGCGCAGCGACCGGACGCTGACGCCTGCCTGTTCGGCGAGCTCTCCGATACGCATGCCGTTCTCCCCGCTCCCCGTTGTTACCTGCGACACAGGCCTTGCCTCTGACGTCAATGTCAGGTTTTAGCGTAGCCGACGTGCCCGGGACCCGGGCCACCGGATCGCGAAGGAGTCCTGAAGTGACGAGCCTGTTCCAGCGCCATCAGCTCGGCGAACTGACGCTGCCCAACCGCGTCGTGATGGCCCCCATGACCCGGGTGAGGGCCGCTGCCGGTGGCCTGGCGACGCCGTCGATGGCCACCTACTACGCCCAGCGCGCGACCGCCGGGCTGATCGTGAGCGAGGGCGTCCAGCCGAGCCTGATCGGGCAGTCCAACCCGGGCACGCCCGGTCTGCACACCGAGGAGCAGCAGGCCTCGTGGCAGCCGGTGACGGACGCCGTGCACGCCAACGGCGGACGGATCTTCGCCCAGCTCATGCACGGCGGGCGCGTCTCGCATCCCGACACCACAGGCATGCGGCCCGTCGGCCCGTCGGCCGTGCCCGCCGTCGGCGACGTCTTCACGCCGACCGGGCCCCAGCCGGCCCCCGTACCCCGGGCGCTGGAGACCTCGGAGGTCCCGGAGCACGCCCGCTCCTACGCCGACGCGGCACGCCGGGCCGTGGGCGCTGGATTCGACGGAGTGGAACTGCACGGAGCCAACGGATACCTGATCTCACAGTTCCTCTCGTCCAACGCCAACCTGCGCACGGACGGGTACGGAGGCTCCGTGGCCCACCGGATCAGGTTCGCCGTCGAGGCGGTGTCCGAGACCGTCGAGGCGGTCGGCGCGGCGCACACGGGCATCCGGCTCTCCCCGGGTGGGACGTTCTGGGGCGTGCGGGAGTCGGACGTCACGGAGCTCTACACCGCCCTGCTCGGCGAGTTGGCCCGGCTGGAGTTGGCGTACGTCCATCTCGAAGCGACCGCGGACGAAGAGGTGTTGGTGGCACTCCGCCGTGCCTGGCCGGGCAATCTCGTCATGAACCCGGTCGTCCCCATGGGGCCCAAGCAGACCGGCCGGTCCGAGGCCGACCACTGGCTCGGTCTGGGAGCGGACCTCATCAGCTTCGGCCGCGCCTTCATCGCCAACCCCGACCTGGTGGAACGCCTGCGCACGGGTGTCCCCGTCGCGCCCGTCGACGAGGCGACCTACTACCAGGGCGGCGACGCCGGATATCTGACGTATCCGGCTCACCAGTACAGCGCCTGACACCGGTGGTCCGACCGGGCGGCTCGCCCGGCGGCGTGCCGCCCGCCGGTTCCCGAACCCTGGATCCGGTCGCCTCGGTCAGACGAGGCCGCGGTCCAGTTCGTCGAGTCGGCCGGTCTCCAGGTGCGCGATGTCACCGCCCGACTCCAGGGCCGCGTCGAGGAGGAAGGCGAGTGAAGTGCCGTACACCGGGACCTCGTTCGGCTCGTCGATGAGGTGGAGGCGCGGGCGGTTCGTGTCTTCGCTGTCGGACGGTGCTTCCCCGATCCGGCAGCCGACCCAATGGGTGGCCCCTGTAAGGGAGTTGTCGACAGCGCCGAGGCTCCGGCCGTCCGCGAGGTCGATGACGACCGCGATCGAGTGCGCGCGGTGGCCGCGCCACACCGTGCGGCGGTCGGCGATGGGCCGCAGTCGCCAGGCGCCGTCGAACAGTGTCGCGGAGCCGACACGGCTGTAGAGCGCCACCAGGTCCGCGCACCCTTCGAACCAGAGCCCGTCCGGAGACCGCGTGGGGGTGGTGGCATGGTCACGTACGATCCGGTCGATCACGTCGTCCATCTCGACCGCAGCCGACGCGAGATGCCAGCCCGCCACCGGCCGCAGCGATCCGTCGTCGTCCTGGCCGACACCCACGAGTCCGGCATGCAGGGCGACCACTCGATTGTCGCCTTCCACCCGATCGTTGATGTGGACGACCAGCCGTGACAGGGTGGCCGGCACGTCGTCGCTGCGCACTCCTGGGCCTGTGTAGAACATGCCGTCGAGGGTCAGGTCGCGCGGTTCGTCGAGGGGGAGTTCCAGCAGTGGATTCGGCCTAGTGACGACACCGTGGCGGGTCAGGTACGGATAGAACCGCGCGATCCACCCGGTGACCACCTCGCCGCCGTAGGCGTCGACCGGGCTGTAGATGCGGCGCCAGAACGCGGTGTCGACGTCGCCCGCCGCGGCACGGACGAACTGGTCGGCCATCGGGACGAGCGACCGGCACCACGTCTCCAAGCCCAGCTCGGCGACCGCGTCCAGCCGTGCGCGGATCCGCTGCCAGTCCTCGACCGTGCCGGCCAGCGTGATCGACGGGATTCCGCAGACGAAGGTCATCCACACGGCGAAGTACGGCGCGTACGCGTCGAGCATGACGATGCGCCCCACGACCCGCTCGACGTCGGTACTGGTGGAGAAGTCGCACTCGAAGAGGTCGGCGGTCGTGCCGGTGCCGTCGATCTCCGCCGCGAGCAGTTCGTGGAACAACTCCACAGCGTCCTGCCAGGAGTTCGGGTCGTGCGGCATCGGCCCGTCGACGGTCACGGTGAGCCGTTTGCGGCCCGCGTGACGCACCAGCCTCGGCCGCAGTTCCTCGGCGTGCAGACGGATGTGCTGGGCGAGGCCCTGCGCGATCGTCAGCCACACCGCGTCCGGAGTGAGCACGAGCCGACGGTGATCGGCGAACGCGCGCCCCACCGCCCCGAGCAGCGGATGCACACCGTTCGGCTCGACGACCGGGGTGTTCGGGTCACCGCCAACGGCGAGCGCGTCCACGACCAGGTCACCGAGAGGCCGGGTGGGCAACGGCTCGACAGCGGGCGTCACATCGTCGATCTCGAAGGTCACCATCGCGCGATTCTATTGAGTTCCGGGCCACTTGGTGATCAGTAGGCTGTCCTCGTGGACACGGGGGAGCATGCGGACGTCATGGGTGCCGGAGTGGACGATCGGGGCTGGTCCAACACCCGTGCCTGGGTGGAGAAGACGCTGGATGAAGGCGATCGCATCACGGCCGTCGCCCCGCTGCGCGGCGGCTGGACCTCGCAGATGCGCCGTCTCGACATCGCAGGGAAGGGCGAACCCCGGTCCCTCGTCCTGCGGTCGTTCGTCAAGCCGTTCTTCGTCAAGCACGCGCAGGCGCTGCTCACGCGCGAAGCGGACATGCTGAGGTTCCTCGTGGAGACGCCCGTGCCGGCCGCCGACTTCCATGGTGTGGATGCCCTGGCGGAGCACTGCGACCACCCCTCGCTCCTGATGTCCTGGCTGCCTGGACGTGTCAGGCTGGACGACGACGAGGACGTACCGCGCAGGATCGAGCTACTGGCTCGACAACTCCTCAACCTCCACGGGCTGTTCGTGCCGACGCGGACACGGCCTCGTACGTACGAGGCCTGGACGGCACCCGATCGCGTGCGGTTGCCCGAAGGCACGCGGCGGCCCGAGCTGTGGCGACGGGCCGTGGACGTCATCCGTCGTCCGCCCCCGCCCTACCGGCCCTGTTTTCTGCACCGAGACTTTCACCCCGGCAACGTCCTCTTCACCGGCCATGGCGCGGACTTGGCGGTCACCGGGGTCGTGGACTGGGTGGAGACCTCCTGGGGTCCGGCAGACCTGGACGTGGCCCACTGCTCCACCGCGCTCGCCCTGCTGCACGGCGTCGAGGCCGGAATGGGCCTGGCCGACGACTACTTGGCGGCTGGGGGAGCGCTCGACTGGGAGCCCGGAGCCCACCTGTACTGGCGTCTGCTGGATGCCCTCGCCTTCGCACCGGACGCGGGGAAGGTCGCCGGGCCCTGGCGGGAACTGGGCAGACATGACCTGACACCCAAGACGCTCACCAACCGGTTGGAGGACTACCTCCAGTCACTCCTCACCCGATACGGGTGACCGCCCGCGACTGACCGTGCTCCGAGAACGGGCGACGTCAGCTCGCGGTGTCCTCCGGTCCGCCGTCGTTCTCCTCCACCGGTGGCATGAAGGCGCGCAGCCACCGTTCCGTCTGGGCGACGTGCGCCTCGGCCGCGCCGGCGGCGGCGCCCGGGTCGCGGTCGGCGATCGCCGTGGCGAGGACCCGGTGGTCCGCGTCGCTCTTGCGTCGCATCTCCGGGCCCTCGGGGAGGGTGAAGACCTGGTACTTGCGGGAGCGGGCGCGGAAGACCGCGAGCAGGGAGGCGAGCGTGGGGTTCTCGGCGGCCCGCGCCACCTCGGCGTGGAATCGGTGGTCGAGCTCCGAGGCCTCGGTGGGGTCCTCGGTGGCCTCCATGGACTCGATGAGCGAGTAGAGCGTCTTCACCGTCTCGGGGGTCCGGCGCGCGGCGGCCTTCGCGGCGACATGCGCCTCCAGCACCCGCCGGATCTCGTAGACCTCCAACAGGCCGGACAGCGGCAGGAGTTCGAGGGTCAGCGAGAGACTTCCGATGACGTCCTCGGGCCGGAGCTGCGAGACGTAGGTGCCCGAACCGTGCCGCGGCTCCACCACACCGAGCGCCGCGAGCATCCGTACGGCCTCGCGCAACGGACCCCGCGAGACGCCCAGCTCCTCGCCGAGCTCGGCCTCGGGCGGGATGCGGTCTCCCGGGCCCAGACGCCCCGTCGCGATCATGTGACGCAGACCGTGGAACGCCTTGTCGACTGCGGACATCCGATTCCTCCCCTGACGGGCCGGCGGCACCACCGAGACCCTCGGGCACTGTAGTCAGTCATCTGATGTCTCGGATGTATCGGCCGGGAGTCATCTGATGACTTTCGCTGCATGACCCTTGCGAGGCCGGAAAACGCCTGCCAGGATGCCGAGTCATCATACGTGTCGTCGTCATCCTCTGATGTCTGGTGGCACTCGGGTTCGGTAGATGTGGAGTGATGTGAGCGAGACCGAGGTCACCACCGCCCCGCGTCCCCTGCTGCTGGCGGACGGCCGGCCCGCCGCCCGGGCGTGGTCGCTGGACCCCGTCATGAAGCACCTGAACCACGGCTCGTTCGGGGCGGTCCCGCTGGTGGCGCAGGAGCGGCAGAACGAACTGAGGGCCGAGATGGACAGCTCCCCGGTCGTGTGGTTCCCCGCGCTGCCGCAGAAGATCGCCGACGCCCGGGTCGATCTCGCGGCCTTTCTGCGGGCCACCCCCGACGACCTCGCCCTGGTGCCCAACGCGAGCGCCGGAGTCAGCGTCGTACTCAACGCTCTCCCGCGCCGCCGCGGCGGCGCGATCGTCGTCACCGACCACGGCTACGGAGCCGTGACCATGGGCGCCGAACGGCTGGCCCGGCGCTGGGGCGGCGAGGTCCGCACCGCCCGGGTGCCGCTGGACGCGGACGAGGAGCAGGCGTACGAGGCCGTGATGGCGGAGGTCGACGACGCCACGGATCTCATCGTCGTCGACCAGATCACCTCGGCGACCGCACGCCGGATGCCGGTCGAGCGGATCGGCGCCGAGGCCGCGCGGCTCGGGATCCCCCTGCTCGTGGACGGCGCGCACGCCCCCGGCCTGCTCGCCGCCCCGCTCGACGGCCTGACCTGCGACTTCTGGGTCGGCAACCTGCACAAGTGGGGCTGCGCGCCGCGCGGGACGGCAGCGCTGGTCGCACGCGGGGCGCAGCGCGAGGACCTCTATCCGCTGATCGACTCGTGGGGCGCCCCCGATCCCTATCCCGACCGCTTCGACCAGCAGGGCACGGTGGACGTCACCGGCTATCTCGCCGCGTCGACGGCACTGGACTTCGTCGACCGCACCTGGGACTGGGACACCGCACGCCAGTACATGGACGACCTGGCCGGCTATGCCGAGCGCCTCGTCGGAGCCGCCTTCGCCGAACTGGGCGCCGTCCCCGGCATCGTCGACGTGGGCATGCCGGTTCCCGGGATGCGGCTCGTCCGGCTGCCCGAGGGACTGGCGGGCAGCCGGATCGAGGCGGACGCACTGCGCGACCGAGCGGCCCGGGAACTGGGCGTGGAAGCGGCCTTCACCAGCTTCGACGGCATCGGCTACATGCGGCTGTCCGCACACGTCTACAACACCGCCGCCGACTACGAGTACTTCGCCGAGGACTGCGTCCCCGTCATCGGTGAATGGGCCCACGCGGCCCACTGACAGCCCGGGCCGTGGTGTCGACGGCGCGACACCACCATTCCCCGACGACACCAGGCCCCGACAGCACGGCCCCCGACACCACGGCCCCCCCCCGACACCACGGCCCCCCACCCCCGAAGCCACAGCCAGCGCGCCCGTATCCAAGGAAGAGGTCGGCACGATGAGTAGAAGGACGGCAGCTCTCGCCCTCGGCACAGCAGCCACCATGGTCCTCACCGGCTGCTCCGCCATGAGCGGCGGAGAAGCCGGCGGAACGGTCACCCTCAACATGGTCGAGAGCCTGACGAACCCCGCCCGCACGGACCTGCTGAAGAGCCTGATAGCGGACTTCGAGAAGCAGAACTCCAAGATCAAGGTCAATCTGATCTCGCCGCCCACCGAGCAGGCGGACCAGAAGATCCAGCAGATGCTCCAGTCCGGCAGCGGCGTGGACACCCTCGAAGTACGGGACACCACGGTTGGCCCGTGGTCGAACAACGGCTGGCTGTACGACATGAAGAAGGACCTCAAGCCCTGGAAGGGCTGGGAGGCGATGACGGAGAACGCCGTCAAGGCATCCGAGACCGCCACCGGCAAGACGTACTTCGTCCCGTACGGCTTCTACGGCCTGAGCGTCTTCTACCGCACCGACCTGATCAAGGAGGCCGGCTTCGACAAGCCCCCGGCCACCTGGGACGAGCTGCTCGAACAGGCCTCCGCCATCCACGATCCGGCCAAGCGCCGGTACGGGTACGCCTTCCGCGGCGGGGCCAACGCCAACGGCAACGCCACCGCGGTCATCGAGGCGTACGTCGCCGACAGGATCGACCCCGCCGACGGCTTCAAGGTGAAGGACGGCAGCACGATCTTCGCCGCCCCTGAGGCCGTCGACGCGATGAAGACCTACCTCAAGCTCTTCAAGGAGGCGTCGCCCAAGTCGTCGGTCTCCTGGGGCTATCCGGAGATGGTCGAGGGCTTCTCCAACGGTTCCACGGCCTTCCTGCTCCAGGACCCGGAAGTCATCGCCACCGTCTCGGAGTCCAAGGCGATCGCGAAGGACCAGTGGGACACCGCCCCGCTGGTGGCAGGGCCGAGCGGCAAGACCGTACAGCCGCTTGCCACCGCAGGCTGGGGGATCGCGGACGGCAGCAAGCACAAGGCGGAGGCCGTCAAGCTGGTCGAGTTCCTCTCCGAGGGCAAGGCGTCGACGGCCTTCACCAAGAAGAACAGCCTGGTGCCGATCCTCAAGTCGGCGACCGAGGACCCCTTCTACAAGACCGGCCCCTGGTCCAGCTACGTGACCATGACGGAGAACCCGGACACCTACCTCAACGTCAGCCAGCCGCGCGGCGTCGCCTGGTGGGCGGAGTGGCAGCAGAAGGCCGACGCGGACATCCAGAAGATGGTGCTGGGCAAGACGACTCCCGAGAAGCTGCTCGACGGCTGGGACGCGTACTGGACCGAGAAGCGGCAGCAGGAGAACTGACCATGCCCACCGCGTCCGACACGACGAAAACGACGGAGACGACGAAATCGGCGTCGGCGGGGCCCTCCGGAACCGGAGGCACCCCGCCCGGCCGCGGCACGCAACGAGGCCGCCGCAAGCCGGAGTTCACCGCCCGGCGCGGCTTCCTGATCGCCGCCTTCATGGCACCGGCCGCGGTCTTCGTGGCGGTCTTCACGTACTACCCGATGATCGCCGGCAGCCAGATGGCCTTCCGCAACTGGAAACTGGCGGACCTGACCGACACCTCCTGGGTGGGCCTGAAGAACTTCCGCGACGTCTTCGCCGACCCCGCCTGGGGCACCGTGCTGGGCAACACCGGGATCTGGGTGTTCGGTTCGATCGTGCCCCAGCTGGTGATCGGCTTCGCCCTGGCGCTGTGGCTGCGCAAGAAGTTCCGCTTCCGGGGCCTCTACCAGGCGCTCATCTTCTTCCCCTGGGCGATCTCCGGCTTCCTCATCGGCATCCTGTTCCGCTGGATGTTCAACAGCGAGTTCGGCGTCGTCAACGACCTGCTCCAGAAGGTCGGCCTGATCGACGAACCGGTCGCCTGGCTGGCTGACCCGCAGACCGCGATGTTCGCCGTCGTGGTCGCCAACATCTGGTACGGCGTCACCTTCTTCACCATCATGATCCTGGCCGCGCTGCAGTCCATCCCCGAGGAGCTGTACGAGGCGGCGGCGCTCGACGGCGCGGGCAAGGTGCGCACCCTCTTCCAGATCACCATTCCGTACATCCGGGTCACGCTCGCGCTCACCGTCCTGCTGCGCGTCATCTGGATCTTCAACTTCCCCGACCTGATCTTCGGAATGACCGGCGGCGGGCCGAACAACGAGACGCACATCGTGACCACCTGGATGATCAAGATCACTCAGCAGGGCGACTACGGCAGGGCTTCCGCACTCGGGCTCATCATCGTGGCCACGCTGCTGGTGTTCGCGGTCTTCTTCCTCCTGGCCACGCGTGAGAAGCGAGAGGTGAAGTCGTGATCGGCAAGGAGTCCACGGCGGGCCGGGCAACCAAATTCACCTTCCTGGGGTTGTGGCTGGTCTTCACGGTCTTCCCGCTCTACTGGATCACCATCACGTCCCTGAAGGCGCCCGGCGACATCTTCGCCTTCCCGATCGCCTACTGGCCCGAGCACTTCTCGCTGGAGAACTACAGCGGGCTCTTCGGCAAGGCCGACTTCGGCGTCTACCTCACCAACAGCCTCCTCGTCGCGTTCGTGGCGGGCGTCGTGGCCACCGCGATCTCGATGCTGTCGGCCTACGTGCTGGCCCGCTTCGAGTTCCGCACCAAGTCCGCCCTGCTGATGGCCGCGCTGGTCACCCAGATGATCCCGACCTTCATCGCGCTGGGACCGCTGTACCTGCTCATGACCGACCTCAACCTCGTCGACAACAGGCTCGGGCTCATCCTCGTGTACGTCGCCGTGTGCATCCCCTTCTGCACGGTGATGCTCCGCGGCTTCTTCGAGAACATCCCGGACGCGCTGGAGGAGGCCGCCATGATCGACGGCCTGTCCCGGTTCGGAGCACTGTTCCGGGTACTGCTGCCGGTGATGCGTCCCGGGATCGTGGCCGCGTTCATCTTCAACTTCGTCAACTGCTGGAACGAGCTGTTCCTGTCGGTGACGCTGATGAACAGTGACAGCAACAAGACCGTCCCCACGGCCCTGAACGGCTTCATCTCCAGCTTCAACATCGACTGGGGATCCATGTCCGCGGCCGCGGTCCTGACCATCCTGCCGACGATGCTGCTGTTCGCCTTCGCCAGCCGCCACATCGTCCAGGGGCTCACCGCCGGAGCCGTGAAGGGATAGCAGGAGGGCGGAGGGATAGCCGAAGGGCGGAGGGCCGCGTGGCTCAGCCGCTGCGGCCCTCCAGCGCCGCGGCGATGTCTTCGAGGTCCTTTGCGATGGCCTTGCTGACCGCTCGCGCCCCCAGGCGGCCCATGACCTTGGCCAGCACGCCCGCGACGCCACCGGTCGGCACGGCCGAGAACGTCATGCGGACCGTCGTCGTCACCGGTCCGTCGGCTCGCAGCATCCACTCCGAGATGTAGCGCGAGCCGTGGGACTCGGCCTCCACCACATATCGCTCGGGGGGCTCGCTGGCCGTCACCCACATCTCTTCGGTGGCGTCCTTGCCGAACATGCGCCGCGTCTCGCGCCACCGCGTGCCGACGCCGAAGGCGCCCTCCGTGAGGACCTCGACCTTCGAGACGCTGCTGAGGACGTGCTGCATACCGGCCAGATCGGTGATGGCCTCCCACACCGGTCCCTGGGCCGCGGCGATGCGCCGCTCGACGACGACACTTCTGCTGGTCATGGTTCCCATGAAAGCACCAGGGTCCGACAATGGCCTGACGACCGCACGCGGGGCCCTGCGGCTCACCTTCGGACACCGCCCCGAACGGCCGGGTGCCCTGAGGCACCCGGCCGCGGTGGTGGGTCAGCGCGTGACGTCGAAGGACGCGGCGCGGGACACGAACGTCGTGTCCCCGTCCTTGGCCGCCGCGAGCGCCGAGACGTACCAGGTGCCCCGGTCCAGCTCGGCCGCCTCCTCCTTCGTGACCCTCAGCGTGTAGGTGCAGCGGGACGTCTCGTCCGAGGTCCTCTCGCACGTGGCGCTGTCCACGGACCGGAGCTCGGCCTCGGTCGGGTCGAGCTTCGAACTCGCGGGCCACGCAAGGACCTTGAGGCCCCGGATGCCCGAGTCGTCACGCACGTCCGCGGTGAAGGTGAGCTTCCCCGCGCCGCCGTCGGACGGGGCGACGTAGCGGGCCGAGCCGTTCTTCAGAGTCGGCTCGTCGGCGGCGGAGGCCGAGGCCACGGCGAAGCCACCGGCGGTAATTCCGCCGACGACGAAAACTCCGATGAGCGACGACACGAGAATGTGCTTGGACATGGAAGATCCCCCTGAATTCGTTTTGGAGCAGATGTCTTCATCTGCGGAAAAGCACGGAAAGCGATGCACGTAATGGCGATTCGAGGAAAGGAAGTGAACCGCTGGTCGATCGCCTTCTCGATGGGATCGAGCTTATGGCGCGAGGTATTGCGCGGTCCTCGCGCTGCGGGATGAATGCCGTCTCGAACCGGAGATAGAGAACGCTCCCGGGCAGTCCACCGTCCGTCCGTCATCCGCGTACCGCCGTATCTGCAACCCAGGTAAGAGAACGAAATCCGCCTCCAGCCGGAGCCGGGCTGCTCACCTGCGGACATAGCCTTGGTCCGCCATGAATCGAACCGACACCGACACCGGCTCCGACACCGACACCGACACCGGCTCCGGCTTCGGCTCCGACGTCAACGCCGACACCGACGACCGGCTGCTCCCGGTACTGCTGATCTGCGCCCAGGCCGCGGTGTGGCCCGGTGCGGCACTGGTGCGCGGAGCCGTCGCGCCGTCGTCCTCCCTTCTTCTGGCGGCCCTGGTCGCCGGACTGGTGACGGCCGCCCTCGCTCTCCGCCGTACCCGCCCGGTCGTCACCCTCCTTGTGGTCGCCGCAGCCTGCGCGGTGGGCGCCGGTCCACTGCCCACCGGGGCGATGGCGGTACTCGGAACCGCGGGTGTCGCGCTGGCCCTGTTCACAGTGGCGACCGAACGCGACACCTTCACCACCGTGTTGTGCGTGGTGGCACTCGCCCTCTGGCAACTGCTGTACGGCCTCACCCTGCACGGCCTCAGCGACCGGAACGGACTCGACCTCGTCCTGACGGCTCTGCTGTACGCCGTCGCGTGCGGCGCCGGCCTCTTCGTACGCAGGACCCGTCGCGTCCGGCGCACGGCCGAACAACTGCTGAGGCGGGCCGAGATGGAGCGGCACCGCCTTCCGGCAGTCGAACGGCGCCGCATGGAAAGGGAGTTGCACGACGTCAGCGCCCACCATCTGACGGCCGTGGTGGTCACGGCGGGGGCGGCCCTCGGGTTGCGGGACCGTCGCCCCGAAATGGCAGACGAGGCACTGGAGTTCGCGGCCGAGACCGGGCGCGAGGTCACCCGGGCGCTCGGCGCGGTCCGGGCACCGGCGCCCTCACGGGAGGACCTGCCTTCGCCGGAGGAACGGCTGCGGGGCCTGGTCGCGGGGTTCCGCCGGCTGGGCCAGGAGGTGGACTGTGAGATCGACCCACTGCCGGAAGGCGCCGTGGCGGACGCGGCGTACGGCATCGTGCGCGAGGCGCTGACCAACGTGGCCCGGCACGCCCCCGGTGCGCGGACGAGGGTGCTGTGCCGGTACGGCGACACCCGCACGGACATCGTGGTCACGAGCGCGGCACCGCCGCCCGGTTCCGCGGCACACGGTGCGGGTCTCGGCGGCGGACGCGGCCAGGGCTTCCTGCGGTCCCGGGCACGGGAGGCGGGCGGCACACTGACCAGCGGCCCGACGGCGGACGGCGGTTGGGAGGTGAGAGCGGTACTGCCCGGTCGGACCGCCGCCCCGGTGCGGGGGGCCGTTCCGTGGAGCTACCGCCTTGCGCAGGTGACGGCTGCCGTCGGCCTTTGCGTGCAGCCACTGCTTCCGGTGCTGGTCGTCCGGACGGAGACCACGTCGAGCAGCTCGCACGTGTCCGCCGGGGTCCTCTTCGCGTTGCTGGCCGCGGCACAGGCGCTGGCGCTGCTCTGGCTGCGCCGGGCGCCCCGCGCCGCCCAGGGCGTCCTGCTCGGTCTGGCCCTGCTCTGGCCGCCGGCGATGGCCACGGGCGACTACACCGGTCCGGTCCTCCTGCCGCCGGCGCTGAGCATGCTCGCCACCTGCGCGGCGCTGGCCGCGGACGCGGCCCGTAACGCCACTGCCACTGCCACTGCCACTGCCACTGCCACTGCCCCTGACCCTGCCTCGGACGAGGCGTACCCCGCCGCCGGTCCGTCCGCTGCCGAAAGCCGCCCGCGCGCAATCCTGAAGGCCCTGTCGGTCCTCTCTGTCGCGGCCGTGGTGGTGCACGCGGCGGCTGCGACCGTCGCCGTTCTGGAACGGGGCACGGCGATCCCCGCCTGGGCGGTCGCCGCGGCGATGACGGCCGGGGCATCCCTGGTGGTCGGCGCCGCCCGTCAGGCCGGAACCCTGCGCGGGCGGCGCGACCGGGCCGCCCGTGGCACCCGGGACGAACGCCTCGCCACCTGGACCGAGGAGGCCGTCCGGGACGCGTGGGCCGAGCGCCGTCGGATCGCCGCCGGGCTGGAGACCACCGTGCTGGCGCGCACCGCGGGAATGGTCGCGGAGGCGGAGGCGGGCCGCCTCGACATGACCGCCGAACGCGCCCGCGAGGCCCTGGCCGCGATGCGCGCCCTCCTCGACACGGTCCGGGCAGGTGAGGCGGAGCCCGAACTACGGCCGCAGCCCACGCTTCAGGCCCTGGATCTGCTCGCCCACCAGACCCGGGCCACCGGCCGCGACGTCGAGATACGGCTGAGCGACCGCGTGCCCGAGCGCCTGCCCACCGTGGTGGACCTGGCCGCCTACCATGCCGCCGAGATGATACTGGCCGCCGGCGGGGCCGAGCCCGCGGTGCTCGAACTCGACGCGGACGACGGTACGTTGACGCTCACGGCCACCGGAGTACCCCGCGCGGCCCACCCCGCCGTACGGGAGCGGCTGTCGGCGCGGGTCGCGGCGCTGGACGGCACCCTGACCACCGACGCGCCGGACACGGTCCGCCTCCGGCTGCCACTCGTTCCGCAGCAGAGCCACGAAGAACAGGGCCATGAGCAACAGGGCCATGAAGAGGGGGAACGATGAGTCTCAGAGTGCTGGTCGTCGACGACCAAGGCGTCGTACGGGCGGGGTTCGCCGCCATGATCGACGCCGAGGAGGACATGACGGTCGTCGGTGAGGCCGCCGACGGAGCCGCGGCGGTACACCTCGCCGAAGAACTGGCGCCCGACGTGGTCGTCATGGACGTCCGGATGCCCGAACTGGACGGCATCGCGGCCACCCGGATCATCACCGGCCGCCAGGACGCGCCCCGGGTTCTGGTGTTGACCACCTTCGACCTCGACTCGTACGTCTTCGACGCGCTGCGCGCGGGTGCCTCCGGGTTCCTGCTGAAGGACGTGCACCCCGCCGAACTGCTGCAGGGCATACGGGTGGTGGCCGCGGGCGAGAGCGTGCTCGCCCCGTCGGCGACCCGGCGGCTCATTGGCCACTACTCGTCCGGAACGGGCGCCGCGAGCCGGGCCGACGCCGGCCCCCGAGAGTTGGACAGCCTCACCGGCAGCCAACGCAACGTCCTCACCCTGGTCGCGTCCGGACTCAACAACTCGGAGATCGCCGAAGAACTGGGCATCACCGTCGGCACCGTGAAGTCCCACGTCAACGCCCTGCTCCGCAAACTCGGGCTGCGCGACCGCGTACAGGTCACGATCCTGGCCTACGACCTCGGCCTCGCACGCCCGAACCCGCCGGGCGCCCACCTGTGAAGGCCCATCGCGGAGAACCTTCATCCGGCACTTCGTGCGCGAGACAGGAATGCCACCCATGCACTGGGTCGCCCGGCAGAGGATCCTCGGCGCGCGACGGCCGTCACTCGGTCACATACGCGTTGAGCGGTGACAGCCCGTCCAGGTCCACCTGGACCCCCTTCAGCCTGGAGCTGTAGAGGAACGTGCGCACAGGCACGTACACCGGAATGGCTGCCGCCTGCTCCATCACCCGGCGGTCGACGGTGGACCACTTCTCGCCTGCTGCCGCCACGTCGGCGGTGGCGTTGGCCAGGTCGATCGCGTCGTTGACCGCGCTGCTGTTGAGCCGGGAGAAGTTGGAGGTGGTCGGGTAGGTGTAGCGGCCGTCGAAGGAGTCCGGCAGGAACGCCGATGCCAACGGGAGGCCGCTGATGTTCATCGGCAGTCGGGCCAGATCGTAGGCGCCGTCGCCCACGTTCTCGTAGAGGTCGGAGACGTCGACGTTCTTCAGCGTCACACGGAATCCGGCCTTGTCCAGGGCCTTCTTCACGACTTCTGCCCGTGCTTCGTCGGCTGCCGTCGCATAGGCGAGGGTGAGCGGGAAGTCCGTCTCGCCTGCCTCTGTGAGCAGAGCGCGGGCCTTGTCGGGATCACCGTGTGCCCCGGCCCCGTACAGGTCGAAGTCGCGCGAACCGGGGATGCCAGGCGGCATGAGGTGGTGCGTGGCGACGCCGTCCTCGCCGCTCGCGGCCAGGACGTCCGCTGCCGGATACGCGGTGGCGATGGCCTGACGGACCTTCAGCTTCGGTACACGCTTGGTGTCGATCGAGTACGCGAGGACATGGGGGGCCGGTGACGTCACCCGGACCGTGCCGCTGTCGGTGGAGCCGTCCGCCGTACCCAGCCCGTCCTTGTCCAGCGAGCCGGAGAACGTCATCACGGCCGACTTCGAACCGGCCGCGCGGATCCGGGTCTTGATCTCGTCGAGCGTGAGCGAGCCGGTGATCTGATAGCGGTCGGGGTATGCGGTGCGCACAGGGTCCGTGTCCGCGCGCCACTTCGGGTTGCGGGTGAGAGTGAGGTTCCTGGCGCCGGTGAAGGAGTCGACCTGGTACGGCCCTGTCGACGGCAGGAGTGTGGAGGTGCCGGAGATGTCGGCGACCCGCTCTGGCATGGGCGCGCCGTTCGGGCCCGCCAGGACGACGTTGAAGTCGGGGTGGGCGCCGTCGAGGTGGAAGACGATCGTGCGGTCGTCCGGGGTCTCGATGACGCCCGGCGGCATCGCGTGCTCGCCGCCGATGCCGTCCGCGTCCTCGGGACCGAACAGGAAGGTGCGCAGGGTGCGGTCGCCCATCGGGAAATTGTCGGGGTCGAGGGTGCGCCTGACCGCGAACGCGAAGTCCTGGGCGCGTACAGGCGATCCGTCGTTGTAGGTGAGGCCCGGTTTGAGGGTGAACGTCCAGTCGCGGCCGCCCAGCGATGGCCGGCCGGTGTCCTCGGCGAGGTCCCCGACGAGTCGGACGGAACCGTTGGGCAGGGTTTCGAGGGCGGTCAGGCTGCGGTAGACGAGGCGGGAGATCAACCGGTCGGCCCCGGACCACATGTTGCCCGGGTCGAGAGTGGTGATACCGCCCGGTTCGAGGACCGTCACCTTGCCGCCCTTGGTGGCGCCCCGCACCGCCGGGGCGGGCCCCTTGGCGTCGGCGTCGGAGCCGAGCGTGAGGGTCTGGGTCTTCGCCACCGGGGCCACAGTGCCGGCGCCTGCCTTCGCTCCGCCGGGACCGCTCCTCCCGCTTCCCTTGTCGCCGTCGTCGCCGCCGAAGGGCTGGACGACCGAGAGCACGACCACGAGCGCCGTGACGACCGCGGAGGCCGCGATCCACGTGACGCGCAGCCCGCGCCGCCCGCGCAGTCGAGCGGCCGGGGGAGCGGGCGGCTGCTTCGGGAGCGGCGGCGCGAGCAGGTACGAGGTGGGGTCGGGGCTGATGGTTGTGGCGCCCGCGGCGAGTTGCTGCGGGGCCGAGTCGGATGCGGAGTGCTGCGGCTCGGACGAGACGTGGTCCGGGCCCCCCGGTGCGGTGGAGGCGGGGTCCTGCCCCAAAGGCGGGGTGTGGTCCGATAATTGGGCGGAGGAGGGGACCCGCGGCGCGGGCAGGGCCAGTCTCTCGAATGCCTCGCGTGCCTCCTCCGCCGTCGGCCTCTCCTCGACCGGCTTCGCCAGCATCCGCCCCACCAGCTCGTCCCACTCGGGGGCGAGCCCCGGACGCCGTGCCGACGGCATCTCCGGTGTCTCGTACACATGGCTGTGCATCAGCGCGGGCGCCGACGTCGAGTCGAAGGGCGGTGCGCCGGTGAGCATCTCGTACACCGTGCAGCCCAGCGCGTACACGTCCGTACGGCCGTCGTCCGCGCCGCGCGTGAAGCGCTCGGGCGCCATGTAGGGGAGGGTGCCGATGGGGGAGTCGGTGGTCGCGGTGAGCCGGCCGCCGGTCGCCGCGTCGAGGAACTTGGCGATGCCGAAGTCGAGCACCTTCACCGTGCCCTCGTCCGTGAGCATCACGTTCGCCGGTTTGATGTCGCGGTGCACGATGCCGGCCCGGTGCGCGGTCGCCAGGGCCCGGCAGACCTGTGCCGCGAGCTCCGCGACCCGCTCCGGCGGCAGTGGCCCCCCGGCCAGCAACTCGCCCACGGTACGGCCCGAGAGCAACGGCATGACCAGGTAGGGGACTTCGCCGTCCGCCCCGTGGTCGAAGACCGGCACGATGTACGAGCTGTCCAGTGCGGCGGCGGCCCGCGCCTCCCGCCCGAACATGGCGAGCAGCCGCTCCCGCTCGGCGCCGGCCGTGCCCGGCGGCAGGCTCAACAGCTTGACGGCGACCGGGCGTTCGAGCCGCGCGTCCCTGGCCCGCCACACCACACCCATACCGCCCGCACCGATCCGCTCCGTGAGCGTGTACCGGCCGTCCAAGACGGTGTCGCGCATCCCCACCCCACTCGCTCAAGGAATCAGCGGTCTCAATGTACCTACGCACAAGGGGAGTTGACTGGTTCCCGGGTGAGATGCGGGGGCTTGTGCGACCGGTGCCGACGTCCCATGCCGGCCGCAACGCTGAGGCAGAGGGGCCTTGAGATGCGATACGGGCGTGTCATACGAGCTGCCGCCTTACTGGGTGTACTGGTGTGGGCGGCCGGTTGCTCGGACGGCGACGACGACGCGCGTGGATCGTCGGCCCCACCGACCGTGTCGACCCCGGCCACGACCGGCACCCCGTCGAGGAGCCCGTCCGAGCCGGCGTACTACGACAACGACGACAACGTGCTGATGGCCAAGGGGGACTCGCCCGCTGCCTGTGTGAGACCGGTTTCGAAGGCCCTGGTCCCCGGAGAGCGGCCGGAATCGGCCAACGGGAGTGCCTTCGAGGAGTGAGTGGGAGAATCCCCCTCCTGGGGCCGCGCGCTACGGCCAAGGGACGGTCGGTGTATCTCTCCGTCGGTGCCCGGGAGGACCGGAAGGAACCGTCAACGTGATCGAGTGGGTGTTTCTCAGCGCCGGGGCAAGGCCCGTCCCTCGGCCGGTCGCGACCCCGCTGGTGTGGGCTGCCGCTTTCGGCGGTGCCCTGTTGCTGGTGGCAATCCTCAACACCCTCGTCGGCCCCGACCGGCCCGCGCTCGCGCTGGCGGCGCTGTCCCTGCTGGCCGCCCTGCTGGGCGGGCGCTCCCGCTTCACCGCGGCCCCCGGAACGGCCGCGCTGTGCTGGCTGTTCCTCAACGCCTTCGCCATCCCGCCCCTGGGAACCCTCAGCTGGGCCGGACACCGTGACACGTTCTGGCTCAGCTGCCTGCTCGCCGCGGCCCTCATCGGCACAGCGGTCGCCCGCCTGGCCCATGCCCGCGCCGCCTACCGCCGCATAGCCGCGGGAGCCGGCCCCGCGGCGTGGGAACCTGGCGAACGCCCGGAGGACGCCTGACCGTCACGGGGCACACACAGGCCCGCGTACGGACCGCTCCCAGGGGGCGGGCCTTGACCTTGCGTGGCCCGTTCGCATGAAGCTTGCCTGTCCCGGGGTGTCAGAACCCTTTCCCCACCCCGTCCTTCTCCATCGTGAGCCCTGCCTGGGCCAGGGATCCTGCGCGAAAGTGCGTGCGCTCCCGCGCCTCCGGCATCCGGACACCAAGTGGCGAAGGGGCGTACCTGTGCAGACTGGCCGACGAGATGTCCTGCGTACCGGAGGGGCCGTCGCGGCCGTCGGGGCCGCGATCGCGCTGGGCGGCGGAAGCGGCTCGGCCCTCGCCTCCGCCCGTCGGACCTCCCTCGTCGGGGGTGCGGAGCGCGGCGCGTGGCGTGAGCTGGCCGGGAGCCTGAGCCCGGCCGCCCGGCTGTACCGACCGGGGCAGCCGGAGTACGCGGCCCGTGCGACGGCCGACAACCAGCGTTACGCGTACGTGCGTCCGGCCGGGGTGCTTGCCTGCGCGACGGAGAGCGACGTACAGACGGCCGTGCGGTGGTGCGCGAAACACGGAGTGCCGCTCGCTCCGCGCTCCGGCGGTCACAACTACGCCGGCTATTCCACCACCCCGGGCCTGGTGATCAGCCTGCGTGCGATGCATCAGGTCGTGCCGCGAGGGAATGAGCTGCGGCTGGGCGGGGGCGCCACCAACTCCGACGTGTACGCCGCCCGCGCCGCGAACCTGTACTTCCCCGGCGGCCGTTGCCCCGAGGTGGGCGTGGCGGGCCTGACCCTAGGCGGCGGCCTGGGCTTCAACGACCGCAAGTGGGGCCTGACTTGCGACCGGCTCACGGAGACCCGTCTCGTACTGGCCGACGGCAGCCTCGTCCGCGCGGCCGAGGACGAGAACCCGGACCTGTTCTGGGCCTGCCGCGGCGGAGCGGGCGGCAACTTCGGCATCAACACCGCGTTCACCTTCGCCGCCGTACCCGTGGGCAGGCTGCGCGCCACCGTCTTCCACCTCACGTACCCCCTGCACGCGGCCGTCGATGTGCTGGAGGAGCTGCGGGACATCCTCGACACCGACCGCGACAACGACTTCGACGTACGCATCGGCTTCAAGCACGCCGGCGACGGCACGGCCACCCTCGCGCTGCTCGGGCAGCGACTCGGCGACGAGGACGGACTGCTCCGCCGGTTCGCACCCCTGCTGCGCCTGCGCCCCGCTCCGGCGGTCATCGAGGAACGCGGCTTCTGGTCCGCGCAGGACTTCCTGATGGAGACCCCCGGCCCGAAAGAGGCCTACGCCTCGAAGTCGCTCGTCCCCAACCAGTGGCCCGGCCCTGACACCGTGGCGGCCATCGCCGACTGGACCCGAGACTGGAGCCCGGGACCGGGCCGCAGCACCGGCTATGTGACCCTGTTCGCCATGGGCGGCGACACCGCGACACGACGACCGGACGAAACGGCCTACCCCCACCGGGAAGCCGCCTTCGTCATCGACATCGGCACCCACTGGAAGCCGGGCGCCCCGCCCGCCGAGGTACGCGGCCTGCTGGAACAGACCCGAGCCGCCCACCACATGCTGCGCCGTCACCTGAACACCGACGCCGCCTACGTCAACTTCCCCGACCCGGACCTGCGCCACTGGCGGCACGCCTACTACGGCGCCAACTACGACCGCCTGGTCGACGTCAAGCGCCGGTTCGACCCGACCGCTCTGTTCCGCTACCAGCAGGCCGTCGGCCGTCCACAGCCCTGAGCGTGGGCGCTTACGGCGTGAGGTAGGTGTGGAAGACGTTCGCGGGGTCGTACGTCGCCTTGAGGGCCTGTAGCCGCTCCCAGTCCTCCGGGGCGTACGACCTCCGAGCGCGGGAGGCATCGGCGGTGAGGTCGGCCTCGGCGACGTAGTGGCCGGTCCCGTACGGCTCGACGGCACGCATGGTGTCCCGGACCCAGCGGGTGTTGGCGCTGTCCGCCGCCGGGTCGTCCCAGATCGCGAAGGGGGCGACATAGGTCTCGCCCAGGACCGAGAAGGCCATGCCGTCGGAGAGGGAGCGGTCCCTGGAGGCGGGCCACAGGGGAGCGAGGACGAGCGACTGCTCGGAGGGGGCCTTCGCGAGCGCGGCGGCGAGGACCGGCAGCAGGGTCTCGTACTCGGTGTCCGACCACAGGGTGTCCACCGCGTTGCGGTGCTCTTGGGGCCAGAAGCCGGAGGACGTGCCGTACAGGTCCTCGAAGGTCCTCGGCTCATCCGTCTGTTGGAACAGAGCGCGTTCGGCGAACGGGCAGGCCCGCAGTGGGTCCAGGCAGCGGACGGCCTCGTCGCGCGTGCGACCGAAGGCGGTACCGGTGAAGCTGATCACCTTGGGCCTCGGCGAATTCGCCGCGATCTCCGGGGAGGCGGTCGAGAGCATGAAGGACGCCTCGACGTTCGCCGGGAGGCGCTGGGCTGCTTCGGTGGCCCAGCGGGTGACCCTTTCGACCTCGGTCAGGGGAAAGGTGTACGTGGTCTCGGCGACCGCCGCCGGAAGGTCGTGCAGTGTCACGTGGAAGCGGGTGGCGACCGCGAAGAAGCCGGGTCCCGCGCCGCGCGCGGCCCAGAAGAGGTCGGGGTTCTCGCTTCGGCTGCAGGTGAGGGCGTCGCCGTCAGCGGTGACCACCTCGACCGCGTCCACGCTGGCGGCAGCCGGACCGTGAAGGCCGGAGTTCCAGCCGAGGCCGCCGCTGAGGAGGTAGCCGCTCAGGGCGACGGGCCCGCAGTGTCCGGCCGGGAAGGCGAGGCCGTGCGGGGCCAGCGCGGCGACGAACTCGCGGCCGGTGAGCGCGGGTTGCACGGCCGCGGTGCGCGCGGCCGGATCGATCTCGCAGGCGTTGAGCGCGGAGAGGTCGATGAGCATGCCGCCGTCACGCAGCGGGGAGCCGCACCAGCTGTGCCCATGGGAGCGAACGGCTACCCGGAGACCTTCGGAGCGGGCCAGCCGGATGGCCGCCCGGACATCGTGATCCGAGGCGACCCGGACGATGAGGTCCGGAAAGCGCTCCGGCTTGAGACCGTTCCACAGCATGGCCGACCAGGTGCTGTCGTAGGCGGCGTCGCCCCGCCGGACGATCTCCCCTTCGATCACTTCGCCGACTTCGCCAACTCCGCCAACTCCGCTCATGATGCGCTCCTCAGTCGGTGGTCGGTCGGTGGTCAGCCGGTGGTCAGTCCGTGGTCAGCCCGAAAATCAGGATGCACAGCCCCCAGCACAGCATCACGAGGGCTGCCCCCGCCACATGGATTCGTACGGAACGCGCCCGGCTGGGCACCAGCCAGAAGGAGAGAACCCGGTTCACCAAGGGCATCAGCAGCCAGGTCAGAATGGAGACGCTCAGTATGTTTCCGATGAACAGGCCTATGTAGCCGGGCAGTCCTAGCTCGTCCAGTTCGAAACCGACCGTCAGATTCAGGACCATCACGGTGGGATACAGCGCCAGCACCACGGTCATGGCCTGTTTCCAGTTGGGCGGTACCGCCTCGTCCGCGCCTTCCCCGAAGCGGAACCAACCGCTGAACGCCGACTCCACCTTGCGTACGTCGTAGGAGGAGAAGTACTCCCGGCCCTCTTCGAGGAGCTTTTCGCGGGCGCCGGACACGAGCCACTCGTCGAGGTGTTCGCGGGTGTCGAATCTGAATACGACGACCCAGTTGTCCTGGATCCCCTCGACCGGCTTGAACAACTCGGTCCCCATGAAACCCGGGTACTTCTCCTGGGCCTTGAGGGCCTTGTCCTGCCACCGCATGAAGTCCTCTTCGCGGCCGGGCCGCACAGCGTGGGAGATGACCGCCGTGACGGCTTCCTCGTCCCGGAGAGGTGGCGTGCCGCCGACCAGGACCTCCTGGGTCGGCGTCCCGTCGAACAACGGACGTCCCTGGGCAAGCAGTTCCTGGCGCTCGCCGGACTCCATCCAGGCGGTCAGCAGGTCGATACGGGAGAAACGAAAGACCACCACCCATTCCCGCTCTTCGCCGGCGCCCGGGGGATAAATTTCCGTCCCCTCGAATCCGTCGAATGCGCGCACGGCCCGGTTGGTCCGCTCCTGCCATCGCTCATAGTCGTCGGCGCGGCCTTCCCGCACCTTCTGGGAGGTCACAACGGTCGCACCGTCGCCGGTCGGGGCACGGATTGCACTGACACCCATACGGAGTAGTCTAATTCCAAGGGGAGTTACCGGACAAACGGGGCAGTTTCCTCGGTGATGCCGAGCGGAGGTCCGACATGAGTCACAGGGAGTTTCTGACCGAAGCGGTACGGTTGGCGACCGAATCCGTCGACAAGAACTGGGGCGGTCCGTTCGGTGCCGTGATCACCCGGGACGACGAAATCGTGGCCCGGGGTCAGAACCGCGTTCTGCTCACCGGCGACCCCACCGCCCACGCCGAAGTGGAGACCATCCGCAAGGCCGTGCAACGTCTGAATCCCGAGGCTCCCTCGATATCGCCGGAACACCAGAACGAGAGCACCCTCGAATATGTACCGCGCCCCGAAGGGTCCCCCGACCCGGTACCGGAGCGGGCCCGGATGCTCAAGGGCTGCTCGATCTACATCAGCGGCGCCCCCTGCCCGATGTGCATGAGCGCCATCTACTGGTCGCGGATCGACAACGTCTACTACAGCTGCGATCTGAAGGCCACCCGCGAAATCGGCTTCGACGACGCCTTCCAGTACGAGGACTTCCAGAAGCCCCTCGACGAGCGCCGCATCCACGTAGAGCAAATCCACCCCGAACTCGGCGCCCAGGCCTACGAATCCTGGTCGCACAAGCCCGACCGGCATCCCTACTGATCCCGACCGGCATCACTGCGGATGCGGCATCCTGACTGAGGTCGCTGACGGGATCAGCTGTCGCTCGGACGAGTCCCGGCAGTGGCCTCCACCCGGTAGACCCGCGGCGCCACGCCCACCGATCGCTTGAAGGCGTTGCTGAAGGCGCTTTCGGAGGTATAGCCGACGGAGCGGGCGAGTGTCGCGACCGGGGCGGTGTCCTGCCTCAGGGCTCGGGCGGCCAGGCTCATGCGCCAGTTCAGCAGGTAGGTCAGGGGCGGTACCCCGGCCGCCTCCTTGAAACGTACGGCGAACGTGGTGCGGGACATCGACGCCGCCCGGGCGAGTTCCTCCAGCTGCCAGGGGTGGGCCGGGTCGCCGTGCATCAGGCGCAGGGCCGGGGCGAGCCGTTCGTCGGCCAGGGCGCGCAGCCAGCCGGGTGGCAGCCCTTCCGAGTCGGTCAGGCAGATCCGCAGCACCTGCACGAACATCAGCTGCGCGAGCTGGGCCGAGACGAACTCGGCACCGGCCCGGCCGGCCCTCATCTCCGCCACCAACTGCCCGATGAGCCACCGCAGTACGCCTGCCTCGGGCGAGTCGGCCCGTACGTGGACCAGCTCCGGCAGCGCCCGGCGCAGCAGGTCTCCGCGGTCCCGGCTCAGATCGATGTGCCCGGACACGCAGGAGACGTCCACCGCCTCGCCCTGGCCGAGCCGGGCCATCCGGGTCGCCGGGTCCATGACCACGTCGTCGGGGGAGACCGGCTCGACACCCGGCCGATTGCACAGCACGTACGGCTGGTCACCGTCGGAGACCACCACGTCCCCCTCGGTGAGCCGCAGGGGCTCACCGCCCGCCTCGCGGACCAGCAGACAGCTGCCGCGCAGCACGGCTTTCACCTTCAGGCGGTGGCGTCCGCGCAGCTCGATGGCCCAGTCCCCGCCGGCCGTGAAGCCACCGGAGAACACGCTGCGGGCGTCGGCGACGGCCAGGGCGTCGGACAACGGGTCTACGGTCATACTCGAACTATCACGCAAGTAATGCGGATTCTCAAGCATTCATCGTACGGATCAGTCGACCTACGGTGGTCTGGACAGCTCGTCCCGAGCCTTGAGGAGAGACCAGACATGACCACCACACAGCACCCCCTGGGTTCCGGCTTCGGCGCCACGTCGACCGCCGAGGAGGTGATCAAGGGGATCGACCTGACCGGCAAGGTCGCGATCGTGACCGGCGGCTACTCGGGCATCGGAATGGAGACGGCCCGCGTCCTGCGTGCCGCGGGTGCCGAGGTCGTCGTACCGGCGCGGGACGTGGAGCGGGCCCGGACGGCGCTCAAGGATGTGCCCGGAGCCGAGGTCGAGCACCTGGACCTGCTGGACCCGGCGTCCATCGACACCTTCGCGGAGAGGTTCCTGGCGTCCGGGCGTCCGCTGCACCTTCTGGTCAACAGTGCCGGGATCATGGCGACCCCGCTGGCGCGGGACGCGCGCGGATACGAGGGGCAGTTCGCCACCAACCACCTGGGGCACTTCCAGTTGACCACCCGGCTGTGGCCCGCGCTGGTCGCGGCGAAAGGCGCACGGGTCGTGGTGCTGTCGTCGCGGGGCATCCGCTTCGCCGGCGTCGACTTCGACGACCTGCACTTCGAGCACCGGAGCTACGAGCCGTTCCTGGCCTACGGCCAGTCGAAGACGGCCAACGCCCTGTTCGCCGTCGAGGTGGACCGGCGCGGACTGGCACAGGGCATCCGGGCGTTCGCCGTACACCCGGGGCTCATCATCGACACCGGCCTGGTCAAGCACCTCGACCCGGCGGCCCTCCAGGCCGCGGGCGCCCTGGACAGTGAGGGCCGGCCCGTCCGTGACCCCGAGCGCCAGATGAAGACCGTGCAGCAGGGCGCGGCCACGAGTGTCTGGTGTGCGACCAGCCCGCAGCTCGACGGTCTCGGCGGGGTCTACTGCGAGAACGTCGACATCAGCCCGCTGGTGACCCCGGAGAACGAGGCCGCCTGGGCCGGCGGGGACATCCCGGGCGTACTGCCCCGCGCCGTGGACCCGGAGGCGGCCGCCCGCCTCTGGAAGGTCAGCGAACGTCTCACGACCTGACCGTGGCGTCGATGCGAGCCGGCTCGGTCGATGCGGGCCGGCTCGTCGGCGTCGAGGTCCAGGTCGCGGCCACCCGCGACGCCGGGCCTCGATCCGTTGGGGGGCTGCTCGCATCGACGGAGCCGGAGGTCACCCGGCCGGCATGCCGCACCCGGGCAGGGCTCAGCGCTTGAGCGTGAAGGTGAAGTCGCCGGAGAGCTTGCCGCTCAGCCGGACTGCCGAAACGAGGCTCCCTTCCATGATCAGTCTCTCGACCTCGGCCCGCGAAAGACCGAAGCCTTCGGCGATCAGCCGCACCGGCCGGACCGGGATGCGTGCCGCGAAGCAGACCGAGACGTCGATGGCGTCGCTTGTATCGCCTACGCGGTTCGCGGCCCCGCGGTCCAGGTGATCCGGTCCGCCGGTGTCGAGACGCCAGGCGTTGTCCCAGTCGAGGGAGATGCGATTACGACGCCGTACGACCGGATCCTGGAGCAACTCGGCGGCCAGCACAGGGTCGTTGTCGTGGAGCCGGTCCAGCAACCCAGCTCGTACGGAGCGCACGTTCATCCGCTCCAGGACCGTCAGCTTCGTCGTTTCCCCGCAGGCGGTACAGAGCGCGAGGAGCCAGACGTCGATGAGCTTGTGGTTGGCGTTGACGCGAAACCTGCCGTTCGCCCGGAAGCGCTCGGACGCGCACGCGTGGCAACGGCGGAGGACCAGCGGTAGGCAGGTGGGCATGACCACCCAGTCTTCGAGCACAGAAGTACACCAGTTTCAGTGAGAGGTCCGCAGCAAAAAGGAGCGCGGCGCAGATGCGCGACGCGCGACGATTCAGCACTCGGGGGGTCTCACACGGTGTACAACGGCACGTCCTTGCCCAGACGACTCGATTCGGCAGCACGGTAGTGGCGCACAGCGTCGCTGCTCCACTGGTTTTCGAGGGCCTCACAGCCAGGTCCCGTCCGGCGGATCATGGACTGGGCCGGAGCCCATGGACTGGGCCAGAGCCCATGGACTGGGCCGGAGCCGAAACGTGGCTAGGCGAAGGTGGCGGACCGTGGTTCTGCGATGCCGACGAAGAACTCCTCCCGTGTCCGGATGTCGGCGGACCACCCCAACTCGGTGAGTTCGCCGGTGAGTTGCTCCGGGTCGTGGAAGACCTTCACGATGCGGTACTCGCTGCCGTCTTCGAGTCGACGCACTTCCCCGGCCACGTCCTCACGAGCAGCTGCGGCAGGGCCTTCGTCGATGAAGACGGCCCTGCCGTGCGGTGCGAGTGCGGCGGCCACGGTGTTCCAGAAGCCACTGAGCCGGGACGGCGGGACATGGGAGAGCCAGAAGGCGAAGAACACGGTGTCGTACCGGCGCGGCGGCTGCCAGTTGAACACGTCGACACGCTCGAACCGGACGTCGGCGGACGCTGTCCGTGCTCGGGCGATGCCCAGCACCTCCGGTGACGCGTCGACAGCGGTGACCGAGTGTGCCCGCGCGGCCAACGCCCCGGTCCACTGCCCTGTTCCGCAGGCCAGCTCCAGCACGTCCCCGGCAATCGGAAGGTCGTCCACCACAGTCAGCAGCTCGCGCAGATCCTCACGCTCGGCATAGACCCGGTCGTACTCGGGCGCGCGTGCTCGGTAGTAGGCCATCTGTTCCGTCAGAAGGGCATCGTCATTGACTGCCATGACGTCGACCCTAGTGTGGTCGGTCGCGTCACCACTGATCCCAGAACAAGCCAATGCGCGGCGCTAGAAGGGCTGGAAGGGATCAGCCTCTGATCATGCAGAAGGGATGGCCGGCCGGGTCGGTCAGGACCCGCCATCTGTCCTCGTTCGGCTGGTGATCTGGTTTGCCCGCGCCCAGTTCCAGCAGCCGGGCCTCGGCCTCGTCCAGGTCGTCGACGGCGAAGTCGAGGTGAAACTGCTGGGGAACCGTCTGGTCGGGCCAGCGCGGAGCCCGGTAGTCGTCGACCCGTTGAAAGCCGATGGAGAGCCCGTTCTCGCAGGTGAGAGCAGCGAAGTCGGCGTCGGATATCGGGTGGGGTTCGAGACCGGTGGCCTGCTGATAGAAGGCAGCCAGGGCCAGTGGATCAGGGCAGTCGAGTGTGACCGCGCTCAACTTCATCTGCAGGGGCACAGGATGGCACCTCCGGGCGATAGGGGGGCTTACGCGATGCACACCCTAGAGCCGGCCAAGAGGGCCGAGTGCACCGGGACCTGTGCAGAGTATCCCAGGAGACAACAGGGGACATGGTCCCGTCAGTAGCCGACGCGGAACGTCGCGTCCCGCTGTTCGGTGGACGTCGAGATCGGGTCGATGCGCAGCACGTAGTTGGCGTGGCGGATATGGCGGGTTGGGTTGTTGTACGAGCGGAAGGACGACCAGGTGCTGTCCGCGAGGCCCGCCGTGCGGTAGAAGGTCGCGTCGCCCGCGTACGTCGACGTCCCGTCGTTGACGTCGAGTTGGAGCTGGTAGTTGTAGTGCCGCAGATAGCGGGTGGGGTAGTTGACCGACTGGAAGGACACCCCGGAACTGTCGGCCAGCCCCGGAACGAGCTTCCACTGCGAGTCGGTGTACAGGTCGAAGGGGTAGGTGTCGATGCGGGCCGCGTAGTTGGCGTGGCGCACGTAACGGTCCGGGAAGTTGTACGACTTGAGCCGGTTCCAGGTCGGCGCGCCCCACTTGGTGAGCAGGTTGTTGTACTCGGCCGTGGTGATCGTCGCGATGCCGCAGTGCTTGGAGTTGACCGGCTGGGTGTAGGTCTTCTGGTCGAGTGCGGTCCAGGTGCCCGAGGCCAGGTTGGTGGACTGCCAGGCGTAGAAGACGCCGTTCGGGGTGTACGTGTCTCCCCAGAGGAACCATGTGTTGGATGTCAGCGACTTGAACACGGTCGGGGCCTCGGTGCCGCCGTGTGCGACGCCCGCGCTGAATTCGGTGAAGCTGCCGGGGTTGAGAGAGCCGGACCTTGCCGCCACCAGTGTCTGGTTCTTCTTGAAGAAGAGGTAGTTGACCCCGTTGACGCCGACGGCCATGTTGCCGTCGATGACGTCGTAGCCGGGGTCGAAGAAGACCTGCGGGGCCGAGGCGGTGACGAAGTCGCTGGTGTAGTTCACCATGATCACGTTGTGGCCGCTGGAGTTCACCGAGGAGTAGATGACAGCGTACTGACTCCGCCCGGCGTCCCAGAACGCCTCGGGGGCCCAGCTGTGGGTGGTCATGTCGTGGAGCTTGAGGCGGCGGTAGCCGGTGAAGGTGCGCAGGTCGGCGGAGTCCCAGACATGGATGTACTGGCTGTTGTAGCTCCAGTCCGTGCCCTTGAGGTCGGTGGCGATGACGACGAAGGTGCCGTCCTGCTTGCGCATGAGGAACGGGTCGCGCAGACCGAGGGCGCCCGCGGTGGGGGCGACCACGGGGTTGTTCTGGTTCAGCGGCGTCCAGTTGAGCGAGTCGGTGCTGACGGCGAGGTGAAGGCCGTAGTCGGTGCCCGCGCCCAGGCTGGTCGACTCGGTGAAGTAGCACATCACATAGGCCGAGTCGGCCGCGTGGGCGGTGCCGGCACCGAGGGTCAGTACGCCGGACATGGCCAGGGGAGTGGCGGCGGCCATGCCGAGGAAGAGCCGGCGGGACGGCTGGGGTCTTTCGCTCATCGTGGTCTCCAGGCGGCGCACGGGGGCGGGTGAGAGGCTGCGCGCGGGGCGGGGGAGCGGGGACGTGAAGTGCGCAGCCGGGCAAGCAAGTTGGGCGAGATTTCGAACGAGGTTCGGAAAGTCGATCAGAAGGTAGAGCGCTGTTCGGTGCGCGTCAATCACTCTGTCGAGGCTGTGGTGAATCTGTGCCGCCCAAGCGGCGGGCCTCCGTGGGGAGGGGGTGCCACGTTCGACGGACCGGCCGGACTCGCACACCGGAGCGGTCAATTCCGGCCAGATTGTCCCCTTCGCGGATCTGGCCGAAGTCGGTGTCGCCTCATTAGATGCCCGCGGCATCTAATGAAGATCGGTACGACGCACCCTTCGTCCGCGAGGTCTTCGATGACAGACATGACGGATACGGCAGACGTGAAGCCGCTCTCGGCCCCCGTCGCCTTCCCGCAGGACCGAACCTGTCCCTTCCAGCCACCCACGGGCTACGACCCTCTGCGCACCGCCCGCCCCCTCGCCCGCGTGACCCTCTACGACGGCCGGACCACCTGGCTGGTCACCGGCCGTGACCTGGCCCGCAGCCTGCTCGCCGACTCCCGCCTGTCGTCCGACCGCATGCGCCCCGGCTATCCGGCCACCTCGCCGCGCATCGTGGCGTTCCGCGACCGTCGGGCCGCCCTGCTGAACGTCGACGACCCCGAACACCACGCCCAGCGGCGGATGCTGGTCCCGAGTTTCACGCTCAAGCGCGCCGCCGCGTTGAGGCCGGCCATCCAGCGGATCGTCG
The DNA here is from genome assembly GCF_044456225.1 of Streptomyces sp. NPDC050988. NCBI lineage: Bacteria > Bacillati > Actinomycetota > Actinomycetes > Kitasatosporales > Streptomycetaceae > Streptomyces > Streptomyces sp. NPDC050988. Next base: position 542,935 of record NZ_JBITFQ010000002.1, on the reverse strand, counting down.
ACGAATGCCTCGACGCGATGCTCGCGCAGGGCCCGCCCGCCGAGTTGGTGAACGCCTTCGCGCTGCCCGTCCCCTCGACGGTGATCTGCGAACTGCTCGGTGTCCCGTACGCCGATCACGAGTTCTTCGAGGAGCAGTCCCGTCGGCTGCTGCGCGGCCGGGACGTGGACGAGGTGCGGGACGCGCGCGACCAGCTCGACGGCTATCTCGGTGCGTTGATCGACCGCAAGTCCGAGTCGTCGGCCGGTGACGGTGTACTCGACGCCCTGGTCCACGAGCAGTTGAGCGAGGGCGCGGTGGACCGGCAGGAGGCGATCGCGCTGGCCACGATCTTGCTGGTGGCCGGCCACGAGACGACCGCCAACATGATCTCGCTGGGCACGTACACCCTGCTGCAGCACCCCGATCGGCTGGCGGAGCTGCGGGCCGACCCGTCGCTGTGGCCAGCCGCCGTCGACGAGTTGATGCGGATGCTGTCCATCGCGGACGGGCTGCTGCGGCAGGCCACGGAGGACATCGAGGTGGCCGGGACGACGATCCGCGCCGGTGAGGGCGTGGTCTTCGCGACGTCCGTCATCAACCGCGACGGGGAGGCCTACGCGGAACCGGACACCCTCGACTGGCACCGCCCCACCCGCCATCACGTGGCGTTCGGCTTCGGCATCCACCAGTGTCTCGGCCAGAACCTCGCCCGTGCCGAAATGGAGATCGCCCTGCGTTCCCTGTTCGAGCGGGTGCCCGGGCTGCGGCTCGATGTGGCGCCGGACGAGGCTCGCTTCAAACCGGGCGACACGATCCAGGGAATGCTGGATCTCCCCGTGGCCTGGTAGGGGGTCTCCTCATGCACATCGACATCGACACGGACGTATGCATCGGCGCCGGCCAGTGCGCGATGTCCGCCCCGGCCGTCTTCACCCAGGACGACGACGGCTTCAGCACCCTCCTGCCCGGACAGGAGGACAGCGACGACCCGATGCTCCGGGAAGCGGCCCGGGCCTGCCCGGTCGGGGCCATCAAGGTGTCGGAATCCGCGCGACCGTGACCGCCGTGGTGGCCCCTTGGACAGGGGCCACCACAGCTACGCCGCCAACGCGTCGCTCTCGTCCGGCGGGTCAGAATCCGGCATCGGCATCCCGGTTACGTCGGCGGTCGGCGGACGCGGGACGCCTGCTCGTAGAGTGGGCGAGCCGGAGGCGGCCACAGGACTCGTCCTGACCGGACCGAACGCCGCACAGGCCGGCACCGTCGTCGACATCCCGGCGCCCACGCCGGGCGGCGTCTCCATGACGATGAAGTTCTACGGGGCGGTCGTGCCCCAGCCCTACACCCCGGACCCGGACGCCGCGTACAACGAACCGAACACCTGCCAGCTGTACTTCCGGCAGTTCGACCCGTCCTCCGGCTGTGGCGGCTTCAAGCTCGGGACGGTGTTGCACAACGTTCGCGAGCAGCCCGGCTACAAGGCGGAACTGGCCGGAACCGGCTACTTCGACGCGTATGCCGACACCGACCGTACCTTCGGCTGTCTGCGTCCTGACGGCAGTTTCGACCACTCCACCGCCTTTGTCGTGCACCAGGACCAGCGCCGCCTGTCCCCGGTCTATGTCGAGGGCGGCGCCGCCAACCTCGTCCAGCGGTTCCGGGACTATCCCGACGGCGAATACGGGCCCAACTGGTTCGTCAACTTCACCCCGATCGTGGACGTCGACTGCCCGGCCGGCATGACCCCGACCGAGTACGGACTCAAGGTCAGCAACGTGCGGGTCTCGATCGACGACCCCGAGATCTTCGGTACGACGACGTGGGCGTACCCGGGGCCGTTCTACGCGTAGAACGTCGAGGAACCGGTGCGTACGAGGGCCTGCCCGGCCCCGAATGGCTCCCAGGCCCTCGTACGCCATGCTGACCGGTCGGTCCGGGACGACCCGAACTGTCCATCTCGCCAGTGGAGTCGACACCTGTGGCCGGGCGCCGGTGCGGACATGACGCGGAAAACTCGTGCGCAATCCGTGGTTGATTGCGCAACAAGGCTTATGGCAAGGTCACTTCACAACTGTCGGGCGTGCCGCTTCGAACCGCAGGCCTGATTTCCCTCTTGCCCCCACTCGAGTGGAGTCCGCGTGCCCAAGAGCTCGCACCCTGGCGTGGACGGACAGCGTCCCCGTCACAGCCATGCCCGCCGCCGAGCGGAGCGGCACGCGTGGGGCAACCGGCATCCCTTCGGTGCACGGTCGCGGGAATCCCTGAGGCATGTCCGACGAGGCCACGCAGCCGTTCAAGGGCCCGCGCCGACGGTGCGCGGACGGCGGTGCGACGGCCGCGTATCGCGTACGAACAACGCCTGATGCCCTGCTGATCGAGTGCAGCGCTTCCCGCTCGACACGGCCGACGACGGAAGCTCCCCGAGTGCCGGACACGGCCTTGTAGGAACGGCTTCGGCACATACTTTCCGGCTTCAGGCCAAGAACCATCGACCGGGTCCTTCATGTAAAGGGCCGTCAGGTCCACCCCTCCCCCTTTGTCATGCCACCGCTGACTGAAAGCACCCCACTCCGTGACCATCTCGATTTATGAGGGCCTACCGGCCGGTCGGCACGCAGCCATTCCCCAGGGCAGCCTGCTCCGCCGGGTATACGCACCCAGAGCCTTCGACGCGCTGGCTTTCTCCATGTGCACCTACGCCATGCCGCTGCTGGTGCTGGCAACGACCAAGTCGGCCTCTCTGACAGGTCTCGCCTTCGCGCTGGAATGGCTTCCGCGAGTGGCGGCCTTCGGCCTGGCGGGCGACCTGGTCGACCGGCGTGGGGCCGCGATCGTGTTCTTCCTGGCCTCCCTGGCACGGGCGCTGCTCGTGGCGGCGGGAGGCGTCGCCCTGTTCATGCTTCCGAGCGGGACGGCCGAGACGGTCACCGTGATGGCGCTGGCCGCCGGAACAGGTGCCCTGACACAGTTCAGTTTCATCGCCAACGAGGCCGTGGGCGCGATAGTCAGCCGGCGAACGGCGGGCCAGGCGCACAAGGTGCAGGCAGTGCTGATCGGCATCGACCAGACCGCCACCCTCACCGGGCCCGCGCTGGGAGGTGTGCTCCTGCTCGCCGGGCCGAGCCACATGCTCGCCGTCCTCGGGGTGCTCTCCGTCCTCGCAGCCTGTCTCGCCCTGCAAACCCCGCCGACGCCACTGCGCGGCTCGGCGAAGAACGGTGTGCGACGGCAGGCAGGGCTCAAAACCGGGTGGCGCACGCTGAGTTCGCTGCCCGTACTGAGCTGGCTCGTGGCCGGGCTGGTCGTCTCCAACCTCGCCCTCGGGCTGTTGCAGGCCGCCAGCCCGATCATCGTGATCGAGCGCTTCGGGCTCACCTCGGCAGCCGTGGGCACCCTCTGGTCGGCGGCAGCGGCCTCCACCCTCCTCGCCGTCGCGGCCTGCCGAATCGCGCTCAACCGGCTGGGCCTGTGGGGAGTCGGTGTGGTCTGCTCCACCGTCGCGTCCGCCGCCTGCCTCGCGCTGGCCCAGGCGCCCACCTACGTCTCGTACGTCCTGGTCATGGCGCTCTTCATGGCAGCCGACGGCGGCCTGACCGTCGTACTGCGCACACTGCGCTCACTCCTCATACCCCCGGCCGCCTTCGGAAGCACCCTCTCTCTGACCATCCTGCTCCTGCTGCTGCCCTTCCCGGTCGCGGGAATTGTGGTTGCTCTGACACCGTTGTCGGCGCTCCAGCACGCAATTCTGGTGTGCGGCGTACTCCAGGCCGTCGCCCTCGGCCTCGCCTTCCTGCGGCTGCGGGGCGATCCGGTGCTGCGCGGCTCCGGCAACATGGCCCAGGCGACGGCCTGACGGCGAGGTGGCCCAGGGTCAGGAAAAGGGTTGGGCGGGACGACGCCCGGACTGCTAGCTTGCAGTCGATCGTGACATCGAGCGAGGAGGTGAGACCCATGAACGCCGTATCCATGTGGGTGCTCCCCCTCCCGTTCACGGCCGGGCGATTGACATAGGTGTCGCCGGGAGCGCCTCGACAAGGCACTCCCGAAAGGCAACACCCCATGTATTCTGTGCACTTCACCGCGGAGACATCGTCGAACGGTCTCCGCGAACGAGACTTCACCGTAGGTGAGATCCCCGGCGTTCTCTGGTCGTCGGCCTCCGGCTCCGATCGCGCGCCCCTGGTGCTGCTGGGTCACGGCGGCGGCACGCACAAGAAGGCGCCCGCGATGACGGGCCGCGCGCAACTCCTCGTCGCCGGCTGCGGTTTCCACGTCGTCGCCATCGACGCGCCCGGTCACGGCGGCCGACCGCGCACTGCTCACGACGAGCGGGAGATCGCCGCCATGCAGCAGGCCATGGCGGCGGGCGAACCGGTCGGCCCGATCGTCGTCCGGTACAACTCCCACCTGGCGGACCGTGCCGTACCGGAGTGGCGGGCGACCCTGGACGCCCTCCAGGAACTGCCCGAGATCGGAACCGACGGGCCGGTCGGCTACTTCGGTCTGAACATGGGCACCGCGATCGGGGTACCGCTGACCGCGGTCGAACCCAGGATCACCGCCGCGGCCTTCGGCCTCCACTGGCCCGACGCGCTGGCCGAGTACGCGCGGCGGATCACCGTACCGATCGAGTACGCGCTCCAGTGGGACGACGAGCACATCCCACGCGAGTCCGGCCTCGCGCTGTTCGACGCCTTCGCCCCCAAGGAGAAGACGTTGCATGCCAACGCGGGCGCGCACAAGGAATTGCCCCGGTTCGAGGCCGACAGCGCGGTCCGGTTCTTCGCCCGGCATCTCGGCCGGGCTGTGACGTCACCGGCGTGACGTGACGGGTATCGGCGTCCGGCCATCGGCGTCCGGCCATCGGCCGGGCGCCGATACAGCTGTCAGGAGTCCTACGCCTTCGGCTGGGTGAAGCGGATGCTGTTTCCGAAGGGGTCGCGGAGCCCGCAGTCGATTCCGTACGGACGCTCGGTGGGCTCCTCGGTGAACTCGACGCCCCTGGCCAGCAGCTTCTCGTACGTCTTGCGGCAGTCGTCGGTGGTGAAGATGAGGTGGCCGCCCATCGCTCCCTTGGTCAACAGCTCCCGCACCTGCTGCGCCGTCTCCTCGGAGAGCGCCGGAGGGCCTGGCTTCTCCAGCAGGATCTGGCGGTCGGGGTGACCGGGGACGTTGACGGTCAGCCAGCGCATGAAGCCCAGGGACACGTCGGTGTTGACCTCCAGGTCGAGCTTGCCCACGTAGAAGTCGAGGGCCTCGTCCTGGTCGAGGACGTAGATCTGCGAGTGCGTGATAGCGGTGAACATGTGCATCACGCTATCGAGCCGACCGGACGAAAACTTATCCAAAACTGCTCAGCCGGCGGGATGGCATGGGCCGTGCGGACGGTCAGTCGCTCGGACGCATCCACGCCATGGCGAAACATGTCGGTACGGCCGCGGTCACCGCCTCGCGGCGGTATGCCCTCGGCGACCGGCCGACGATGTCGCGGAACGTGCGACTGAAGGTTCCCGGGCTGCCGAAGCCCACCTGGTAGCAGATGTCCGTCACGCTGCGGTCGGTCTCCCGCAACAGGAACATCGCCCGCTCGACCCGGCGGCGCTGCAGATAGCGGTGCGGTGTCTCGCCGAACGTGGCCCTGAAGGTGCGGGTGAAGTGCGCCTGGGACACATGCGCGATCCGGGCCAGGGCCGGGACGTCCAGCGGCCGCGCGTAGCCACGGTCCATCGCATCCCGTGCCCGAAGCATGCGACGGTTGCTCTCCTCTGCGGCACGACTCACGAAGCCATCACATCACGGTCCTGCGTGGCCCGTGAAAGAGGCCGCAGACCAGGATTGTTTTACGTTGCCTTTGCCATTCGGGAACCTTGGTGGCTGCGAAGAGCGTTCACTTGTCGCGGGGCGTGAACCAGCGCGACCGATGATCAGTACCGGACAGGCAACAGAAGCCGAGGTGGCAGTAGTGGCGATGTGGGACCGGCTCAAGGACCAGGCCAAGAACCTCCAGCAGTCCCAGAGCGGCAGGGGATCGGGGGGACAGGGGCAGGCTCCCTATGGGCAGGGCCAGGCTCCGTACGGGCAGGGCCAGCGTGGTGGCCACGGATCCGGTTCGTCCTCCGGTGGCTCCAAGGCCCAGCTGGTCGGACTGCTCAAGTCCCAGCTCGCGTCGGTCAAGACCGAGCTCAAGAGCGGCGCGTACCGGGACGCGAGCATGGCCATGTGCGCGCTCGTGGCCGCGGCCGACGGACATGTGGAGCAGGCGGAGAGGCAGCGGGTCGAGGAGCTGATCGTCTCCAACGAGGTTCTGCAGAACTTCCCGGCGGACCAGCTTCGCCAGCGTTTCAACAAGCACCTGGACCAGCTCATCGCCAACTTCGAGGTGGGCAAGGCCGAAGCGCTGCGGGAGATCGCCAAGGCCGCCAAGAAGCCGGTTGAGGCCCGCGCGGTCATCCAGACGGGCATCGTGGTCGCGGGTGCCGACGGGCACTTCGACCAGTCCGAGCAGTTCGCCATTCGTGACGCCTGCGCCGCTGTCGGTCTGTCACCCACGGAGTTCGGCGTCTGACAGCTGCCGCCGCCGACTCAGCCGCCGCCGGCTCCCCCCCCGGAGTCGGCGGCCCCGCGGTCACGCCGAAGCGCATCCACGGCGCGAACCCGTTCCTCCTCCGTCCTACGTCCCTCTGTCCTGACGCGCCTCTGTCCTGAGGGCGAACTGGCCGGTATACAAGTTCAGTCACCACGCAAGGGCGCGCCGTCGGCGGCCCGGCACGCGGTGTTGGACCCAGGGGGGAATCTTGAAGAACCGTCGCACCCAGTCCGGCAGCACGGCAACGAACCGCCGACGCGCGACCGCGATGGGGGCGGCGGTCAGTGGCTGCGCCCTCGTCGTCGCGTCCGCGGCACCTGTCGCGGCGCACGGCGGCGGCCACGGCCGGGGCACGGACTACGTCTCGCTCGGGGACTCCTACACCTCGGGGCCTGGGATCCCGACGCAGGTGGACGCGAACTGCGCCCGCTCCGACCACAACTACCCCTCACTCGTCGCCGCGGAGCGAAGAGTGTCCACGTTCAAGGACGTGAGCTGTGGCGGTGCCACGACCGAGCAGATGTGGAAGGCACAGGGGACCAACCCTCCGCAGCTCAACGCCCTGCAGCGGGACACCGACCTGGTGACCGTCCAGATCGGCGGCAACGACATCGGGTTCAGCTCCATCATCAGCACCTGCGCCCAGCTGAGCTCGCAGGACCTCACGGGCGACCCGTGCCGGCGGCACTTCACGTCCTCCGGGGTCGATCAGCTGACGCTGAGGATCCTCGAAACGGCACCCAAGATCACCCGCGTCCTGCGGGCCGTGCACGCCAAAGCACCGCACGCCCGCGTGCTCGTCGTCGGCTACCCCGCTCTCCTGCCGGACGACGGCAGCGGCTGCTACCCCTCGGTGCCGTTCGCGGCGAAGGACTTCCCCTATCTGCGCGACACCGGCAAGCGCCTCAACCTGATGATGCGCGTGGTGGCGCGGTTGAACGGGGCCGAATACGTTGACACGTACGGACCCACGATCGGACACGACATGTGCAAGGCCCCCGAGGTCCGCTGGGTCGAACCGCTGCGACCGGCCTCGCCCGCGGCCCCGGCCCACCCCAACGCCAAGGGCGAGGCGGCCATGGCACGTGCCGTGCTGCGGAGCCTGAGCAAGGGGCACGGGCACTGACGGTCCTCCCACGAGGAGTGCGTTCGCTCGCCTCATCGGAGGATCAGCACGTGCGAAGGAGGGACTCACGGGGCAGAGGGACCGTGGGAAGACAGAACGTGCGCGGCCGGTGAAGGGATGGACATCGTGGTACGACCGAAGATCCTGGTGGTGGGAGCGGGCTTCGCGGGAGTCGGGTGCGTCCGGCGCCTGGAGCGCAAGCTCGGTTCCGACGAGGCCGACGTGGCGCTCGTGACACCGTTCTCCTACCAGCTCTATCTGCCCCTGCTCCCACAGGTCGCCTCAGGAGTGCTGACTCCGCAGTCGATCGCCGTGTCCCTGCGCCGCAGCCGCAAGTACCGCACCCGCATCATCCCCGGCGGTGCCATCGGTGTGGACCTGAAGGCCAAGGTCTGCGTCGTCCGCAAGATCACGGGCGAGATCGTGAACGAGCGGTACGACCACATCGTGCTGGCACCCGGCAGTGTCACGCGCACCTTCGACATCCCGGGCCTCACCGACCACGCCCGCGGTATGAAGACGCTCGCCGAGGCCGCGTACCTCCGCGACCACGTCATCGCACAGCTCGACCTCGCCGACGCCAGCCAGGACGAGGCAGAGCGGGCGGCGCGCCTTCAGTTCGTGGTCGTCGGCGGCGGCTACGCCGGTACGGAGACCGCCGCCTGCCTCCAGCTTCTGACGCACCAGGCCGTCAAGCGCTACCCGAGGCTCGACCCGAAGCTGATCAAGTGGCATCTGATCGACATCGCGCCGAAGCTGATGCCCGAACTGGGCGACAAGCTCGGCCGCAGCGCCCAGGAGATCCTGCGCAGGCGGGGCATCGACATCTCGCTGGGCGTCTCCATCGAGAAGGCAGGCCCGGACGAGGTCACCTTCACCGACGGCCGGGTCGTTCCGACCCATACGCTGATCTGGACCGCCGGAGTCGCGGCGAGCCCGCTCATGGCCACCCTGGGCGCCGAGACGGTCAAGGGGCGGCTCGCGGTCAGCTCGGAGATGTCCCTGCCCGGCCACGACGGCGTCTTCGCGCTCGGCGACGCCGCCGCCGTACCGGACGAGGCCAAGGACACGGAGGGCGCCATCTGCCCACCGACCGCTCAGCACGCGATGCGCCAGGGCAAGCACGTCGCCGACAACGTCATCGCCTCTCTGCGCGGACAGCCGATGACGCCGTACGTCCACAAGGATCTGGGACTCGTCGTCGACCTCGGCGGCTCCGACGCCGTGTCCAAGCCGCTCGGCGTCGAGCTGCGCGGCCTGCCCGCCCAGGTCGTCGCCCGCGGCTACCACTGGTCGGCGCTGCGCACCAATGTGGCGAAGGTCCGGGTGGCGACCAACTGGGCGCTGAACACGGTTGCCGGCCATGACTTCGTGGGCACCGGTCTGCTGTCCCGTACGTCCGCGAAGCTGCGGGACTTCGAGCACACGAACGCGTACTTGACCCCGGAACAGATCCGAGAGCGCGTCGAGAACGGTTGACGCGAGCGGCGCGAGCGTGCGCGGCCCGGCCGGTACACGAGTGGCCCGGAGCGATCCGGGCCACCGGGTGTGGACGGCGATGCGCGGGGGCAGTGAGCCTGTCGGGCCCAACTCGTCGGAAAAGCCGATGAGTTGGCCGATCCGGAGGAGGATCCCCGTGAGCAGCACGTCTCGGCTGGGCAAGGTCCGCAGAACGTTCGTCATGACCGGCTGCGCGGCCGCACTCGCCTTCGGGTCGAGTTCCGCACTCGCCACTCCCGGCAGCGGGGTCACCGGCACGGTTCTCGCCCAGGGCACCTCGGCCGGGACACTGAAGGTCAAGGCCAAGGGGCGTACGGACGTCATCGTCCGGTCCATCACCATCGCGCCGGGCGGCACGACGGGCTGGCACTACCACCCGGGCCAGCTCATCGCCGTCGTCAAGTCGGGCACACTCACTCGCACGCTGCAGGACTGCTCGGTGGAGGTCAGCCAGGCGGGCACTTCGTTCATCGAGCCGGCCGGGTCCCGTCACGTCCACGTCGGGCGCAACCTCGGGACCGAGCCGGTCGAGTTGTACGTCACCTACCTCGTGCCCAAGGGCAGCCCGCTGTCCCTCGACGCGGACGCGCCGGCGTGTGCCGGGAGTTAGGCACACGCCGGTGATTCAGTTCCGTAGCGCTCTCAGCGGACCGGGGGAGCGGTGCCCAACTGTGCTTCCGCATCCGTGAGGATCTCCGTCACCCGCAGGCCGAAGGCGGCGTCGCACGGATGCGGGCGACCGGTGCGGGCGGCTTCGAGGAGGGCGTCGGCGGCCCGGGTGAGAGCCTCGACCGCCCCTTCGGCGGACCCGGGCAGAACGGTCACCCCGGCCTTGCCCCGCAGCTCGACGGCGGCTCCGGCGGCCGCGGGCGGGGCCGTCAGGCTGAGAGTCAGGGTGCTCGACGCCCCGCCGACGTGGTGGAGCACCAGGTGAACGGTGTCCTTCGGGCCCCGCGCGGCGGCGGCCACCCGCTCGACGTCGCCGAGCACCGGCATCAGCACGGACAGGGCGTGCGGGCCGACATCCCAGAGTCCGCCCTTCTCCTGCCGCCACGGCGACGCGGCGAACGGGCTGTCGCTCGTGAACACGGCGCCGAGCCACTCGGCGCGCGCGGTGAACCAGCCCTCCGTGGCGGCCTGTTCGGCGATCCAGGCCTGGATCTCGGGCTGGAAGCGGCTGGTGAAGAAGACGACCGAGGCGACGCCGGCCTGCTCGACCGCCTCGACGACGGCGCGGCCCTCCTCCACGGTCGCCGCGAGAGGCTTGTCCAGCAGCAGATGGCAGTTCGCCCGCGCGGCGCGCGCCGCGAGCGGGGCCTGCACGGACGGAGGCAGGGCAATGGCGACCGCGTCCACCTTGGCGAGGAGGGCGTCGACATCCTCGTACGCCTGTGTCCCGTGACGGTCGGCCAGCGCCTTGGCCGCGTCGGCGCGCCTGCCCCAGACCCCCACGAAGTCCAGTTCGCGATGCCCGCTCAGGGCGGGAGCGTGAGCCATGTCGGCCCAGGGCCCAGTACCGAGCAGTCCGATGCGCATGCCGCCACCTCTCGTCGTGCCTGTCTCGTACGGTGGCCGCCGTCCGTGATCGTCCGGCTCCACCCGGGGTGAGCTTTTCACGCAGGCCCGGACGCTGCCCAGCCCCATCCACCGCAACGGTCAGAGCGAGCACACGGTCCCGCGCGGCTAGCGCCGGCTTCGTACCAGCAGATACAGGAAGTACGGAGTGCCGATGACCGCCGTCATCAGGCCGGCGCCCAGTTGGGCGGGGGCGATGACCGTGCGGCCGAGGAGGTCGGCCGTGCACACGAGCGCGGCGCCGAGGAGGACGGCGACTGGCACGACCCGTACGTGCCGCCGGCCCACGAGGGCACGTGCCGCGTGCGGGGCCACGAGGCCCACGAAGCCGATGGTGCCGGCCGAGGCGACGGCCGTCGCGCTGAGCAGGACGCTCACCACCAGGAAGCCGAGCCTGGCCGGGGACAGTCGCAGGCCGAGGAGCCGAGGGGTGTCCGCGTCCAGGGAGATGAGGTCCAGCTCGGTGCGCCGGGCGACCGCGACGACAAGGCCCAGCACCAGCACGAGCGCGACGGGCAGTACGTCCGGCATGGTCCGGCCGTACGTCGAACCGGACAGCCAGGTCAGCGCCTTGGTGGCGTTGAACGGGTCGGTGAGCACGATGAGCAGGCTGACCAGTGCCGTCGTACCGGCGGCCATGCCGATGCCGACGAGGACCAACCGGTTCTGCCGGTAGCCGCCCCGGGCGGCCAGCCCGAAGACGATGACGGAGGTGATCGCGGCGCCCGCGAAGGCGGCCCCCGCGACGCTCCAGGTGCCGGCGACGGGAACGGTGGTGACGAGGAGCACGGCGCCCAGTGCGGCTCCGCCGGACACGCCCAGCACCCCCGGCTCCGCGAGCGGGTTGCGGGTCACGGCCTGCACCAGCGTGCCGGCCAGGGCGAGCGCCGCGCCCGCGCACAGGGCCGCGAGCACCCGGGGCATCCGGGTGTCGAGAACGAAGGACACGGTCCGACCGGCCCGCCCCTGCGCCCAGTTCACGACATCGCCGAGCAGGAGCTTGCTGTCGCCCAGCAGCGCGCCGGTGATCGTGACGCCGACGACCACGGCGACGAGGGCGGCCAGTGTGGCCAGGAACGCCGTCCGGCTGGGGATGCGCATCCGGTCCGGTGCCTCGGCTCCGGCCGTGTCCCGCAGCCGCAGGGCCATCACCACCAGGAACACGGCGCCGATGAGGCTGGTGACGACGCCGGTGGGGACGGCGACGGCCGTGTCCGAGGGTACGAGGGCCCGCAGCAGCACGTCCGAGCCGAGGACCAGGCCCGCGCCGACCACACCGGCCACCGGCAGGTTCGTACGAGTGCGGACGAGACCGCGGAACCGGCGGGCGAGTGGACGCACCAGGGCCGGTGCGCACAGGCCGACGAAGCCGATGGGCCCGGCGAGCGTGACCGCCGCCGCGGACAGCAGCGTGGCCAGTACGACCACGGTCACGCGGGTGGCGCGGACCGGGACGCCCAGTCCGCGCGCGGCGTCGTCACCCAGGGCGAGTGCGTCGACCCGACGGGAGGTCAGCAGCAGGCCGACGACTCCGGTCAGGGCGACGGGCAGCATCTGCAGGACACCGTCGAAGCCGTTCTGGCTGATGCTGCCCTGGTTCCACTGGTAGAGGCCCTCGGTCTGCTCGGGGAACAGCAGGAGCAGGCTTTCCGTCATGGAGGTCAGGCCCAGCGCCAGCGCGGTGCCGGCGAGGACCAGTCGTACGGTTCCCGTGCCGAGGCCGGACAGGGCGAGTACGACGGCCGCGGCCAGGAGCCCGCCGACGAAGGCGACCCCGGAGGAGGCGAGCAGCGGGAGCGAGACGCCGGTGGCGCCGACCAGTCCGAGCGCCAGGTACGAACCGGCGTTCACCGCGAGGGTGTCGGGAGCGGCGAGGACGTTGCGGCTGACGGCCTGCAGTACGGCGCCCGCCACGCCGAGGATGACGCCGACCAGGATGCCGGCGGTCATCCGCGGCAGCCGGGAGGCGATCACGACGGACGCGTCGGACGGATCGGCCTGCCCGGTCAGGGCCTTGAACACCTCGGCCGGTCCGACGGCCGCGGTGCCCTGGGTGATGTCGACGACGGCGAGGGCGGCGACCAGGAGGACGAGCCCGGCCGTCACCGCGACCGCGCCCGTCCGGGACGCGGCCGTCGGCGGACGGGTGACGGCGGGAGGCGTTGCGGTGACGGCCATGGCTCCGATACTTCGTCTGCTTCTGCTTCTGCTTCTTTTTCTTTCCGGGGCGTCTACTTCGTCAGTGCGTCGACGACGGCGTCGATGTACGCCTCCATCGACTGGGGGCCGCCGAACATCCAGATCCCATCGGGCAGTCGGTGCACCTTGTCGGCCTTCACGAACGGCAGGGACTTCCATACGGCGTTCTTCGCCAGCGCGCCGGTGAAGGGCGTGCTGCCCTTGTCGCCGTCGTTGCCTATGTAGGCGAACCGGACGTCCTTCGGCAGGGCGGTGAGGCCCTCGACGTCGGTGGTCCCGAGGCCGTAGGCCGCGTCGCCCTTGACCTTCCAGGCGTTCTTCAGGCCGATCCGCTCGTTGACGGCCCCGATGAGCGAGCCGCTGGTGTACGGGCGCAGGGAGACCTGGTTGGAGGTGACGTAACCGTCGGCGAAGGCGAAGTCCGTGCCGTCGAGACCGGCGTCGGCCAGGGCCTTCTTGCCCTCGGCGACCTTGGCCTCGAAGTTCGCACGGGCAGTCTCGGCCTTGTCGGTGGTGCCGGTGGCCTTGGCGATGAGGTCGAGGTTCTCCAGCATCTGACCGACCTGGTCCGAGGCGTCTGCGGACTTGATCCCCAGCACCGGGGCGATCTTGCGCAGCTGCTTCACGGCCGCGGGCGGAAGGTCGGAGGAGGCCACGATGAGGTCGGGCGAGAGGGAGGCGACGGTGTCCATGCTCGGCTCGCCGCGTGTGCCGATGTCCTTCGGCTCGTTCTTGAGCGGGACGGCGGTGTCCCAGGTCTTGTAGCCCTTGACGTCGGCGACGCCGACCGGGTCGACGCCGAGCGTGATGAGGCTCTCGACCTCGTTCCACTCGGTGGCGACGACCTTGGTGGCCGGGCCGTCGAGCTTGAGCTTCGCGCCGGTGCCGTCGGTGAGGGTGATGGCCTCCGACTCTTTCTCGGACTTGTCCGCGGCGGGCTCGGTGGTGCCGCAGGCGGCAAGGGCGAGCGCGGCGGCGGTGGTGGCGGCCGCGGTGAGCAGGAGGCGTCTCATGAGGTGGTGCCGAGCCTTTCGGTTCGATTGTCTCGTGTGTGGTGGCGGCCGATCGGGCGGGTGCGCAGTCGGCCGGTGAGGGGGTCTGTGTCGACGTCGATCCGGATGCCGTAGACGGCGGTCAGGCGTTCCGGTGTGAGGACGTCCTCGGGCAGGCCGTCGGCGACGATCCGGCCCGCTTCGAGCAGCGTGATCCGGTCGGCGATGGCCGCCGCCTGGTCGAGGTCGTGCAGGACGACTCCGACGGCGATCCCGTGGTCGTCCGCCAGGTCGCGGATGAGGTCGAGGAGTTCGATCTGGTAGCGCAGGTCGAGATAGGTGGTCGGCTCGTCGAGCAGCAGCACGCCGGTCTCCTGGGCGAGGCAACTGGCGAGCCACACCCGCTGCAACTGGCCGCCGGACAGGTGGTCGGCGCCCCGTTCGGCGAGGTCCGTGACACCGGTCAGGGCGAGCGCCCGGTCGATCGCGGCCGACGCGTCCGGATCGGGCCGGCCGAAGCGGCCCCGGTACGGGTAGCGGCCGAACTCGACGACGTCCCGCACGGTCAGTCCGCTGGGCGTGGGGCGGCCCTGGGTCAGCAGGGCGACATGGCGCGCGAACTCACGGGCACTCAGGGCGAGGCCGTCGGTGTCGCCGTCGATCCTGAGCGTGGCGTGACGGCCCCGCTGCAACCGGGCGATCGTCCGCAGGAGCGTCGACTTGCCGCTGCCGTTGGGACCTACCAGAACGGTCACCTCGCCGGGCTGGAGCGCGACCGAGGCGTCGTGTACGACGTCGACGCCGTCGTACGACACGGTCACACCCGTGGCCGACAGCTCATGACCGCGCAGACGCGGGGCGTCTGCTGCTTCTTCACCAGATCTCACGCGGTGAAGGTTAGCCTACCCTAAATTGATCTTGGAAAGGGTGTCCCGAGAGCGGCTCAGCCGGTCTGCCAGGATGCCGGATTCCACACTCCCGAGCGGCGCAGCGACTGCGGGCAGTGCAGATAGATCTCGTCGATCTCCAGGACCAGGGCCAGCGTGGGGCGCTGGTCGTCCAGCTTCATGGCGTCGAAGAATGGGGCGTCGGTGAGGATGCGGGCCCGGCCGTTGACCCTCAGGACTTCCTTGCTGCCGGGTATCAGGTACAGCAGACCGGCGTGCGGGTTGTCGAGGACGTTGTGGAAGCTGTCGCCCCGCCGGTTCCCGGGCCGGTCGGGCAGGGCGAGCGTGCGTGAGTCGATGACGTACGTGAAACCCGGTGCGTCCCCGCGAGGGGAGACGTCGCAGTTGCCGCCCGCGTCGGAGGTGGCCAGTAGGCAGAAGGGTGACTGGGTCACTATGTCCCGGTCCTTGTCGGTGAGTTGGTCGTGAACCTTCTCGATCACGATGGGCCAGGGCTCGCCCAGCAGTTCACGCAACTCGGCGCTCGACGTCAGCTCGACCCAGCCCTCCTCGGTCACCGCGTCCGGCCCGTTCCCGGTGGTGTCGATCGTGTGCGGCAAGGCCAACTCCCAACGTACGTGCGTCCAGCGAGTGGCCGCACATGGAACACTATCCCGAAGTAAGGCTCACCTTACTTTGTGGTGCGGACGTGGTCGCCGGGGTGCCTGGGACTTGTCCTCGCACCCGGGGGTTCCAGGCTCCGATCAGGCCTGAGCGGTGGCCGGTCGTACGACGGTCAGGCCGCATCGGTACGGCTCGTCGAGCTCGCCGTCGGGGAAGAGTCGAGCCAGCACGGTGCGGTTCGCGCCGAGGAGTTCGGCGCGCTCGGCGGGATCCATGACCACGAAGTGCGAGTGCGTGGCCAGGTTGCGGATGTGTTCCTCGACGGTGATCCGGCGCGACCAGGTGATCTCACGGGTGTCCACCCGGACCGCGAACGGGGCGAACAGCTCGGCCACCGTCGTCGGGAAGCCGCGGGTGAAGGGCGCGAGCCGGTCCTCCTCCGCCGCGACCCATGGGACGCGGATGTCGGCCTGATTCCACCACAGGGCCAGTACGCCGTGCGGGCGCAGCACGCGCAACGCCTCGGGGACGGAGCGGGTCGGGTCGGTCCAGTGCCAGGCCTGCGCGTAGGCGATCACATCGAAGCTGCCGGCGGCGAAGGGCAGACGGTTCCCCTCGCCCCGCACCAACGGGACCTTGGGCCCGGCCCGGCGCAGCTCCGCGGCCATACCGGCGCCCGGCTCCATCGCGACCACGCGGGCGCCGCGCTCGCGCAGCAGCCGGGTGGCGATACCGGTGCCGGCCCCGCAGTCCAGCACGTCGGCGCCGGCCAGTCGTCGGCCGGCGAGCTCTTCCACGGCGTCGAAGAGGGCGGGTGGATAGCCGGGGCGGGTGGCGGCGTACTGCGCGGCGATGGAGTCGAAGGACAGGGCGCGGGTCTGGTTCGCGTGTAATGCCATGCCCACGATTCTTGCGGGCGCAGGACGGAGTCGCCGGCAACTGACGGAGACGGCGTCGCGCATGCCCGGGTCGTCACCCCGGGCGGTCGGTGGCCCGCCACCGGTTCTGATACGTCCGCCCCGGCGCGGCACTCTCCTGAGTGCGGTGCCGGGGCGGACGTCAACGCGTACGCGTGCTCAGCAGTTGCGGATGCTCCAGACGGGGGTCCAGGTGTAGGAGTGCAGGGCCGAGTCGGGCCTGAAGGAGTGGAGGACGTTGCCGCTCTGGCCGTAGAAGTACGAGGTGACGCCGCCGGTCTGGAAGTCGTAGTAGTAGCCGGCGCCGTCCCAGTACGACGTGTAGTACCGGTTGCAGGAGTAGAGGAAGAAGATCTCCCAGCTGTTCGTGGTGGGATCCCAGACCTCCGTGCAGAGGTTTCCGCTGGGGCAGCTGAAGGAGCCGCCGGGTGCCACGTGGGTGGACCTGGCGGACGGCGAGACGCTCGGCGAGTTCGCCGCCGCGGACCGGGTCGACGCCGACTGTGCGTCCTGCGGCGCCGGTGGCGCGGTCAGTACCCGGTCGGCCGCACCGTCGTCCGAGGCGACGGACGCTTGGGCCGGTCCGGCCGCGAAGACAGCAGCCAGCATCAGAGCCAAGGCACCGATGAGGCCGAGGACGGAACGCCTGCCACGCACTCCGTGCACGCTGTGCATTCTGCGCATTCGGTTGATCCCCCTGTTCAGGACGCGACATACGAGGCACCCGGTGGTGGTGTGGCCCCGTTCGTGGTGCCAGGCTGTCGCCGGCCGTCGCGTGGCCGCCACACGTTGAAGCCGTGGCTTAAACGGAAGCCGCCTCTCAGGCGTCTCTCGCCTCACGCCTGGCGCCAACGGGCAGGCGTGAGGCGTCAGTTGTCAGACGTCAGAGGGCTGAACGGGATGTGCGGCGTGTGCGGTGTGCCGTCGAGGAGGACGAGCCCCGCCGGAGTGATGGTGTGCAGCACGTGCTTGCTGCGGCGCACGCTCAGCAGCAGTCCGGCCTGCCGCAGCACGGCCGTGTGCTGGCTCACCGCAGCCCCGGAAACGCCGATACGCTCCGCCAGTTCACCGGTCGTACGCCCGGTCACGACCTCCTCCAGGATGGCGGCCCGCGTGCGGCCGAGCAGCGCGCCCAGTCCCGTGCTCCGGCCCGTGGCGCCGGGCGCCAGCGCCCAGCCGAGCGTGTGTTGGATCGGATAGACCAGGACCGGCGTGCGGTCGGGGAGTGGCACGGCGAGAGTGACGGGCCGCCGGGAACAGAAGAACGACGGTTGCAGCAGTAACCCCCGCCCATCGAGCCGCAGTTCGTGGTCGACCGGGTAGTCGGCCTCAAGTACCGGCGGCTGCCAGCGCAGTACGGGCCGGAGGCTCGCCAGCAGCCCGTCGGTTCCGCCTCCCAGCACCGCCCGGGCGCGCACGGCACGGTCGGCGTCCACCTGCGCCCGGATGTGCGGCCAGAAGGCGGCGAGCGCTCGCCGGTGGTACCCGTGCAGTGCGGCGCCCAGCCGCTGCAGGGCCTCGAGCGTGCCCTCGGCGAGAGCACGGGCCTCGGCCGGCAGTGGTCGCGGTCGGGCCGGGGGTGCGACGAGCCTGGCCAGATCGCCGCGCAGGTCGGACCGGGGTGTGCCGAGCACGGTGTCGACAGCGCTCTCCAGCCCGGGGGAGCCGCCCAGGTCGGGCGTGAGGAAGTCCGGGAAGTAACCGCGGGGCGGCAGCAGCGCGGCGAGCAGACCGTCCGCCGGACCCAGTCGGGGCCGCACGAGGCGCCGCCACTCGCCGAACACCAGGGCGTTCTCCTCCCTGATCAGCGCCTGGAAGCTGTTGACGATTTCCCACAGGGGGTCGGGGGCGGCGGCGACACGTACATGTGCGATGTCGTCGGGCGTGAAGTGCACCCGCAGCATGGGGATCTCCGACGGTGGGCGGTCATCAGGTGAAGGGCGGTGCGCAACGACAGTGATGGAGCCCCACTGCCCGGGCAAGGGGGCACATTCGGTCAGTTCGGCGTCGGCGGTGTGCGGTCCCCGGGATGGGCGTCGTTCCGGGCAGTCGCGGCCGGCCGGGTGCGGAAGAAGCCGGCCAACTCGGCGATGGCAGGCGTGACGCACTCGTCCTTGTCGTACAGGTCGACGTGGCGGGCGCCGTCGATCCAGTGCAGTTCCTTCGGGCCGCGGGCCTTCTGGAACGCCTCGACGCTCATCCACGAGGTCACCGCTTCACGTCCGACGATCATCAGCAGTGGGCGCGGCGAGATCAGGTCGACGAAGGCGAAGGCATCGAAGAAGACCATGCGGTCGATGCTGGACCAGGTGAGGAACTTCGCCGACCGTGGGTGCTGGGCGCGGTCCGTGCAGTAGTACTCGAAGCCGTCGGCGGCGTGCCGGCCACCGAGGGCGAGGGCCTGCTCGATGGTGTCGGGGAAGAGCCGGAAGCTCTGGACGCCTTCACTGAGGGCCTCGGCGGTACGCGCGGCCGCGGCGGCGTCGAGCATGCCCTGGATGGCGGCCGGGTCCTGAGCGCCGTCGGCACCCAGCCGGAACTGGCGGGCGATGTCGACGCCACTGACGGTGCCGACCGCCTTGATGCGATGGTCGGTCGCGGCGGCGGAAAGTACGTACCCGCCGGAGGCGCAGATGCCCAGAGCCCCGATCCGGTCGGTGTCGACCTCGTCGAGCGTGGTCAGGTACGACACGGCCGCCTTGATGTCCTCGACCCGGTGGGCCGGGTCCTCCAGGCCACGCGGGGTGCCCTCGCTCGCACCCTGAAAGGCGGCGTCGTACGCGAGCGTGACGAAGCCCTGCCCGGCGAGGCGCCGCGCGTACAGTCCGGCGGCCTGCTCCTTCACACCGCTGCCGGGATGGCCCACGACGATGGCAGGGCGCGGTCCGGCGGTTTCGCCATCGAGGGAGTCGCCGAGGACATCTCCGGGGGTGTAGAGGTGGCCGGCGAGCTTCAGGCCGGCGCTGAGAAAGGTGACGTCTGCCTTTGTGGCGTCTGCCTTCGTGACGCTTGCCTTCGTGACGCCTGTCCTCATGGTGTCTGTCCTCATGATGATGGTCTCCAGCCGTACGGGGGCGGGCTCGCCTCGGTGGCGAGTTCCGGCAGTCGCCCAGGGTCCGGCGACCGCGTCCACCACGGTCATGCCGCCCTCCGGCTGGTGCCAGGGACGATGCTGCCTATGCAGACCAGTACCAGGCACGTGACCGAGAACTTGCGGACACTGGAGTCATGGAAGAGCCTGCCAATCCTTCCGACGGCAACGACCTGGGCGACTTTCTGCGCGCCCGCCGCGCGGCCCTCGACCCGCACAGCATCGGCCTGCCGGACGACGGACGCCTGCGCCGCGTCCCTGGGCTGCGCCGGGAGGAGCTGGCCCAGCTCGCGCACGTGAGCGTGGACTACGTCGTCCGGCTGGAACAGGGCCGCACCCGACGGGTCTCCCGTCCGGTCCTGGACGCGCTCGCCGACGCGCTGCAGCTCGCCCCGGACGAACGCTCCTACCTGTTCACCCTGGCCGATGTCGGTCCCGGCGCCCGCCCGCGGCCGTCGGGCAGGCCGGAGGTCGCCCCACGGCTGCGGAGCCTGCTGGACGGCATGCGCGACGTTCCCGCGATGGTGCTGCATCGGCGTATGGACGTGCTGGCCTGGAACCGGGGAGCGGCCGCCCTGCTGACCGACTTCGGCACCCTGCCGCCGGCCGAGCGCAACCTGATCCGGCTGACCTTCCTCGACGACTCCTTCCGCGCCTTGTACGCGGACTGGCCGCGCGCCGCACGCGAGTGCGTCGCCGTCCTCCGGATGGAGGCGGGCCGCCGCCCCGACGACCGGACCCTGACCGCCCTGGTCGGTGAACTCAGCGTCCGTGACCCGGACTTCCGCACCTGGTGGGCCGGCCACCAGGTGCGCGGGCCGAGGCAGCTCACCAAGACCTACCATCACCCGGTAGCGGGCACTGTGACCCTCGACGTCCAGCAGTTCTCCGTCGACACCTACCCCGACCAGCTGCTGGTGGCCTACACCGCATCCGACTCCGCCTCCCAGGAAGCGCTGCGCTTCCTCCTGCAATGGACACCGACGAACCCCTCCGCACCGCCGCGGAGGACGACCCCATCGCAGTGACCTGAACGGCAGCCTGCGCTCGGCAGCCTGCGTTGGGGATCTTGCGCTCGGGATCCAGTGTTCGGGATCCAGCGGTCGCCCGGAAGGCCCGAGCCGAGGCCTCCTGAGTACGTGAACTCATGTGCGCGGTCAGGCACCAAGGTCAGACTGTGGTGTCCATGACGAATCGAGAAGGGGCGAACGTGAGACGGACGAGGAAAGCTCTGGCCGTGACGGCGCTGGTGGCGTTAGGGCTTACGGGTGTGGTGGCGGGCCCTGCCACTGCGTCGACCGATGTCTTGTTGCCCCACCCGGGTCCGGACGGCCTGGTGTGGGTGGAGGAACGCGTGGGAGACGGCGGCGTCGCGTCGGGCGGAGCGTGGGAGGGGCTGCCGACCGTCCTCACCGTGGCCTGCGAGGGTGGCGGCAGCGTGCGGGTGACGATGGAGTCGCAGCAGACGGAGGTTGCCGCGTTCTCGGTTGATTGTCCGTCAGGGGCTGCCGGAGTGGGTTCGGTGACCATGGACGCCGGTGTGGTTCGGCCGGGATCCTTCTTCGTGGCCGTCGACGCCTCCACGGAGTCCCTTCGGTGGGCTCTGACGGTGACACAGCCGGAGTAGCCGGCTGCTGACCAGTGGTCACCTGACCGAGGGCGGGTGACCACACGTCGGACCGAGGTGTTCCTGTCGAGCCGCTCCAGTGTGGCGACGCCGATGAACGAGCGTAGTACTGTCCTTCACCCGCCGCCTCGCTCCTCGTCGCCGCTCCGGCCGAAGCGTCTCCCGGCGCGTGCTACATCACGAGTTACGACAATCCACTCATCCCCGGGAGTGGGCACTTCCTGGTGCCTGAGTACAACCTCTCGTACGGCATCCTCGGTCCCCGCACCAGGGACTGGACCACGCGAATCCAGGGCTCCCAGCAGTACTCCTGGTGCGCGGGAGGCGTCGATGGAATAGCGGGGCCCAAGACGATCAGCTGCTTCGAGCATGTGAACGGCTATACCGAATGGGGGTAGGGGACATGGTCCCCCTCGTAGAGAAGGCAACCACGTCAACCAGGTCAACCACGTCAACCGGGTCAGGCACGTAGACCGACTCGGAGAAGCGTCGGAGAGCCGGTTGGCCCCCTCCGTCGGGCGTTCCTAGACTCACTTGGCGTCAAGCGAATCGTGCACGTGCTGAGTGCGTGGAGCGTGGCCGGGGATGCCCGTCGAGGGGTGTACACGTGCCGTGCCCTGCCAGGGGGAGCCGTGGTGCGGGATCGGGTGGGGCGTTGGCCGTTGGTGGGCCGCGAGGAGGAGTTGGACTCCTTCGCCGCGGCGCTGGCGGACCGGGAGTGCCGGGGGTTCGTGGTGGGCGGGCCGGCCGGGGTGGGCAAGTCCCGGCTGGCCGAGGAGTGTCTGGGCCGGGCATCGGCGGCGGGTTTCCGGGTGGGGCGGGCCACGGCGAGTGCCGCGGCGGGTGCCGTGCCACTGGGGGCGATCGCGCATCTGCTGCCCGCGGGGGTGGATCTGTCGGACCCGGTGGCCGGGTTCGCCGCGGTCGCCGAACGGCTGGCCGCCGGCCCCGGGCGGAGACGGTGGGTGCTGCTGGTCGACGACATGCATCTGCTGGACTCGGCCTCGGCGGTGCTGCTGCGGCAACTGATGGACACCGGCGTGCTCCTGCTGATCGGCACCGTCCGCAGCGGTGAGCCGTACGGGAAGGCCGTCACGGCGCTGCGGGGCGGAGACGCGGTGTACCGGGTCGACCTGACCGTACTGAGCGCGGAGCAGATCGAGGCGCTGCTCCATGCCGCGCTCGGCGGTGCGGTCGACCGGCGCAGTCTGCACGAGCTGTCGGCTGCCAGCGGCGGCAATGTGCTGTACCTGCGCGAACTGGTCCTGGGCGCCCTGACCGCCGGGGACCTGACCGAGGACGGGGAGATCTGGCACCTGGCCGAGGGCCGACTGCCGGCCACCGCACGGCTGACCGAAGTGATCGGCAGTCGGCTGGCCACCGCCGATTCCGCCGGACGCCCCGTGCTGGAACTGCTGGCGCTGTGCGAGCCGTTGACCCTGGCCGATGCCGAAGACCTGGCCCCGCCGCAGGTGATGGCGGCCTTGGAACAGGCCGGACTGGTCCGCATCACGCAGGACCGGCGGCGCACCGCCGTGTCCCTCGCCCACCCGCTGTACGGCGAGGTCCTGCGGGCCAGCCTTCCGGTCCTGCGCCGCCGGTCCCTGCTCCTGGAGCAGGCAGTACGCGTCGAGGCGCGCGGGGCCCGCCGCCGCGGTGACCTGCTGCGCATCGCCACCTGGCGGCTGGCCGCCACCGGCACCGCCGACCCCGCCCTTCTCACCCAGGCCGCCCTACTGGCTCGCCACGCACACGACTACCCCCAGATCGTCGCGCTCCTGGGGGCCCTGCCCGAGAAGCACCGCACCACAGCCACCGGCCTGATACTCGGCCACGCCTTCTTCGAGATGGGCCGCTGGGACCAGGCCGAGGCGGCGATCGCCCAGGCCGACGCCGTCGCCATCGGTGAGCCGGACAAACTGGCGGTCGCACTGGTCCGGACGCTGAACCTGCTGTGGAGCAACGCCCCTCTCGCCGCGGCACTCGCGGTCAACGACACCGCCCTGGACCGGATCACCAGCCCGGCCGGCCGCCGCAAGCTCAAGATCAATGAGGGCTTCATGCGGATCGCCGCCGGTCAGCCGGCCCAGGGGCTGACATTCCTGGAGGACCTGGAGACCGACGTCGGTGACGCGCCCGACGTCAACGTCTGGCTTCGAGGCGCCTGGATGAAACCCTTCGCGCTGGCACTGGTGGGCCGCACGCGCGAGGCCGTCACCTGGGCGGAGCGCGCACACGCCGGCCACCGGAAGGTCGACGAACACGCCCTCGTCTCCCATCCCGCCGTCCAGCGCATCCCGCTCGTCCTCGCTCTCACCGAAGCGGGCCTCCCGGACGAAGCCCGTCGCGAGGGCGAGCGCACCTACGCCGAACTGGTCGCCGCCGACTCCGTCGTACGGGTCTGGCTGGCGGTCTTTCTCGGACGTGCGGAGTGGCTGGCCGGGCGGCCGGCGACCGCCCGCCGCTGGTGGGCCGAGGCGGCCGCCCTGGCCCGTTCCTTCGACCACACCATGGCCCTGCGCCCGGTGCTCGGCGGCCTCGCCGCGTGTGCGGCCGTACTGGGGGATCTGGACGCGGCCGAAGCGTCGCTGGCCGAACATCGCGCCCTGCCGCCGCTGGCACCGGGCCTGGTGTCGGCAGGGGAGGAACGCCTGGGCGAAGCATGGCTGTTGGCCGCTCGCGGACATCTGGGCCGGGCACGGTCCGTGCTCACCGCCGCCGCCCTTGCCGCCCGCTCGACCGGCCATCTCACCGGCGAGGCACTGCTGCTGACCGATGTGGCCCGTCTCGGCGGAGCGAAGGACGTCACGGACCGGCTGACCGCACTCGCGGAGAGATGCGACGGGGCACTTGCCCCGGCCCGCGCCCAACTGGCGGCCGCGCTGGCGGCCGACGACCCCGACCGGCTCCTCCAGGCGGCCGACGCGTGCCAGGCAGTCGGCGCGGAGCTGCTCGCCGCCGAGGCGGCCACCGCCGCCGCGGCCGCCTGGCGCCGGGCACACCAGGCCCGCCGCGCCTCGGCGGCCGCCCAGCGGGCCGCGGCCGCCCCGGCCCGCTGCGAAGGCGCCCGCACGCCACTGCTGACCACCGCCCAGTCCACCGCTCCGCTCACCGACCGCGAACGCGAGATAGCCCTCCTCGCCGCGCTCGGTAACGCCAGCAAGGACATCGCCGACGCCCTGACCCTGTCGGTACGCACCGTCGACAACCACCTCCACCGCGCCTACGCCAAACTCGGCGTCACCACCCGGCGCGAGCTGGCCCAGACCCTCAGGACACCACCGCCCGCCGCACGAGTGGATCACCAGCCGCGCCTTTCGTAGACGACGACGCCCGGCCCGCCCGTTGTGGCCCATGACGCCCGCGCCCGCCGCGCCCGGTCGAGCGCGGATTTCAGGCGCTTGCTCGGTAACGCGCTTGTCCCCGGCGGCTGTTGAGTACCGACTACTCACGCCATCCCACCCAGCCGGCGGCACTCTGAGTCATGGAAACGCCGGCCATGACTCAGGTGAGTGCCGGCCTTCAACCGCACGGCGGTCGCGGAAACACGCGGAAAGCGCAGTGCAGACACAACGGAAGACACAACGGAGGGGCAGTCGATGGGCAGAAACGCGCTGTTACGGGTCATGGTGGTCGCCGCGATGGCAGGTTCCGCGGTAACCCTGACCGGAGGGCCGGCCAACGCGGCCACCGGTGTTTTCAGGAGCGGCGACAACGTCGTCGTGAACGCGGCGGCGGGCCGCGCGAACAACATCACGGTCAGCCTGTCGGGGAGCGTCGTCTTCATCCAGGACACCGCCGACACCCTCACGGCCGGAACCGGTTGCGCGGTCCAGATCAACGGTTCGGTTGCCTGCTCGATCGATCTCATCCGCGCCTCGGTCGTGGTCAACGCCGGGGACGGCAACGACACCATCACCAAAACCGCCGCCGTCCGCGGAGAACTGAACGGGGAGTCGGGCGGTGACACCATCAACGGAGGCTCCACCCAGGGCAACACCAACGTCCTCAACGGTGGGGCGGGCAACGACACCGTGAACGGCGGCCCCGTCAGCGACCTCCTCGTGGGCGGGCCCGGCGCAGACACGCTCCGCGGCGGAGGCGGCTTCGACATCGTCAGCTACCTGGAGAGCACCTCGGGCGTGGTCGTCGACTTCGACAACACCGCCGACGACGGCACCGGCGGGGAGGGCGACAACGTCCTCACCGACGTGGAGGCCATCTACGGCAGCCAGTTCGGCGACACGATCACCGGGAGCGCGTTGAACGACAACATGCTCGGCTTCGGGGGCAACGACCGGCTGGTCGGCGGGGCGGGCAACGACACGCTCCAGGGCGACCTCGTCCAGAGCATCGGCGGCGTCGGTTCCGACACCCTCATCGGCGGCCCCGGGAACGACACCCTCAACGGCGTGGACAACATCTTCGGCAACGACTCCCTCGACGGGGGCGCCAACACCGACACCTGCACCGCGGATGCCGGCGACCCCAAGAGCTTCTGCGAGGCGTGAGGCAGGGCAGAGCCCGATTCCTGCCGCTCTGGAGGCTGGAGTCCCAGGGCAACGGCTTCTTCCGTGTCATCAACGAGAACAGCAGCACGCCACAGCGGCAAGTGCCTGACCGTCGCCAACTGACTTCGTCGAGGGTGCGGTCAGGCAGGGCGCCGACGGGCTCGGTGTTGACCCGGCCCTCGAACTGCCGCACCGCAGGAGACGTCGTACGCTCGCCCGGGTGTCGGCTTCGTCAGGCCGCGCGGGCGCGGAGGCGGCGCAGCATGCGGGGGTCCTCGAAGCCGACTGAGCGTGCGGCGGCGTCGGTTGTCGCGCCGTGGCTGATGAGGTGTTGGGCACGTTCGAGGCGCAGGGCCTGCTGGTAACGCAGGGGGGTGAGTCCCGTGGCGCGGTTGAAGAGGCGGGTGAGTGTCCGTCACGTCGTGGTGGGTGGTGCAGCGTCGGCCGTCCAGCAGGCGGGCCTGGCCGAGCGCCTCGGCTCCGGCGCACACGCTGGCCACCGTCCCCCCTCTGGCGTGGTGGTCCCGCAGGACCTGGAGGGAGGCGGCACCGATGGCGGGACTGTCGGCCAGGGTCGCAGCCCGCCAGCCGGGCACCACGATCAGGTCCTCGGGACCGAGCTCGGGCCAGTCCAGCACGGCCACCAGCGGCAGGCCCTGCGCGGTGGAGATCTGCGGCCGCTCGGCGACGTACGACAGCGTGTAGGGGTGCCCGAAGTCGGCGGCCGTCGAGAAGACCTGCGCGGGGCCGGCCAGGTCCAGCAGATGGACTCCGGGCACGAGGAAGAAGACGATGTGGCTCACGATTCGGTCATCATGCCCTACGTCCTGCCGCCGCCTCCAGCTCGTCGACGGTCGCGATGGTGGCGAAGCGTCCGGCCAGGGCGTACTCGGTGCGCCTGATGACCTCTTCGGCGGGGAGCGTGAGCGGGTCGGCCAGCAGCTCGGCGACGCTCTGGTCGGAGGGGGCGTCGCGGTGGGGGATGGGATTGGTCGCGGTCGCGTCGGTGACGAAGGTGACCTGGTAGCCGAAGTCGCCGGCGACGCGGGTGGTGGTCTCCACGCACTGCTCGGTGCGGATGCCGCAGACGATGAGTTCGCTGACACCGCGCTCGGTGAGCAGCTGCTGCAGGTTGGTGGTGGTGAAGGCGTTGTGCGAGGTCTTGTGGATCAGCGGTTCCCCGTCCGCCCGCTCCAGTTCCTCCATGAGCCGGACATGGCCGAGGGCCGGATCGAAGACACCCCCGCTGCCGGGGTCGGAGTGCAGCACCCATACGACCAGGTCCCCGGCCTGACGGGAGAGCCGGACCAGGCGGTTCACCTGGTCGGCGATCTTCAGATCAGAGGTGGTCTCCCACAGCGGACGGGCCCGGAAGGACTCCTGGACATCAATGACGATCAGTGCTCGGGTCATGCCCCAAGCCTGGGCCGCGAGGGAGGGCCGGGGCCAGGCCGCATCGGGTCCAGGAGCGGACCGATCCGGTCATCGGTGGAGCGAGGGGTTGTCCGAGGTCGTCTCCTTGTCCCCGCGGGTCCTTACCGCGGTCCCTGCGAGTCCCTACCGCGAGTCCCTACGGGTTCCTACCGCGAGTCCCTACGAGAGGGAGTCGCGATCCCGCAGAGCGCCGATGCCGCCGGCATCGTTGAAATGCTGCTGGGCATGAGCCTGGCGGCGCGCATCGCGCACGCCTCTCGTGGCCGCCGCTTCGATGCGCCGCGCTTCCGGACCGGAATCCATCCGGCGCCTCTGACGGCCCACCAGCACGATCGCGGCGGCCACCACGACGGACCCGACCGCCGTCGCAGTCAGCACCAGGTAGACCAACCACCCTCACCTCACCCCGCGCTCGCCTCGGACCGTTCACCACGATCGCGCCCCGGCACAGATCGCCCGGGGCCGCTCACGCCACCGTACTCAGCAGGTGAGTACAGACGAACGGGCGCTTCCGGCACGAATGCCTTGCGGAACTCTGCCGCCCTCCGGCAGCGGAGGCGGGCCGTGGCATGCTGCCGCCGATGGTCGGACGGGGGAAGGGGCGCGTGGTGGGGGAACTGGCGGAGCTCGAGGAATGGGTGGCGGTGATCGATGCGTGCATCGAGCCCATCGCGACGAGGCCGGTTGATCCGACCGACCCCGACTGGATGCGGAAGATGCAGGAGGGCCCGCGTCCGCTGGACGAGGCGGGGATTCGGGCGGAGGCCGAGGCGGCGCTGCGGGACGTCCTTTCTCGCTACGAGGAGGGCGACGAGGAGGTCAGGGCCGCCCTGCGCGCGCTCCTGGAGCGGTGTCACTCGTTCGGCTGGGCGACGACGCTGCCCTTCGAGCCCACGCCCCAAGGCTTCAGGCAGCGACTGGTGGAGATGTCGGTCGAGGATCAGGGCCGCGACACACGGGACATGATGGTCAGCCTGAACGGTCTGTGCGGGGAGGCCCGGGACGCCGGTGTCGACATCCGGCCGCTCCTGCTGGACGTGGCCGAACTCTCCAGTGAAGTGGACAAGTTCGGGATGGGTTCCACACGGGACATCCTGCTCCGGGCGGCCGGAAGGGAGCCCAGCGGGCTCTGGTGAGCGTGGGGCACGGGAACGGCCCGCTTCAGGTGACCGGCGGAGCCAAGGCCGCCGGAGTCGGGCCGTCCGGGCGGACGGTGATTCCGTGTACCGCCTTCGTGGGGGTGGAGGAGAAGACCGGCGTGTGGGCCGGTAGCAGGTGTTCGAGCAGGACGGTTGATTCGCGGAGTGCGAACTGCAGGCCGAGGCAGGCGCGGGGGCCGATGCCGAAGGGGAAGTAGGCGCCCGGGTGGGTGGGGCGGGCGCCCGGCGTGATGAAGCGCTGGGGGTCGAAGTCCTCCGGGTCCGGCCAGAGTTCGGGATCCCGGTGCGTGAGGTACGGGCAGACCAGGAGGTCGGTGCCCGCCTCGACGGCGTACCCGGCGAGCGTGTCGTCCTCGGTGGCGTGGCGGGGCAGGATCCAGGCCGACGGGTAGAGCCGGAGCGTTTCGTGGATCAGGGCCTGGATGGCCTGGCGGCGTTCCGGGGATCCCTCGCCGCCGGCGGCCAGCGCTTGTTCGCGGGCGCCGGGGTTCCGGTCGAGGAGCAGGTAGAGCCAGTTCAGGGTGGTGGCGGTGGTCTCGTGCCCGGCCGCCAGCAGCGTGACCAGCTCGTCGCGGATCAGCCGGTCGGTGTACTCGGGGTGCTCGGCGGCGGCGTCGAGCAGGACGTGCAGCAGGCCCGGGCCGTCGGGACCGGCCGCTCCGCCGCGGGCGGCCTCGATGGCGTGCCGCGCGACCGCGTCGATCCGGGCGAGATCGGCGGCAACGGCGTTCCGGGCGTCGCCGATATCGGCGGGCAGAGTCGGCAGGGCGGCCCCCACGCTTTCCATGGCGGCCAGTTCGCGCTCGGTCTCGTCATCGAGGGCGTGCCCGGTGAGGGAGCGCCAGATGGAGTCCAGGGCGAAGCGGCGCATCTCCTGGCCGACATCGAAGGACTGCCCGGTACGGGCGTACGCGTCCCAGCGTCCTGCGGTGGTCCGGGCGGCATCGGTGATCCGCTGTTCGTAGCGGCGCATCCCGGTACCGGTGAACTGGGACTGCAGCAGGCGGCGTTGCTGCTTCCATGCCGCACCGGTGGCGGCCAGGACACCGTCGCCGATCAGCACACGGGCGCGGTGGGAGCGCTTGACGTACCGCTCCGGATACCGGGCCAGTACGTGCTGGACCGCTTGCGGGTCGGTGACGAGAACGGTGGGGGTCGGACCGAGCCGGAACGCGGCGACGCCGCCGAAGCGCTCGCGCACCTGGGACAGCAGCTCGACCAGTTCGCCGCCGCCCGAATGCCACCGCTTCACGAGCTCAGGCTCGGCTTCGGGGAACGGCCGCCCGGTTCCGGGGGTGTACGAGGGGGAGCCGGGACCGGCTTCAGTGTCCATGTTTCCTCTCCTGGTCAACCGCCGGGCACGGCCATGACGGTGCGCCGGCGCCAAGGCGGACTGTACGGGAGCGGACACGTCGGGTGACAGCCACCCTGGCACGGCCCTCTTCCCCGCGGTGGCCCGGACACCGTCACTCTGCGCCGCGCGCGGAACCACCTTCGCCCTAGACTCGGGCCATGGACAGGACCGACCGCGCCAGCCGGATGATCGCGGCACCACCGGCGAATGTCTACGACGCCCTCATGGACCGGGAGTCGCTGGAAGCCTGGTTGCCGCCGGACGGCATGCGCGGGCGGGTCGAGTGGTGGGATCCCCGCCCGGGTGGCGGATTCCGGATGGTCCTCACCTACCTCGACCCCACCGACAGTCCCGGCAAGACGTCGGACGCGACGGATGTCGTCGACGTGGGGTTCGCCGAACTGGTGCCGGCGGAACGCGTGGTGCAGCGGGCGGTCTTCGAGGCCGACGACCCGTCGTTCGCGGGCACCATGACGATGACCTGGCAGCTCGCCGCCGCCGGTGACGGAACCGAGGTGACCGTCACCGCGACGGATGTGCCGCCCGGCATCGACCAGGCGGACCACGAAACGGGGATCGCCTCCTCGCTGGCCAACCTGGCGTCGTACCTCGAAGGGACCGACTGACCTGGAAGGGGCCGACTGACCTCGAAGGGGCCGACTGACTCAGGTCGGCTGCGACCCGCCCGGCCGCAGCGTCGAAGGCAGGCGATCGTCCCGCTTCCGGCCTGGCCTGACCTGACCTCGGCCCGCCCTGGGCTACTCGGACGGGCGCAGATTGTTCTGGAGGTCGCCCGCGTCCGTGATGATCGAGGTGTAGAGCCCGGAGCAGGTCGTGAACTTCTGGGTCGTGGCAGCGTCGACCGTCGTCTCGGGCACGGTGGCGCACAGCTGGGTGAAGTACTGGTCGTAGGACTCGTCGATGGCGGTGGTGCCGTCAAGTGTCGCCTGGTAGCGCTCCTTGTCGGGGCGTGCCTCCACCTCCTTGTGCAACTGCTCGGTGACCACGTGCACGGCCGCCGCATGGGTCTCGCAGGCACTGCCCACGCCCGCCCGGCAGCCGTCGGGCTTCGCGCTCACCGCCTCGCTGATCCTGTCGTGCCACTTCGCCTCCAACTCCAGGGACTCACCGCCCTGTTCGTCGGTGGAACCTCCGCAGCCCGCCGCCGCGGCCATGACCCCGCAGATCAGCAGCGGTACCAGCGACCGAAGCCCCGTACCAGCTCGCATCGCGCCCCCCTGTCGTCGTGTCCTGCCCGCCCGGGCCGGGCGGAGGGCCGAGAGCGTAGCGCACTGTGCCGAACCGAACGATCGCCCCGGCGGCGACACCGGCCGCGACAGGGGGATCGACCCGGACACCATGATCAGCGTGCCCGGATCGATGTGCCCTCAGCAGATGTCGAGACGATTGAAGTCGTACGTCGCGTGGTCCGGGAAGTTGTAGATGTTGCCGTCCGCGGGGGCGTAGTACGAGTACTGGGGACCCCAGAAATGGACCTGGGCGCCGCCAGTCTGGTTGTTGCGGACAGAGAGCGCGTCGACGAAGTTCGAGAGCGACCGCGTATCGCACTTGAAGAGGTGGAAGATGCTGTGCTTGCCGTCGCCCTGACCGATCGCCACGCAGGCGATTCCAGATGCCAAGGAGCACGTGATCAGCTCACTGTTCCGCTGGGCACCCGACACATCCCGCTTTACCCACTCGCCTGAGAACAGCGGGTAGATCTCCGGTGTCCATGCGGCCGTTCCGGTCGCAACGTTCGGTGCTGCCTGTGCTGGTGCCTGTGCAGCCAGCGGAACAAGGACCGCGGCGATCATCGTCACGACCATCGCAGCCGACCGTCGTCTGATTCTTCCCAACCTCATTTGATCTCCTCCGTAGTCGCAACCGATGCAGCCATTCCAACGGCGAGATGTAGTCACCACGGCTGCTGCTATTACCCGACCGGAGCGCTCACATCTCTGCTCCAGATGCCGGAGCGGCCAAGAGCTCCCCCGAGTCAGCGCCTCGAACCGTAGACCACGCCAGGGACGCCGCGACCCTGACAGATGTCAGGGTGTGGCATTCGGGGCCGGCCGACGTCACGGCCTGGCGAGCAGGCCCGTGACTAGGCCGTACGGTGGCCGGCCGGGCACCGGGAAGCCGTCCAGCTGTGCCGCTCGATCGTGCCGTAGAGGATGCCGGTGTCCTCCGAACAGCAGGTGCAGCGACTCCGTGACGGAGTACAGGTCATGTCCCCGTTCGGCATGGACCCGCCGTGCGGCCCCAACGGGGCCACTTGCAGGGCGCGGTCTCCGCGACGAACTGGATCCGGTGATCCGCCCGCATCTCCGCCCGCATCTCGGCGACGATCTCGTCGTACCGCTCCCGCGTCACACTCTCGCTCGCCCTCGCCACGTTGCACGGCCGCCAGGTGCCGCTTCAGCCGGCGGTCAACCCACCACTGCCTGGAGCAGCATGCTGCCGAGCAGTACAAGGCGTCGGACCGTGCCCCTGACCGCAACCGCTCGCCGCAGCCCAGGCGCCGACACCCAGCGCCCTTGGGCACCCAACCAAGCCACGGCGCCCAAGCTGCTCGGAATCCGGGATCGGAAAACAGGCACTCAGCCCTTTTCGACCAGGGCGATCAGTTCGGTGGCGACGGTCAGGGACTCGTCGACGCTGTGGACGGCGTACATGGAGTCGACCATGAAGTGGTCGATGCCGGTTCGCTCGTGGACAGCCTTGATGGTGTCGGCGACCTGCTGGGCCGAGGTGCCCGCATCGATGTTGACCCGCAGGACGGCATCGATCGCGGACGGGTTCCGGCCGGCCTCCCGGGCCCACAGGTCGATGGCCGCCCGCTGGTTCACCAGCCCGTCGACGTCCACGTAACTCGGCACCACGACCAGCGGCAGCCAGCCGTCACCGCGCTCGGCGACCCGGCGCAGGGCGCGCTCGGACATGGCGCCGAGGTAGAAGGGCGGACGCGGGCGCCGGGAGGGCTTGAGGGGGGAATGGTGCAGGGGCACCGAGATCAGCTCACCGCTGTACTGGGCCGGGTCGGTGGTCCAGATGGCATCGAGGGCGTCGAGCAGTTCGTTCATCCGGGCGCCGCGCCGGGTGAAGTCCGAGCCGGCCGCCTCGTACTCCTCGGGCGACCAGCCGATTCCGAAACCGGGCAGCAGACGCCCGTCGCTGATCACGTCGATGCTGGTGAGCGACCTGGCCAGCTGGACGGGCGGGTACAACGGGGCGATGAGTACATGCGTTCCGAGCAGTACGCGTTCGGTGGCGCTCGCGGCGATGGCGAGGAGTACGAACGGGTCGGCGGCCGTGTTGAGTTCGGCCGGAATCGAGTCGCCCTGCCCGCCGTAGCCGACCTTGGGGTTGACGGCGGCCAGGTTGCGGTCGCCCACCCAGAGGCTGGCGGCCCCCGCGTTCTCCGCCTCGCGCGCGAACTCCGCGGTCCGGGCTATGCCCAGGGCCTGCTTGTGAAACTGCGGGAGCGCAAAACCGATCTTCATGGTTGTTCCTTGCTGAGTAGTCGTGGCAACCATCGGCCGTCCCCTCGGGCGACCAGCGCATACCGGTTCCCTGCAAGGGAGTTGGCACGGCGGGACGGTCGTCCACGGCCGTCATGCGCACCGAGAATACAGAAGTTGATTGCGCAACTACTTCGATTTGAGTGCTGTTGGCGTGTCTCGCCCTCGTGTCAGTCACCTCCCGCGAAGCCGCCGTGGTCCACGTCAACGTCCGCCTTGTCATTGGTGAGTTCGACGGGATCCCCACGCCCCATGCGGTCGATGGAGTCGTCCAGGGAGCAGGCGGCCGCCAGGAGGGACAGGGCGGCCCAGGGCGTCATCCACAGAAGCGTCCACGATCCGGGGTCCTGGTCGGGCAGGCCCGGGAACCCGTTGCGCAGGAGCATCGCGTTCATGGACATCCCGAACGACACCACCAAGGCGGCGAGCAGCGCGGGGACGCGGTAGGCGCCGAAGCACCGGCGCAGGGGGGGGCACGGCGTGATTCCAGGACCGCGCGGAACGGTGCGAAGCGCGGCTCGGTGAGGAGTTCATGGACGGTGACGCCCTCGTCGCGGCGCAGGCCGGCCATGAGGGACGCGAGGGCTGGATCCTGGGGAGCGCTGTGCTGCCCCGGCGTCAGGCTGATCCGACCGTCCCCGTCGGCCTGGGCTCGGCCGGTCAGTACGAGCAGCCGTACGGCCACCTCGGCAGCGTATCTCTCCTCCTGGGCCGACGCGCCCTTCAATGAGGCGCCGAGCCACCACCCCGCCTGGATCGGGTCCACGTCCGAGTTCCGAGCGTCCCGCACGAACTGCCGCTCCGCACGCGTACGCCTCCACCAGGCCACGCCCAGGGTCGAGTTGAATCCGGCGAACCCCAGCAGCCAGCCAGGCGATGATCCATCCCAACTCGCCGCTCACGGCATGTGCCCCGCTTCCTGAGTCCTGACGTGGCGTCAGAAAATGCCCCAGCGGCCGCCCAACGCCACCTCCGACAACTCTGGTTGGCTCATGGGCAGGACACTCTCCTCGGACGGCCGCCAACAGGACGGCTGATCAGCGCACTTGTCGCAGGGTGACGGGGGTGCCGCGGTCGGTCAGCTCGTGTCCGAGGCGATCGGCGAGGAGGGACCAGTCGACGGACGGGGGCCCCTCGATGGCCAACACAGCTGGGCCGTCGGGGAGTTGGGAGACCACTGCCTGCCAGCCTGTGTGGAGGACAGCCTGCGGGGCGGGGGCGTAGCGCGGATCGAGCCGGTACACACGGTCTCCTCTACAGACAGGGGGCGGCGCTCATTCCTTGCTCGATCCGGCGAGCATCCCGGACACCAGGGTGCGCTGCGAGAAGACGAAGAGCACCAGCACAGGCAGGATGGCGATGATGATGGCCAGGGCGAGTTCGGGGATGGTGACGTTCAGTCCGGCGCCGGCGACGGGGTTGAAGGACGGCGTCGAGGTGAGGAGTTGGTTCAGGCCCACCTGGACGGGGAACTGCTCGCTGTTCGGCAGGACGAGATAGGGCAGGAAGAAGTTGTTCCAGTTCCCCACGAAGCTGAAGAACGCGACCAGTCCGACCACCGGCTTGGCGAGCGGGAGCGCGATGCGGGAGAAGAGCTGCCACTCGGTGCAGCCGTCGATGCGTGCGGCGGACAACAGGTCCCTGGGGAGGCTGCTCCCGAAGTAGATGTAGACCAGGTACACGCCGAACGGATAGAAGGAGAAGGGGAGTATCACCGACCAGATGGTGCCGATCAGATGGAAGCGGTTGAGCTCCAGGAAGATCGGCAGCACCAGGGTGGCCTGCGGCATGATCATGGCGACCAGGGTGATCACGAGAAGTGTCTTGCGTCCCCGGAACTTCGTCAGCGCGAGCGCGTAGCCGACCGGAACGCTCACGGCCAGCGTGAGGACGAGCGAACCGCCCGAGTAGACGGCCGAGTTGCGCAACCACGTCGTCATGGCGCCGTCCTGGCCGCCCGGGCCGGCACGGCATTCAGCAGGGCGGCCGCTACGGCCACCGAGAAGGCGGCCGTGAGACTTCTTCGCAGCGGCGCGAAGACACGCCGGAGCGCAGACGGATGAGACACACCTATCCAATCGCCTGAGGGAGGTTGATACCTGGGAGTCCCGGTCGTCCACCGGGACTGTCAGGGCGTTGGGCGGCCCGGTCGCTGTGCTGCGGCACATGCGGGATCGGCCGGTTTACGAGCCTGCTGCTTACGCGGACGGCGGCGGAGCCCCGGCGCTGCCGCTCCCCGAAGGTCCCGAAGGCCCCGGAGGTCCCTCGGCGGCCGCATGGGCGCCGGGACTGAACAGCCGGTCGCGAATCTTGCTCTCGAACTGGCTCTGCGTGGTGGCGATGTGTTCCACCATCAGACGCTCGGCGAGATCGGCCGACCCCGCGGCGACCGCCTCCGCTATGGCCATATGCTGGTGTGCGGCGACTTCCAGCGATCCGGGCACGTCACCGTGGAAGAGCAGCACGTCGGACTGGGATGCCAGGCGCCGCACGCCGGCGACGCTCGCCCTCAGGAACACGTTGTGCGAGGCGGCGCCCACCGAGTCGTGGAACGCCGCGTCGGCCTTGGCAAAGGTGTCCACGTCGTTCATCGTGGCCGCTGTCAGGGAGCTCTCAGCGCTCTCCCGGATGGCCCGGACCTCGATCGGGGTGGCGTGGAGGCGGCACGGCGTGCTGTCTCCGACTCGATCACCTTCGTTCGAGCGCCGTGCCCACAACGTGTCGTACGTGTCGAACGTGACCAGGCATGCCGTGCGACGAGTGACTGCGAGCAGCGTCTTGCCGCCGTCGGGGGAGCCGAAGCTGTAGGGCCGGTACGGATTCGATTCCAGGGCGTCGGTGCGCCACCGCTCCGTGCCGCCCGCCGCGTCGACCGCCACGATCGCGGGGGAGGTGATGTCCGCTCGGCGGTAGGTGACGTACACCGTGTCGCCGTAGGGCAGGACGGCGGACGCGTCCTCGAACTCCCAGGTCACGCGCCGGTGTGCGGGTCGAGCCGGCGGGCGGTGCCGTCGAAGCGTACGTAGAGGGCGTCGGCCGTGCGGGTCAGCGTGCCGCCGTATTCGAGGGCGCCGACCTCGCGGGTCCACAGCGGGGTGCCGGAGCGCCAGGACGGGGTGACCGGCTGTCGCCGTGTGCCGGGCCTGTTCCCCAGAGGGCGATCGCCGCCGTCGCCCCAGCGGCGGTCGTGACGGCGGCGCCCGCCCACGCGAACACGCGTCTGCGCGACGGACCCGCGGGAGCTAGCAGGGGCGGCGGCGGGTCGATGCGGGTGGTGACCTCCCCGTCGGCCTCGGCCGACACGGCGATCCGGCGCGACGGCCTCCTCGTGGTCCTCGATCAGCGCGGTCACCTCCGGCCGCTCCCACCACGGCCGTTCGGCCGCGCGGGCGGCGCACCAGTCCAGGACCTCGGCCGCGGTGGGGCGCCCGTCCGGTTCCTTCGACAGGCAGCGGGTCAAGAAGGCGGTCCACTCCCCGTCCGGTACGCCGACGAGGTCCGGCTACTCGTGCAGCGTCCGGTACACGATCCGCGGGGACGTACCCCCGCCGTGCGGATTGCGGCCCGTCGCCGCCAGCGCGAGCAGCGCCCCGAGCGCGAACACGTCACAGGAGGCGGCAGGTTCGGTGGCGTACGTGATCTGCTCCGGAGCCATGAAGCCGACGCAGCCGAGCATGTCCCCGCTCCCTGTCAGGGCCTCGTCCGAGGGGCCCGAGGCAGGTCCGTCAGCGAGTGCCATCGCGATACCGAAGTCGATGACGCGCGGGCCCTGGCAGGTGACCAGGATGTTCGCCGGCTTCAGGTCGCGGTGCACGAGGCCCGCCGTGTGGATCGCGGTGAAAGCCTCGGCGAGAGCGGCACCGAGCGAGGCGAGGTCGCCGGCTGCCAGTGGCCTGTACCCGGCCACGGCCTCCGACAGGGTGGGGCCCGCGCAGTACTCGACGGCCAGCCACGGCAGCGGGGCCTGTGGCTCCGCGTCGAGCACGGCCGCCGTGAACGGGCCGGTCATGGAGCGCGCCGCCCGCACCTCACGCCGCAGCCGCTCCCGGAACAGCGGCTCGGCGGCGAGGTGCGCATGCATCACCTTGACCACGACAAGCCGCCCCGACCCCGAACGGGCCAGATACGCCCGGCCCATGCCACCCGCCCCGAGCAGCGCGAGCGTCCGGTACTCCCCGAACTCGAACCGGCCCATCGGCCCCCTGCCTGTACGCCCCGTGCGCCGATGATCCATGCGACGCCTGTACGGTTCCAGAGGTTCCCGGGAACCCGAGACGCTCGTCGGACGGCCCCGGCGGCGGTGCGCCGCGTAGGCGCAGAGGCGGGCGACAGGGGGAGACCTGTGCGGACTCGGCCATCGCGAAGCGGGGCACCGATACGGCTGCGACGCCGCGTGCGACCCCAGCGGATGGTCTTCGGCGGCCCTTGCCGCGTCGCCCGAGCCGACGTCCAGTGGGTTGTTCGCCGGGATGGTGCGTCAGCGGACCGAGTAGTACGAGGCTGATGGCTTCGTGGGCGGCCGCCCGGTGGGGGCCGCCACGGTGGACTGTGCGGAGTCCACCGAGTCAACTCCTCGACGCGGCGGCGCCGTTCACTGCGCGGGGCGGAACGATGTCAAAAAGGTGTCGAGGGCCTGCTGGTTGGCGGGGGAGTTCCAGTCGTCGGCCGGGGTCGTCCACCTGATGGAATAGCCGAGGTCGGTGTCGACGAGAAGGGCGCGGGCGAGCGTGCGCGTGCGGTCGGGGTCGCCGTCGGCGAACCATTCGAGGTCGGCTGCCCGGCCGTCGGAATCGTCCACGCGCCGGATGTCGCCGATGCGGTCGAAGCCGGGGTTGAGGCGCCGCAACTGGGGCTCGGCGTCGCGCCAGACGGTGACGGGGTCGGAGGAGAGGACCCTGCCGAAGGTGATCCTCAGCGCGCGGGGGTCGCCCGTGGCACCGAACGTGACACTGAAGGCGTTGTCCGGGCGCCCGGAGTCCTTGATGCGCCGCCAGTCCGAGGGCAGTTGGACCGAGAACCCTTCCGGCGCGTCGTAGCGCTTGGTGGCGGGCGGTGCCGTCTTCCCGGCGGAAGCCGTGGGGGAGGGGGCGGCGGGCGCGCCCGGATCCGATGGGCTTGCCGAGGCGTCCCCGGTCGGGTCCGCGGAGGGTGCGGCAGGAGTGGTGGCCGCGGGAGGCGGCGTTGCGGCGGAACCGGATGCGGTGGGTACGGGGCCGGAGGCATCGGGTGCGTCCGAGGCCGGTCTGCTGTTCATGGCGAGCACGACCGGGATGGCCACGACGGCCAGCGCGGAACCGACGATGGCGAGGACGATGGGCCGCTTCCTGTGCCAGGTCCGATCCGTTCCCGGCGCGTTCCCGTAGGCTCCGCGCAGCCTGAACATGTGCGACTGTCGGGCCGAGTCCTCGCTGACCATACGGCTCAGCGCCTGGCGCAGTACCGGTTCGGTGAGCCGTTCGTTCGGGTTCTCGCGGAGCAGCCCGTGAATGGTCTGGCGCAGTCGGCCGGTGTGGACGTCGTCCCCCGAGGATCTTTCCCCCTCTCCCTGGGCCCCCTCTCCCACATACACCTGCGCGAAGGTCGAACTGCCCTCACCGCGCGCCTGGTTCGGGGCCGGCGGCCGACCCTCGGTCATGGTGTGCAGCAGCGCCCCCAGAGCCCACAGATCCGTCGAGGGATCGATCGCCTCACCACGGATCTGCTCCGGAGAGGCGTACGAGGGTGTGGTCGCCCTTAAGGACCGGGTCGCTCCGGTCAGTCCGAACCCCGTGACCACGACCCCGCCGTCCGCCTTGACGAAGACCTGGTCGGGACCGAGGTCGCCGTGTGTGACGCCCAGGCGGTGCGCGGCCGCGAGCACATCGAGGATCTGCAGGCCGATGCGGACCGCCCGGGGCTGGTTGAACGGCCCACGCCGGTCGAGGAGTTCGCTCAGGGACCGGCCTTCGATCGGTTCCATGACGGTCCACAGGCGGCCGTCCTGCTCGGTGACGTCGAGGACGGTCGCCACCTGGCCGGGGGCGGCGGCCTCCAGGTCAGCGGTCTCCCGCAGTACCCGGGCCGTGGTCTGCCGGGGCGTCTCCTCGCGGAGGACCGCGGGCAGCCGTGCCTCCGCCAGGAACACCAATCGGCCGGATGCCATGTCCTGGCCGTGCCAGCCGACCCGGAATTCCTCTCGGTGCACGATCTGGAGCGGTCGATACCTCCCGGCGATCAACTCATTTGTGGAGGTCTGCGCTTCTGCCATGCTGATCCTTCACTGCGCCCGTGGTTTGCACCTTGGCCATGAGTACGCAGGCGATGCCGGTGAGTGTTCAATCAGGTGTGATTGCGCTTTCTGGCGGTGCGGCGCGTCGATGCTCCGAGGCCGGGCCGCTCTTGGCCAACAGGCCTCAGGCGAAAAGGATTTGGCGTAGGACGCGGCTCAGGTGAACGCGCGGTTCGTCGTCAGTGTGTGGCGCCGCCGAATCCGAACTCGTTGCCGTCCGGGTCGTGATAGGTGATCTTGCGCATGCCTTCCGCGTAGGTCTCGCGGGTCGTGGGCTCCAGACCTCGATCGGCGATCTGCGCGACACGGGTGTCGAGGTCATCGACGAGGACGGTGTGCACGGCGTTTCCGGCCCGGCCGGGCCGCTGCACGATGTACACGTACCGATGTTCCGCCAGTTCCCATACGGCCTCCGTGCCGTGCGGGAGGAACGTCGGCGGGGCGCCCAGGAGTCGCTCGTACCAGGGCAGCGCCGCTGTGTAGTCGTTGACCGGGATGCCTGCGAAGAGGTCGATGGGCATGCCGTCATCGTAGGTGCGGTGGTGCGGTGCCTTCGTTGTCCGCGTTACCGCCGAGGCAGCGACCGCGGTCAGTGACTGCGGGGCGCGTACATGATCACGGCCATCCCGGCGAGGCACACCAACGCTCCGACGACGTCGTACCGGTCGGGCCGGTAGCCGTCGGCGACCATGCCCCAGGCGATCGACCCGGCGACGAAGATCCCGCCGTACGCGGCGAGGATGCGTCCGAAGTTGTCGTCGGACTGGAAAGTGGCCACCACGCCGTAGAGACCGAGGGCGACGACACCGGTGCCGATCCAGATCCAGCCCTTGTGTTCGCGGATGCCCTGCCAGACCAGCCAGGCCCCTCCGATCTCGAACAGGGCGGCCACGACGAACAGGGCAACGGAACGAGCAACGGTCATGATCGGTGAGCCTACCGACTCCCCGCACGCCGCAAACCACCGCAACCCCCACCCATCCCTGAGGGCGCGGAACTGTGCGATCGGCCACGCACGACCTGCACGTCGCAATCCACCGCACTCCCCAGACACCTAGGGGCGCGGGGGAACTGCGCGATCAGCCCCCACCGGTCGGCGACCTCGCCGGACAGCGCGATGCCCACCAGGAACGCGCCGACGGTGGCGGAGAGCTGCAGCTGCTGGGCGACGCCCGCGACCAGCAGGGTCAGGCCGAGGACGACGAGCAGGAGTTTTTCGGGGTCGTCGCTGGAGACGAAGCGGGAGATGTGCCCGGGTGGAACGGATCTGCCGCCGACCGCGACCTCGTCGAAGTCTGCCGCGCCGCCCTGCGCGACGAACCCCTCATCCACCCCGACGCCGAGACCACCCTCAACCGCACCTGCCTCGACCGCGCCCGCACCGGCGAACAACAGCCCGCCCGCCCATCACCGAACGCGACTACGCCATCCGAGTCGGCCTCATCGAGCCCTGACGGCGGGTCGGGCGGTGGGGGAGAGCCCGCCGGTGATGAGTTGGAGTGACTGGTTCAAGGACGCGACGACTGCGACCAGTGCCCGGTTGTGGCTCATCAAGGTTGGTGCGTGACGCTGATCTGTACCGTCACGGCGCCTCTGTTGTCCTGGACGCATCTGTCGGCCTCGTCGTTGATGGCCAGTTGCAGGGTGCCGTTGACGGTTGCGTTGAAGGTCAGCTTCCGCCCGACGGAGCGTATGGGAAGGTCCGGCTCGCCGGCGAGACGTGCCAGGAGGGCGCCGAACGGTGCCGCGGGCTTGATCTTGCAGTCCTTCGCGCCGTTCAAGGACTGGTCGATGACGGCGTTGTAACCGACCGGGCCGGTCATGGGGATGTTGACGTAGTCGACGGTCCATTGGCCCGAGACGAAGCGCACGGCGACCTTGTCTCCTTGCTGGACGGACACACCGGTCACCTTCTGCCAGCCGGTCGTGGCCTTCACGGCCTGACGGGTGGTCGTCGTGACGGGGTCCTTCTTCGGCGGCAGTACTCCGGTGAGGAACAGACCACCGCCAACACCCGCCACCAGCACGGCAGTTCCGACCAGCGCCCACAACAGCCGCTTCGCGCCCCGGGAACGGGACGAGGGCTCGGGTGAGGGCCTGAGCGAGGTGGTGTGCACGGCCGTCTGCCCGTTCGGCCCGGCCGGGACCGGCTGTTGGCGGCCGCTGGTCATGGTGTCCGCGTCGGCCAGCAGGGGCGCGGGCCAGGACGCGTGGACGGTCGGTGACGGCAGCGGCGGACCGGCGTCCGTGTGTCCCGCCGCGACACGGTGCAGCGCGTCGCGCGTACTGGCCGCAGTGGGGCGTTCGTCGGGGGACTTGCGCAGGAGTGCCTCGATGACCGGGCGCAGTGGACCGAGCCGCTCGCTCAGGGCGGGTTCCTGGTAGGCCACCGCGTGCAGCGTCGCGGGGCGTGCCGGCCTGCGGAACGGGGACAGCCCGCCGCACACCGTGGCCAGCGTCGCGCCCAGGGACCACAGGTCGGAGGCCGGGCCGACCTCCACCCCCATCACCCGCTCCGGCGCCATGAACTCCAGGGAGCCGACCAGTTCGCCGGTGGTCGTCAGGAACTCGCCGTCGTCCAGGACCGCGATGCCGAAGTCCGTGAGGACGGCGCTGCCGTCGCGGCGGAGCAGGACGTTGGCCGGTTTGACGTCCCGGTGCAGGGTGCCTGCCGCGTGCACCGCCTCCAGAGCGTCGAGCAGTTGCAGTCCGAGGGAGGCGGTGTGCTGCGGGGTGAGCGGTCCGGTCTCGGCGATGTGGTGGGCCAGCGAGGGCCCCTGGACGAGTTCCATGACGATCCACAGCCGGTCCTCGGACTCGACCAGGTCATGGACACCCACCACATGCGGGTGCGGCACTCGCGCGACCGCGCGCGCCTCACGGACCGCGCGGCGCACCCGTATGCGGTGCTCCTCGTCGCCGTGGGTGAGGATGTGGAGTTCCTTGACGGCGACCGGGCGGTCCAGCAACTGGTCATGAGCCCGCCAGACCGTGCCCATACCGCCCCTGCCGAGGACGTCCTGGAGCAGATACCGGCCGGCGATCAGCCGCCCCGAGCCGCGTTCCGAACGTGTCCCCGCCTGTTGATCGCCATCTCCGGATATCACGCGCTCTCTCACGTTTCCTTTCCGGCGGCCTGGACGCCCACCGGTCGTCGTTTGTTCGAACCGGACCGAGCGTAGCGGCCGGAGGCCGGTCCGGTGCATGGCGCCAGTCCACGTCGTACGTTCTGCTGCCGGGAACAGCAACGGCAGTGGCCCCTCGAAATCGCCCGGGGGCCACTGCCGTTGCTGCCTACGGCATCACTTGGCGGGCTTGTAGAAGGTGTAGGTGGCGGAGTACGGGACGCTCGTCTGGTCCGTGCCGGTGCAGGCGGTGGTGGGAGCGACGCCGCCGCTGGTGTTGAGGCGCTGGATGTAGGAGACGTCGGCGAAGACCCCGGTGCCGCGAGTGGCGGTGGACTTCAGGAGGAGTTCGGGGATGGTGCCGGCCTTCGGGGAGGTGGCAACGGCGGCGGCGTTGACGGCGCTTCCGTCCACCGTGGACACCCAGACGGGGCCGCGGGAGTGGAGGGCGACCGTGCGGCGGGAGTGGTCCTTCTTGGCCCACAGGGTGGCGGCGGGCTCCAGCAGCTTCCAGGCGCCGTCGGTGCAGGTGTAGGTCTGGACGCCTTCGGCGGAGAAGACGCCGGTGAGCCGGTTGCCGTCCGGAACCTTCAGCGCGTCGGGTACCTCGACGCCGGTGCGGGCGGGCTGCGAGGCCGCCGCCGGGCCGACCGTCGCGCCTATGAGGGTGGCGGCGGTGACAGTGGCGAGAGCCGTGGTGGTGAGGACAAGCCGCTTGGCTAGCTTCATCAGGTGTGTCTCCAGAGCAATTTCTGAACGTGTTCGTGGGATGGACGCGGATCCGTGTGTGTCCCAAAGCCAGGACTGGGCAGGTTCCAGACGTCCGGGCCGGTCAGATGATCTTCAGCCTTGCTGCCGCACTGTACGCGTGAACCCAGCCGGCTGTTCAGCCAACTTCTGATCAGTTAGTAGCCAACTCTGCTCACTGGCTTGGGTGGTTGAAGCCGTACCGGGCGGTGGTTCCGTAGGTCGGCGCAGTCGTCGCAGTCGGCGCGGTCGTCGCCGGGGCTCCGGACCTAACCCACCCCCTACCGGGGTATCACTCCCGACCTGGCTCCCCAGCGTGACGCCTGACCCTCAACCGTCTTCCTACCTTCCTCCCCGTCACCACGGACGAGACAGAGGGAGACGGCCGGATGCGCCGCCTGAGGAAGGTCCTGACCACGGCCGTACCGACCGCAATGCTGGTCGGCGGCACGGCAGGCTGGGCCTCGGAGAGCAGTGAGAGCGCGCTGAGCGGGTCCGCTCCCCGGCACCGCCGCTTTGCTGGCGGACGACTCTCTGGGCAAGGAGTTGTCGGACCCCGCCACGGCCACCCCGTCCGAAGTGGCG
Organism: Streptomyces sp. NPDC050988; assembly: GCF_044456225.1. Lineage (NCBI taxonomy): Bacteria > Bacillati > Actinomycetota > Actinomycetes > Kitasatosporales > Streptomycetaceae > Streptomyces > Streptomyces sp. NPDC050988. Next base: position 499,124 of record NZ_JBITFQ010000002.1, on the reverse strand, counting down.
GTCTTCTTCGCCGCGCTTCATCAAGCCCTGTTCGGGCTGCACCTGGGCATGGCCTTCGCGCCCAACCACAAGCGGAGACCGGCCTCATCGACTCCTACCGCCAGGCCCTGCGGCACATGCACGAAGTGGGAGAACCACTGCGCGCCGACAGGAGGCACTCACGAGTCAGGCGGCCTCGGTGACCGCGGTTCCGCCGAATCGGCCCGGCAGTTGCGCATCTCCTGACGTCGTCGCACCTCACATAGGCTGGGGCCCATGACCTCACTGGAGGAGGAACCCCCGCGCGCGCTGCTCGCGGGGGCTTCGCGGCGGTGGGTACGTCTGCTGCCGTGGGGTGTGGCGTTCGTGCTGAGCGTCGCTCTGCTGCCCACCACCATCCAGGTCCTCACCGCCGACTACGGCCTGCACGGCGGCATAGCGAGCGCGCTGGCCGTGGCGCAGGCGGCACCGCTGCTGCTCGCCGTCGTGCGCCCGCTGCGGGCCTGGTACGTGATCTTCGCCGCGGACGTGGCCGGAGCGATCGCCCTGCTCACCGTCGACTTCAAGGAGCAGCTCCTGTGGCCGTTCCCGCCCATGGAGATCGTCGGGTACATCGGCCTCTGCCTCGCCCTCGGCCTGCGCGAGCCGCGCCGGACGCTGCTGCTGGTGTGGCTGGCCACGGCGGCCGTGAACGTCGGCCTGGGGTTCTTCGCGCCCAACGGCACGAGTGCCATGAACGTACTGCTCACCATTCTCAGCGGCGTCGTACTCGTGCTCGGCGGTGCTCTCCGCGAGCGGTACGAGGCGCAGCGCAGGCTGGCCGAGCAGGAGACGATCAGCGAGGCCGAGCGCGACCGGCGGACGCTGCTGGAGGAACGCGCCCGTATCGCGCGCGAGCTGCACGACGTGGTGGCGCACCACATGTCCGTCATCACGGTGCAGGCGGACACCGCCGCCTACCGCCTCGAACGGCTGCCGCCGGACGCGCAGGAGGAGTTCACGTCCATCGCGTCGACCTCGCGCGAGTCGCTCGGCGAGATGCGACGGCTCCTCGGCGTGCTGCGGAACGAGGAGTCGAACGGCGAGCTCGCGCCCCAGCCGGGCCTGACGCGGCTCGGGAAGCTGGTGGAGGCGACGGCAAGGGCGGGCGTGCCGGTGGAGTTCACCCCCTGTGACGCCGACGTGCCCGAGGCGGTGGGTCTCTCCGCGTACCGCATCGTCCAGGAGGCCCTCGCGAACGTCGTGCGGCACGCGCCGGGTGCTCCAACGCAGGTGCGGGTGTCGGAGTCGGCGGCGGAGTCCGGTTCGGAGGACGGTGCGCGGCTCACCGTCCTCGTGGTCAACGGACCGTCGCCCGAGCCGCCCGCCGCGCCGCTCGAGGAGGGCGGCACCGGGCACGGCCTCGTCGGCATGCGCGAGCGGGTGCGGCTCGTCGGCGGCACCCTCGACGCGGGGCCGCTGCCGGACGGCGGATTCCGGGTGGCAGCCCAACTCCCCCTGAACGAAAAGGACTTCACGTGACCACGCGCGTCATCATCGTCGACGACCAGGCCATGGTGCGGGCCGGCTTCGCCGCGCTGCTCGCCGCCCAGAGCGACATCGACGTGGTGGGCGAGGCCCCCAACGGTGCGCAGGGCGTGGAGCTGAGCCGGAGCACCCATCCCGACGTCGTACTGATGGACGTTCGTATGCCTGAGATGGACGGCCTGGAGGCCGCGCGCCGCCTCCTCGTACCCCCGCCGGGTGTGACACACCGGCCACGCGTCCTGATGCTCACCACGTTCGACGTCGACGACTACGTCTACGAAGCGCTGCGGGCAGGCGCGAGCGGCTTCCTGCTGAAGGACGCGCCGCCGGCCGACCTGATCGCGGCGGTACGCGTCGTGGCCTCGGGCGACGCGCTGCTCGCCCCCTCCGTGACGCGCCGCCTCATCGCGGACTTCGCCCGGCAACGTCCCGCCGGCCGAGGCAAGCCCGCGCTGCGGCTCAAGGGCCTGACGGAACGCGAAACCGAGGTCCTCACCCTGGTGGCCCGCGGCCAGTCCAACACGGAGATCGCGGAGACGCTGGTGCTGGCCGAGCAGACGGTGAAGACGCATGTGAGCCGCGTCCTCACCAAGCTCGACCTGCGCGACCGGGCCCAGGCGGTGGTCTTCGCGTACGAATCGGGGCTGGTGGCTCCGGGGGAGTAGGACGGGCCCGCCGCGGGGCTGAGGCCGCCGGACGCCGGGCGCGTCGCCATCGGAGCGGAGGGGCCCGTGGCTCCTGGCGCTCGCACAGCGCGCGGCGAGACGTTCCGACCTGCTCGTCGCGGCGTCCCAGAGGCGTGTCGGGCGGGTCGCCGTCCGAGTCGGGGCCGTTCGTTCCATGACCGCGGACGGTGCAGGTGGCACCCCCCAGCGATGTGGCTTCCTCGCCGGGGTGCCTCCCGGGCCCTGGCGCAGGGCGGCAGCGGGGCGAAGCCCCATGCGCGCCTCGTCGGCGGCGGCCAGGCCGACCCGCCCCCGGCAGACAGGCCCGGGGCCCGGTCGGTGGCCACCGGCGGGTCCTGCTCCTCCTCCACCCCCTACCGCGGTAGCACCTCCACGTTGGCTCCCGGGTATGACGCCCGGCGCGCAGCCGTCCCCGCACTCTCCTCCTCGTCGGCACGAGAACATCGCGAGAGGGCGGAACATGAAGCTACGCAGCGGCAAGCGGCAGAAGACGGACGACCGACCGGAGGCTCCGGCCGCCACACCCGGTCTCGCCGTCGAACTCCGCGGTGTCCGGCGGCAGTACGGCCGCGGCGCGGGCTCGGTGCACGCCCTCGCGGGCGTCGACCTCGCCCTCCCGCGCGGCACGTTCACCGCGGTGATGGGCCCGTCCGGGTCCGGCAAGTCCACCTTCCTGCAGTGCGCCGCCGGCCTCGACCGGCCGTCGGCGGGATCCGTGTGCCTCGGCGGTACGGAGATCACCGGCATGAGCGAGAACAAGCTGACCGAGCTGCGCCGCAGCCGCCTCGGATTCGTCTTCCAGGCGTTCAACCTGCTGCCGTCGCTGACCGTGGAGCAGAACGTCCTGCTGCCACTGCGCCTCGCCGGGCAGCGTCAGGACCGCCGCCGAGCGGCCGCCGTACTCGCGCAGGTCGGGCTCGCCGACAAGGCGCGGCGCAGGCCCGGCGAACTCTCCGGCGGCCAGCAGCAGCGCGTGGCCGTCGCCCGCGCCCTGGTCACCGGCCCCGACGTGATCTTCGCCGACGAGCCCACCGGCGCCCTCGACACCGGCACCGCCGCCGAGGTCCTCGGCCTGCTCCGGCACGCGGTGGACACTCTCGGCGCCACCGTCGTCATGGTCACCCACGACCCGACCGCCGCCGTCTGGGCGGACAGCGTGCTGTTCCTCGACAAGGGCACATTCGTCGACGGCCTGGAGCGCGGTTCTGCAGAGCAGATCGCGGCGCGGATGACGATGCTCGCCCGCCGTACGGGCGCGATGGCAGGGGCCGCGGCATGAGGAGCTTCGCCCCGAACGGTCTCGCTCGCGCGGCCGTACGCTTCAAACCCGCGTCGTTCGCGGGCACGTTCGTCGCGCTGATGATGTCGGCGCTGATCGTCACGGCCTGCGGGATCCTGCTGGAGACGGGAGCCCGCGCCTCGGTGCCGGCGGAGCGGTACGCGAAGGCGCCGGTCGTCGTGGCGGCCGACCAGTCCGTGCGGCTCGTCGCCGACAGCATCGACGGCCCCGAGGAAACCGTGTACCCGCTGCCGGACACCGCCCGCGTGGACGTGGTGCTCGCGGCGAAGGCCGCCCGGGCGGCCGGCGTCGAGGCCGCGATGCCGGACTTCACCTTCCCGGTGCGGCAGGGCGACGGCGCGTTCGTCGCACACGGCTGGGGCTCGCACGCCTTCACCGGTACGGCGTTGTCCGCGGGCGTCGCGCCGCGCGCGGGCGAGGTCGTGCTCGACGCCGCGGCGGCCCGAACCGCGAAGGCCGACGTCGGTGACACCGTCGCGCTCGAAACGGCCGCCGGGCGCGCGGACTTCAGGGTGTCCGGGCTGGCCAAGGCCGGGGCGGCCGACACCGCGGCGGCGGGCGCGGCGGCCGGCGGCGGGGCCACGGCCTGGTTCGCCGACGCCGAGGCACCCGCACTGGCCGGGCACCCCGGCAAGACAGACGCCATCGCCGTGCTGGCCGCGGACGGCGCCGACACCGACGCCCTCGCCGCCGCCGTCGAGAAGTCCCTCGCCGGCTCCGGCGCGCAGGTGCACACCGGCGACGGCCGCGGCGAAGCCGAGGAGCGGGGCCTGGCGTACGCCAAGGAGACGCTCCTCGGACTCGGCAGCCAGTTCGGCGGGATCGCCACCCTGGTCGCCGTCTTCACCGCGGCCGGTACGGTCGCCCTGTCCGTCGGTCAGCGCACCCGTGAGTTCGCGCTGCTGCGAGCCGTCGGTGCCACGCCGCGGCAGATCCGCCGTGCCGTCGCCGCAGAGGCGCTGCTCGTCGCGCCGCTCGCCGGGCTGGTCGGATGCCTGCCGGGGATCGGGTTGGCGCACTGGTGGTTCGGGCAGCTGAAGGACCGCGGGGCCATCCCGGAGGCGGTCGATCTGCACGTCTCGTGGATCCCGTTGCTCGCCGCCGTCGGCACCGGGCTGCTCGCGGCGCTCGGCTCCGGCTGGATGGCCGGGCGCAGGCCCGCGAAGATCAAGCCGGGGCAGGCGCTCACCGAAGCCTCGGTGGAGCGGCTGCGGCCGGGCGCCATCCGTACCGTCCTGGGGCTGGGCGCCCTCGTCGGCGGCGCGGTCTTCGCCGGAGTCGCCGCCTCCGCCGCCGGTGACAACGCGGCCAACGCCTCCCTCGGCGTCATCATGCTCTTCATGCTCGCCGTCGCCCTGCTCGGCCCGCTGGTGGCCCGCCTGTGCGCGGCGCTCTTCGGCCTGCTGCTGCGCGGCGGTGGCGCCTCGGCGGCGCTGGCCGCGGCCAACTCCCGTACCAACGCGCGCCGGTTGGCCTCCGCGATCACCCCGATCGTGCTGGCGATGGCCTTCGCCTCGACGCTCGTCTTCATGCACACGAGCGAGAGCCAGATCGCCTCGGAACAGCTCCGCGACGGCATCACGGCGGACCACGTCGTCACGGACCCGGCGGGCCTGCCCGCCGGCGCCGCAGACAGGGCCGCCCGCGCTCCGGGTGTCGAGGCGGCCGTGAGCCTGCTCGACACGCAGGTGCTGGTGCCCGTCGACTCCGGCGGCGAGACGTCACTGCAAGGGGCGGCGACCCAGGGCATCTCGGGCTCCGGCGCCCAGCTCGCCAACGTTCAGGACCTGGACGTACGCAGCGGCAGCCTGGACCACGTGGGTTCGGGCCGAATCGCCATCGGCACCACCCTCGCCACCTCGGCGAAGGTCGAGGTCGGCGACAAGCTGCCGCTCTACCTCCCCGACGGCACCGAGGCCCGCCCGGAAGTCGTCGCGGTCTACGGCCGCGGCCTGGGCCTCGCGGCGGTCACCATGGATCGCGCGGCCCTGGCCGGCCACGTCACGTCGGCCTTCGACAGCACGCTGCTGGTACGCGGCGGCGACGCCGAGCCGCTGGCCGCACTCGGCGAGGTCACCGACGCCTCGGGCTACGCCGTCGAGCAGAACGTGGACCGCGAACTCGGCGCCTGGGCCAACTACACGATGGCCGCCGTCCTGGGCGGCTTCGCCGTCATCGCCGCCGTCAACACCCTTGTGATGACGGTCCTGGACCGCCGCCGCGAACTGGCCACGCTCCGCCTCGTCGGCTCCACCCGCCGCCAGGTGCTGCGCATGCTCCACTGGGAGAGCCTGCTGGTATCGGTGGCGGGCGTGGCCCTGGGCACAGCCATCGCCATGATCACGTTGACCCCCATGATGCGCGGCCTGACGGGCGAGTCCCCACACATACCCCCACTGCTGTACGCCACCTTCGCCGCGACCGCGGTATCCCTCGGCCTTCTCGCCGTAACCCTCCCGGCCGGCGTGGCACTGCGCGACCGCGAGGCCTGACAACTGTCGGTTCCCCGGCAGGAGCCTCCTTCGAGCTGCGTTTCTGCAGCTCGGAGGAGGCTCCTCGCCGTGTGGCGACGCTCCTCGCCGTGTGGCGACGCTCCTCGCCGTGTGGCGACGCTCCTCGCCGTGTGGCGACGCCAGGGTCCGCCCCGGGGAAGGCCGAGCCGTCGACCTTGCCGCCTCCACCCCCTACCGCGGTAGCACCTCCACATTGGCTCCCGGGTATGACGCCCGGCGCGCAGCCGTCCCCGCACTCTTCACCCCGTCGCAGAAGTGGACGGACGCGAACCCGTAGTGAGGAGTCCTCAATGCAGCAGAGCAGGAGCGGAAGTGAAGAGACCGGACTGCACACGAGATGGAACGGGCGGCTCATCGGCCTGGTGGTCGTCCTGGCCCTGGTGAACTTCGTGGTCGACTCGGCCATCACCGCACCACTGCTCGTCCTCCCGGAGATGCTCGACCATTTCGGTACCGACCAGGCGGCATGGCTCAACGCCACCGCGATGCTGGCGGGGGTGATGTGGGCGCCCCTGCTCGGGAAGAGTGCTGACATCCACGGCAAGCGCAGAGTGCTCGTGGTGGCGTTGCTCCTCAGCTGCGCGGGTGCCCTCCTGTGTGCCGTGGCCCCGAGCATCTGGGTGTTCGTGCCGGGGCGCATGCTTCAAGGAGCGTCTCTGGCCGCGGTGTTCCTCTCCGTCGCGATCGTTCGAGGTGTCTGCGCACCCCGGATCGCGATGATCGTCGTGGGCATCGTCACCTCCAGCTCCGCGGTGCTCAACATCGCGTCCCGTTTCCTCATCGAGAAGCTGGCCACGGAGTTCGGCTTCCAGATCTTGTTCCTCCTGTCGGCCCTCGTCGGGGCCGCGATGGCGATCTGCGTGTGGAAGGTGATTCCCGAATCCCTGGTCAAGACGCCAGGCAAGATCGACGTCGCCGGTGCCCTCCTTCTGGGTGGAGGTCTCGCGGGGGTGCTCAGCCATGTCAGTCTCGGCTCGGACCTCGGCTGGCTCGCCGCCGGCCCGCTGGCTCTCCTCGTCGGCGGCGTCGCGGCACTGATCAGGTGGTTCCTGGTCTCGAGTCGAAAGCCCGACCCCCTGATCGACGTCAGGGATCTGGATGGGCCACTGGTGCTCATGCTCCTCGTCGTCTTCCTCGGGGCCGGTTCGTACCAGAGCATGCTGCAGCTCATCCCTCTCCTCGGAGACGTCTCGGCGGATCAGCAACTCGGGTACGGACTGGCCGATCAGGGATCAGTCGCACAGTTGCTCGCGGCGCCCGGACTCGGAGTCATGCTCGGAGGTCCGGTCGCCGGATGGCTCGGCGCACGCATCGGACCGGCCTCGACGTTGGCCGGGACAGTCATGCTCGGAACGGTGGTGACCATCGGGATGTTCCTCGGGGCCTCCCAGCTTGCCGTCGCGCTCTGCTGCGCGTTCCTGCTGGGCGTCACGGTAGGAGCGCTCGGGACATCCGGCTTCAACATGGCCGGCAGCCTGGCGTCCGCCGAACGGCAGGGCATCGTGTCCAGCCTGGTCATGGTGATGGTGTCGATCGGGTCGGTGGTCCTGAACTTCGTGGGCGCGGCCGTGCTCAAGTCGACCGCCGTGGTCGTCGACGGCGAGACAACGAACTCGGCCACCGGCGTGTTCAGCTACATCGCGATCGCTTCCGGCGCGTTCGCGATCGCCGCGGTGCTGGTCGCCCTGCTCGTACGAAGCACACGCCGCGGCCGCGAGTTGCCGACGCCCGACCTGGAGCGGGAAGCGGTGTGACGGACCTCTGAAGAGGTCGGCAGAAGCCGAAAGTTTCCTCGCGTTACGGGCAATACGAGTTTCTCTTCGAATTCCTCATGGCGGACTGGGAGTTGACGAATGAACACAAGAACTGCATCGAAAGGTACGGTCCTGGTTTCCGGCGCGAGCATCGCGGGTCCGGCCGTGACGTTCTGGCTGCGACGGTACGGATTCACGGTGACGGTGGTGGAGAAGTCCACCGGACTGCGGGGCGGTGGCTACCCGATCGACGTGCGTGGTACGGCGGTTGAGGTGGCGAGCCGGATGGGAATCCTGCCGCAGCTCCAGAAAGCACATGTCGAGTCACGCCGGTTGACCTTCCTCAACGCCGACGGCAGTGCGGCGGCGGTGGTTCATCCGCAGGCGGTGGTCGGCGGCGTCGAGGGACATGATGTCGAGGTGCCTCGCGGGGACTTGGCGGAAGTCCTGTACGGGGCCGTCCGTGACGAGGCGGAGTTCGTGTTCGACGACTCCATCGATGCGATCGAGGAACACGAGCACGGGGTCGACGTAACCTTCCGCAGCGGCGTCCGGCGCAGCTTCGACCTGGTCCTGGGCGCGGACGGACTGCACTCGCGTACGCGGGAGCTCGTATTCGGCCCCGAGGAGCAATTCCACCGCTATCTCGGCTACTGCTTCGCCATCTTCACCATGCCCAACACGCTGGGACTCTCCCATGAAGCACTCATCTGGAACACTCCCGGAAGGGCCGCAGCGCTCTACGCGGTCAAAGACAGCAACGAGCTGCACGCATTCCTCAACTTCGCTCAACCCGAGCAACCGCACGAGGTCCTCCGCGACCCCGAGGCACAACGTGACCTCGTCGCCACCACCTTCGCCGACGACGGATGGGAAATCCCGGCCATGGTCGCCGCCATGCGCCACTCGAACGATTCGTTCTTCGACACCGTGAGCCAAGTCCACATGCCGTGCTGGTCCAGCGGACGGGTCGCGTTCCTCGGCGATGCCGCCTACGCCCCGTCGTTCCTGACCGGTCAAGGCTCCAGCCTCGCCCTCGTCGGCGCCTATATGCTCGCCCGCTCGCTGGCCGCCCACCGCGACCACACCGAGGCCTTCGCCGCCTACGAACGCGACATCCGCGGATTCGTAGAACTGAACCAGGCACAGGTCGGTAAAGGCGGCGCGGCGCTCTTCCCCACCACGGCCGAGGCCCTTGAGAAGCGCAACAAGAGGCTTCGTGGCCTCACCGCTCTGCCACCAAAAGCCGGGCGCCCTGCTCACACAGCCCTCACATTGCCCGAACACATCGAGGGCTGTGGCAACTGAATCCATCGAGGCCAGGTTTCAATCGGCAGTTCGGCGCATGAGCCGACAGGCTGAGCGATTCCCTTGGCGGGCAGGGCAGTTACAGCTGGGGCACCAGGTCCGACATCACGGCAGGAGGCAGCGACGGGTTGGCGGCGGCCGCTTCGACCACCTGCCAGTCGGTGTCGGTGAGGAGTTCCACGATCACCGGCGGCGGGAGCGCCGGGTGGCCGGCGGCGACGGGCCTGGCCCTCTTGTCCGCCAAGCAGGCAAGCAGGGCCGGGGCGGTCGCATTGAGATGCCGGGCGACCTCGCGCAGCGCCTTCTGCACCGGTGGTTGGTGCTGGGCCAGGTCCTCCAACAGCGCCGGAGTCGCGTCCGGATTGGCCGCCACCTTGGCGAGGACCCGGGATCCGTGCCGGTCGACCATGGTCCGCAACCGTGCTTCGGAGAGGCCCGGGTGCCCGGCGATGGACTTGACCACCTTCGCGTCAGGGTCGGCGGCCAACGCGTCGCGAATCTCGGCCGGCAGATCGCGTCGTTGGGCCAGGAGCATCCGTACGGCAGGGTTCGATGACTTGGCCAGTTCCTCGACCTCTCTGGTCGAGGCGGCGGCGATCCGCGGCAGCAGGGTGGCGCCGATCCTGGCGGTGTCGGCCAGGTCGGTGAGCACGTCGAGCGGAACGCGCGGGTTGTGTGCGAGCCCGCGCCGCACATCGTGGCCGTGGTCGCCTGCCAGCACGCGGATCAGGGTTTCGTCGATCGCGGGATTCTCGGCGAGGTCGCCTCGGACACCAGGAGTGCCGTCCGCGGCGAGCCGTCCGTACACCTCGGAAGGCAGGTCCGGGCGGGCCGCGAGGGCCCAGCGAAGCAGCGTTGAAGCATGGTCGGCAACGCCGATGACGGCCTCCGCGGGTGTCGCGGGGTTCCACACAACGGCCTGCCGCACGTCATGCATGGTGGACTCGTGGGAGCGCGCCGCCAGTACGGCCGACGGTGTTCCCTCGTTCGCCGCCACCGCGCGGCGGACCTCGGCGTGCGGATGTCCCGCAAGCCTGGCCGCCACGTCCGGCGCTGCCCACAGCGCGAGCTCCGCGACGACTCGTATGTCCGGGTCCGCGGCGAGCAGCTCCACCACATCGGACGGGAGGCCGGGACAGGCAGCCAGCTCCTCCCGGCGCTCAACGAGCGGATCTGCCGCGAGCAGACGCGCCCACTCCGGTCCGCCGAGGCCTTCCCGGAGCAGGGCGAGGGCGGCGTGTGGCTGCGCCGCGGGATCGATGTCGGCGGCGGTGAGCCGGCCCTCGCACGCAAGCCGCCAGGCGCTCTCCTCAACGCGCGAGACCAACGCAACCGCCTGTGCACGGCTGAGGTCCGCGCGACCGGCGAGGTCCGCGGCGATGTCGGCGTCCGCGACCGCGATCAGCCGGTCGACCAACGCGGAGGGCAGAGCCGGATTGGCGGCGAGCCCGCACAGGACATGGTTCACAGAGGGCATCCTGCCCGGACCGGGACCGGAATGGCTCGTGGATTTCGACGTCGACGAGTTGCCGGCGGCACCTGAGCACGTCCTGGGCGCATCTGGAAGTTCGCGACGAACACGTTCGTCACGAACTTGTTTCTCACGAACATGTTCGTTATGTTGGTGGTGTGACAGAACGACGTAGAACACCGACCAGCAGGCGGGAGCGTCCGGCGAAGCCGGCGCTGACCCGCGAAGGGATCATTGCGACCGCGGTCGCCCTGATGCGGGCCGAAGGGCTGGAGAAGGTGACCATGCGGCTCCTGGCGCAGGAGCTGGACACCGGCCCGGCCTCGCTGTACGTGTACGTGGCCAACACCGCCGAACTGCACGCGGCCGTTCTGGACGAACTGCTCGGCGAGGTCGACCTGGACCCCGCCGAGGACGAGGGTGACTGGCGCGATCGGCTCGCGGGGGTACTGACCTCGTACTCCGACATGCTCTTCGAGCACCCGGCGCTGGCCCGCTCGGCCCTGACCGCCCGCCCCAGCGGCGAGCACTACCTGCGGCTGCTTGAGCGCCTGCTGGCCCTCCTTGACGAGGGCGGTGTACCGCGCACGCAGGCAGCCTGGGGCGTGGACGTGCTGCTGCAGTTCGCCACTGCCACCGCGGCCGAGCAGTCCACCCGTAGACAGGCCCCAGAGGCCGAGGAGGAATGGGACGCCCTGACCCGTGTCATCCACGGCGTCGATGTGAGAACCCACCCCCACGTCCACACCCTGGCGACAAGCCTCCTGACCGGCTCGCCCGAGGACCGCATGACCTGGTGTCTTCAGGCGCTGATCAACGGCATCGCCCACACCCCGACTCCCACACCCACCGCCACTCCGACACGGGACACCGACCGCGCCGACAGCTGAACCCTCCCCACCGCCTCGACCAGTACAACTCGACCAGTACAAGGAGCAGCCATGAATGACAGCAGTTCCACCCGGCCCACCCGGCACCACCCCGTCGCGATCATCGGAGGCGGCCTCGGCGGCCTCACACTGGCTCGCGTACTGCACGTCAGCGGCATCGAGGCGACCGTCTTCGACCTGGAAGCATCACCCGAGGTCCGCACTCAGGGCGGCATGCTCGACATCCACGAGGACTCCGGCCAGGCCGCGCTGCGCGCCGCGGACCTGTACGACGAATTCCGCAAGCTGATCCATCCCGGCGGCCAGGCGATGCGCCTCGTCGACCCACAGGGCACGGTGCATCTGGCGGAGGAGGACGACGGCAACGGCGACCGTCCCGAAGTGGATCGCGGGCAGCTGCGCGACCTGCTGCTGGACTCGCTTCCGGCGGACACGATTCGCTGGGGCAAGCGGGCGACCGGCGCTCAGGTACTGGAGCACGGCCGCCACGAGGTGACCTTCGGCGACGGCACGTCGATCACCACCGATCTGCTCGTCGGCGCGGACGGTGCATGGTCGCGGATCCGTCCCCTTGTCTCCGATGCACTCCCCGCCTACACGGGCATCTCCTTCGTCGAGACCGACCTGCTGGAGGCCGCCACCCGCCACCCGGCCCGCGCCGCGCTGGTCGGAAGCGGCTTCTTCATCTGCCTCGGCGACCACAAAGGTTTCCTGGCGCACAACGAGTCAGACGGCAGCATCCACGTCTACACCGCAGTCAGGGCGGCCGAGGACTGGCTCGACACCATCGACTTCACCGACACGGGGGCCGCGAAGAAGGAAGTCCTCGCCCACTTCGACGGCTGGCACGAGGACCTGCGCGCGCTGATCGCCGACTCCGACGGCCCCGCGGTACCTCGCCGTATCCACGCCCTGCCCGTCGGCCACCGCTGGGACCACCAAGCCGGTGTCACCCTCCTCGGCGACGCCGCGCACCTCATGTCCCCCTTCGCAGGGGAGGGAGCCAACCTGGCCATGCTCGACGGTGCCCGGCTCGGGCGGGCGATCGCCGACCACCCCGGCGACACCGAGTCCGCCCTCACGGCCTACGAACAGGAACTCTTCCCTCGCAGCGAGGCGTCCGCCACCGACTCCGCCGCCAGCCTGGAGATGATGTTCGGCGACAACGCTCTGCAGGGTCTCCTCGACCAGTTCGCCTCCCACCCTCACGCCGACAACTGACGCTGCCCGCAGCACCCCCGGGGGAGAGCCCACACCTCACGTCCTCGTTCGTGCCGGTCGCAGGAGCAAGTAGACGCCGGCGGTCGAGACCAGGACCGTCATGCAGGCGATGAACACCAGCCCCGCGTCCTCCAGGCCGATCGGACCCGTCAGTACTCCCACACCGATCACCGGCACGGAGATGCCCGCGTAGGCCACCACGAACAGTGTCGAGATCACTGACGCCCGGCGGTCCGCGGGAGACGCCCGGGCCACCGCGGACAGCGCCCCGCGAAACGCCAGCCCCTGCCCGACCCCGCCGACGACCGCGCTGAGCACCACCAGCGAGAGCAGGTCCCAGTGCAGCGCGCCCGCGAGCAGCGCCAGTCCGGCGAGGAGCCCGGCGCAGCCCAGCGGCAACGACCGTTCCAACCCGACCCGGCCGACCAGCAGTTGCCCGGCGGTCGACGAGAAGAAAGCGAGCGCGACGACGAGGCCGCTCACCGCGTGGTTGTCCACGTCCAGGGACTCCGCGAGGAACGCCGGGCTGACCGACGTGAACACCCCGAACAGCGCGAACCCGACGAACGAGGCGATCGCCGCGGGCCCGAACACCTTCCGCACCGGCGCGGGCACACCGGGCCGCTGCGGCCGTACCGTGCTCAGAGGCCGCCGCTCGCGCACGGCCTCCGGCAGCCACAGCAGGACGGCGGCCGAGCCGGTCACCAGCGCAAGGTGCACGACGAACGGCAGGTACAGCGGCCAGGGGGCGTACTGAGCGAGGATCCCGGCGAGCAACGGACCGCAGCCCAGCCCACCCATGTTGGCGGCGGTCGCCACGAACGTGGCCCGGGACGTACCGCCGTCCGGTGCCAGCTCGATCACGTACACCGTGGCAGCCCCGGTGAAGAGACCGGCGGACAGTCCCGAGAACAACCGCCCCACATACAGCCAGCCCAGCCCAGTGGCACACAGGAAGCAGACGGCGCTGGCCGCCGCGAATCCCAGGCCCCAGAGCAGCACCGGCCGCCTGCCCACGGCATCCGAGACGTTGCCCGTCAGCAGCAGCACGGCGATGACCGCGAAGGCGTACACGGCGTACACGACGGTCACCGTCAGCTCGGAGAACCCGAACTTCTCCTGGTAGAGGCCGTAGAGAGGGGTCGGCAGCGTGGTGCCGGCCATGCACACGGCGAACACCGCTCCGCTGAGCAAACACTCACGCCACCCTCGGCGATCACCGTCCATGCCGCCGACGGTAGTCCCGGCGGCCTGCCGGGCACCGGCGCGGCGTGCCCGACGCGCCGCCAACACGGAAAAGTGGCGGACGCCCAGGAGCGCCCTCCCCGGGGTCGATCGGTGCCCTGGAGACGCAACGCCGCGGCGCGGTCGACGGCCGACCGGGCTTCTTCTGGCGGCCGGGCTGCATGTACTGCCTGCGACTGCACCTACGGTTGGGCCGCAGCGTCCGCCAGTTGCATCGGGTCGACATCTGGCGTGGCGCAGATGGAGCAGCCGTGGTGAGGGCGGCCAGCGACGGCGATGAGACCGTGCCGACTGTCGTCGTGGCGGGCCGGCCGCACGTCAACCCGGATCCTGAACGGGTGCGCGGACAGCTATCCCCTGGCGCGTGGTCGGGGGCGGTGCCACATCGGAGAGGCGTCCGCAGGCACCCGAAAGATCGTCAGCCCTGCCGTTGGGCGTGGAAAAGCCTTCGACCGGCGGTACGCCGATCCGGCACCCTCCACGGCATGACCAAGCCGTCCTTCAAGCCGTCCTTCAAGCCGTCCTTCGAGCCGTCCTTCATCCCCGGACTGGAACTCTCCCGCCACTTCTACTTCGAAGCTGTACGGCCCCTGCTGGACGAGTTCGTCCCCGGAGTTGCGCACTCCGCCGCCCGGCTGGGCAGCGGCTCGGAAGTCCTCGGATTCGACACCGCCCGCTCCGCCGACCACGAGTGGGGCCCCCGCCTGCAGCTCTTCCTGCACCCGCAGGACGTCGCCCGTCATGGTGCGACGATCACAGAACTGCTCTCCGAACGCCTGCCGAAGAGCTTTCGCGGCTACCCGACGCACTTCGCACCGGCCGGCGAAGCGGACATCGGGGTCATGCAGACGACCGACGGGCCGGTCCATCACCGGGTCGAAGTCACGGACCTCGGCGCCTGGTTCACCGCGCAACTGGGCTTCGACCCGCGTAAGGACATCACACCGGCGGACTGGCTGGCCACGCCCACCCAACTGCTCGCCGAGGTCACCGGCGGTGCCGTCTTCCACGACGGAGTCGGCCGGCTCGCGCCGGCACGCGCAGCCCTCGACTGGTACCCCCACGATCTCTGGCTCTACGTACTCGCCTGCCAGTGGCAGCGCATCTCCCAGGAGGAAGCCTTCGTCGGCCGTTGCGGCGAAGTGGGCGACGAGCTCGGCTCCGCCGTCGTCACCGGCCGCCTGGTACGCGATGTGATGCGGCTCTGCCTGCTCATGGACCGCCGCTATCCGCCCTACAGCAAATGGCTCGGCAGCGCCTTCGCCCGCCTCCCTCAGGCGTCCTCCCTCACCCCCGTCCTCACCGCGGCCCTCGCCGCCACCGACTGGCACATCCGCGAGCACCACTTGACCCGCGCCTACGAGATCATCGCGGCCACGCACAACCAGCTCGGCCTCACCGACCCCGTCGACCCCACCACGCGGCCGTACCACAGCAGACCGTTCCAGGTGCTGCACGCCGAACGCTTCACCGAGGCGCTGATCGCCCGCATCACCGACCCGACGATCGGCTCCCTGTCGACGGTCGGTGCCGTGGACCAGTTCATCGACAGCACCGACGTCCTCAGCCGCCCGGAACTGACACGCGCGGCGACCCACGTAACGGTGTCTGAGCCGCCACCTGCGTAGTGCGGTCCGAAGGACAAGCTGAGTTCCGGCAACACCGGAAAGGCAGACCTGCACGCGACGATCTGCCGTGCTGCTCGGGCCTACGCCTGGGCGAGCTTCGCCAGCAGTGACAGAGAGTTTCGCCAGGCCATGGAACTGGTGGCGGCGTCTTCCAGCGCGCCGCTCTCGGCGGCAGATGCACCGAGCCGCAGGTGCACCGAGCCGAGTTGGTCCGTCGGCGGCGGGGCTACGTGTTTGCCGCTCCCGCTTTCCTGAGGAGTTCGGCCGTCTCGGTGTGGGGGCCGATGTTCGCCCACTGCAGGGGGGAGCGGCCTGTGCCGTGATCTTCATGCAGGTTCGGATCGGCGCCGTGCGCCAGAAGTTCGCGCACCGTCTCGGCGTGCCCCCAGCATGCGGCCGCGCACAACGGCGTGCCGTCCGAGCCGAGTCCGCTGCTCTCGGCGTCGGGGGCGGCTCCGGCCGTCAGGAGCAGGCGGGCGATCTCTGCTTCTCCGTTCACGGATGCCACGTACAGAGGAGTGGTGCCCTCGCTGTCTCCTTGCTCCGGGTCGGCTCCGGCCCGCAATGCCGCCTGCACGCGGGCGGTGTCACCCGCCAGAATCGCTGCGAATAGTTGGCGGGAGAGCTTCTTCCACTGCCGATGGTTCATGAGTGCCGAGGCTAACGACCGGGTGCGCGGCGGGGCCAGTCATATCCACTTCGCTCGCCCCGCGGCAAGTGATGTTCGCGGGGGCGAGTTGAGGGGGATGAAGGCTGCCATGGGACTGTCGACTCGGTTCACGGAGTTGCTCGGTGTGCAGCACCCGATCGCGCTGGCGCCGATGGGAGGATCGGCCGGTGGTGCGCTGGCGGCGGCCGTGTCTCGTGGCGGTGGGCTCGGCATGCTGGGCTCCGCGAACGGGGACCCGGAGTGGCTGGCCCGCGAGCTGCCGCTCATTGCCGAGGCCGCCGGGAAGCCGTGGGGTATCGGGTTTCTGACCTGGCAGATCGACGTCGAAGCGATCGAGCGGGCGCTTGAACACCGGCCCAGGGCAGTGATGTTGTCCTTCGGGGACCCGAGCCCGTTCGTTGAGCGCATCCGCGCGTCGGACACGGTGCTGATCATTCAGGTGACCGACCTGGAAGAGGCCAGGCAGGCGGTTGACCTGGGCGCCGATGTCATCGTGGCGCAGGGCACCGAGAGCGGCGGGCACGGGGCCCGGCAAGGGCGTTCCACCCTGCCCTTCGTGCCGGTCGTGGTGGATCTGGCAGCACCCGTGCCCGTACTGGCGGCCGGCGGGATCGCCGACGGCCGCGGGGTGGCGGCGGCCCTGGCGTTGGGCGCGGCGGGGGCGCTCGTCGGCACACGCTTCCAAGCCACGACCGAGGCCCTTGTGGATCCCTCGACCGCCAAGGCGATCGTCGAGGGACACGGCGAGGACACCGAGCGCAACAGGGTGCTCGACATCGCCCGAGGCTCCCGGTGGCCGTCGAAGTACACCGCCCGCACCCTCGGCCACCGCTACCTCGACCGGTGGCGGGGCAGGGAAGCCGAACTCGCCGCGGATCCCAGGGCGAGGCAGGACTACGAACACGACGTGGCGCAGGGCGAGATCCCCTCACTGCCCATGTGGGCGGGCGAGGCGGTCGACCTCATCAACGACCTGCCATCCGCGGCTGATCTCGTCGCCACCCTGGCCGCGCAGGCCGAAGACGCTCTCAACCGTGCCGGAAGACTCTGATCGGACCGGTCGGCCATCCGGCGGCGCGCAGGCAACAGCCCTCCCAGGCTGCTCGTCGGTCTCTCTCGCGGAAGGTGAACGTTCGCGGAAAGCAGGCCTCCAGCCCCGACGTCTTCATCGCCGAGATCGACACGGTCTTCGACGGGGACGGGGACGGGGAGGGAGACGGAGAGGACGTGACTGTCTCGCTGGTACAGATCTTCCGCATCCGTGACGGGAAGATCGCCCGGCTGCGCGACTACTTCGCGCCGGAGTTGGTGAGTTGAGTACGTCGACGTTCCCGAGCGGGTGTCGCCAGTGGCTGCTGCCAGGCACCCGAAGCCCGTTCGGCATGCCGAAAAAATCTGCGCCCGCAGCCGTCCTCCGTCGTACGCTGACGCCCGCTGTCTGACGAGGGAGGACGCATGGAGATCCGGAGCCTGACCCGTACCGAAGCCGAGCGCCGGGGTGCGCTGTTGGAGGTCGAGCGGTACGACGTGGACATCGACCTCACCGGCCTGGCCGACGGGCCGGAGGTTCGGTGTGTGTCCACCGTTACCTTCAGCTGTCGCGAGCCGGGCGCGGAGACCTTCGTGGACTGTGCGGCGGAGGTGCGGAGCGCCACGCTGAACGGCGGATCCCTCACCCCCACCGCGGACGGCCGGATCGCGCTACCCACGCTCGCCGGGCACAACGTTCTGCGCGTCGAGAGCGTCCAGGCCGACACAACCACGGGCCAGGGCGTGCACAGGGCGATCGACCCCGCGGACGGCGAGGTCTACGTGTGGATGAGTTTCGAACCGGACGAGGCCCGCTTCGTCTGGGCGTGCTTCGACCAACCCGACCTCAAGGCACCGCACGCCTTCTCCGTCACGGCCCCGCCCACGTGGACCGTCACCAGCAACTCCGGCGACCCGCGCATAGAGGAACTGGAGTCGGCACGCCGCTGGACCTTCCCGGACACCCCGCCGCTGTCGACGTACAACACCGTCGTCAACGCGGGCCCCTTCCACGAGATCCGCCGCGATGCCGACGGCTACGACCTGGGCCTCTACGCCCGCCGCTCCCTCGCTCCGATTCTCGAGCGTGACGCGGACGAACTCTTCACCGTAACCCGTCAGGGCCTCGCCTTCTTCGGCGAGGCCTTCGCGATGCCGTTCCCGCAGCGCAAGTACGACCAGGTGTTCGTGCCCGAGTTCGGCGGGGCGATGGAGAACTACGGCTGTGTGACCTGGTCGGACGCGTTCCTGCGGCGGGCCACGCCGACGCCCGCCGAGAGCGAGCTGCTCGCGAAGGTGCTGCTGCACGAGATGGCGCACATGTGGTTCGGCAACATCGTCACCATGCGGTGGTGGGACGACCTGTGGCTGAACGAGGCGTTCGCGGAGTTCGCCTGTCACTGGGCCGCCGAGCGCGCCACCCGGTACACCGACGCGTGGGCGAGCCACCTGGCAGGCGGCAAGCTCAGGGCGTACCTCTCCGATCAGGGTCCCGTCTCTCACCCGATCCACCAGCCGATCCACGACGTCGCCCAGGCCGCGTCGATCTTCGACAACATCACGTATCCCAAGGGCGCCTCAGTCCTCCAGCAGCTCATGACGTATGTCGGCGAAGAGCGCTTCAGGGTTGGCATGACCGCCTACTTCGCGCGTCACGCGTGGGGCAGCGCCACGCTCCAGGACCTGATCGACGCTCTCTCCGAGGCAAGTGGGCGGGACCTGGACACCTGGCGGACGGCCTGGCTCGCGAGGGCGGGCACCGACCGTTTCTCACTGGAACGCGAGGGCGACACCGTCACGTTGGTGGCCGCCGACACCCCGCGCCCGCAGGTGCTGGCGGTGGGCGCGTACAGCAGACGCGGCAGGAACGGCGGCAACGGCAGCGACGGCGGGAACAACGACACGAACGGTGAAGCCTTGGTGCGCCGGGCGCTCGTGCGCGTCGAGGTCACGCAGACCCGCACTCCGGTCACCGGCCTCCCGAACCGGGCGGACCTCGACGTTCTGCTGATCAACGACGAGGACCTGACCTTCGCCACGACCCGCCCCGACCCCGCGACCAGGGACGCCTTCTTCCGCTCGGCGGCACAACTGCCCACGGCCATCTCCCGAGGAGTGGCCACGGCGACCGTGTGGGACATGCTGACCACCGGCGAGGCCACGGCGGCGGAAGCCGGTGGGTGCATCACCGCTGTCCTCACCGCCGAGACGTCCGACGCCGTGATCGAGCCCTGTCTGACCCTCGCCGCGAACATCGCCGAACTGTGGGCGCCGGAAGGCGAACGCGCCGGACTGACGGCGGCGGTGGCGGAGGCCTGCCGACGCCTCGCAACGGACCCCGGCCGTCGCCAGGTCGCCCTGCGCGGACTGGCTCGGACCGCGACGAAACCGGACGACCTGACGTGGCTCCGCGAACAGGCCGGCGACGACGTGGACCTGCTCTGGCGAGCGCTGGTCCGCGAGGCGGAACTGGGCGGGGACGTCTCCTCGGAGAGCGCCCTCCTGCTGGAACGCGACCCGGACCCCGACGCCTGGGTCCGCGCCCTCACCGTACGGGCCGCCCTGCCGGACCCCGCCGCGAAGGCAGAGGTCTGGCAGCAGCTGGCCGTGGACCGTGCGGTGCCCGTCAACTCGGTCGGCCAGGTGGCCGCGGCGTTCTGGCGCCCTGGCCAGGACGCCCTGTTGACGCCCTACACCCAGCGCTACCTGGACTTGATTCCGCACCTGCATCGAGGCGGGATGATCCCGGCGATGGTCTTCGCAGGCCAGCTCTTCCCACCGCATGCCATCGACCCCACGTACATCGAGGAGGCCCAGAAGGCGTCCCACGAGGCGGCCCCGGTGGTTCGCAACACCATCCTGGAACGCTCGGACACGGTACGGCGGATGCTCCATTCCCGAACCGGGACGACCTGACCCGTCAAGGCGGAGCGCTCCGACGGACTGGGTGACCGGGTGACCGGGTGAGCGGGTCGCCGGGTCAGCGGGTCAGCGGGTCAGCCGAGCTTGAGCAGTAGTTCGGCGAGCCCGACCGGCATGGTGACCATGCAGTCGTGGCCGGTCGCCAGTTCCCACACCTGGGCCGGTTCGCCGTTGGGCTGTGTCGTGGGGACGGGGCGCCGGTCGAAGCCGTCCGGCTTGCCGACAGTGCAGTGGATGTGGGTCCGCGGGATCGCGTTCATGGCCGGGTTGTCGAGTCGGACCGGTTGTTGGAGGCAGCGCACCGGCTGGTCCGACAGCATCGAGCGCAGCCAAGCCACGTCCGCCGGGTCGGTGACGCCGAACAGGCCGGAGGGCGGGGGCAGTTCGGGCGGTGGCGGAACCCGCCAACCGCTGTCGGACTGCACGGCGAGGTCGATCAGGGCCTGGGTCACGGGCAGGACATCGGCCGCGCTCTCGCCGTCCTCCGGCACCATCGCATCGAGGTAGACCAGACGCGCGATCCGGTCCGGCACCTGGTTGGCGGCGGACGAGATGACCAGCCCGGCGTAGCTGTGTCCCACGAGGGTCACCTCGGTGAGGTTCTCTTCGACGATCAGCTCGACGATGTCGTCGACATGGGTGTCGAGCCCTACCTCGGGGCCGAGCAGGTGCGCCTTGTCGCCGTAGCCGGTCAGCGACGGCGTGAGCACCCGATGCCCGGCCGACTCCAGCAAAGGGACCACCCGCCGCCAGCACTCTCCGCTGTGCCAGGCACCGTGTACCAGCAGATACGTCGACATGTTCGCGCTCCTCGCAGTGCTTGTCCGCGCGCTACAGGCGGGCGGTGAAGTGGGTCGCCGGCCACGCTGCCGCCCAGGTTCCGACCGGGCCAGGGCCCCCGCGATCCTGGGGGTGACAGGACCAGGCACGCGCGCAACCGGGCAAATTACAGTGGACGGATGACGGACGGACCGAACCTGCTGGGCGACTACGTGCGTGCCCGCCGTGAGCTGGTGGCTCCCGAACAGGTCGGTATCCCCGCCATGGGGGTACGGCGCGTACCGGGTCTGCGCCGGGAGGAGGTCGCGATGCTCGCCGGTATCAGCGTCGACTACTACCTGCGCCTGGAACAGGGCCGCGACCGCAACCCCTCCGTGCAGGTCCTCGAGTCCCTCGCCCGCGTGTTGCGGCTCGACGACGACGCGACGGCATACCTGCTGCGCCTCGGCGCCGACAAGCCCCGACGGCGCCAACGCCGACGCCGGAAAGAGACCGTCCCTCCGGGCGTCGCCAACCTCGTCGCCATGCTCCCGCTGCCCGCCACGGTCGAGGGCCGCTACTTCGACGTACTCGCCGCCAACGCTTTGGCGACCGCCCTGTCCCCGCGTCTCGTGGTGGGAGCCAACCGGCTGCGGGACGTGTTCCTCGACCCCGCCGAGCAGGCTCTCCATCCGGACTGGGAGAACGCCACCGCGGGCATGGTCGCCGGGTTCCGGGAGTCCGTCGGCACCGACACGGACGACCCCCGAGTCGTCGAACTCGTCGGCGAACTCTGTCTCGCCAGCCCCCTCTTCAGCCGGCTCTGGGCCCGCCACGACGTGGAGGCGTGCGAAGGCGCATCCAAGTACATGGACCACCCTCAGGTCGGTGGCCTGCGGTTGAACCGGGAGAGGCTGGGCATCGGCGGCGCGGCCGGCCAGATGCTTGTCGTCTACCACCCGGACCCCGGCACCGACAACGCCGACAAACTGGCCCTGCTCGCCTCCGCCATACAGATGCCGGTCCGGACGTGACGAGCCGCTAGACGGTGGCCAGTGCCTCCGTAGGAGTGAGCCGGGCCGCTCTGACCGAGGGGTAGACGCCGGCCACCACCCCGATCACCACGGCACCTCCCACCCCGCTCAGCACAGCCGCCGCGGGGACGACCGGAGGCCAGTCGTGCCAGGACGCGTAGCCGACCGTGGCGGGGAGAACATCCCGGACGGCCTCGACCTGGGACTCCCGCGCTTTGACGTAGATCACCGTGGGGTGGCCGTCGAACTTCAGTGTGTCGCGGGCGGTCTGCCAGTCGACGAACACCGCCCGGTCCAGGTCGGGGGAGAGCGGTGTCTGCCGCAGGATGCCGATGACGGTGAACCAGTGGCCGCCGACGAAGATCTGCTGGTTCCCGGTCACCTGGGGAATGCCGAGCCGGGACGCGGCCACCGAGCCCAGCACCACGGTCGGCAGCCGCTCGGTCGACGAGCCGAGGAAGCGGCCCGACCGCAGTCGGCCGTTGACGGCCTTCAGGAGCCCCGGCCGAGTGGCCAGCACGCTGATTCCGGAGAAGTCACCGGGGTCGACGCGGTCCGAACGGTGCACGCCGGCATGGGTGTTGGCGACCACCCTGACCGAGGTGACCGGGCCGATACGGCGGGCCATCGCGGGGGACTCCTCGGGCAGCAGTACCGGCGGATCCTGGTCGGGGATCGGCTGCGCCCGCAGCATGTCGGTGCCCAGCGCCGAGAGTTCAGCCATCAGGGCCCGCTGGCTCGACGCCGGGATGCCGGTCACCACGATCAGCGTCGCGATACCGATGGAGATGCCCAGGGCGGACAGGGCGGCCCGCACCTGGCGGGTACGGATGCCCAGCAGCCCGAGACCGAGCAGATCGGCCGGGGCGAGCCGGACGGGGCGGGGTCTCTTGCGGCGGTGTGCCGACGCGATTTCGGTTCCGGTCATGCGGGAGCCTTCCGTACCTTCTGAGTGTCCGCGATGGGTGGAGTTCCGGGTCGAGTTTCGGCTCGTGTTCCGGCTCGCGTGTCCGCGACGATGCGCCCGTCCCGGAGTTCCACCGTCCGGGGCAGCCGGGACGCGATGTCGCGGTCATGGGTGATGACGGCGATGGTCGTGCCCTCGTCGTTGAGTGTGCTGAGCAGATCGAGGACGGCGGTGCCGTTCGCGGTGTCCAGGGCACCGGTCGGCTCGTCCGCCAGGACCAGCATGGGCTCATGGACGAGGGCCCGGGCGATCGCCACGCGTTGTCGCTCGCCACCGGAGAGCTGCTGGGGGAGATGACCTGAACGGTGGTCGAGTCCCACCCTCGCCAGTGCCTCCAGCGCGCGCGGCCGACGCGAACGGCGGGCAACACCCGCGTACAGCAGCCCGGTCGCCACGTTTTCCCAGGCGCTCAGTCCGTCGGTGAGATGGAACTGCTGGAACACGAAGCCGAGTTGGCGGCCGCGCAGCGTCGACAGCTCCCGGTCGGAGAGGCTCATGACATCCTCGCCGCCGATCTCGACGGTTCCGGAGGTCGGCCGGCCCAGCGTGCCCATGATGTGCAGCAGGGTGGACTTCCCGGATCCCGACGGGCCGACGATGGCGAGGAGTTCGCCCTCCGCGATCGTCAACGACACGCCGTCCAGGGCCCTGACACCGCCTCCGTATGCCATGCCGACCTCGCGGACGCCGAGTACGGGCGTCATGAGGCGGTCACCACGCGCAGCCCTTCCGAGACGCCCGGACCGCTGACCTCGACCCGGCCCTTGGCGAACAGGCCCGTCTTCACGGGCAGCAGTCGGCCGTCCCGCAGTTGCAGGGCGTAGCCGCCCTCGCTCAGCGCCAGCAGCGCGCCGACCGGCACCACGAGGACGCCTTTCCTGGTGGCCGAGGTGAAGCCGACCCGGACGGAGCCGGAGTCCATATCGCGTACGGGTTCGGCGTCGGCGTCGTCGAGGCCCGCGAGCACTGTGAGTTGGGGCTCGCCGCCTGTGTTCTGTTCCTTGTCCGCGGACTGCGTGTCGCTGCTCAGCGCGGTGATGTGTCCCCGGACGGTGGAGTCGTCCGGCAGGGTCACGGTCACCGCGTCGCCCTTGCCGATGGCGCCGGTCGTGTCCGTCTCCAGGGAGACGGTGACCTGCTTGACGGTGGAGGTGACCGACAGCAGGTCCGCGTCGGCCGCGTCACCGGGCTCCGCCGGCAGACCGCCCACGCGCACGGCACCGGAGAGTACGACCGCGTCCCCCGGCCCCAGCTCGCCGGTCACCGCAGCGTCGGTACGGGACTGCCAGCGCTTGAGCGCGGCGATCACACCCGACGTCAACACGCCATCTCCGCGGCGGACTTGGACGGGTGCGGGTGCGGGGGCGGAGGTGGAGGCGGCAGCGGTCGGCCGGGCCGTGGGCGCTGAGTCCTGGCCGGACTTGCCCGAACCCGAACCCCTGCCGTCCTCGGCGGACCCAACCGAAGCCACATCGGCAGACGCCGACTGACCCTCGGCATCGCCGACCTCGTCCGGAGCCGGCGCCGGAGTCGCCGCCGGACGCGGCCGCACCCAGCTGCCGACCTCCGGCTGCCCTCCGAAGTCGTACCCGAGCCTCCTGAGGTTGTCGACGAGGACCTTCACATCGCGCCCGACCGTGCCCTCGTCACGCAGGGTGCGGTACAGCGGGGTCGATCCGTACAGCAGCGGTACGGGCTTGTCGTTCACTCGGAACAGCTGCTCGCCCCGGGATATCTCCGCCCCGATCCGCGGCAGCCACGTGACCAGGCCCTCCTTGCCGCCGCGTATCACCCGGCTCCGGCCGTGACCGAGGGTTCCGGCCAGGGTCCGGGTGTCGGACAGATCGGCGCGCTCCACCACCGCGGTCGCCACACGCACGCCCTCGTCGGCGGAGGCCTGCGGCTCCTGTCCGTGTCGATCGGTCCAGACGACCGCTCCAGCAGTGACGGCGAGTACCACCGAGGCGCCGCTCACCGTCAGCAGGAGGCGTCGCCGGGGCCGGGGAGTGGCCTCATTTCTTCGCACTGAACGCTTCATTCCGGCAGTCGGCCTCGATCTGGTTGGCCTGCGCCGAACCCGGAGTCACCGGGCCCTGCTCGTCGGCCCAGGTCCATCCGGCGCCGTCGGGAAGGGAGTCCACCTTCAGCCCCTTGTCGTTCATGCAGCGCACCCATGCGCGGAAGTCGTCCTCGTACTCCGGGTTCTTCTTCGGGTCCAGTTCGGGGGGCTGGATGGGGTGCTTCGCCTCGCAGGCCTTGAATTCCTTGGGGTACTCGTCCGCGCCGGCTGCTGGGTTCGCCTTCCCGGGAATGCCCTTGTCTCCCGTGGGCACGCCCTGGTTCTTCAGACAGCTGCTCCAGCTCTGGAAGATCCGGTCCTTCTCGTCATCGCTCATGTCCATCCGCAGCTGGACGCCCTTCTCCGTGCTGGACGCCCTTCTCCGTGCCGGACGCCCTTCTCCGTGCCGGACGGGCTCGCCGAGGCGCTCGCACCACTCGCACCGTCCTTCGTCGCCGGGCTCGTCACCGAGGCCACCTGACCGTCCTTGGCCCTGTCGTCCGGGCCACCGCCGGGTGATTCGCCGCACGCGGACAGCGCGGCCAGGGACAAGGCTGCGGCCACGACCGCCCCCGTACCGGTGAACTGAGGGGTTTTCGTCATCCCCGTACGCTCACGAAGAGATTTGAAGAACTTGTCAGGCCGGTATGAGAGAGCTGTTGAGCCCCGTAGGGTCCGCAGCATGTGCGCACATGTTCTGGTCGCGGAAGACGATCCGAAGCACGCTGAGGTCGTGCGGCGTTATCTGCGGCGGGAGGGCCATTCGGTGGTCGTCGTCCATGATGGGCATGCCGCGATCGAGGAGATC
Source organism: Streptomyces sp. NPDC050988 (assembly GCF_044456225.1). Taxonomy (NCBI): domain Bacteria; kingdom Bacillati; phylum Actinomycetota; class Actinomycetes; order Kitasatosporales; family Streptomycetaceae; genus Streptomyces; species Streptomyces sp. NPDC050988. The sequence goes on along the minus strand of NZ_JBITFQ010000002.1, from coordinate 473,354 downwards.
CGCCGCAACCGACCTGATGTGCTGATCCTCGATGTGATGATGCCCCTCGTGGACGGCCTGGACGTGTGCCGTACGGTCCGATGCGAGGCCGAGGACGTGGCGGTACTGATGCTCACGGCACGCTCCATGGAGGAGGATCTGCTGCGCGGGCTCGACCACGGCGCCGACGACTACATGACCAAGCCGTACAGCCCGCGCGAACTGATGGCCCGGATACGTGCACTCCTCAGACGCACCCACCGGTCCGGCTCCGCCGCCGAGGAGGAGTCCGTTCTGCGGGTCGGTGGCCTGGCCGTCGACCCCGTACGCCATGTGGTCGAGGCCGACGGCCGTGAAGTGGAGTGCACACCGGGCGAGTTCGTGATCCTCCAGGCACTGGCCGCCCACCCGGAGCGGGTGTTCAGCCGCCGTCAACTCCTTGCCAGGACCCGGGGGTTCGACCGCTACATCACGGAACGGACCGTGGACGTCCATGTGATGAACCTGCGCAGGAAGATCGAGTCGGATCCGCGCGCACCCGTCCGCCTGCTGACCGTGTACGGCGTCGGATACAAGCTCACCGACGGCAGAAAGCCGACCGGTGATGCCGAGGCAACCGGTGATGCCGAGGCAACCGGTGGCGCCGAGCCGACTCACAGCGCTGAGGCGACCGATTCCACTGAGTTCACCAACGACACCGAGTTCACCGACGGCACCCATCTCAGCGACGGCCGTGCCGCGCTCTAGGCGGGCCGACGCCGAGCGGGTTCCGCCGCACCGCAGTCTCCTGGTACGTCTGCTCGCCACGTCCGTCCTGATCGCCGTCTGCGCGATCGCGGCCACCGCGTGGCTCACCGTACGCACCACCACCGGTGCGATCCGCCAGGAGCAGGGCCGCATCCTGGCCGACGACACCCAGGTCTACGACGCTCTGGTGGGCCGCGCGGCAACCCATCGGACCTGGTCCCAAGTGGAAAGCCTGGTGGGGGAGTTGGCGTCGCGCACCGGGCGGCGGATCGCGCTGACGACCCGCGACCGCCGGACGATCGCCGACTCCGATCCGAAGGCGCCGCTGCCCGACCGGGTGTCCGCGGTCGTCGACCCGTTGCGCGTCGCACCGGCCGGGAGCACGGACACCGATCACATCGACCCGCGTGTCATCGGCCCCTACCGGCTCACCGCCGACGGCCGCGCGGAACTGCGCAGCGCCGCCGACCGGCTCCAGGCCTGTCTGAACCGGTACGGAGCACCCGCGAAGCGCACCTACCAGCCAAGCGGTCGCCCGGTGTTCCGGATCGGCAACGACGACGCCGTCGGATACAAGATCGTCGTCCTCTGTCCGACGGTCAAGCTGGACACCCCGACGGAGACGGAGCGGAAGGCTCTCGGCCGCCTCAACGCCCTTGTGTCGAAGTGCCTGCGTGACCGGCACGAGCCGCCCGTCGGCGTCGGCCTCGACTTCATCGCCACCACCCCCACGGCGCAGGACTGTGTGGACACCGCCCGGCGCGAGCAGCTCGCCCCGTACGTGGCGCCGCCCGCCCTCCTGTTCATCGGTGACGCCCAGGCGTCCACCGTGGCGTCCGTGGGACTCGACCTCTCACCGGCCAACACCACGCGGATCGCCGGGGTGACCGGTCTCGTCCTCGTCCTGACCGTGTGTATGACCGTGCTGGTCGGCCTTCGGCTGGTCCGGCCGCTGCGTGCGCTGACCGCCGCGGCCCGTGGTCCGGGGGACCGGCACGCCCGCGTACCCGTCACCACCAACGAGGAGATCGGCCGGCTCGCCTCGGCCTTCAACGACCTCTCCGCGCGGCGCGAGCACGCCGAGGAACAGCGCAAGGCGATGGTCAGCGACATCGCCCACGAGCTTCGCAGCCCGCTCAACAACATCCGGGTCTGGCTGGAGGCCGCGGAGGACGGAGTCGCCGAGCCCGACGACCGGTTCACCACCTCGCTCCTGGAGGAGGCGCTGCAACTGCAGCACCTCATCGACGACTTGCAGGACCTCGCCGCAGCCGACGCGGGTGTGCTGGGGCTGCACCGCGAGGACGTCTTCGTACGTGACCTCCTCCACCAGGTCGCGACAGCACACCGTGCCGCGGCGGACTCGGCCGGAGTCACCCTCACTGTCCGCACGGAAGACGATCCGAAGCTGTACGCCGACCCGGTACGCATCCGTCAGGTGATCGGCAACCTGGTGTCGAACGCGGTACGCCACACGGCGGCACGGGGCAGTGTCGAACTGCGCGCGGTCGGCGCGGAGTCAGAGGTGAGCATCGAGGTCAGGGACACCGGCCATGGCATCGAGCCGGAGGAACTGCCGTATGTCTTCGACCGTTTCTGGCGGGCGGAGAAGTCCCGCAACCGCTCCACCGGCGGCAGCGGGCTCGGCCTGGCCATCGTCCGCCAGCTCACCCACGCCCACGACGGGACGGTCACGGTCCACAGCACTCCGGGGGCCGGCACGGTCTTCGGAGTGACGCTGCCTGTCGTACGTGCGGACAGGCAGACGAGCTGACTGACTCGGACCCCCTCCGCACGAGGCGACATGGAAGCCGGGCCCGGGTCAGGAACCGGGCCCGGCTTCGGATCAGGTCGGGTCAGGTCAGCGGCTCCAGTGTGATGTCGCGGAACCGGACCTTGTTCCCGTGGTCCTGCAGACGGATCGCGCCCGCTGCCGGCGTCTCGGGTCTGCCCGAGGCAGTGGGGCTGTCGAGGGCGATGTCGTCGTGCACCTTCTCGCCGTTCCACACCACGGTCACCCGCGCGTCGGCGGTCTTGCGGCCGCTGTCGTCGTAGCGGGCGGCGCGGAAGACGATGTCGTACGTCTGCCAGGTCTCGGGCGCCTTGGCCGCGTTCACGTCGGGCGCCTTCTTCAGATAGATGGCTCCGGCTTCGTTGGTGTCCAGGGAGGTGTCACCGTAGGAGTCGAGGATCTGGAGTTCGTAGCGGTCCTGGATGAAGATTCCGCTGTTCCCACGGTCCTGTCCCGTGACATCGGGAGGCAGCAGCGGAACGCGGAACTCGACATGCAACTTGAAGTCCTGGTACGCGTCCAGGGTCCGGATGTCACCGCAGCACACCTCCATCGACTCCTCGTCGGTGAGCGGCCACTTGAGCCGTCGCCCGTCAGTGTGCTGCCACTCGGACTGCGAGGCGGCGCTCCCGTCGAAGAGCGTGACCGGCGCGCCGTGTGGGCGAACAGTGATCAGATCGAGGTTGACGTGACCGGTGTCGCCGGCGTCGTAGCTGTAGGAGAGGGTGTTCCTTCCGGCGCGCAGCACTACCGGTTCGGTCTGCGTGGACCATGAATCCCAGTCACCCGTGGAGGCCAGCCTCACTTGCCGCAGCTTCTTCCCGTTGGCGTACAGGGAGAGCGACTTGGTGCCCTGGAACGGATTCGGGCCGTTGGAATAGCGCAGGTTGACGTCGTACGTGCCCGCCTTGGGGACTGTCACGTCGAAGGTGGTGGCAACCTTGCCCTCCGTGGAGTACCGGTCGACGAAGCCGCTGCCGGAATGGCCGACATGATCGGTGTTGACGCCCGCTGAGCCCGTCAGACGCGCTTCCTCGGCCTCGTACTGGGTGGCGGGTGGCGGCTGCTTGCCGGGCATGGCGTTGAGTGTGTACCAGGCCTCGGTGCTCCACAGCGCCTCACCGGACGCAGAGGTGAAGGGCCGCGGGGAGCGAAGGTGGACGACCCGGCCCGACTTCAGCCCGTCCAGCCGAAGCCGCACGGTACGCCCGTCCTTCGACAGCTCGGCCGAGCGTACGGGCAGGGCCTCCTCGGCGATCTTCGGACCGCCGTAGTCGGTGGTCGGCGTGTAACGCCACTGCTCGGCCCGGTAGCGCTTGGCCAGCTCCTCGGCCGTCGTCGCGGACACCGGCTGGGTGTACGTCAGGTCGAAGCCGCCCGGCACGGCACGCATCGTCTGGATGTCGAAGGTGTTCCCGCCGTTGGGCGTCAGCTTCTGCAGGCCGAACTTGAGCTTGCCCTCCTGGCCCCAGTTGCCCTCGGCGCCCAGGCCGCCGGCGTAGATCGAGCCGTCGGGACCGAGGGTGAGGCGGTTGACTCCGGCCTCAAGACCCTGCGTGTAGCGGAAGACGGCGCCCTGATACTGGCCCTTCACCTTCTCCAGGTACGCGCGCTGCAGGCCGCCGTAGGTCACGTCGCCGATCAGCATCTGACCCGCGAACCTGCCCTTCTTCAAGTACAGAGGCGTGGAAGGCGAGTTGGCGATCTCGTTCTGGGGCAGCCACAGCACCGGACTGGTCGGTGTGGCCGCGTCGAAGGGACCGGACGGCTCGGTGTAGTGGTTGAAGAAGCGGTCCTGCTTGACGTGGACGAGCTTCGACGAAGGAAGCCAACCGCCTTGGTTGTCCGTGGCGAAGAGCTCACCGTCCGGGCCCCAGCCGATCCCGTTCGGGGTACGGAGCCCGCCTGCGACCGGGCTGATCTTTCCGGTCTTCTTGCTGACCTTGTACGTCGTTCCGCGGCCCGGCGCCGGCTGCGGAACCGTGGTCGCCCCGCCGAGGTTGATGGAGACGGAGAGGTTCACGTAGAAGTAGCCGTCGCGGTAGAGCAGCCCGAAGGCGAACTCGTGGAAGTTCCCGCCGTACGGCCAGGTCGCGACGGTGCGGTACTCGTCGGCCACGTCATCGCGGTCCCGGTCGACGAGCCGGGTCAGCTCGTGCTTCTGCGAGACATACAGCGAACCGTCGACGTACTTGATGCCCATGGGCTCGCGCAGCCCACTTGCCACCTTCTTGAAGGTGACCTTGTCCTGGCTGGTCGGACCGGTGACGTTGTCCAGCAGATAGACCTCTCCGGCAACGTTGTCGGAGCCGCCCCAGGTACTGATCGCCAACCGTCCGTCGGGCAGCCAGTCCATACCGGTGACCTGCGGTTCGAAACCGTCGGGGCGCAGATCGGTGAGCGTCAGGTCCGGCCGTACGGAGGTGAGCGGGAGGCCGTCGCCGGGGGAGTCGCCGCTCGCCTCGCACTCCTTGCGTCCGGGTGCCGTCACTCGGACGACGTCGGCATCCGTACTCAGGGCTTCGCGGGGCACGACGGTGAAGTCGCTCTCACCCGGCGGCTTCCAGGCCAGCTGGAGCCGCTGCCCGCCGTCGCGCTCGAAGTGATCGATGCGCAGGGGATGCGACCCCGCGGTGAGCGTGACCGCGCCGTCCTTCGGCTCAGCGCCGTGGAGTCCGTCGTGGTCGACCACCGTGGTGTCGTCGATGGTCAGCCGGGAGCCGTCGTCGCTGGTGAGACGGAACCCGTAGGTGCCGTCGCGCGGCACGACCAGGTTGCCGGTCACCTCTGTGACGAAGCGGTCGGAGAAGCCACCGAAGTCGTCGGCCGTGGACCAGTCCACCGTGGCCTTCAACGAGTCGTGGTTGGGGGTCTGTCCGGGCTTGAGGGTGCACAGCTTGCTCAGCGGTGTCTGCACGTCGAACACGCGCAGCGTGACCCCGGGCTCCTGTGGCGGGATGTCCGGCGGAGCGGCTGAGGACGCCGGGGCGGCCAACAGGCCCCCGGCGAGGACGGCTCCGGTCAGTAGGGCGGTGAGAAGTCTTCGGGCACGCAGGAACGGATGGTGGGACAACGGTCCTCCATAAGGCGGGACCGGACCGTGCCGGATTTCGTTCCGGTCTTCAGTGACGGGCTGCGTTGCGCCGCCAACCTAAGGGACTTTCACTTGACATGTCCATACTTTGTCATCTCGGTGTTCAAAGTTGAGGCCGGAGCCATTACTCCCGGGGTAATCGACCGTTCGCCCGTCACTCGAGCAGGATCGAGCACATCGACGGGAACTCCCGCCGGGATTCAGCCGTAGCAGCGAGGAGAGTGTCATGGTCGTCAAGTCCCCCGTGACCAAGGCGAGGTCAGCAACGATCGCGAGTTCGGCCGACACCGCGAGTGCCGTGGCCGAGGCCACTCGGGCCGTCGTGCAGGAGTTCATCGCGGCTCGGGTGGCCGGGGACACCGGGCGGCTCGTCGCGCTCTTCGCCGCCGAGGTCGACTGGATGCTCGCGGCGAACCCCGCCGTCCCGTGGATCCGTCCGCGATCCACCGCCGCCGAATGTGCCGCCCAGTTCTCGGAGTTGATGGAGTACACCGTGCCCGAGGACGCGCGGGCCTCCGTCGACACCTTCCTCGTCGACGGCACCGACGCCGTCCTGATGGGCCATCTGTCGGGGACCGTACGCGCGACGGGAAAGTCCTTCGAGGGCCCGTTCGCACTGCGCCTCACCGTCGAGGACGGCCGGATCACCCGGCACCACCTCTACGAGAACAGCCTGTCGATCGCCGAGGCCTGCGCGCCGTGAGGGCGAGGGCGGCCCTCGATCGCGACCGGGGTTCCAGGTCGGGGGCCATCCGGGTGCGTGTACGGGTCCATGGCGACGGGTCGGCGCCCGGCAGGGCTCAGCGCTCGACCACGAAGACGTGCGCGGCGGTCTGCGTGGGGAGTTCGGCGGCCTCCCCGCCGCTGCCGACCAGCACGCCGCCGGGCGATGACGTCACGCTCACGACCGGCGGCAGGCCGGGGCCGCACCCCGGCCTGCCGCCGGGTGCGCATCAGCCGGGATCGGTCTGGATCAGCTCCCCGATGCGCCGTACGACCGCGTTCGCGCCGTTCGCGCCGTTCGGACCGGGGGTCCAGGTCGCTGAGGCTGACGATGGGATCGTCGAGGAACGGAGACACCGTGCTCTTCACGCCGAGTTCCACCAGGCCCGGGATCGGATTGCCGTAGGGCGACTTGGTCAGGTTCCGGAGCGACTCCAGGGCGCGCAGCTCGACGGCCTCGCTCATCACGTGCTCCCAGTGGCAGGCCTCGGCGTGCACCTGCTCCCACTCGCTCCAGATGCCGGTCGCCGGCGATGTGCAGCAGGCCGTCGCGCCGCATGCGGGCCGCGGTCCGGCTGACGGTGGGCCGAAGCCGGTCGGAGTTCTATCGTGGATGGCGTGAACTACCGAGAGTTCCGTGCGCCGACCGGGCTGTTGCCCGTGGTCGCTTGCTTGTGGCGCAACGACACCCTCGTGGACGGGACGGAGCGGGTGGTCCCGGACGGCTGCGTCGACCTGGTCTGGCTGGGGGAAGGCCCGCCGCTCGTCGTAGGCCCCGACACCGGCCCGGTGCTGTGGAAGCCGACCGGCGCGCCGACCTGCGGCGTACGCCTGCGGCAGGGCGCCGCCGGCAACGTGCTGGGGCTGCCGGCCTCCGCCGTCCGCGACCTTCAGGTGCCTCTCACCGAGGTGTGGCCGGAGGCCGGGGCTCTGAGCGAGCAGGTGGCCACCGTCGGTGACACGGCCGAAAGCCTCCGCCTGCTTGCTGGAGCCGTACTCCACCGCCGGGCCACACCTGACACGCTCGCCACCGCGGCGGCCCGCCGCCTGGCGGATCGCGAGATCCGGGTGGCCGACCTCGCCGCCGAACTCGGAGTCGGCGAGAGACAGCTCCACCGGCGGGTGACCGCCGCGGTCGGGTACGCCCCGAAGACGCTCGCCCGCGTCGCCCGGCTCCGCCGGCTCATCGGGGCCGACGAGACCCCCACCATGTCACTGGCTGATCAGGCGCTTGCGGCCGGCTATGCCAGCCAGGCCCACATGACGGACGAGGTCCACCGGCTGACGGGAGTCACGCCTGTCCGATTCCTGGAAGACGTCCGGCTGACCGCCGCCTAGCGTCGACGGCATGACTACTCGAACGACCACCGAGAAAAGCAGCCAGTCCCGTATCGACTCGGCGCGACAGTTCATGGAAGGCACGGCCCGCGTGCTCGAGCGGCGCCAGCTGGAGGTGTTTCTCGACGACGCGCCGGTCGAGCCGGTGCTCGACGCGCTGCGGCCCTACCGGAATCCCGACGGCGGCTTCGGCCACGCGCTCGAACCCGATGTGCGCTGTCCGGGCAGCCAGCCCTCCGCGGCCCTCACCGCACTCGGGGTACTGGCGGAGATCGGCGCCACGAACGACCCGATGGTCACTGCGACCGCCGACTGGGTCGCCTCGGTCGCCCGACCCGACGGCGGTGTCGCACAAGTACTGCCCTCGGCGCTCGGCCACCCACGTACCCCCTGGATGGAGCCGAACGACGAGTCCAGTTTCCTGACCTTCGCCATCGCCGGACGACTGCACCAGTTGGGAGTCGAGCACCCGTGGCTCGACGCCGCGACGGCCTGGAGCTGGCGGGAGCTCGAATCGCAGAAGGAGGCCGGCGGCTACACCGTGGTGTTCGCCCTGCAGTTCCTCGACGCGGTGCCCGACCCGGACCGCGCCGCCGCCGCGATCGACCGGCTACGGCCGACGATCGGCCCCGACGGCACCGTCCCGGTCCCGGGCGGCATCGAGGGCGAACACATCAAGCCGCTCGAACTCTCACCACGGCCGGAAACCCCGAGCCGGGCACTCTTCACACCCGCCCAGCTCGATGCCGACCTCGAGCGGCTGGCGAGCGAGCAACTGGACGACGGCGGCTGGGACTTCCACTTCCTCCACTGGATGCCGGCACAGAGCACCGAGTGGCGCGGCATCGTCACCCTCGGCGCCCTGCACATCCTTCGGGAGCACGGCCGGCTCTGAGCGACCCGGCCGCGCCCGGCCCCGCCCCTCCGGTTGGGCGGTGCTGCCACGCCTGCGGAATGTCACGCCTGGGCGAGTGATCTGCGCCTCCGACGACGACCGGCATGGTCCCGCGCGCCAGGAAGCGCCGGGAAGACGAGTACCGACGCTGCTCGCGCGGACCGCTGACGGCCAGTACGCGCGACGCGGTTCGGATCATGGCCGTTGTTCTCTGGTGGGAGCCGGTTTTGCCGTGTAGCGTCACTCTCAGATGTCGTGGTTCGCAGTACCTGCCCGCGCTCCGGCGCGGGCGTTTTGCTGTGCAGTGCCGGACCAGGGCGATCACCTCCGGGGCCGCGCGGTGCGGGTCCGATATTGACTGGAAGGCATCAGCATGGCCAAGGGAACCGTCAAGTGGTTCAACGCCGAAAAGGGCTTCGGCTTCATTGCTCAGGACGGCGGGGGACCGGACGTCTTCGCGCACTACTCCAACATCAACTCCACCGGCTTCCGTGAGCTCCAGGAAGGCCAGGTCGTCACCTTCGACGTCACGCAGGGCCAGAAGGGCCCGCAGGCGGAGAACATCACCCCTGCCTGACCCAGCGGTCGGACATCGTCGGCCCCCGGAACACGTGTTCCGGGGGCCGACGCGTCTCTTGAGGAGCGGAACAAACCAATCGCCCCTCGGCAGATGGTCCCGTACGGTGCGTGGGTTGTCGTGAGGGAGAGGTGGTTCGGGCGTGGCACCCAGGGCAGAGACGCGTGCGCGGTTGGCCGGTGCGGCGCGGGCCGCGCTGGGCGGTGGGCGGCGGCTGGAGGCCGCTGAGCGGATCGCGGGTGGTAGCAAGAAGGGCGTGTACCGCCTGGTGATGGACGACGCGACGACCGCGATCGCCTACCTGTGGGACGACGCCGAGAACTACTGGCCGACGGTCGAGGGCGACGACGACCTCACCGACCCGTTCGCTCCCGGCCTCGGGCTCGACCTGTTCGAGGCCGCGCACACACGGCTCGACTCGCTCGGTGTTCGCGTTCCCGCGATCCGTCTCGTCGACCGCGACGGCGCCCACTGCCCGGCCGACCTCGCGATCGTCGAGGACATCCCGGGCGAGAGCTTGGAGGACCTGCTCGCGCGCGACCCGGGCGCGGCCGCCCCGGTCATGGCCCGGCTCGGGGAGTCCCTTGAGGCGATGCGGCAACACCGGGCACCAACGTACGGCAAGGTGGCCGTGGTCGACGGCGGAGGCACGTCGCTCGGGACGTCGTGCGAGTCGGTCGTGCTGGACCGCGCGCTGCGGGACCTGGCAGAGGCGGCGTCCCGTGATCCACGGATCGCGGGAGCACGTGACCGGCTGGAGGAACGGCTGCGGGATCTGGCGGCGGAGGTGCGGCCGCGCACGGAGTACGCGGCCGTGCACGGCGAACTGGGGCCCGACCACGTGCTGGTGGACGCGGTCGGGAACCCCGTGGCGATCGACATCGAGGGCTTGATGTACTTCGACATCGAATGGGAGCACGTCTTTCTACGGATCCGCCTGCACGACGCCTACCGGCCGCTGGAAGTGGACGGACTGGACGAGGACCGGCTCGCGCTCTACATGCTGGCGCAGCGTCTGTCGCTGACGGCGGGACCGCTGCGGTTGCTCGACGGGAACTTCCCCGACCGGGAGTTCATGGCGGGCATCGCCGAGTGGAACCTGAAGCAGGCGCTGGAACTGATCCGCACCTGATGGCCTGCCGCGTCCCCTTGGTTCCGTCTTCCTGTGTCAGTCCTGCCTCCTACACTCTCGCAGACATGATCGAAGGGCGGGAACCCGCCGAGCCACCGCCCCGCCTGGATCGGGTCCACGACCGACGACTCCCGTGAGTCCCGCACGAACTGCCGCTCCGCACGCGTAGGCCTCCACCAGGCCACGCCCAGGCCCGCGTTGAAGCTGGCGAACCCCAGCAGCCGGCCAGCTATGCTCCGTGGTGTCCCGAGCGCCCCGCCTCCTTGAGCTACCGAGCCACTGCGCGTTGGCCGGTCGTGACCAGGGTTTCGCATTCCATCAGCTGGCGGTCGACCTGTGGATGCAGCAGGGTCTTGCGGTCGGCGCACCGGACCGCGACCTGTTGCTCGGCCCACAGCCGGCGGGCGTGGTGGCCTTCTCGCTCCTCGGGCGGGGTGACGGCCCGGGCCGTGGGTTCGGTGAACCAGTGCGGTGTGCGGGATGTGGCGGCGGTTGAGGGCAACGGTACCCGGACGGGCTTGTCGGAGCCGGGTACGCCCTGTCCGCCCAGCAGTTGAGCCGCGCAGGCGCCGGGTGGGTCAGTCTCCCAGCACCCTGCGGAGATAGGCGTTGGTGAAGCGTCGGTCGGGGTCGAGCCGATCGCGAAGTGCCGTGAACTCGTGGAAGCGGGGGTAGGCGTCCGCGAAGTAGGCGGCGTCCCGGGTGTGGAGCTTGCCCCAGTGCGGGCGACCCTCGTGCGCGACGAAGATGCGCTCCGCCTCCGCGAAGTACCGGCGGTACGGCATGCCCCGGTAGACGTGGACGGCGATGTAGGCGCTGTCGCGTGCGGATGCCGTGGAGAGGGTGATGTCGTCGGCGGGCGTGGTGCGGACCTCGACCGGGAAGCTGATGCGCAGACCGGAGCGCTCGATCATGGCCTTGAGTTCGCGGAGGACGTCGAGGACGGCCCAGCGCGGAATGGCGTACTCCATCTCGATCATCCGGACGCGGCGCGGGCTGGTGAAGACCTTGTACGGGATGTCCGTGTAGCTCCTGGCCGAGAGGCCCCGGCTTGTGATCCGCGCGATCGCCGGGACGGTGGCGGGGATGGTTCGGCCTACGGAATTGAGTGCCTGGAACACGTTGTTGGCGAGGAACTCGTCGTCGAACCATGCCTTGAGCCGGCCCAGCGGGGCGTGGGGGCCGATGGTCCGGTTGTTGCGCAGGGTGTTGCAGTTGTCGGTGTGCGGGAACCAGTAGAACTCGAAGTGGTCGTTGTGCGCGTGGAGTTCGTCGAAGGCCGCGGTGACGGTGTCGAACGTCATCGGTTCCTCATGGGAGGCGAGGAGAAAGAGGGGCTCGACGGCGAAGGTGAGGGCGCTGACGACGCCCAGAGCGCCGAGTCCGACGCGCGCCGCGGCGAACACCTCCGGGTTCTGCGTCGTGGAGCACCTCAGCAGCGAACCGTCCGCCGTCACCAGCTCCATGCCACGGATCTGTGCCGCGATCGCACCCGATGCGCGCCCTGTGCCGTGGGTGCCAGTGCTGGTGGCGCCGGCCGCGGTCTGCTCCATGATGTCGCCCATGTTCGTGAGCGACAGGCCCTGCCCGGCCAGGGCCATGTTCATCGTTTTGAGCTGCGTACCCGCCTCGACGGTGACGGTGCCGGCCTTCGGGTCGATCGCACGGATGCCGCTGAGTCGGTCGGGGCGAATCAGTACGCCGTCCGTTGCGGCGGCGGTGGTGAAGGAGTGGCCGCTGCCCACCGCCTTCACGGGCAGGCCGTCCTCGGCCGCCCGGCGGACGACGGCGCGCAGTTCCTCCACCGAGGCGGGGGAGACGACTCGGGCCGGGCGAGCGGTGACGTTCCCGGCCCAGTTCCGCCAGGTGTCCGGCTTCGGGATCGACTTCGGGATCGGCTTCCGGTTCGGATTCGCTCTGTGCCGGGGCGCGTTGGAGGGGAGCGTGTCCACGGCTTTCCTTTCTTCTCGGGGCGGAGGGCGGGTGAGGGGTGAGTTGCTCGGCGGCTCTATCTGACCGACCGAACGCGGTACACGAGCAGAACCCCCACGGTCGCGGCCACGCCCACGCAGGAGAACAGCAGCGGATAGCCGCGGTCGGAGGTGATGATGAAGCTGGCGATCAGAGGGGCCAGTGAGGGCGGGACGACCGCGGCGATGTTCATGATGCCGAGGTCCTGCGCCCGGCTCTCGGCATCGGGCAGGACCTGGGTGATCAGCGCCTGGTCGACGGCCATGTACGCACCGAAGCCGGCACCCATGACGGCTGACGCCACCAGCGTGACACCCAGGGTGGGAAAGCTCGCCAGGAGGAAACCCGATGCCGCCTGGAGCAGCGCCGCCAGCGCGACGAAGATCCGCCGTCTGCCGAGGCGATCGGACAGCACTCCGGCGACGGAGCTGGCCAGGACGCCGGCCACGAGGTAGAGGGCTGTACAGGCGAGAAGGCTGCCGGCCGGATCGGGGACCTTCAGGTCGTCGGTCAGGAAGTAGAGGGTGTAGCAGACGCCCAGGGAGTTCGCCAGGTTGACCAGGAGCCGTCCGCCGAACGCCCAGGCGAAGTCGCGGTTCCTGAGCGAGCGGCCCATGGAGGTGAGCAGTGTGCGCAGACTCAGTGCGGGCTCGGCGGCGTACGAGGTGTCCCGGAAGCGTGCGAGGAACGGCACGGTACAGACGATCAGCAGGGCCGCGATGACGAGGTAGCCGCTCGCGGGGGACAGCGCGAACACGGAGACGAGGGCGATGCCGGTCACCACGCCGAGGGCCTGGGGGCCGTAGATCGCGCTGGACACCAGACCGCGCTGGCCGACGGGGACGCGGTCGGCGATCATGGCGGTCAGCCCGGCCGTGGCGGCACTGAGGCCGAGCATGCTCGCCGACCACGCGAGGGTCATGCCTGTCACCGTCGTCTGCTCCCCGGTGATCGCCAGCCCCGCCGCGAACCACAGCGCGCCGCCCGCGAGCCAGAGCCTTCTGCGTCCGAAGCGGCTGCGGGAACGGTCGCACAGCGCTCCGCACACCGGGAGGGCGAGCAGCGAAACCAGTCCGGCGAGGGCGTTGACGACGGCGAAACTGTGAACCTTGGACGCCGGATCGATGATCTCCAGCTGCTGGGGCAGCAGCAGTTGAAGGGGTACGAGACTCGCCATCCAGAACCCGAACCAGACCAGGCCGAACAAGGTGATCCAGGCACGGGAGACGGGCTCGGTCGGCGCGTGACCGGCATCGGTCGCGACGGCAGTCGCCGGCTCCGGGGCCGGAGGACGGAACTCGGTGGACATACGGCCTCCCGGGAACGGAAACGGGCCTGTTCAGGACGGGCTCACAGGAACGCGTGTCCCTCGCCCCGGTAGGTCGCGGCCTCGCCGACGATCTCCGTGCCGGACACCAGGTGGAGTGTGTTGACGCGTTCGCACAGTTCGCCGGCCTTGGCGTGGCGGAACCACACGTGGTCGCCGAGCCGCATCCCGTGGGCGGCAGCGCCCAGGACGGGTGTCTGGACTTCGCCGGCCCCTTCCCGTGGGTTCGTACGCAGCCCGCGCGGCCAGGCCAGGGTGGGCTGGCGGTCGGGGCCGGTCGCGCCGGAAGCGATCCAGCCGCCGCCGAGCACGGTGGCGATCCTGGGGCTTGGGCGGCGTACGACGGACATGACGAAGAAGGCCGCGGGCCGGGGGCGGAAGCGCCGGTAGAAGTCGAAGAGTCCGGGCCCGTAGAGCCCCGATCCGGCACCGATCTCGGTGATGACGTGTTCGGCGGAGGTCTGCTCGATGGAGCCCGTGCCGCCGCCGTTGACGAATTCCAGCGGCGCCACGGCTTCGACGGCGGCTATGGCCGCCGCACGCCGGTCGGCCAGTTCGGCGGCGGAGAGGCGCTGCATGGCGCGGATCGCGGCCCGCCTGAGCAGCGAGCCCGGCTGGTTGTCGCCCAGCCCGGCGATCTGGCCTTCGTACGACATGAGCCCGGCCAGACGGAATCCGGGTCGGTCCTGGATGACGCGGGCGAGTGCGGCGGCCTGCCGGGGGGAGTGCACCGGCGAGCGGTACGGGCCCAGGTGGATGCGGCCTCCGGCCAGTTCCAGCGAGGCGTCCAGATCGATGCAGACGCGGATGTCGGGGCGGGAGGTGCCCACCACCTCGTCGACGAAGTCCAACTGGCTGACCGAGTCGATCATGAGGGTGATGCGGGAGGCCGCGCGCTCGTCCGAGGCGAGCCGCTTCAGCGCGGTGCGGTCCGTCGTCGGATAGCCGATCACCACGTCCTCGTGGTCCTCGGCCAGCCACAGGGCCTCGGGCAGGGTGAAGGCGAGGATTCCCCGGTACCCGTCACACCGGGCGGCACGCGCGATCAGCTCGCGGCAGCGGACCGACTTGCTGGCCTGGCGGATGGTCGCCAGGCCCGCCGCCCGGTGTGCCAGTTCCGCCGCGTTGGCGTCGAAGGCGTCTAGGTCCACCACCGCGAACGGCGGGTCCAGGTGCTCGGTCGCCCTGTTCAGCTGGATCATCCGGGCCTCGTTCGGCCCGGCGGCGGATACGGCCCTTTTCGCGTCCGGCCTTTTCGCGTCCGGCCTTGTCACGTCCGGTCGGGACGCCATGTGCGTACTCACATTCGCACCCTTTCTTGGAGGTTCGTCAGTTTCCGGATGCCGGGAGCCCCTGAGCGGAGCGCAGCCGCTCCCGCTGCCGTCGGCCCTTGGCCTCGACGATGGGGATGACGCGGCGCATCAGCCTGGGGAAGACTCCGACGATCCGCTGGAAGCGGCCGGCGAGCGGCGGGAACACCACTTCGACCGGCTTGGCGGTCATGGCGTCCACGACGGCCTTGGCGATCCGCTCCGGGGCGTACGACTTCTCCGCGAAGGCGATGGCGGCGGAGGGGTCGGCCATTTCCTGGTCGAGCATGCCGGTCCGGGTGGACGGCGGATGGACGATCGTGAAGTCCAGCGGTCCGTCGCGTTCCTCGATGGCGACGCTGTGGTGGAAGGCCCGAAGGCCGTGCTTCGTGGCGCCGTAGGTGGCGTATCCGGGCAGCGGCAGGAACGACGTCATGCTGCATACGGTGATGATGTGACCGTGGCCCTGTGCGGTCATGCGCTCCAGCGCCGTGCAGACCCCGGTGACGGTGCCGAGCAGGTTGATCTCGACGATGTCGCGGTGCTGCTGGGGACGGAGATCGCGGGCGAGTCCGGTGTGGGTGATGCCGGCGTTGTTGACCAGCACGTCGACGTTCCCGAATCGGGCCTGAGCCGCGTCGTACGCCCTGTTCCAGTCCGTGGGACTGCGAATGTCCAGGGCGTGTGCGGCGGCTCGCTCGCCCAGGGCGTGGGCCCGGGCCAGGACGGCGTCCTCGTCCACGTCGGTCAGCAGGACGCGATGGCCCCGCGTGATCGCCAGTTCCGCGATGGCGGCTCCGATGCCGCTGCCCGCGCCGGTCACGAGAACGACCTTGCTCTTTGTGGACGGTTCGGATGGTTCGGATGGTTGGGACATGGCCTCAGCTTCTCTTGGTCACTTGTCCAAGTCAATTGTTCAAGTGGAATTCTCCTGAATTGTTACCCCGGGGCCGGGGCAGGAACAGGGCCAGAGGCAGGGGCCTACAGCCGCACCATCTCGATGCGCCCACCGTTGAGTTCGGCGGCACGGACGGGATCGTCCGTAGGGACGGTGGCGGCGAAGAGGGTGCGTCCGTCGCGTCCGGCCATCAGGCAGCTCAGGGTGTTCTGGCTGGTGGCGACGCGGTCGAGGACGCGGCCACCGCGGGCGACGCGCACGCATTCGCCTCGGAGGGCGTTCGCGACCCAGACGGACGTGCCGTCGGCGTCCCACGCGATGCCGTCCGGTGCGATCGGGGACGAGGAGCGCTTCGATACGGCCGGGTGGTCCAGGAGTGCCGAGATCCTGCGGGTGATGCGGCCGGCCGTCCCCGGGTGGTTCACCAGGCGCCACAGGAGCGGCGAGATCAGGGGTGCCCACGGTTCCGGGCGGGTCAGGGAGCCATCGGGGTTCCTGGAGAAGGCGGTGAGTCGCATGGCCAGGGTCTCGGCCACGATCACGTTCTCGCCGTCGGCGCTGAGCAGGGTCCCGTTCGGGAAGAGCAGGGGATCCGTCAGCCCGAGCAGGCTTCCGTCCGGCGCCAGACAGGCGATCGGGGCTCTCGGAGGGCCGGGCGGCGCGTAGAGCATGGAGTTCGGGTGCTCACGGGAGTGGGCGTGGTAGTCGAAGCCGAAGTTGCCGACGTAGGCGCGCCCTTCGGGGTCGACGAGCATGTCGTTGACCGGGCCGCCGACGATGTGGCGCAGATCGGCGTGTACGACCAGTTCACCCCCCGCCTCCAGGCGGTACACGCAGCCACCGTCCATGGAGACGACGAGCAGGCGGCCGTCGGGAAGCCAGCCGAGCCCGCCGGCCCGGCCGGGGACCTCGATCACCGTCTCCGGCTCCGCGACGCCGTCCCATCGGTGCACCCTGCCGTGCGCGAGATCCGAGAACCACAGGGCTCCCTGATGCCAGCGCAGGGACTCGGGAACGCCCAGGCCGCTCAGTGCGACCAACGCCGTCCTTTTCGCCCGACGATTCATTCGACCGCTCCTTCACGTCTACTTGGACGCTTGTGCAAGACGCTTGACTTGTACGACTGACCGTCTCATTCTGAGTGAAGAGAAGTCAACGTTCCGGTGGGGAGTTTCCGTGACTCAGAATCAAGCGCTCATGACAGGTGGCCCCCCGACGGGTGCACGCATCGAGGTGGACAACCCCGCCACCGGAGCGGTGGTCGGCGAGGTTTCCGAGACGTCCGCGGAAGAGGTGGCGCAGGCGGTGGAGCGCGCCCGGCGGGCGCAGAAGGGCTGGGCCGAGCTGGACATCCGTGCCCGTGCCGAGTTCTTCGCGCGGGGCCGCCGCTGGCTCCTGGCCCACCGCGAGGAGGTCACTGACTGCATCGTCGAGGAGAACGGGAAGGCGGAGGAGGACGCGATCGTCGAGATCGTCTACTGCGCCAGCGCCTTCGCCTACTGGGCGAAGCAGGCCCGCAGCCTGCTCGCCACGACGAGAATCCGCTCCCTCTCGCCGTTCGTCCTCGGCCGGAGTATGTACACGCGCCAGGTGCCGCGTGGTGTCGTCGGAGTCATCGGCCCGTGGAACAACCCGTTGCTCAACTCCTTCGGTGACGCCATCCCCGCCCTCGCCGCGGGGAACGCGGTCGTCCTGAAGCCTTCCGAACAGACGCCATTGACCGCGCTGCTGATGGAGCGGATGGCCCGTGAGTGCGGCTGGCCCGAGGACGTCTTCCAGGTCGTCACGGGCGCGGGGGCCACCGGCGCGGCGGTCGTGGACTCCGTGGACTTCGTGATGTTCACCGGATCGACGAGGACCGGCCGCCTGGTCGCGGCCCGCGCGGGCGAGCGTCTCATCCCCTGCTCGCTGGAGCTCGGCGGCAAGGACGCCCTGGTCGTCCTCGCCGACGCCTCCCTGGAGCGGGCCGTCAGCGTCACGATCCAGGGGGCCCTGTCCAACGGAGGTCAGATGTGCACCTCGGTGGAGCGGGTCTATGTCGAAGAACCGGTGTACGACGCGTACATCGCCCTGCTGCGTGAACGGTTCCAGCAGGTCACCTCGGGTCGGCCGGCCGGGCTCGGCAGTGTCGACGTGGGCGCCGTCACCTTCCCTCCCCAACTGGCGGTCATCAAGGACCATGTCGCCGACGCCGTGCGCAAGGGCGCCCGCGTACTCGTCGGAGGGAAGGCGTCCGAAGGGCCCGGCCGGTTCTTCGCACCCACGCTGCTCGTTGACGTCGACCACAGCATGAAGTGCATGCGGGAGGAGACCTTCGGCCCCACGCTGCCCGTGATGAAGGTCGCCGACGCCGAGGAAGCCCTCCGGCTGGTCAATGACAGCAAGTACGGGCTTCAGGCCTCGATCATCGGGTCGGACCTGAAGCGCGCCCGCCGCCTCGCCGAACGGTTCGAGGCCGGCTGCGTCACCATCAACGACGCCCAGACCAACTACATGGCCCTCGGTCTGCCGATGGGCGGCTGGAAGGAATCGGGCCTCGGTGTCCGCCACGGAGCCGAGGGATTCCTCAAGTACACGAGGCTCCAGGCCATCAGCGCGAACCGGTTCCCGATGCGCCGCGACATGCACATGATCCCGTACGAGCCCTCGGCCTACCGGTTCATCCTCCGCCTGGTGGACGTCATGTACGGGGCCGGCCTGCGCGGCCGCGCCAAGTAGCGCTTCACGCCCCGCAGTTCACGCACTCGCAGCTCACACATCTGCCGGACCTTCGAGAGGCCAGACCATGACCACGACACCCGAGACGCCCACGCACGACTCCGTCGTCACCCTGCCCGAAGGCGTCTTCCTGCCGCTGCCCCAGCAGAACCTGAGCTTCGAGCAGGAGCGCGAGGTGCGCAAGCAGGAACTCGCCGCCGCCTTCCGGCTGTTCGCCCGCTTCGGCTTCTCCGAGGGCGTGGCCGGACACATCACGGCCCGTGACCCCGAGAACCCGTCGGCCTTCTGGGTCAACCCCTTCGGCATGTCGTTCAGCCAGATCAGCGTCTCCGACCTGATCCTCGTCGACCACGACGGCACGCTCCTGGAAGGCAGGCGCCCGGTGAACAACGCCGCGTTCTGCATCCACTCCGAGGTACACCGGGCCAGGCCGGACGTGGTCGCGGCGGCACACACCCACTCCGTGCACGGCAAGGCCTTCTCCAGCCTCGGCGTCCCGCTGCAGCCGATCACCCAGGACGCCTGCGCCTTCTACGAGGACCACGGCATCTACTCCGACTACCGGGGCGTGGTCAACGACACCGAGGAGGGCCGGCGCATCGGCGCGGCCCTGGGCGACGGCAAGGCCGTCGTCCTGCGGAACCACGGACTGCTCACGGTCGGGGCGTCCGTCGCCGAGGCGGCCTGGTACTTCATCACTATGGAGCGTTCCTGCCAGGCCCAGTTGCTGGCCATGGCCGCCGGGGAGCCGCACCTCATCGACCCCGAGACGGCGCGGATGGTCCGTGACCAGATCTCCGGTGCGCTGCCGGGCTGGTTCCAGTTCCGTCCGCTCTGGGATCAGATCACGGCGGAAGAGCCCGATCTGTTCCAGTAGGCGACTCGTCCGGGTAGGCGGCGCAGACGTAGGGGACGCGGCGCCGCTCCCGGTTCTGCGGAGCGGTTCCGGCCGCTTTCCCTGCGAGTGGCGACTACGACGCCGGGCCCGGCTCTGTTGTCGCCGGGCTCGGCTCCGCTGTCGGCCGGCTCCGCTCGCGGGCGAGTGTCAAGAGGTGGTCGCCCGTCAGACGCAGGACCTCGCGACTGTGCTCGCTGTCGCGGTCGACGAGCCAGTTCAGGGTGACGCCGTCGAGCACCGCGTTGAGATAGCGGGCCAGCACCGGAACGGGTACGGCCCACTCGATGTCAGCGGCCTTGGCGGCCTCCTCCAGGAGTTCCTGGTGGACTTCCCGGTAGTGCTGGTACTGACGTCGGGCCAGATCCTCGAACCCGGCCTGGCGCAACGCGTAGTGCGTCAGTTCATAGCTGACCTGGTGTTCTCCCGGACTGAGCTCGACCGTGCCCCAGAAGGCGCTCAGGCTCTTGGTGATACGCGATTCGAGGTCGCCCTCCGCTTCGAACGTCTTCCGCGCGGCGGCCACGGTGCTGTCGGTAAAGCGGGTGAGGACTTCCTGAAGCAGTTCTTCGCGCGATTTGAAGCAGTAGTGGAAGACGCCCAGCGGCATTTTGGCCTCATTGACGATCGCGCGCGTGGTCGCCTTCGTGACTCCGTCGCGGATCATCACCCGAAACCCCGCCGCGATCAGCTCTTCGCGCCGGTCCTTCGCTGCCATACGAGACATCTGGATCGCTTTCTGCTTCGAGAGCGGAATGTGTGTCCCAGCCAGGGTATCGCAGCGTCTTGGACGCTCGACCAACATCTGGTGGCAACGGGTTCCACGGCCGCCTGCGCTGTGCCGGCCGCGTGGCCCCCCCGGTGCCCATGGTCGGCGGCGCGCCAGCGGCACACCTGGGGGCCGACCTTGAGTACAAGGAGTACTGCGGGCACGGAGCCGCGGCGGAGGTGGACGGGTTACGGCGGGCCATGGGGACCGCTCGAACCCTGCGCGAGCGCGACGGACTGCGGTTCGTCGTCGCGCCTGTATCCACTCAGGACGGCTGTTCGGTCGTCGCCCTGAATGCGCGGTACGCCCTCCGATCGGTGCAGGCGAAGCCCCCAGGATTCCCGCCCTGGGGGCTTTCGTAAGCCTGGCGCCGATGGAGGCTGGCATCCCCTCAGAGGCCGACTGGGAGCCAATATCAGAGGGATCGCCTCTGACTGCCTCCGATCGCCTCTGCAACCCGTCCTAGCAGGTCACAGCCGCTTCGGCCTAGTCGCCCGTCTGCCAGATACTCAGGCTCTCAACCAGCTCTTCGAGCTTTCTGCCCCATCCGCGTCGTGATCCTTCTGTGTGGCCCTCCGGCACTACGCGTTCGGGCGACCGTGCTCGACCGTGCTCGATCGCCGGGAACTCTACTGAGGGATGCTCGGGAGGGTCCCGAGAAGGAAAGAACCCCACCGACACCAAGGAGGTACAGATGCTCGAAGGTGTACTGATCGCCGAAAGCCTGCGGGGTGGGGCCCAGTTGACGGGAATCCCACTGCGGATCACCAGGCTGGCACGGGTCGAGATGACCGACCCCGGGCAGGACCAGCCACGGCTCTGGACACTGCTGGACTTCGCCGCCGACGAGCGCGAAGCCGAGCGACTCGCGGATCAGCTGGCGTCAAGTCTCTCGTCAACGGGAGGCTGGTACGCCGACTTCCACACCTCGCGCGACACGTTCGTGATCTTCGCCGAGAGGGTTTTCCGCTACCCGCGCGGGCAGGCCGAGGGCCGTCGCGAAGCCCAGGATCATGGCCGCTCCGTCGGTGTCCCCGAGCGGCAACTCGACTGGCGGGTCTGACCTGGTGCCCGCTCGCCGCGGAGCCCGCAGCCCCGGAACCGTGGAGTTGCGTGATCGTTCGGAAACTCGGGGAGTTGCGTGATCGTTCGGACACGTCCCGGTTGCGCCCTAGCTGGTGACCGTGACGGCGACAGCGGTGCCTACGGACACCGCTGCGACGGTCCGCATCACGGCGGTGTTCACCGCTTCGGCACCCCAACTGGCCTGCTCCAGTTCCTTCGCACGCTGGTAGACCTTGCCCGACCACGGGATGGAGCGGTGCAGGCTCGGCAGGGTGCCGCTTGCGGAGAGGAGCCCGAGCACGGCCGCGGTACGGGCATCGGGCTCCTCGCCGTAGACCAGGACGGCGCGGACCTTCTCCATGAGGGCCTTCTTGTGCTGGGTGTCCGCGGCCGTCGTGGAAGTCGAACGGAACACGCCCAGCGTCTTCTTGCTCTCCTGGTGCAGCATGCCCCGCTCGACGAGTCGCTCGAGAACGGTTTCGCGCAACCCGGTGCCGATCTCGATGAGAAGCGTCTGCACACCTCGCACTCGGTCGGCGACCTTCTCATGGGCGCTCCGGAGCACAGGGTCCGACAGCGGTTTGCCGGAGACTGCGTGGACCTTCAGACCGTTCAGTCCCTTGTCGTTCTCGTCGACCGTGATGTGTCCGTCGAGGCCGAGTTCGACGAGAACGGCGCCGCCGAGGGTGTAGTACAGCGTGCCGGCTCCCGCGATCGCTCCCGACTTGTCGTCCATCAGCAGCAGCATCAGATCTTCGACAATGAGGGTCTTGTTCTGCATGGTCCATTTCCAACCGTCGGCATCGCGAGAGGCCCTCGGGAGCGGGCCTCGGTCCAAGCTAGGCCCGAATGGACAGCGAGAGTGGCGCGACCTGTCATCACTGTTCATGACAGACGTCATGCGTGTCGTCGATGACGTGCTGCAACAGGAGCGCCTCGCCGTGGAGGAGAGCGAGCGGCCGGTGGTCCGCCGGGTGCAGCAGTCCCGGTCAGCTGACCAACATCCGCGGCTGGCTGGCTGGCTGGCTGGGTGGGTGGGTGGGTGAGTGAGTGGGGGAAGAGCGTCCTCACGCCCTCCGCGTGCCCCATGCGCGGCAGCGCCCGCCTCTCGTGTCGCAGAGGCGGGCACACAGCGTCGGATGGGCTTGGGCGGTCAGACCCCCGTCGAGTTCTTCACGTACGGCGGCTCCGCCGCGGACTCCCGTGCGGCCGCGGGCGCGGGGCCGCCTTCGCTGAGGCCGAACCGCCCGTGGAACTTTCGCAGGAAGCCGGGCGCGTACCAGGCCGAGCGGCCGAGCAGGCGCATCGCGGCGGGGACGAGGACGCCGCGTACGGCGACGGCGTCGATGAGGATGGCCAGTCCGCTGCCCAGGCCGAACAGCTGCATGAAGCTGAGCTTGGCGGTTCCGAAGGCGAAGAAGCTCACCGCGAGCAGACAGGCCGCCGCGGTGACGATGCGTCCCGTGTGCCCGAGGCCGTTGGTCACGGCGGACTCGTTGTCCTCGCCCAGGTCGTGGAGTTCCTTGATCCGGCTGGTGACGAACACCTCGTAGTCCATCGAGAGGCCGAAGGCGATGCAGAACATCAGCACGGTCATGGACACATCCATCGGCTGCGCCGTGAAGCCGAGCAGGGACGAGAGGTTGCCGTCCTGGAAGATCCAGGTCATGACGCCGAGGGTCGCTCCCAGGCTGATCATGTTGAGGACCAGCGCACGCAGCGGCTGTACGACGCTGCCGGTGAACAGGAAGAGGAGGAGGAAGGTGGTCAGCGCGACCAGGGCCACGGCGAGCGGGAGCCGGCTGCCGACGGAGTCCTTGGAGTCGACAAGTACGGCGTCGACTCCGCCCACCAGAGACTGTGACCCGGTGGGCGGGGCGACCGCCCGTACCTCATCGACCAGGTTCTGCGCCGCGTCGGACTTCGGTGACAGGGTGCTCACCACGTTGATCTGCTGCGCGTCGGGGCGGCCGAGGGCGGCGTTGCCGGGGTCGGTCGCAGCGGGCCCTCCGTCGGCGTAGGTTCCCGCGCTGGTCTCGACGCGGACGACGCCCTTGAGCCCGGACAGTTCTACCGCGTACGACTCCAATGGGGCCTTGCTCACTGCCTTGTCGATGACGACGTGGAGGGCCGCGCTGTCATTGCCGTTGAACTTCTCCTGCAGTACCGACGAGACCTGACGGCTCTCGGAGTCCTCGGGCAGCACCCGTTCGTCCGGCGTGCCGAAGGTGATGCCGAGGAGCGGGCTCGCCGCCACCAGCAGGACCGCGAGCACGGGCAGCGCGGTCAGCGCGGGCCGCCGCATGACGGTGCCGGCCAGCCGTCCCCAGAACGGGTCCCGGGAGTCGGAGCGCCCACGGTTCGCCTTCGCCCACGGCAGTCGCCCGCTGTTGACCCGGTGCCCGAGGACGACGAACAGGGCCGGCATGACGAACAGGGTGCTGACGGCCGCGATGGCGACGACACCGACCCCGGCATAGCCGAACGAGCGGAGGAAGTACTGCGGGAACACCATGAGTGCCGCGAGCGCGGCCGCGACCGTCGCGGCGGAGAACGCGACCGTACGGCCCGCGGTACTCACCGTCCGCCGTACGGCGTCGTCCACGCTCGCCCCTGCCGCGAGCTGCTCCCGGAACCGGCTGACCATCAGCAGCGCGTAGTCGATGCCGAGGCCGAGGCCCAGAGCCGTGGTCAGGTTGATCGCGAAGACGGAGACGTCGGTGACGCTGCCGAGGATGAACAGCTCCGCGAACGTGCCCATGATGGCGATGATCCCGATCGCCAGCGGCAGCAGGGCGGCGACCATGCTGCCGAAGACGAGCAGGAGCAGCACGAGGGTGAGCGGCACCGCGATGCCCTCGGCCAGTACGAGGTCCTCGCCCGTCTGAGTGCCCATCTCGCTGTTCACGGCGGCACTGCCGCCTGCCTGGACCGTGAACGCGTCCTTGTACGGTCCGGTGTAGGCGTCGATGACGCTCTTGGCGTTCTCGTCCCGCTCGGTGCCCTCACCCTTCACATGCGCGAGGACCATGGCCTCGCGGCCGTCCTTGGAACGGAGATCGGGGCTGGCCGTGTCCCAGAACGAGACCACGTTCTCAAGGTTCTTCTCCTTCTTGAGATCGGCCGCCAGGGCCCGGCCACTCTGCTGGGCGGCCGGGGCGTCGACACGGCCTTCGGAGGCACGGACCAGCAGGACCAGGTTCGTCTCCCCGCCGAACTTCTCGTCGATGACTTTCGCGGCCCGGGAGGACTGGGAGGCCGGGTCGTCGTAGCCACCTCCCAGCAACTTGCCGAACGCGCCGGCGCCCAGGACTCCCATGAGGGCCACCGCCACGACGGCGACGACGAGTACCAGCCGGGACCGGCGAATCGCCAGTTCGGCTATGCGTTCAAACACGCCCGATCTCCTTTGATGTCCATACGGTGAAAACGACGCGAAAAGGCCGGAGTTGGCCAACGCGGGGGCCGGCGCGGTGCTCTGCGGAGTCGCTTCACCCCGTCAGAAGCAGGTGCGGTGTCGCACTCTTCGTCGCCGGGAGAGACGTTAGTGACGCGGCAGAAGATTTGGCAGTGTTAGATTTTCTTCACACCCCGCACTGCCGGGTGGTCCACACGGGCGGCCGTCCTACGGTCGCCGCACATGCCCGCGGAGGAACACGCAATGGCCCAGCCCACCCTGCGCCAGCGACGCCGGGCCGCCGCCACACAGGAGATCCTGGACGCCGCTGAGCGCCACATCGCCGAACGAGGACCGGCGGCCCTGTCCCTGCGAGGGGTCGCCCGCAGCCTCGGAATGACCGTGCAGGCGCTCTACCACTACTTTCCGAGCCGGGACGCCCTCGTCACGGCCCTCGTCGCCAAGGCGTATGACGACCTGACCGATGCCGTACAGGCCGCCGTCGAGACCGCGCCGGACGAACCGGACCTGCCGCGCCTGGTGGTCGCGGCCGAGGGCTATCGCGCATGGGCCATCGCCCACCCCGAGCGCTTCCAACTCCTCTACGGAACACCGCTGCGGGACTACGCGGCACCGGTCGACGGCCCGACCACCCAGGCGACGCGCCGGATGAGCTCGATCTTCGAGCGCGAGATGTTCGACGAGTTCACCGCGGAGCAACTCGCCGCGGCCGACACCCCCGCACTCTCGCCCTCACTGCGGGCATACCTGGAACAACTGCCCCACTACGGCTTCGGGAATCTGCCGCCGGCCTCGACCGCTCTCCTGCTGAGCGCGTGGGGACACCTGCACGGCCTCGTCGTCCTGGAGGTGTTCGGACACACCTCATTCCTCGGTGACCACCAGTCCGAGATCTTCCGCATGGCGATGCGGACCCTGATCGAGGACATCCATCGCCGGATCCCCGTGGACGTGAGCAAGCCGCACTAGAAAAACTTGGACGGCGATGTCGAGAACCCGTGGCTGGCTCCGTCCCCGCAGTGAACGCGACCACAATGGGTCGCACGGCACCGAGGAGAGACATCATGGCCAAGTACCTGCTGCTGAAGCACTACCGGGGCGCCCCGGCCGCGGTCAACGACGTACCCATGGACCAGTGGACGCCCGAGGAGATCTCGGCGCACGTGCAGTACATGAACGACTTCGCGGCGCGGCTGGAGAAGAGCGGCGAGTTCGTCGACAGCAAGGCGCTGGCTCCGGAGGGGACGTTCGTCCAGTACGGCGGTGAGGGGCGTCCGCCGGTCACCGACGGGCCGTTCGCGGAGACCAAGGACCTCATCGCCGGCTGGATGATCATCGACGTCGACAGCTACGAGCGTGCCGTCGAGTTGGCTGGGGAACTGTCGGCCGCCCCCGGGGCGGGTGGCAAGCCGATCCACGAGTGGCTGGAGCTGCGTCCGTTCTACAGCGCGCCCACGGCCACGGAATGCACTTGGAAGTGAACGAGGCCCTCCTCAGGAGCCTCACGCCGAACGTGCTCGGGATCCTCGTCCGCCGCGGAGCCGACTTCGCGGCGGCCGAGGACGCCGTGCAGGACGCGCTCATCGAGGCGATCCGCGTGTGGCCCGCCGACCCGCCGCGCGATGCGAAGGGCTGGCTGGTCACCGTGGCCTGGCGCAAGTTCCTCGACGCGACCCGGGCGGACACCGCCCGCCGCCGGCGCGAGGACCTCGTCGACGAGGAACCGGCACCCGGGCCCGCACCGGCGGCGGACGACACGCTCCAGCTCTACTTCCTGTGCGCCCACCCGTCGCTGACACCGTCATCCGCGGTCGCGCTCACGCTGCGCGCCGTCGGCGGGCTCACCACCCGGCAGATCGCCCAGGCCTACCTGGTGCCGGAGGCGACGATGGCCCAGCGCATCAGCCGGGCCAAGCGCACCGTCTCCGACGTGCGCTTCGACCAGCCCGGCGACGTCGCCACCGTCCTGCGCGTCCTCTACCTGGTCTTCAACGAGGGTTACTCCGGCGACGTCGACCTCGCCGCCGAGGCCATCCGCCTCACCCGGCAACTCGCCGCCGTGATCGACCACCCCGAGGTGGCGGGACTGCTCGCCCTCATGCTCCTCCACCACGCCCGGCGCGCCGCCCGGACCGCACCCGACGGCAGCATCGTTCCGCTCGCCGACCAGGACCGCGGCCGATGGGACACCACCTCGATCGCCGAGGGCGTGGAGATCCTTCAGGCGGCTCTCGCCCGCGACCGCCTCGGCGAGTTCCAGGCCCAGGCCGCCATCGCGGCTCTCCACGCGGATGCGCCTGCCGCGGAGGAGACCGACTGGGTACAGATCGTCGAGTGGTACGACGAGCTCGCCCGCCTGACCGACAACCCGGTCGTGCGTCTCAACCGCGCGGTCGCCGTCGGCGAGGCCGACGGACCGCGGGCCGGTCTGGCGGCGCTCGCGGCACTGGACGACTCGCTGCCCCGCCACACCGCGGTGGCCGCTTACCTCCACGAACGCGACGGTGACCTGACGACGGCGGCACGGCTGTACGCCGAGGCGGCCCAGAAGGCACCCAACCTCGCCGAACGCAACCACCTCACCCGCCAGGCGGCCCGCCTCAACACCCGCCGACCTCGCTGACGACTGGTTCAGCTGCCTCCGTCCGCGAGCGGGCGGTAGACCAATGAGGGGTGCGTGTAGTTGCTCGGGGTGGCCGATGTAGAGACCCCTACGGCGCGGCCCGCGGCGATGGCGATGACCCATTCACCGGTGTTGGTCACCTCGATGGTGGTGATGGGTCGGGCCGTTCACGGCCACAGGTCCATCGTCGTGGCGCCGGAAACGGTGTTGAGGGCGATCGGATGGGCAGCGAGGTCCACCAGGGTGATCCGGGGGAGAGCCGCCAGCGGGCTGCCTGCCGGCATGACCACCACCCGCTCCTCCGACAGCAGCGGCTCCGTGCGGAGCCCGGCCGTGGTGACCGCTCCGCGCAACATGGCCGCATCGACCTTGCCCTGTGTGAGTCCCGCCGTATGGTCGTCGATGCGGAGCGGTTCCAGCGGAGTCCCGGGGCGCGTCTGGTCCCAGCGGCGCAGCAACGGGATCGTGTGGTTGCCGAGGGCCGCCCAGGTGGTCCTCGGGCTGGCGCAGAAGCGGGAGAGCGCGGGTGACGTCGGCGTGTGGGTACCCGGGCACTTCGCCCAACGAAGGGCGGGTGAAGGGCCCGGTGAAGGACCCAATAGAAGGAGGACTCAGTTCATGATGATCGTCGGTATCGTTGTCGTCTGCGTCGTCCTGCTCGTGCTCGCGTTCCTGCTGCCCAGGCTGTCACGCCACCCCCAGAACGGAACGCAACGCACCCTCGGAGCTGGCGGCCAGGTCGCGGGCAAGGCGCCAGGTCCCCTGGGCAGGCTGCTGCGCAAACCCTTCAGCAGCAGCTCCCGAGCCGTCGGCCGCAGCGGCGCCGCCGGCCGTCGTACGCGGGGCCGGATGCCATTCTGACCGGCCGCCCGCACTCTCCCGGCGCTCTCACCCGAGACGTTCGGCGAGGAGGACCCGTCGAGGCGCCGCGTCGAGCCGGCCCGCGCGCAGCAGCACCTTGGTGAGATGCGCGGGGGCCGGCGACGCGGGCAGTGCTCTCGCGGCGGAGACGAAATCCCTGATGGGTTCCATGGATTGGCTGTGTTGATAGTGCGGGGATGCGACGTCCGGGGTGTTGCTCCGAACGTGGCCCGCGCCAGATCAGCGCGTGGGAGCCCGAGTTGTAGCTGACTAGCTCCCAGCCGCCACCGTGACCTTGGTGCCCGTGTTGGCCGTGCCGGAGGCCATCGGGGGGCCAGCACTCCGCAATTCGGGTCCGGGGGTCACGGTGAATGTGCCCCGCAAGTACTCGCAGCAGGTGGTGATTACGCTGACGTTCCAGGCACCGGCGGCCGCGTCGGACAGATCGAGGGTCGCGGTCAGTGTCCGGTTGTCCGCGGAGACCGACTGCGTCGTGGCGGTGAGGGTCTTGCCGCTCCGGGCCAGCCGTACCGTCGCGTTCGCGGGCAGCGCGGTGCCGGTCACCGTGAGTGTGACCTTGCCGCCGGCGACCCCGGTGTCCGGGCTGACTGCGGTGACCGTCACCTTGTCCGGGCCGCAGGGCTCGGAGGTGCAGGCCAGCTTGGCGCTGTAGGCCGTGCTGGACGCCTTCTCCGGCAGGCCGAGCACGAACAGGCTCGGGCTGGCCGCCGAGGACGAACCGCCCACCGCGCACAGACTGCCTGAGGATGACATCGTGCAGCCGTTGTTCCAGGCACTGTTGTACAGGGCGGGCACCGCGGTGTCGGTGGATCCGGTGGTGTCCGTGATCTCCGCGTTGAAGCGGTCGAGACCGGCAGTGGGCAGGACCGCGCACACCGCGGTATGTGACTCGTCGAGTGTTCCGGTGACCGGCCCATAGCCGTAGGACACGGACGGGACTCTGGTGCACTCCGGCGACGGGCCGTCCGCGGTCGCGATGCGCAGGGCGTCCAAGTTGTACTCGGGCGCAGCCTTCAGTGTGGCCGGAGTCTGCACCAGGACCTGGTGGGTGGTGGACCCCGTCGCCGCGCAGGAGCGGTTGCGGAAGGAGCACTCGGCGGTGCCGTCACCGCCGAGGACGACGATATTGGCGGTGCCCAGCGCGTCCCGCACGTCGAGGTGGATGACATCCGTGGTGGCGTCGGTGGTGACCTGATGGCAGTTCAGAGAGCCCGGGTCGCCGTACGTACCGAGGACGGACGGGCCGCCGACCTTGGCCGCGGCGGTCTGCACACAACCTGCCGAGGGGGCGGTCGAGGTGACGTCGCGCCGAGTCAGCGTGTACGTGGCGGCCTGGTCGCGGCCGGTGAAGAGCACGGTGTGGGCCACGCCGGGGGTCAGCGGGCAGAGCGTCCAGCCGTTGGTGGTGGCAATACGGTCGCAGACCTTCTTGCCGGTGGAGTCCAGCACCGAGAACTTCGCCGGTACACCACCGGAGGTGGCGGCCAGTTGGAAGACCTCGACGTTCGTGTGCTCGTCCGCGGGGACACTCAGGCACTGTGAGAAGGCGCCGCTACCGGTGGTCAGCGTGGCCTTGGCGCCGTTGGCCGCAAAGCTTCCCGCGGGCAGGACGGGGCAGTCGTTCGCGGCATCGGTGCGGTGGAAGGCGATGGAGTACGGGCCTGTCGCGTCCTCCCCGCTGTCCTCGGTGTGCACCAGCGCGCGGAAAGGAGCCGCACCGGCCAACTCGCAGTCACCGCTGCCCAGTTCGGATGCGTCGCACTGGGCCGCGCCATCCCGGTCGAGAACCTCCACGTCGACGTCGACGCCGGAGGAGGAGAGCGGGGTCAGCGCGCCGATCCTGGCGCCCTGTGGAGCGTCCAGCGCCAGACAGTCGTACTGCCCGACTGTGCTCAACTCGCCCTGGTGCAGGCCGATCCCCGTCGTCAGGCACCCGGCGTTGGAGGCGCGGTCGAGGACGGCCAGGCCTGTCCGGGACCCAGGGAAGGGATATGTGCCGTCGAGGACGGCCGTGTAGGTGCCCGGCGCCTTGATCGGGCACGGATCGGCTCCGTACCGGCACACGCTCAGCCCGGCCGCGTCGTACACCCGGGCCACCTCGACCGCCCGGTCCTCGCTCACGGAGTGCACGGTGTACGGGCCTGCCGCACCCGTCGTGAAGGTGAAGCACGGGTTGGTGGTGAAATCCTGCTGCTCCAGCGGGCCGTACGGGCGGACCGGCGCGGTGGTGCAGCCCTGCGGGTCGCTGAGCCGACGCACCTTCACCGCATACTCGGTGGGGAAGCCGTTCTCCGCGCGCCATACGGTGGAGATCGCGCGATAGGGGCCGTTGCCGGGCAGGAGACAGCTGTCCTCGTTGTCGTCCGGGAACCGCTCGCAGATCCGGGCGCCGGTCGCATCGGTGATCCAGGCGAGGGAGTCGCCGTACACCTTGGAGCCGTAGGTGAGCCGGACTCGGTCGCCTCGCTCACCCTCGAAAGGCTGGCAGTCGACCTCGACCGGACTCACGGTCGTACGGGTGACTTCTGGCTGGTCCCAGTTCGTACCGACGGCGTCCGCGCAGCCTCGGGTGGAGCCGAGCGGCACGAAGGTGACCGACGTGTCCTCGTCCTCCCAGCCGGTGTTGAGGACCCTCAGCGTGTACGTGCCGGCCGCAGGCACCGTGCACATGCCTTGCGTGGTGTACGCGTCGCCGGAGCAGTCCACCGTGCTGCCGTCGGCGGCGAGCAGTTGCCTGGTCATCTTGTTGCCACTGCTGTCCAGTGCCGGTGCCAGATAGAGGCCCGGTGTCATGACGGTGACGGTGTAGCAGACGCTTGAGTCGGGCGCGACACGGGCCTTGCCGACGGCGTCGCCCGGATTGCCGAAGGGCGCGAGTGCGAGCGGCGCGCACTCCTCGTCGGCAGCGACGGCGGGGCTCGCCCCGGTCAGGGTCAGCAATGAGGCAAACAGTGCGGTGAGAGCGGCGAACACGGCCGGAAACAAGGCCGCCCGCCCGCGTCTCGCAGGCAGACTGGAGTCATCGTCCGACATGGAATCCCCCCTGGATCATTGGTAGTTGAGGCGATAGTCGCACACAGGTGTGACACAGCACTCATGAGTATCCAGGGGCTCAAGAGGGTGCTGGCTCGTAGTGGTACCCAGCTGTCCGGTCGGCGATCCGCGCCGATTGTGGGTCGTGCGAATGGTCGGGTACTCCCTGTGGTGGAGGGCCCGAACGCGCCACCGCCCTGGCAGAATCCGTGAGTCTGCCAGGGCGGGCCGAACCACTACGGGTTCCCGTGCGAGCGGCTGGTCGTGGGCGCGGTCGCGATTACTGTCGGCTCCGCATGGTCGGTGGCGGGAGCCGGCGGTACGGGAGGTGGTGGCCGGGGGAGGAGCGGGTCAGCGGGTGAAGGTGGACCGGTGCTCCTTGAGCGCCTGGCAGTTGGAGCCCGTTATCTGCACGTACACGTTGTTGATGTGGCCGCCCCAGTCGACGCAGTGGGCCTTGCCGTACACGTAGGCAGGACCCGCGTACGAGGTGTACCGCCCGTAGTCCTCCGCACCTTCATCGGTGTCGGGGACGTAGATCCAGGTGGACATGTCCACCGCGGTGCCGGGGTTGTTGCGGATGGTCGCGACGCAGTTCTCGCCGTTCGACGAGTTGTACGTCAGGTAGACGGTGCCCAACGAGCCGACAGGCGCTGAGTTCACGGTCTTGTAGCTGCTTCCGCAGACCTTCTGCGGTGTGGTGTTCGGTGCGGCGGAGGCGGGTGCCGCCAACGCGGTGGTGGCTCCCACCGCCAGGGCCGCCAAAGCGGCACCGGTCAGGACAGAACGGTTGAATCTCATATTTCCCCCTTGTACTTCTTGCAGGCGTTTGCTCCTGCCTGGTGTGACACGCGGGGCATACGAATGGTTGTGCACAGCTTGTGTGAGGATCCCGAATGGTCCCGTCGGGACAGTTGGAACCGAGGAAACGCGCTTCGGCCCAACAGGCGCTTGGTGGCTGCCTGTTGAGCGGTATCGTTCCTCGAACTCGCTTATCGGAGTGGCCTGACCTCGCGGCGCTGGACGGCCGTGGTGCCGAAGCGCTGCCGTAGGCGTTCTTCCTGTGCCGCCCGAGCGTGACGGGCCGCGGCGACGGCTTGGTGGCCACGGGGGTGAGTCACGTGGACCAGCACATGTGCCGTGTCTCTCGGAGGTCTGACCGCAGGTCAGGTACTGCGCGCGCATCGCGGCGTTCCTCGAGTTCCGAGCGGCAGCTCATCTACTCGTCGTGGCAGGGCAGGAGACGCATTGCCAAGGAACTGTGGACGGAAAGCCAACGACAACTGGACAGCGACCTGGCATCCTCATCTGATTCGATCACTGCTGCTGCGGAAGGGCTTCTGATGGTCAATATGAGGAACCGGATCGCTACCCTGCTGGCTGCGACCGCCGTGATGGTCGGCGTCACACTCAGCGTCGGCGCAGGCACCGCCAGCGCGGCTTTCAACGTTACCTACACAGTGAGCCACTACGACGGCAACAAGTCGGCGACCATATACCTCTACCTCAACGGCGACTACGCCGGATACGTGAACTGGAACGCGGACCCGGACAGCTTCGGCACCCCCGGAGACGCGCTGCGGGCGTATGACGGCGCGGCCGACGGGTACGGCATCAAGGGGGTGACCATATGGCCCAGCACGAATGGCACCGAGCGCTCGGTCTCGACGTACGGACACGCTTACCCCTACTACACCGGGTGGAACACCGGCAATCTCGACGAAGGGACCTCTCTGGACCTCTATGGGTGCGTGGGGAAGTCCGCCGGGCCTGAGGCATGCGCCGGCCCCATAGACATCAAGGCGTAGGAGCGGTCGCCCATCCGGGCAGGTGGGGTGTGGCGGCAGGGAGCGCTGAGCGTCTTCCGACCTGGTAGCTGACAGCCCGGCGGCAGAAGATCGGTACACGGTGGCGACGTCTGCCGACGGGTTGTTAGGCCGTGCTCGCTCTGGCCCACTTGCGGGGGATCACCTGGTCCGGCTGCCATTGACACGGGCTAGCACGCTGTCGGCCAGTTCCTGCTGGGTCAGCTCGCCGTCCAGGAACACGGTGTCGCCGGGCAAAGTGTCGGCCGCGGCCGTGCACGGCTCGATCCTGTCCTTGCACCACTGCCGGACCTGTTCGTCCTTGGCGGGATCGTCGGGGGTGAAGCTCCGTCCGTCGATCCGCTTGACCAAGACTTCCGGCGGGACTTTGAGGAAGAAGTGGTGCGTGACGATGCCCGCGTCCTTGAGTGCGCCGAAGATCTCGCCGGCATACCCGGGATTGACCAGTGTCATGGGCACCAGGACCGGGCGTTGATACTCCTGGACCAGACCCACGGCCAGGTCCGCGACCTGCCGCCGCCACAATCGCAGATCCTGGAAATCGCCGGTCGGCACCTCGACGATCTCGCGCAGCACATACCCGACCATCTCCGGGTCATAGACGAGAGCCTCGGGCCAACGTGGCCGCAGTTCATCCACCAGCGTGCTCTTCCCGCTGCCGAACGCGCCGTTCACCCAGACGATCACACGCTTCTCCCACCTCGTCGTCGGCGACCCGCACACTGGGCGCGACCGTGTCCAAGACACCTTGCGACGCCAGGGCGGGGTCATTCGCAGTCACAGATCATGCCCGAGCGATCGCCAACAGGGGTCCAAACCCACTGAGATGAGGGCTGGTTCGCGCTGTCGATGCCCAGGTGCTGAGATTCCGCCGGCGGCGAGCCGGGTCACGGAGCGCAGCTCGGCGTCCGAGGTGCCGGCACGGCTCAGGACGCCCAGCGACTGGTTGACGGCGACGACGAACGTGGCGAGCTCGTCGAGGGTACGGGCGTCGGCCGACGAGTCCGCCAGCGCCGCGCGCACTCGTTGACGCTGCACGTCGAGCAGGCCACGTACCTGCATGCTGTTCTCCTCCTTCAGCGTCAGTGACTGCGCGGCGGACTGGGCGATGAGGCACCCCCGGGGAACCGACGGGTCGGCGACACGGCCCAGGACCACGTCGACCGGGGCTGAGTGACTGGCTGTTGGGCTACGCAGGCAGGTTGACTGCGGCGATGCCCCTGTTGGTGGCCACGTACACGTGCCGGCTGTCGACCACGGGTCGGTACTCCGTCAGGAGAGGCGTCCTGGGGAAGGTGAGCACTCGCCGCGGGACGCCGTCGCGGTCCACGACGAACAGCTTTTCGCCGAGGAACGCGTAGATGAGGTCCTCATGGACGGTGGGCTCGCTGCTCGTCGTGCCGCTCTGGCCATCCATCGTCCATGCCTTGGACCCGTCGTCGAAGTCGACCGCCACGAGTCTTCCGGCGAACGAGTGGACTACCAGGCCCTTGGAGCCGGTGTCGGTGGGCGGGACGACGGCGGTCCCGTTGAACTCGGCGGGCCGTCTGTCGGAGGATGCCGTCTGGAAGCCCGACAGCCGTGTTCCCTTCTTGGCGTCGAGGGTGATCAGCTCCTCGGAGTAGAGGGCCACGTAGACCACGTTGTCGGCCACGACCGGAGGCTCCTCCGCCCCGTCGGGTAGGCCTGCGCGCCAGGCCAGACTCCCGTCGGACCGGTACGCGCGAACCATGTGCTTCTTGGCGGACCCGCCGGTGGTCACGAGCACCAGTTCTCCGGCCAGTACCGGCATCGTGCCGTAGTCGCCCTCAGGGAACTCGCGTTCCCAGCGCACGCGGCCGCCGGCATCCACCGCGCACAGTTTCTGGCCGTGGCCGTACACGCAGTAGGCGCCGTCGTCGGTGGCCACGGAGCCCCCGACCAGCCCTCCATACAGGGGCGGTTCGCCCAGATCCGTCTTCCACAGCTCCCTGCCGTCCGGAGACACGGCGTGCAGTTTGCCGTCCACGCCCCCGAAGTACAGAGTGTCGCCGTCGGGCGAGAGCGTCACACTGGGCCCGCCCATCTCGCTGAGCCTGGCGGTGCCGTAGGCCCAGTCCACGACCGCGGGCTGCGGCGTGGCCGACGGGCGTGCCGACGGTGAGTTGCCGCCCCCGGCCTCTCCGTCGCCGCCCCGATCCCGCAGCCACAGCCATCCTCCGGTGCCGACACCAGCGGCGGCCAGTGTCCCGGCCGCGAGCCCCTGAAGGAGCCGTCGCCGGGACGGTGGCGCCGAGGACGCGTCGGCCGGCACGTCGGTGACGGTCAGCGGAGCCACGTACTCGACCCGGCTCTCCTGCTCCCCGGAGTCCCGCTCGGGGAGCCACCGCTCGACGCCCTCGGAGGATTCGGAGCCCGCCGCGGCGGCCGTGTACCACCCCGGGTGCCAGCTCTCCCGCAGTGACTCGGGCGTGTGGGCCACCGCCGACATCACCTCGCCGGGAGTGGGCCGCTCCTCCGGTTCCTCCCGCAGGCAGGGCTCGACGAGCCACCGTATGCCCTCGGGGACCGCGGACAGATCGAAGTCCCGGTTCATGATGCGCATCAGGACCACCGCGTCCTGGCCCTCGCCGAACGGCTCACGCCCCGCCGCCGCGTACGCGAGGACCGCGCCGAGCGCGAAGACGTCGCTCGGCGGCCCGACCCGGCCGTTGTTGCGGATCTGTTCGGGCGAGACGTACCCGACCGAGCCGACCACGGTCCCGGTGCGGGTCAGCGCGGTCGCCTCCAGCGCCCGCACGATGCCGAAGTCGATCACGCGCGGTCCGTCCTGTGCCAGCAGGATGTTGGACGGCTTGAGGTCCCGGTGGACCATGCCCCGGCCGTGGATCGCGATGAGAGCCTCGCCGAGGGCGGCT
Source organism: Streptomyces sp. NPDC050988 (assembly GCF_044456225.1). Taxonomy (NCBI): domain Bacteria; kingdom Bacillati; phylum Actinomycetota; class Actinomycetes; order Kitasatosporales; family Streptomycetaceae; genus Streptomyces; species Streptomyces sp. NPDC050988. The sequence continues at coordinate 437,445 of NZ_JBITFQ010000002.1, read as the reverse complement.
GCCAGTGATCGCACCGCCTCCTCAGGCAGTCGGCCGTGGTCCAGGACGGCGTCGCGCAGGTTCGGGCCATCGATGAACTCCGAGGCCATCCAGGGCAGTTCGGCTTCGGTGTCCGAGTCGACGACACGGGCGATGTACGTCCCGGGCCCGCCCACGGTCCGCGCCGCCCGCACCTCCTGACGGAAACGGGCCCGGAAGGTCCGGTCCTCGGCGTGCTCGGCCCGCACCAGTTTGACGGCCAGTCGCGGGCCGGCGGGCGCCTCGGCGAGGTAGACCTCGCCCATGCCGCCCGCGCCGAGTCTGCCCAGAACCGCGTACGGGCCGATCCACCGAGGATCCGTTTCGCGCAGCGCCTGCACCTCGAACTCCCCCTGTTCGCCTGTGCGATTCGTACGGCCGCAGAAAGGGAGCGTATACGCCGGAAACCCCTCCGGTCAGCGGGCGCTCCCGCAACTGGAACGGGTGCGCCCGATGAGGCCGGTGGCCTCTCCTGATGCGGCGCGCCGGACCTGGAACCCCAACTGACGGCCATTGTCGAACGGACAGTCCGCCGAGGTGGCGACGGTCCGCCGAGGCGGCCGAAGTGGTGTGCGCGGCCCAGGAGTTCGGGTGGCAGGTTGCCGTCGTCCTGTTCTGCGGAGCCCCGTGGCCGCTGCGACTCAAGATTCAGGTGAAGGACTGCCCGATTACCGCAGCGCTGTTATATTAGCGCTGTGACATATTCAGATCCCACGGCGCTGCCCGATCCCTGGCAGTCGCTCCACAAGCTGCTGGCCGCCATGGACGCCGAGATCGAGCAGGTCTACGTCGAGCGTGGCATCGAGGGGGTCCGGCCGCGGTTCGCCTATCCGCTGATCAGGCTCGCCCACACCGGGCCGCTGACCATCCGCGAGCTCGCCGAGTCCCTGGACCGCTCGCACTCCGCGATCAGCCAGACCGTCGCCGCCATGCGAAGGGAGGATCTGGTCACCTCGGAGCCAGGTCCCGACGCCCGCACCCGGCGGATCGACCTGACCGAGCGCGGCCGGTCGCTGGTGCCGTTCCTGGAGGCCGAGTGGCGCGCCACGCACGCGACAGTCGCTGAGCTGGACGCAGAGATCCCGTACGCGCTGACCACCGTCGTCGAGGAGGTGCGCCGGGCGCTGGAGCACCGGTCCATGCGGCAGCGGATTCTCCATCACCTCGTCGAGCCGGCGGGATGAGACGCCGTAGCCGGTTCCTCGACACCCGCCCGCTGCGAAGCAGCCGACCGTTCCGCGACCTGTGGATCGGCTCCTCGGCCTCCCAACTCGGAGGGCAGATAGCCGGCGTGGCGGTCCTGGCCCAGGTGTGGGACCTGACCGGCAGCCCGGTGAGTACCGGCGCCATCGGGCTCGCGACCGGCCTGCCGATGGTGCTGTTCGGGCTGCTCGGCGGCGCGCTGGCCGACTCCGTCGATCGACGTGCGGTGGTACGGGCCACCGCCGCGGGCCAACTGCTGGCCGCCGCGGGGCTGTGTGCCCAGGCGCTGGCGGACAACCGGAACGTGCCGCTGCTGCTCGCCCTGGTCGCCATGGGGACCGCCTGCGGCGCGCTCGGCGCCCCTGCCCGGCGTACGTTCCCGGTCCGGCTGCTCCCCTCCGACCAGGTCGCGGCCGGTCTCGCGCTGACCAACGTCTCATTCCAGGCGGCGATGCTGGCCGGTCCCGCGCTGGCCGGGCTGATCATCGCCCGCTGGGGCTTCCCGGCCGCGTACGCCGTACAAGCCGTGAGTGTCGCGGTCTCGATGCTCGCGGTGATCCGCCTCCCGGCCATGAAGCCCGAGGGCGTCGACGCGAAGGGCGGCAGGCGCCGACCGGAACGCGGCGGCTGGGGGATCATCCTGCGCCGTCCGACACTGTGGGGCTCGATGGCCACCGACCTGTCCGCGACGTTGCTCGCCATGCCCATCGCACTCTTCCCGCTGGTCAACGAAATCCGCTTCGACGGCGGCCCGCAGACCCTCGGCCTGTTCCTCTCGGCCGTCGCGGTCGGGGGGATCACGGCCGGCCTGCTCTCCGGCACGGTGACACGCCGACGCCGTGGCGGCCTGGTCCAGCTGATCGCGGCCGGCGTCTGGGGTGTGGCGCTGGCAGGCTTCGGCCTGGCCGGGCCACTGTGGCTGGCGCTCGGCTGCCTGGCCGTGGCGGGCGCCGCCGACACGGTGTCCGTGGTCACGCGCAGTGCCCTGGTCCAGTTGGAGACGCCGGATGCGTACCGGGGACGGGTTTCCTCCGTGGAACACGTCATCGGTGTCGCGGGCCCCGAACTCGGTAATTTTCGAGGCGGCCTGCTGGCGTCGGCCACCTCCGCCTCTTTCTCCCTGGTCGCCGGTGGCCTGTCCGCCATCCTGGCGATTGCCGCCGTGGCCGCGACCAACGCACCCCTCCGCGCCTACCGCACGCCGTCCGGCGCCGCGGAACCAACCGAGCGCGGGGTTGCCGAGGCGGCTGCTGCCGGCTAGGCGCTCCAACGGCTTGTCCGCCGACTTCGCCACGCAGCCGTCGGCCAGGTGGGCTGCCCCGGCCAGGCCGACGGCTGCTTCGGCGCTTCGGAGCCTCAGCGCTTCCTTGAGCGGTCCCGGTTGCGGGAGCGATTGCGGGAACGGTGGTGAGGATGGGGGTGCGGAACATGGTGCGGTTCGTGGACGTACCAATAGCGACCGAGGAGGGCGCCGCCGAAGACGACGAAGCCGACGCCGATGAGCCAGGACGTCACGATCAGTACGGTGCCGACAGAACCGTACGAGACCGCGTTGCTCACGATGAGCGGGGAGAAGACAAGGGAGGAGAACAGGCGCAGACCGCCCAGCCCCACCACCGTGGCGACGGCGCCCGGCAAGAGGGCACGCCAGGGGATACGGCCGCCCAGCAGGAAACGCTGCCCCCACCAGAAGAAGAGCCAGCCGAGCAGCGCGGACAGCCCGATCCGGCCCGTTGAGCGCAGGGTTCCCGGCCCCAGGACGGCCACACTCTGCGCTTCGGCGAAGAGATAGGCCGTCAGAGCGACGAGCCACACCACGCGTCGCCATACGGTGTGCCAGCGCCCGGCCGCCAGGTCCCACACCTTCTCGTAGCCGGTCTGGACACTGCCCGCGAACGTCACGCCGAAGAGCGCGAGCAGCACCACGCTCAGGACGCTGGTCGTGCTCAGGACCTTGCCGGGTGCGGCGAACACGTCCTGTACGGCGTCGGCGGGGCGTCCGGACAGCCCCATGCCGTCCACGATCCACAGGGCGAAGCCGCGTTCCTGGATCGGAAGGGCCGCCGCGACCACGATCAGCAGCGGCGCGAGCGTCACCAGACCCAGAGCCGCGAAGCCCATGGCCCGGTGCATCAGCTCAACTTCTTTGCCGCGCCGCCATACGTGCGTGCCTCTGTCGTGGAGGAAGTGTCCAAGTTCCGCCGACCGGTGCTTGTGCCGGCGGCCGTGGTCGTGGTCGTGGAGATGAGTCCAGCCCCGAGCCCTGGCCGCGCCCCTGCTCCTGCCTCTGCAGGGTCGGCCGGGGTGCGCGGCATCCGGAGAATCCTGCGCCCTCGAATCCTCGGGTGCCCCCGCAGAGCCCCGAGACCCCGCTGAGCCGGACGGCTCAGCGGGCTCAGACGACTCAGAGGGCTCAGACGGGTCCGAAAGGCGGGGCATGTCCCGCGCTCCGCTCCAGTGCGAGAGGGTGACGACGGCTGCGAGGACCGCGAGGGTTACGGGCGCTCCGGGGGTTACACGGGATACACGGGCTGCGAGGGATAGGAGAGCTGCGAGAGCCCTGCCGGAACGAGGGCGCGACCCCGTGGCGCATCCGTGGTCACCTCGTCCCGTGCTCTGTTCTCGGGCACCGCATGCCGACTCGCCCCCGCACCGGGCGGCCCCGTGCGTCACGAGTTCTGGTTCAAGCGTGCCCCGACCCCTCCGGAAGCGCGACCGGCTCACTGTCCTTGGTACGCGATGGGTGGGCTTGGAGCGCTCGGCCCCTGCGGGAGCGCACCCTTCTCGTCGAGGGCGCCGCCAAAGGCGTGGGAAGTGCCGGGGTCGAGATCGCGGTGGCTCAGTTGGTGGCGGAGTGCAGGAAGCAGCCCGGCGCGATCAACCACAACGACCGTGGCCGTGGCGTGTACTTCATGGCCCCGGCGGGCTACGCCAAGGTACTCAGGACCGCGCCGCACGGTGAACTCATCACCGTGCCGCACGGCCATTGGACCTTGTGACCACACGACACGCGCCGAGGGCGCACCCCAGCGCGGAGTGCGGCCCTCAACCGCTGCTTGTGCCCCATATGACCGCGGCCGGCCCTGGCCTACAGGCCCGCCGTCCGGCAGGCACCATCAGCACCAAAGGAAACGGCGTCCAAGAAGGCTTGCGGACAGGTCGTGTTCCCAGGAGTCGGGGACTACCACCAGGGAGTGCAGGCAATGCCGCTGTGGTGGACGGGGGTGGTCACCTGCGCGCAGACACGGAAGGCCCGACTCGCCGAACTGCTGGTCGGGTAGGCCGGCGTCGTGATCCTGACGCCGCCCGAACTCACAGCGAACGGGCCGCACTGGATCCACGAATTCTTGCCGTCGTTGGTGACATCCATCCAGACGCTGCCTACGGCACCGGGGCCCCAGATGCTGGAGCTGGTGCTCAGGACGCCCCACCCCATCTCCCTGCCGCCGACGTTGCCGGTCTGCATCGCGTATGAGGCGACGGCGTACGGCACGTTGGCGGGAAAGTCGATCGACACTGCCCCGGCCCCCGCCACACCGCGACCGCTGAGACTGTCCGGGATGTCGGTGAAACCCGCCGCACCTCCCGTGCAGTCCGACGGCGCCGCCTGCGCCGCACCGGAAGAACCGGCCATGAGCCCTGCCCCGAGCACGAGCGCGGCCGTTCCCACGCTGAAGATCCGGCGGATACTGCGCATGTCTTCTCCCTGGTCGAAGGGCTGAGGGCGCCCACAGATCGGCTCTTCGCCGTATTGCTGGCCTGCCGGGACCTTCGTCACGTCGTCACAATGGCTACTACTGCACCCGACCGGAGCGATCATGTCGTTCCTGCCCGAGCTGCCGCAGCGACCAAGAGGTCCCCCGACGCAGCGCCTCGAACGGTAGACCGTGCCTGGGACGTCGCGTCCCTGACAGATGTCAGGGTGTAGCACCCGTCTCTCACCTCAGCAGGTGACGCTGTCGGCACGCATCGCGTAGTTCGCTTTCCACTCGCCGGTCTTTGTGCGGCCCGGGCGGCTGCCTGCCGTTCGTAGAGCTGCCGCGGCCAGGAAGATCGACGCCCGTCGCTCGCTGCGCGTGCAGCTGGACTTGACCGGGCCCTTGCCGCAGCCTTCCCTTGCGTGACTGGCGGGTGCGTCTCTGCCGGACCGGTCCCACGAGAGTGATCCTGTGCCTGCGGTCCACTTGGTCCTGCTCCACGACCGAGGTGTAGCCAGGTATCCCTGTGCGAATGCGCCCACGGGAGAGGGCGTCTTGAAGCCGCTGGTTCGAGGCGACGACAGAGGATCGGCCCCCGCCTCCGCAGCCGCGACACCCCGAGGCTCCGAGCCCCGGTTGCCTCACAGACCTGCCCGTCCTAGGGTGAATGCGCTTTCATCTACATGCATGCATCAGAAGAGACGGGGGCCAGACCCATGAACGGCGCCGCATCGTGAACGCGATCCCCACGGTGTACGACGTGGCAGAACGCTCCGGTGTATCCATCGCCACGGTGTCCAGGGTGTACCGCAGCCCCGACTCCGTGCGTGCCGCCACTCGCGAACGGGTGCTGGCCGCGGCGGGCGAACTGGGATACGTGCCGAGCGGCAACGCCCGCGGTCTCGCCAGCCGTTCGACCGGCGTCCTCGGTCTGTGCTTCCCGGACTATTCCGACCCGGACACGCTCGGTGCCGAGGACGACGATGCCGCGATGCTCTACTCGGACCAGATCATCCGGGGCATGGAACGCGCGGCCCGCCGGCACGGGTACGCGCTGCTGATCGCGGCCTCCCTCGAAGGCGGCCCGGAGAACCTCGTGGCCCAGGTGGCCGGCCGCGTGGACGGCTTCGCGGTGATGGCCCGCACGGTACCGACCGAGGAGCTCGAAGCGATCTCCCGGCGCCGACCGGTGGTGATGCTGGCCGGCCCTCGCGAGCAGGACCCCTCGCTCGACCACCTCGACCACGTCGAGGTCGCCAACGAGGACGGCCAGTACGAACTGACCCGCCACCTGGTCCACGACCACGCGCTGCGCCGCCTCGCCTACGTGGGGCACGGAGACGAGTCTCCGGACGTCGAGGCGCGTTTCCGCGGATTCCGCCGCGCCTGCCGCGACGCCGGTATCGAGGCCGCCGCCGCTCCGGCGCTGCGCATGCCGATGATGACCCAGGCCGAAGGCGCCCGCGCCGCCCACCTGTTGTGCGAGGGGGACGGCGACCGGCCCGAGGCGTTCGTGTTCGCCAATGACCAGATGGCGGTGGGCGCGCTCCAGGCGCTCGAACGCCGTGGCGTACGCGTGCCCGAGGATGTGGTGGTGACCGGCTTCGACGGCATTCCGTTGAGCCGCCTTGTGCGCCCTGCCCTGACCACCGTGCGCCAGCCGATGGTCCGCATGGGGGAAGAGGCCGTCGATCTGCTCGTGCGGCGGCTGAGTGGACAGCGTCCGGAGGAGCCCGTCTCGCTGATGCTGCCCGTCGCCGTGGTCCGCCGGGCGAGCTGCGGTTGCGACGAGGCGACGGCCCTTTCGGCGACGACCGGCTGACCGCCGCGTTCCCGGAGGCCGGTCGCCCACTCGCCGGCCGCGTTTCCGGAGACCGGTCGCCCATCTGTCGGCTGCGTTTCCTGAGGTCGATCGCCCACCTGCCCGCTGGATCTCCGAAGACTGGTCGCCCACCGCCCCCTCTCCGAAGATCGCTCGCCCGTGCGCACGGGCGAGCGATCTGCACGCACCCGCTCGCCCGCACCCGCGCCCGACCACTCGCCGACGGCCGACTGACCGACCGCCCGCCGACCGACCGCCCGCCGACCGACCGACCGCCCGCCGACCGACCGCCCGCCGACGGCCGACCGGCCGCCTCCCAGCCGCCAACCCGCGGCCCCCACCTTGTCCGTACCCGCCCTCCCTGTACGGAGGGGGAGCAGAGCGGCCCTGGAGATTCCCTGCAGACGGACCGACTGCGGCGACCCTCAGGGGGAAGCTCACCCTGCGCTACTGGCCCGGCGGTGACGAACCCGGGGCGAACGGGGCGCAGCAGACCCGTCGGCGGCGGGACGCGCAGGCACAGCGGCCGCCGCCGCGTCGAAGTGCACCGGGTCACCGGCCCCGCCCCCGAACCGCTCCCCGAACCGCAATACGTCGGCGCGGATCCCGTCGCGCCCACCGAAGCCGCCCTCAGACACCAACCCATAGCAGGCGTACGGCCCTCCGTCGCACGGTCGCGCCGGCAAAGGCGGCCCCTGCCGTCGAACAAGCCGCGACCTCCCGAAGGCTCACCCAGCCATCAGTGAGAGAGCCCTGCATCACAGATGCTTTCCCATCGCACTGATCCGTTTTACGTTGCTCTCGCACAGGCCCATCGCGGTCGGCATCGTGTCGCCGGGCAGCGCGGGCCGCCCCACGGATGTCCCTCTCGTTACGGGAGTGTGACCAGGACCCCTCTTGTCAGGCTTGGAATCGCTGCAACAGAGTGATGTATGCGCTTACAGACAGCGCATACATCACCGCTCAAGGAGGAGCCGCCCATGAACCGCGCCGTCGCAACCGGGTCGATCGCACTCACCCTGGCGTCTGCGCTCACCCTCACCGCCTGTGGCGGTTCGGGTGGCGCGGGCGTGGCAGCAGACGCCAAGCAGACCCTGACCGTGTGGGCGATGGGCACGGAGGGGGAGAAGCTCGGTGACGTCGCCAAGGAGTACGAGAAGTCGCACTCCAACATCAAGGTCAAGATCACCCCGATCGGCTGGGACGTGGCCCACCAGAAGCTGGTCGCCGCTGCCGCCGCCGGGAAGCTGCCCGACGTGATGCAGATGGGCGGGAGCTACCTGGGTGAGTTCGCCGACATGGGTGTCCTGGAGCCGGTCGACACCAAGACCTTCCGTGAGGGCGACTTCTTCCCGGCCGCCTGGCAGCAGGGTTCCTACGACGGCAAGACCTACGGCGTCCCGTGGTACGTCGACACCCGCGTCCTCTTCTACCGCACGGACCTCGCCGCCAAGGCAGGCATCAAGAAGGCCCCGGCCACCATGGCCGAACTGCAGAGCGCCGCCGAGGCCTACCAGAAGAAGGCCGGCACCAAGTGGGGCCTGTCCATCCAGCCGGGCGGACTCGACACCGTACAGAGCTTCTACCAGTTCCTGTACTCCGCCGGCGGCGCCATCATCGACGACAACGGCAAGGCCGTCGTGAACTCCGACGCGGCAGTCAAGGCGCTGGAGAACTACGGCAGTTACTTCGACAAGGGCCTCAGTGAGAAGGCCGTACGCCCCGGTTACGACGTCACCAAGGACTTCAACTCCGGTGCCGTACCCATGTTCTTCGGTGGCCCCTGGATCACCAACCTCCTCGACGAGAACTACCCCGACATCAAGGGCAAGTGGGCCGTCGCCCCCGTTCCCGCCGACGAGGCATCCGTGTCCATGGCCGGCGGATCCAGCCTGGCCGTGTCCGCCGACAGCGACCACAAGGCCGCGGCCAAGGAGCTCGTCTCCTACCTGACCGGCGCCAAGGGCCAGGCCGACTGGTTCGAGCGCACCAACGACCTGCCCGCCAACACGGCGGCCTGGAAGACCGGTGAACTCGCCACCGACCCCACCATGCAGGTCTGGCGGAAGCAGATGGACACCGCCCGCACTATCCCCTCCCAGCCCAAGCTGACCGAGATCACCTCCAAGGTGGACACGGCCATCGAGTCGGTCACCCAGGGCAAGTCCTCCGCGAAGGCCGCGCTGGACAAGGCCCAGTCCGAGATCGAAGGCCTCGTGCAGTAGAAGGCAGTAGTAGGCAGTAGGAGAGCGTCCCCTCATGTCCCTCACCACAGGACCTGCCGTCCCCCAGGCGGCCGTCGACAAGAGCCCCGACAGCGGCGGGAAATCCGGTCGCGCCGGCCGAGGCCGTCGCTCACTGAGCAAGCACAACCTGACCGGATGGCTGTTCTCCACGCCGTTCCTGGTGCTGTTCGGCGTCTTCATGCTCTTCCCGATCGTCGCCACGCTTCTGATGAGCTTCACCGACTTCGGCGCCCGCAACGTCACCCGCCCGCTGGAGGCGGAGTTCGTCGGCCTCGACAACTACACACAGCTCTTCCAGGACGACAAGTTCCTCAAGGCCCTGTTCAACACCGCCTACTTCCTGGTCGTCGGCGTCCCCGCGACCATCGTCCTCGGACTGCTTGCGGCGATTCTGCTGAACAACGGGATCGACCGGGCCCGTACGTTGTTCCGGGTCGGCTTCTACGCGCCGGTCGTCACCACCATCGTCGCCGTGGCCGTCGTCTGGCGCTTCGTACTCGACCCCTCCGACGGGCTGATCGCCTCACTTGCCTCCGAAGTGGGCCTGACCGCACCGGACTTCCTCGGCTCGGAGACCTGGGCCATGCCGTCCCTGATCACCATGGCCGTATGGCGCAACCTCGGCACTGTGATGGTGCTGTGCATCGCGGGCCTCCAGGCGATCCCGGCCGAGGTCCGCGAGGCGGCCCGCCTCGACGGCGCCGGTGCCTGGCAGGAACTGCGCGGCATCACCGTCCCGCTGCTGCGCCCCACCCTGCTGTACGCCACGGTGATCACCACCATCGGCTACCTCAACGTCTTCGAGGAGCCCTTCGTGATGACCCAGGGCGGCCCCTCCGACTCCACCCTGACCGTGTCGCTCGACATGTACCGCGAGGGCTTCAACTTCTTCCACATGGGCTACGCCAGCGCCATGGCGTACGTCCTGTTCGTCGTGATCATGGGCATCACGGTGCTCCAGCTCCGACTGCTGAAGGACAACACCCGATGACCGCCGACACGGCCACCAAGGCCCGCCGTCGCAGGCGCACCGGACGGGTGCGCACCCCGCTGCTCTACACGATCGCCTCGGTCGCGCTACTGCTGATGGCCGCCCCGTTCCTGTGGATGGCGCTGTCCGGTTTCAAGACGAAGCAGGACCTCACGGCGAGCCCGCCCGTGTGGATCCCCTCCCGGTGGACACTGGACAACTTCACGGCCCTGCTCGACCAGCTCGACATGCCGCGGTACTTCCTCAACTCGCTGATCGTGGCCGTCCTGGTGACCGTCAGCAACCTGCTGTTCTGCTCCATGCTCGGCTACGCGCTAGCCAAGCTCGACTTCACCGGGCGCTCCAAGGTCTTCGCGCTCGTGCTCGCCGCCCTGATGGTCCCCGGCAACCTCATGATCCTGCCGCTGTACGTGCTCATGAACGGCCTGGGCCTGATCGACACGTACGCCGGACTCGTACTGCCCTTCGCGGCCGGCGCGTTCGGGGTGTTCCTGATGCGCCAGTTCATGCTCTCCGTGCCCGACGAACTGCTGGAGGCGGCGCGCCTCGACGGAGCGGGGGAGTGGTACATCTTCTGGCGGATCGTGATGCCGCTGGTCAAGCCCGCCCTCGCGACCCTGACGATCTTCACGTTCCTCGGCTCCTGGAACAACTTCATCTGGCCCCTGATCGCCACCAACGACCCGGACAAGTACACCCTGCCGGTGGCGTTGGCGACCTTCGCCAACGATCCCAACCGTACGGTCGGCGGCGGGAACGGCATGCTGATGGCCGGCTCCCTCCTCGTCGTACTGCCGGTCCTGGCCGTCTTCGCGGTCCTGCAACGGCACTTCACGCAGGGCATCGCCACCGCAGGTCTCAAGTAGCTCTCAAGTAGCCCCGACTGGGCCCCTTTCCCCGAGCCTTCGCTTCTCCCGGCCTCCGCGCCCGCCGGTCGCTCAGTCGACCCCCGGGCCGGGTCGCCGTGCCACCACCCCCACATCAGAAGGACAGAAACGGACGATGACGCACACCACCCGCTTCCCCGACGGCTTCCTGTGGGGCGCCTCCACCGCCGCCCACCAGATCGAGGGCAACAACGTCAACAGCGACTGGTGGCGCAAGGAGCACGACCCCGCGGCCGGCATCGCCGAACCCAGCCTGGACGCCTGCGACAGCTACCACCGCTGGGAGCAGGACATGGACCTGCTCGCCGAACTGGGCTTCACCGACTACCGGTTCAGCATCGAGTGGGCACGCATCGAGCCGGTCCGTGGCATGTTCTCGTACGCCGAGATCGCCCACTACCGCCGTATGGTCGAAGGCGCCCTCGCCCGCGGTCTGCGCCCCATGGTGACCCTGCACCACTTCACCGTCCCGCGGTGGTTCGAGGACCTCGGCGGCTGGACGGCCGACGGCGCGGTCGACCTCTTCGTACGTTACGTCGATCGGTGCGCGCCCGTCATCGCCGACGGTGTGCGGCACGTGTGCACCATCAACGAACCGAACATGATCGCTGTCATGGCAGGCGCCGCGAAGGCCGGGGACAAGGGCTTCCCGCCCGCGGGCCTGCCCACGCCCGACGAGGAGACCACCCTCGCGGTGATCGCCGCGCACCAGGCGGCCGTCAAGACCATCCGCGCCCAGCACCCCGACGTCGAGGTCGGCTGGACCATCGCCAACCAGGTCTACCAGGCACTGCCCGGCGCCGAGCAGGTCACCGCCGACTACCGCCACCCCCGCGAGGACGTCTTCATCGAGGCCGCGCGGGGCGACGACTGGATCGGCGTGCAGTCCTACACCCGCACCAAGATCGCACCCGAAGGGCCTGTCCCGGCCCCCGACGACGTCGAACGCACCCTCACGCAGTGGGAGTACTACCCGACCGCCGTCGGCCACGCCCTGCGCCACACCGCCGAGGTCATCGGTGACGACACACCCCTGATCGTCACCGAGAACGGCATCGCCACCGCGGACGACAGCCGTCGCGTCGACTACTACACCGGCGCCCTCGGCGCGGTCGCCGCCGCCATCGAGGACGGCCTGAACGTCCAGGGCTACCTTGCGTGGAGCGCCCTGGACAACTACGAATGGGGCTCCTTCAAGCCGACCTTCGGACTGATCGCCGTGGACCCGACCACCTTCGAGCGCACCGCGAAGCCGTCCGCCGTCTGGCTCGGCAGCCTGGGCCGCGACCGCGCACTGCCGCGCACCGAGTCCTGACGCCTCCAAGAACCCGGGAGCCGGCCGGCACCTGACACCGACCGGCTCCCGCCCCCTCCGCACGCGCAACAACCTGCCCCACACACACCACAATCCGGCATCACCGCATGACCGCGCATCACCGCACCACGGACACGCACCCTTTCGCCTGACTGCCCACAACAGCACAGGAGCCAGAGCCGCATGAACCGTCGTAGCTTCCTCACCGCCGCCGCAACCACTGCCGCGGCCACCTGCGCAACGTCCCTCACCGCCACCGCGGCCAACGCCACCCCAGCCGTACGAACCGACGCCGAACGCCGTCTGCTGCGCGACTGGTTCGTCGCGACGCACCGATCGATGGAGGCCATGACGACCGAACTCGGCCTGGCCGCCGACAAGATCGACGTCAGCGGGAGCGGCACGCCGGTGCCGTCCGCGCAGACCTCGCCGACCAACATCGGCTGCGGTCTGTGGTCCACCGTCGCGGCCGCCGGACTCGGTGTCATCTCCGCCGCCACCATGCGCCGGCGGCTGGCGCGCACGGTCGCCGCCGTGGAACGCCTGGAGCGAGCGCATGGCTTCTGGTTCAACTGGTATGACGCGCACGACGGTTCACTGCTGACGGCCTGGCCGGAGACCGGCGACCCCCTGCGTCCGTTCCTGTCCAGCGTCGACAACGCGTGGCTGGTGACGGGCCTGCGCATCGCCGCGCACGCGGACCCCGGTCTGCGCCCCCGCGTCGCCGCCCTCCTCGCCGACGCCGACTGGTCGTACTACTACACCCCCTTCGATCCGGCCGACCCGGTCGCCGGCCCCGGACAACTGCGCGGCGGCTTCTGGCCGGACAAGCCGGGCAAGGGCGAACCCACCGGCCACCACTACGGCGCCCTCAACACCGAGCCCCGTATGGCCAGTTACCTCGGCATCGCCGACGGCTCACTGCCCACCGAGCACTACTGGCACCTGATGCGCACCCTGCTCCCGGGCATGGGCCAGGAACAGGAACCGCAGGGCGAGTACGTCGAGATCGACGGCGTACGAGTCTGGGAGGGCCACTACACCTACCGTGGCCGGAAACTCGTCCCCACCTGGGGCGGCTCCATGTTCGAGGCGTTGATGGTCCCGCTGTTCGTGCCCGAATCGGAGTGGTCCCCACGTTCCTGGGGCACGACCCACCGACGTTACGTCCGCAGTCAGATCGAACACGGCCTGATCGAGGAGGAGTACGGCTACTGGGGCTTCTCCCCGGCCTCGATTCCCGCCGGCGGCTACCGCGAGTACGGGGTCGACGCGATAGGCATGCAGGAGGACGGCTACAACTCCCTGGGCGTCGTCACCCCGCACGCCTCCTTCCTCGCCCTGCCCCAGGCCCCGGCCGAGGTCCTCTCCAACCTCCGCGCCCTCGACCGCACCCTCGGCGCCTACGACGACCGCTACGGCTTCCGCGACTCCGTCGACGTCACCACCGGCCGCGTAAGCGACTTCGTCCTCGCCCTCGACCAAGGCATGATTACCGCAGCCATCACCCAACACCTGCACCCGGGCCTGCTCCAGACACCGTTCCGCACGGCGGGCTTCCACACCCGCGTACGCCCACTGCTGGGCAAGGAGCGGTTCTCCCTCTAGCCGGCGGAGGGGGCATCGCCGCCAGGCCATGAGCGGATCCCTGGGGGCCTGCCTCCGCTGCTCGACCTGGCCTCGGGACTGCGATTTCCGCTTACTCAAGGTGCAGAGCTGCCAGGCGTGGCAGTCGGCGAGACATCTCGCCTTGGTCGTCGAAGTTGAAGTCCCAAGCCAGGTCCAGATTCGGGTATCGGATGGTGAACGCGTCGTCAGGGAGTTCCTTGCCGGTCGCCGTGATGTGTGCGTTCCAGACGATGGTCAGGGTCTCCTCACAATTGAGATCGATTCCGGCGGCCGCGGAAGCTTGCACGATGGGCATTTCCGCGAGGGCATCGGGGTCAGCCACTATGCGCTCGAAGACCTCGCGTCCCTGCGCGATCAACCAGCCACGGAAGTAGTCGAAGCCGTCGTCGGAGCACCCGCCGTTGACCACGTATGCAGCGGCCCACAGAGGATTCGTGTAGGAGTCGGCCATCAGGTTCCACAACACCTGCTGAGCGGCAACGATCTCCTCGGCCGGGTGTGTGGCCAGCAGCGAGGTTGCGCGGCGGGCAACCTCTTCGACGTCGTCCGGGGTGGGTGCCTGGCTGCGGGCTGCCTCGATGAGCTGCCAGAGCTGCTGTGTGTTCATGGCGCCAGAGCATGCCAGGAGGCACTGACACCGCACCGGAGTAGAGGGACACCGCCCTACCCGTCCGCCGCATCGCCGATCGTGTGAGTGGCGCTAGCTCCGCAAGACATCCTTCACGAACACAATGCCATCGCTGTTCACCAGGTGGGCCGGGTCGAACGTGGCGTAGCCGAACCAGGGGGAGACGCGGGGTGTGGGGAGTGTGTCGCCGAGGGCGGTGGTCAGGCGTGGGGGGTTGATGACGCAGCGGTCGTCCGGGAGTTCGTAGAGGAGGCCTTCGAGGGTGTCCGGTGGTGGGGTGTCCACTCCCTGGTGGCGGATCGTGCCGAGGGCCGTGGCCACGAAGGCGTACTCCTTGCCGAGTTGGGCGCTCACCAGGGCGCCGGCGCTCCACCACTCCACCCGGCCCTGCCACATCTGCATGGAGCTCTTCTCCCGCTGGAGATGGGAGTTCTGGGCGTGGACGAGGGCTGGTCCCCGGGCGGCGACGGCCAGGAGGTTGTGGGACATCATCAGGTCCCGCAGCGCGCAGAGCCGTGTCATGCGGGCAGGTGAGGTGTCCGCCATCCAGTGGTGGTAGCGCAGGAGGCCGGTCGCGGTGCGGCCGTACAGGCGCGCCCGGTCCAAGTCCTCCCGTGAGGTCGCCGTGATCAGGTGCGGTGTCTGTGCGTCCAGCAGCGCCACCAGATCGTCGGCGAGCAGCCGGAGCCGGCCGGCATCGGACGACTGCCCCACGGACTGGGACGGGTCCATCATCGCGGCGGGATCGGTCCACCGGTCGTCGGTGCCGAGCAGGCCGTCGAGGGTTTCCGCGGTGCAGGGGAGCAGGTCCGCGTCCACCTGGGCCGTGAGGTAGGAGTGGAGTGCGGTGAGGGCCCGCCGGGGGCTCGCGGCGGCGGTGATCTCCAGCGGGCCGTCGAAACCGGCGAAGCGGACCTGCTCGGACGCGGGCCGGCCCTCGTTGTGGGCGCGCATCCAGCGCACGAGTTCGCGGTTGGCCGCCGACGCGCCCCAGCCGTGGCTGAATCCGTGCTCCATCACGTCGTCGAGAGTGCCCTTGCCCGAGGTGACGTAGTCGTCCACGACCAGGCCCATCAGGCAGTCGCTCTCAATCGCGATCGTCCGGTAGCCCTCCTGCTCGACAAGCTGCCGGAAGAGTTCGTTGCGCAGGTCGAGGAGAGTGTCCTCGCCGTGGGTGGGCTCGCCCAGCGCGAGTAGGCGAGGGCGGGTCGGAAGCAGCCTCATGACTGCGGAAGCGTCGAAGGCGTGGACGGCGTCCTTGATGTCAGTAGCCATGCCTTCAACGGTATCGTTGAACCTACAGTTGAAACTTTCGCGCGATGTCGGCAGGACCATGGGACGAAACCTTCAAAACGGTGAGCGGCTCAGGCCGGTTGATCTCGCGCGCGGGCACGGTCTGTCCACGCAGGCGGTCAGGAACTACGAGGAGGCGGGCATCCTTCCGGCCGCGGACCGCACACCCAATGGCTACCGGACCTATACCTCGCTGCACGCGGGGGCCCTGCGCGCGTTTCTCGCCCTGGTGCCCGGCCACGGCCATCAGACGGCGACGTCGATCATGCGGGCCGTGAACCAGGGCGCGATCGATGAGGCGTTCCGTCTTATCGACGAGAGCCACGCCCAACTCCTCGACGACCGGCGGACTCTCCAGGCCGTGGAGAGCGCCCTCCGCGACCTGGAGTCCACCACCGGGTACGGGAGCGTTGCGGCTGCTGCGCCCGACGCGAGTTCCGGACCCGACAGGTTCATCGGGCCGCTGGCGGAAGAGCTCGGGATCCGGCCCGCGACCCTGCGCAAATGGGAGCGCGCCGGGCTCGTGCGCCCGCGCCGCGACGCGCTGACCGGGTACCGCGTCTACGACGAGTCCGACGTACGGGATGCCCGGCTGGCCCACCAACTCAGGCGCGGTGGCTACCTGTTGGAGCAGATCGCCCCGCTGATCGCCCAGGTGCGGTCGGCCGGCGGGCTGGAGCCGCTGGAGGCCGCACTGTCCGACTGGCGAGGCCGGGTATCGGCCCGCGGACGGGCGATGCTGACCGGGGCCGCCGAGTTGGAGGCGTACCTCCGCGAGCGCGGATGAGACTCCGGACCCGGCCGACGAGAACAAGGGCCACCGGGCGGATCGGGGAGCCGGAACGAGTAACGGCTGTCTGATGTGGACGTGGGCGCGCTGTGGCGGGCCGGGCCGTCAGCGGCGTCGCAGTGCCGGGTCGAGCAGGGCCGGCGGAGTGTCGTTCTTCTCGTGTGCTGCCAGGTCGACACCGGGAGCGACGATGGTGTCGATGGCGTCCAGCACGTCGGCGGAGAGCACGGTGTCGGCGGCGGCGAGCTGCGAGCGCAGGTGGTCCAGTGTGCGGGGACCGATGAGCGCGCTGGTCACGGCCGGGTGCGCGGTCACGAATCCGAGCGCGAGCTGGATCATGGTCAGGCCGGCCTCGTCGGCGACTTCGGCCAGCTGCTCGACGGCGTCGAGCCTCGCCCGGTTGGCGGGGATCGCGGTGTCGAAGCGCTGCGGCATGAACGCCGAGCGGCTGGTGGTGATGTCCCAGCCCTCGCGGATCGCCCCCGACAGCCAGCCCGAGGCCAGCGGGCTCCACGCCAGTACCGCGAGACCGTACTCCTCGGTCACGGGCAGGACATGGGTCTCGATCCCGCGCTGCAGGATCGAGTAGCTGGGCTGTTCGGAGACGTAACGGCTCAGGCGGTGCTCGCGCGCGGCCCACTGTGCCTGCACGATGCGGTACGCCGGGAAGGTCGAGGAGCCGAAGTAACGGATCTTTCCCGCGCGTTGCAGGTCGGTCAGGGCCGACAGCGTCTCCTCGTCACTGGTGGCCGGGTCCCACCGGTGGATCTGTTAGAGATCGACGTGATCGACACCGAGACGGCGCAGGCTGTTGTCCAGCTCGGTGACCAGCCAGCGGCGCGAGCTGCCCTGATGGTTGCGCTCGTCGCCCATCGGCAGGGTCGCCTTCGTGGCCAGCACGATGTCGTCGCGGCGGCCGGCGATGGCCTTGCCGACCATCTCCTCGGACTCGCCGCCGCTGTACGCGTCGGCCGTGTCGATGACATTGATCCCACCCGCGAGAGCGGCGTCGACGACAGCGGTGACCTCGTCCTGCGTGGTGCGCCCGATCCTGCCGAAGTTCATCGCGCCGAGCGCGAGGGAGCTGACCTGCACACCGGTGCGGCCCAAGGTGCGGTACTGCATGACCGTGATCCTCCATTGCGGGTGAAGTGTGGTGTGTCACTGCATGGCTTGGTTGTCGGGCCCCTGCTCTGGCATCATGAGCAAACGGAACCTCGTTCCGGAACGATATGGAACGCTGTTCCGTTTGGCGAGCTCGACGGTGGAGGATGGCGCGGTGAACGACAGCGACGAGGGCGCGGGGCGCGCGGCCCAGTCCAAGCGCAAGGACGCCCGGCGCAACAAGGAGACCCTGCTCGACGCGGCCGCCGCGGTCTTCGTCACGTCGGGAGTGGAAGCACCGGTACGTGACATCGCGGCCGAGGCCGGCGTCGGGCTGGGCACGATCTACCGCCACTTCCCGACCAGGGCGGATCTCGTCATCGCCGTCTACCGCCATCAGGTCGACGCCTGTGCCGAGGCGGGCCCGGCCCTGCTGGCCACCAGCCCGACACCTCACGCCGCCCTCGGACAGTGGGTCGGCCTCTTCGTCGACTTCCTGGTCACCAAGCACGGACTCGCGGCCGCGCTGCAGACCGACAACGCCGGCTTCGAAACGCTGCACTCCTACTTCCTGGACCGCCTCCTGCCGGTGTGCACCCAGCTCCTCGACGCTGCCGCCGCCTCCGGAGAGATCCGCTCCGACCTCACCGCCTACCAACTCATGCGCGGCGTCGGAAACCTCTGCATCGGCGCCGACAGCGATTCCCGCTACGACGCACGCCGACTGGTCGAGCTCCTCGTCGCGGGCCTGCGCCAACCGGGCTGACCTCGGCACCCGTGTACGGGGCCCTCTCGTTCATCGCCGGGCGCGCGTCTGTGAAGTTGCCGGCCCGGAGGGATCCGTGCAGGCTCGGCCGAGGAGCCCCCTGCCGCGATGAGTTTCGGCGGGGTCGCGAGTCTGTTCTGGTGAGCACCGTAGACGTCGTGGAGACGTCGTACGACACTGCCCGGCACGAGACACCACGGAGGACACCATGACGACCACGCCCGGCCACGCGAGCAGCGACCTTCCCGGCAAGCCACCGGTCGTCGACCTCGCCACCTGGCAGGCCGCCCGTGACGAACTACTGGTCCGCGAGAAGGCGCACACCCGTGAGGGCGACGCGATCGCCGCTGCCCGTCGTCGCCTGCCGATGGTCGAACTGGACGGGACGGTCGAGGTCGTCGGAGCCGACGGCCCGGTCCCGTTCCTGGACCTGTTCCAGGGGCGCGACGAGCTCGTGGTGTACCAGCACATGTGGTACGACGGCGCTCCGCATCAGGGGCAGTGCGAGGGCTGCACCACCACGGCGTGGCACATGAAGGACGCCGTCTACCTCAACGCCCGGGGTGTCTCGTACGCCGTCCTGACTTCGGGTCCGTGGGACGAGGTCGCCGCCTACGTCGAGTTCATGGGTTACACCCAGCCCTGGTACTCGGTACGGGGAGTGGAGGCGCCGGTCGGCGGAGACATGGGGTACATCTCCTGCTTCCTGCGCGACGGTGACCGTGTGTTCCTCACCTACTCCACGACGGGCCGCGGCAACGAGCCGGTCAACGGCTCCCTCAGCCTGCTCGACATGACGCCCTACGGCCGCGGCGAGGCGTGGGAGGACAACCCCGAAGGCCGGTCCGCGATCGGCGATGTCCGCGAGGGACACCCGTCCGTGGGCCAACAGGCCTGCTGGTACTGGCGCTCGGACGCAGACGGCATCGCCACCTGGGGCCCGACCAGCCGACCCGTGCCGCAGTGGACCCGCCCCGGCGCGACCCCGGTGGAGACCCTCGGCCGCCAGGGCCACCACCACTGACGGGTGCGATGAGGCGGGCGCCCCGGCCACTCTCTCGTGGTCGGGGCGCGGCAGCAGGCGCGTCAACTGGCGGGCTGTGTCACTGGAGCGAGTCGCTGCGAGCCGGCTCCTGCCGGTGCTCGTGGTGCTCGTGCTGCTCGTTCCAGAGCTCGGCGAGTTCGCCGAGTGCGCTGTTGGAGCGGCCGAGCTCCAGGAGCAGGTAGACGCTGGCTCCGGCGAACGGAATCCACTCACCCCATTTGAAGATGAGAACCGGCATGTACAGCAGGCCGGCCAGGACAAAGAACTTGATGAAGATCTCGGCCGTGTACGTCTGCTTGCGGCCGACTACGACATGCTCCCCGCGGCCTTGGGTCCACTGCAGGCGCGATCTCATGGCTACTCCCTATGGGCTCCGGATGGACATCATGCCGTCTGCCACTTGGTGAGTGCCAGTGCGAGATGGGGGCGGTTCAGGCCTTGGCGCAGGCGACGGCGATCACGGTGGACAGAGACATCGGAACCCGTTTGAACCGGGAGCGCTCCGGACACGTACGGTCAACTGGGGGCTTCTACCGGCATCCTGTGGTTCATCGCCCCCTGATTCCGTTGTGACACTTTCGAGGAGTACCCATGACCACCACTCCGCGCCTCGGAGACTGGCTGACGACGCGCCAGCCGTTCGTGCTGGGCTTGTTCCGTATGGTCCTTGGCCTGTTGTTCG
Source organism: Streptomyces sp. NPDC050988 (assembly GCF_044456225.1). NCBI lineage: Bacteria > Bacillati > Actinomycetota > Actinomycetes > Kitasatosporales > Streptomycetaceae > Streptomyces > Streptomyces sp. NPDC050988. Next base: position 417,328 of record NZ_JBITFQ010000002.1, on the reverse strand, counting down.
CCAGCGAGGGCGCTGCCACGGTCTTCGGGGTGCTGGACCGCAAGGCCAGTCCGACGGGCGACTGGCCCTTCTGGTACGCCGGGGTGATCGAGTTGGTGTGCGGTGTCCTCGTTCTCCTCGGGGTCGCGACCCGCAGCGCGGCGTTCATCAGCTCGGGCATCATGGCGTTCGCGTACTTCACGGAGCACCAGCAGGACGGCCTCTTCCCCTTGCAGAACGGGGGACTTGCACCGGTGCTCTTCTGCTGGGGATTCCTGCTCATCGTGTTCTCCGGCCCCGGTGCCTTCGCCCTCGCGGGACTGGTCGGCCGCGGAAGCGGCGCGCGTACCGTCGCCGGCCCGATGACCGGACAGGCCCGGTAGCGAAGTCAGGTCACCAGGCCCTGGCGGTAGGCGTAGACGACGGCCTGGACGCGGTCGCGGAGGTTGAGTTTGGCGAGGATGCGGGAGACGAAGGTCTTGACGGTCTCCGGGCTGATCACGAGGGTCGCGGCGATCTCGCTGTTGGAGAGGCCGTTGGCGATGAGCCGAAGGACCTCCAGCTCGCGAGGGGTCAGCGGGATGTCGTGGGGGCCGCTCTCGGCGGGGCGGATGCGGGCGGCGTACCTGCCCACGAGCCGACGCGTCACCTCGGGGTCCAGCAGCGCCGCGCCCGTGCCCACCGTCCGGATCCCGTGGAGCAGTTGGGCCGGCGGCGCGTCCTTCAGCAGGAACCCACTGGCCCCCGCGCGCAGCGCCTCGTAGACGTACTCGTCCAGGTTGAACGTGGTCACCACGAGCACCTTGACGGGATGCGGCACCCCGGCGCCGGCCAGCAGGCGGGTGGCCTCGATGCCGTCCAGCACCGGCATGCGTACGTCCATCACCACGACATCGGGGTGCACCTGGGCGGCGAGGTCGACCGCGGCCTGTCCGTCTCCGCACTCGCCCGCCACCTCGAGGTCGGGCTGGGCGTCGATGATCGTCACCAGCCCGGTACGGATCAGCACCTGGTCGTCGCAGACCAGGACCCGGATCGGTGCGGTCACGACGGGCTCCCCGCGGGTATCCGCGCCCGTACGACGAAGCCACCGGCCTTCCGCGTGCCCGCGCTGAAGTCGCCGCCCAGGACGTCCACCCGTTCGCGGAGACCGGCCAGGCCCCGCCCGCTCCCGCCCGGGGACCCGGCCCGCGAGCCGGAACCGTCCGTACTGACCTCCACGGTGATCTCCCTTTCGGCATGGCGCACTTGGACCGAAGTGCGGCTGCCGTGAGCGTATTTGAGGGCGTTGGTCAGGGCCTCCTGCACGACCCGGTAGGCCACGAGGTCGGCGCTGCCGGTCGACTCCGCCGGTGTGCCCTCCTCGGTGAACTCCACCGGCTGACCGGCCCGGCGCGTCTGCTCCACGAGTGTCAGCAGTCTGCCGACGGACGGCGTTCTGGCCTCGGTGCCGTGGTCGGGGTTGAGCAGGTCGAGCAGGTGGCGCAGGTCGGTGATGGCCCGACGGCCGGTGTCGGAGACAGCGGTCAGTGTCTCGTCGAGCCGATCGGGTGAGGCGGTCAGATAGCGCGCCGCCTCGGCCTGCACGACCATCGCCGTCACATGATGGGTCACGACGTCGTGCAACTCACTGGCGATGCGGGTGCGTTCGGCGGTACGGGTGTCCTCGGCGATACGGCTCCGGCGTTCGGCATCCGCGACCCGGGTGGAGCGCAGCCACGCCCCGAAACCCCACGCGAGGACCATCGCCAGATAGAACGTCACGAACCCGCTCGGCGGCTCGCCCGAATCGAGCAGGAGGAGCGCGACCGCCAGCGGCACGTACGCCACGGAGAAGGCGATCGCGGCGGTACGCCGGTGCCGTTCCAGGTGGGCCCCCACGCTCAGCAGTGCGATCGGCAGCGCGGTGCCCGCGAACGAGTGGTAGCCGCGGATCTGGTCGATGGCGAAGCCGACCGACACCAGGGCGAGACAGACGACCGGCCACCGCCGTCGCACGGCGAGCGGGAAGCATTCGAGGGCGACCGCCACGAAGGCCAGTACGTCGAAGGGGCGGTGCGGGAGGTTCCCGATCTGCGTGCCGTAGAACCCCGGCAGGAACGACGCGGCGAGGCACAGCAACCCGATCGGGAGATCCCGGACCGTGACGTCGGACCGGTGCCACCACTCCGGGGCCCGCCGAAGACTGATCATCGGGGGAGTGTAGCGGTGGTGTCGGTCCGCTCGGCGCGTCGGCGCCGGGGCACCACATGGCCGCGCCGACGGGCCAGCCACATGAACGCGATCGTCGCCAGTACGCAGAACAGCACCGAGTACACGCTGCCCTCCGGGCCGAAGTCGCCGCCGGTGAGCAGCTTCGGGCCCGACATCGTGGAGTCTAGCAGTCCCTGAGGTGTGTCGTTGCCCGAGACCTCGGTGCTGAAGATGCCGGACGCGGCGAAGTTCCAGCCGAAGTGCAGACCGATCGGCACCCACAGCTTGCGGGTGGCGACGTACGCGGCGGTGAGCATGCCGCCGGCCTCGATGGCGATGGCGGTGGCTCCCCACAGGCTGGCGTTCGGGTTGAGCAGATGCGACAGGCCGAACAGCGCACCGGTCAGCACCAGCGCGATCCAGCTGCCGATGCGTTCCTCGGTGATGCGGAACAGGACGCCGCGGAAGAGCAGTTCCTCCGTCACCGCGGCGGCGGCCATGAAGCCGAACAGCCCCACCGCGCCCGACACCGAGCCCACGCCGTCGACCTCGTAGTGCCCGGAGGTGAAGAGGTTCACCATGACGGCCCCGAACAGCGCGGCACCGATCAGTGTTCCGCGGCCTGTCGCGGCCGGGGCGCCTTCCAGAGCCACTTCCGTGGTCGGCCGGTGCTCGGTCCGCCGTACCACCCACCCGTAGACCAGCACCGCGAGCACGGCCGTCGGGACGCCGATGGCCAGTTGGAGCCAGGGGCTGTCCTCCGCGGCGGCAAGCCCCTGCCCGCCGATGAAGGCGACCGCCGCGACGGCCAAGAATTGCCATACCAGTCTCATGAGAACTCCTACGCCGGAGCCGCGGCCGGAGTGCCGCGGGCTGTGTAGAAAGCTATGGATCCGGCGACCCGGAATCGTCACCGCTCGGTGGACACCTGCGCGTAGCTCTCTCGGGGGACAGGGCGTACCGGCCCGCCAGAACAGGGCGCAGCATCCAGCCAGGTTTTTCGGTTGCCGGTCCCGGTGCCGTGCAGCACGATGCGGGGATGCGCTTCTCGGTGAACATTCCGAACTTCGGTGACTTCGCCGATCCCAGGACCGTGGCGAAGGTGGCCGCGGCGGCCGAACAGGCAGGGTGGGACGGGCTGTTCGTCTGGGATCACGTTCTGCACCGCAAGCACGGCGACAGGCCGTTCGGGGACCCCTGGATGCTGCTGACCGCCGCCGCCCTGGCGACGTCCCGGATCAGACTGGGCACGCTGGTCACCCCCGTCGCCCGGCGGCGCCCACAGCAACTCGCCCGCCAGGTGGCCACCTTGGACGCCGTGAGCGGCGGCCGCGTCACCTTCGCCGCGGGGCTGGGCGGGCCCGTCGAGGACGAGTACGCGAGTTTCGGCGACACCACCGACCCGAAGGTACTGGCCGAGCGGCTGGACGAGGGCCTGGACCTGCTCCGGCGCTACTGGTCGGGCAAGCCGGTGAACCACGACGGACGGCACTACCAGGTACGGGACGTGACCTTGCTGCCCGCCACGGTGCAGCGCCCCCGGCCGCCGGTCTGGGTCGCGGGCTTCTGGCCGAACCGCCCGCCGATGCGCCGGGCCGCCCGCTGGGACGGCGTGGTCCCGCTGTTCACCGAGGCCAGGCACGGCCACGTACCGCCCGTCGATCAGGTCCACGACCTGGTCGCCTACGTCCGCAAGCAGCGCGAGGACCGGTCCGGCACCCCGTTCGAGATCGTCCTCGGCGGTGCCACACCGGGCGACGACGCGGCCAGGACCCGCGACCTGATCGGCCCCTTGGCCGAAGCGGGGGCCACCTGGTGGGACGAGCGGCAGATCCAGACCAGCGAAACACTGGACCGGCTCACACCGGTGCTGCGCCGCATCGAACAGGGCCCGCCGGTCCTGTAGTGCGTCGTGCGTCTACTGGACGTCGAGGAACTCTCCGGCTCCACGCAGCCGTGTGCGGAGGATTTTCTGGGTGGCGCCGCTGTCCAGGCGGATGTCGAGGGCACCGGGCGTGACGGTGTCGGCCCGGCGCCCGGCGGGCAGCCGGGCCGCGTCGAGTCCGTCGCGTCGGGCGATGAGTACGCCGAGTTCATGGCGGCTGAAGGCGTCGGCTCCGGCCAGGTGGAACATCCCGGCCCGGTCCGACACCGCGAGCTCCAGCAGCGCGGAAGCCAGGTCTTCGACATGGACCGGGCAGCGGATGTCGTCGGTGAACAGGACGCCGTCGCGTGTGCCGTCGGCCAGGGCGTGGACCAGGCGCTCGTGCACGGACGCCCGGGACCCGCCGTGTCCGATGATCAACGACGTACGGGCGACCGCGGCGGTCGGCGCCATGAGCCGCACCGCGGTCTCGGCGGTGGCCTTGGCCGCGCCGTACGGGGTGAGCGGATCGGGCAGGCAGGTCTCGTCGTAGTGAATCCGGGAACCGGAGAACACGGCGTCGCTGGAGACGTGGACCAGGCGGCAACCGCGTCGCATCGCGGCCATCGCCACGCGGATCGAGCCGTCGGCGGTGACCGCCCAGTCGCTTCCTCCGCTCGTTGCGTCGATGACGGCACTGGGGGCCACCGCGGCCAGTACCTCGTCGATGTGCCCGGGGGAGCGAAGATCGAGCCGGTGCCACGAGGCTCCGGCATCTCCGGCAATGCCGGCGGGGCTGGAACAGTACGTCGCGGCCGTTTCCCAGCCCGCGGCTGTCGCCTGGCGCACCAGTTCAGTGCCGAGAAACCCGCTGCCGCCGATGATCAGGACCTTCATGGCGCCCCACGGTAACGGGACTCGGATGAGCGCCGCCCTGAAGGAACAGGCCACGGTGAAGGGGGACGGCTCCCTTGGGCCCGGGCGACTTCCCCCGGAGACCGCGCGCGCCGGGGACGAGTGTGGCACCGTGGACCCCAGGCCCGGCCCGTCACTTCCCCCCGTAGTGGCGGGTCGGGTCTCTCGCACGTCCCACGGTCTCTGGGCGAGTGCCCTGATGTGTTGGTGGCGGCGCGGTGGCGTCACTTGCAGATGGGTCCGAGGTCCGGGGTTCGTGTCGCGATATAGCGTTAGTCTTCAACGTGCGCCGCTGCCCGCGTCGCGCGCAGACGTTCGACTGGACCAGGACGGAAGCATGCCGGGAGAGATTTCGCCCACCGGGAAGCACTCCGACTCGTCGCCCGAGTTGCGAGCCTCTCACGCGGACCGGGACCGGGTGGTGGATGTGCTGCGTATCGCGGCGGGGGACGGCCTGCTGACCGCGGACGAGTTGGACGAGCGCCTGGAAGCCGCCCTGTCGGCGCGGACCCTGAGTGAACTGGCCACGCTCACCGCTGACTTGCCGCCCGTATCGGCCGCGGCCGGTACGACCGTGGCCGAGGTCAAGGACGTCGTCCGGATCGAACAGGTCCACAGCGGCGCGATCGAGCGCGTGGGACGCTGGGTAGTACCGCGGAGGATGGAGCTCGCGGTGACGTTCTGCCATGTGACACTCGACTTCACTGACGCCGTGATCACGCACGACACCTTGCGGATCGACGTGGCCATGACGGGGAAGACCCTGACGCTGGTCACGAGGCCGGGCGTCGAGGTCGATACCGATGGGCTGCAGCTGGTGCACAGCAGGGTCAAGTACCGGCAGACTCCGACGAATTCTGACGCGCCGGTCACTCTGCGAGTGGAGCTGGTCGGGCAGAAAGCTCACGGCCGCGTGGTGGTGCGGCCCCGGCGTCGGACGCTCGGGCAACGGCTGCTGCGCAGGTCCTAGTCCGATCCTGCAGTCGATCGACTCCACCGCCGCCAACTGTTGAGCGACCAGGTACGGGTGGGCCATGGCGGTGTGCGCCCTCGGCGTCAGGTGTGTTCGACGGGTGGTCCGTCGCCTCGGCGTGGTGTCGTTGCCCAGGAGGGGCGCCAGACGTTCTCGGGGAGCGGTGCCAGGCTTCCGAAGTGGTTGATGATCGCCCGGAGCCCTGGGTGTGGGTTCTCGCGGGGGAGGATGAGCGAGAGCGGGTAGGCGAGCGTCGGATTCACGATCGGGATGCGGCGCAGGTCGTGGTTGGTCGGCCAGATGTACCGGTCGCGCGAGCCGACGAGGGTTGCCACGTCCGCGGAGTCCGCGAGGATGTCGAGGAGGACCTCGTTGCCGAAGTTCGGGCCCGTGGCGTCGACGCGGAGGTCGAAGTCGGTGGCGAGCTGATCGTAGAAATCCGCCCACTCGCTCCGTGGCGCGATACCCGGCACCCAGATCCGGTGCCGCCGCAGCTGGGTCGGTGTCAGTGTCCGTGCGGAGGCGAGCGGGTGCCTCGGGCCGACGAGGAGTTCCGACGGGGAGTCGAAGGCGTGGATCATCCGCACGTCGCGCGGCAGCGTGGCCGGGTCGGTGACCGAGCGGAACGAGGCGTCGATATCGCCGGCCTGGACGGCGGCGACCACCAGGCGCGGATCATTCACCCTGAGGGTCACCACGTCGAGGTCGGTTTCGGGATGCGACCGCCAGTAGTCGTGCAGGACGACGGCCTGCGCGGATCGCAGGCCGAGAACGTCGATCCGAAGCGCCCGCGAACCCGGTCTGATCGCGGTGATCGCGCGATCGACACCCGTGACGATGCTCCGGGCGTGCGGGAGGAAGGCCTGGCCGTCGAGTGTCAGCTCGACCCCCCGGGCGGTGCGGGTGAACAACCGGACGTCGAGTACGCGCTCAAGGGCCGCGATCCGCTTCGACACGGCCTGTTGCGTTACGCCCAGCTCGTCGGCCGCGTGTTGCAGCTGCCCGAGCTCGGCCGCGCGGACGAACGATCGCACCGCCTCGGTATCCATTGGTCGAGCATAGACGTGCCCAACCGATGGTTGTGGCTTGCCCGGGAGCCGGTTGTTTGATTCCGCGCCGGAGCGTCCGGTGTGATTCAGCGATCCGAACATCGGTTGTCGCGAGGGAGACGCATGCGCGTGCAGTTGGGGCGCGGTTTCGGTTGGCTGTGGTCGGCCTACGCCGTGAGTACATACGGTACGTGGCTTGCCTTCGGCGCGTTCCCGCTGATCGCGGTCCAAGTGCTGCACTCGTCGGCATTCGCCGTGTCGCTGCTGGAGGCGGCCGGGCTTGCCGTCGCGGCGATCGTCGCGTTCTCGCTCGGGCCGTGGGTCGAGCAGCGGGCCAAGCGTCCGGTGATGATCGCGATGGACCTGATCCGGTTCGTCGCGGTGGCGAGCATCCCGATCGCGTACGTCCTCGACTTGCTCTCGTACGGCCAACTGCTGGTTGTCTCGGTCATCTCCGGAACCGCGAGCATCGCCTTCTCCGCTGCCTCGGGCGCGTATCTGAAGTACCTCCTCCGTGGCGATCAACTCCTCGTGGCGAACGGGAGATTCGAGGGCACGAGCTGGGCGGCGACCGCGGCGGGCCCGCCCCTCGGCGGTGCGCTCATAGGGTTGCTCGGCCCGGTCGTCACGGTCATGGCCGACGCCCTCAGCTACCTGCTCTCCGCGCTGGGTGTCCTCCGTATCCGGGGAGGCGACATCGCGGCACCCCGCGACCGGGCCGCCAGATTGCGCGGAGCCGACCTTCTCCGCGGCTGGCGGTTCATCCTCCGCGACCGCGCACTGAGGCGCCTGTTCCTCAACTCGATCCTGGTCGGCGGCCTCATCATGGCCACCGCCCCGCTCCTGTCCGTCCTCCTGCTGGGCCAATACCACTTCCCGGCCTGGCAATACGGTCTCGCCTTCGGCATACCGGCACTCGGCGGCTTCGTGGGCGCCCGCCTCTCCGCACGCCTCGTGGCCCGCTACGGCCGATACCGGATCATGATCGTCTCCGGCTGGCTGCGATCGTTCTTCCCGCTCGGTCTCGCGTTCGTCCAGCCCGGCCCACTCGGACTCCTCACCGTGATCGTCGTCGAGGGCCTGCTGATCACCTGCATGGGCATCTTCAACCCGATCTACGCGACAGAACGCCTGCAGCGGACCCCTGTGGACCGCACCGCCCAAGTCCTCAGTACCTGGAGCGCCACCAGCAAACTCCTGCAAGCCGCCCTGATGGTGATCTGGGGCATCCTCGCCACACTCACCAGCCCGCTCACCGCGATCACCTTGTCCGGCGTACTCCTACTGGCCACCCCGCTCTTGCTGCCCGGCCGAATACATTTGTCGGCCCCTGATCCCGCTGTGCCGGCCGACGGGGCCCGGGCTGTATGACCCACCTCGGCGCCGTGCGTGCGTGCCGTGCGTACGCGCCGTGCCTGAGACGGCCGTGGGCGAGAACCCTGGGTCGACCGGAGGGCGGTAGAGTCCGCACGTGCGTTGATCTTCCGGGCGGCGGCCATGCGCCGCCGCAGACGGTGTGGGTGACCCCGACGAGTTCCGGGTCGCCCGGCCCCGGCCTGCCCGTCGTCCCAACACGGGAGATCACGCGATGACTGCTCAACAGCCCATCACCTACAACGCGTTCGTCGAACTCGCCACCAATGATTCAGCTGTCGTCGGCCTTGTCCTCAAGGGTTCCCGAGCCCACGAAGGCATGACCACTGAGAGCTCCGACCACGACCTGTACGTCGTCCTCGCAGACGGCGCGACGACGGCCCTCACCCGGTTCACGGGGCACCGCACCCCAGAGCTTGACCTCGTCATCCTCTCCCTCGCCGAGTTCCGCGCCGCCGGAATGCCCGGCTTCGAGCGGTACGCCCTGGCCCGCGCGCGGATCGTGCTCGACCAGCTCGACGGAGGCATCGCCCGGATCCTGGCCGGCAAGGCACGGCTCGACACCGATGAGGCCTTCCGTGAGGCCGGCGAGTGGCTCGACGCCTACGCCAACTCCCTCTACCGCTCGGTCAAGAACGCCCGCGACGGACATGCGCTCGCGGCCCGACTCGACGCCACCGACAGCATCCGGTTTCTGCTGGAGCTGCTCTTCGCCCTCGACCGTCGCCCCCGCCCCTACAACAAGTACCTGGAATGGGAGCTTGCCCGATTCCCGCTGCCAGGCTGGGACACCGGCATGCTGCTCGACGCTGTGGACCACATCTCGGGAACGGGCGACGTGTCCACACAGCGTCGTCTCTTCGCCCAGGTCGAGGCAGTGGCCCGCCGGGCCGGGCACAGCGCGGTGCTGGACTCATGGGGTGAGGACTTGGCTCTCATGCGACCGCGGTAGGAGCGCACTGCGGGGAGATCCCACACCGCCACTTCGGCCGTCTGCGGAATTCGCAGCGGGCTCCGGCGGCATCGCTGGGGGGGCATCCACCCGCCGGCTGCCGAGCGTTGGCCGCTGTGGTCTTCAACTCGTCGAGTCCGCCGAGCAGCGCCGACGGGAGATCCGGAGGCCGAGCCGATATGGGAGTGCGAACCGGCCCAGGGGCATGTCACAGTCACTGCCGTGACCTTGATGGACGTCCTCGTCGCCTTCGCCCGCACCGGCCGGATCGGGCCTCTCCACTGCGGAATGCCCCTGACCGAGGCTGAGGACCTCCTCGGTCGAGGGCGTCCGCACCCCGCCATCCTCATGAAGGGGCCCGACATCGACGGCTACCCGTACTCCTGGGGCAGGCTGGAGCTGGTTGTCACCCGGCGGGCGGTCAGCGGCATCGGGATCAACCTCTGGCCCGGCTCGACCGTCAAGCTTCCCGATCTCATCCTCCCCGACTCGGAGTCGTACGAGGCCACCGTACTCAGCGAGGAATTGGTCGCAGCCCTGGACATCGCAGGCTGCGAGCATCACGTCAACGACACCCTGACATTCGGCCGGCAGTCCAGCATCCTCACCCGGCCCGCTGACGTCTGCGCGGTCTTCAGTCTCCCCGGCAGGGACAACCACGTGCCTCACCCGGACCGTCACTACCTCGACGTGATGCACAAGCACACGGCTTGACATCGCTGATTCCAGGACTGGCACACCGGCCACGGAGGGCACAGCTCGTGGCGGGCGTCTCGGCACGGGTGCTGGAGGACATCGTCCTCCCCTCCAACCACGGCATGGTGTCGGCCATGGCCAGGTGCAAGGGTGTGTCGGTCCGGCGTAGCCGGTGGTGTACTGCGATACATGCCGTCCATGGACGAAGAACGGGAAGTGCTGAAGACGGGGGTCTTCCTCGCGGTGTTCTCGTCGGCGCTGCTCGTGGGGGTCGGGCTCTTCTGGGGATTTCCGTGGCAGATGTCGCTGCTGCTTGTCGTCGTCTCGGTCGCCATCGCCGGCCTGATCTCCGGGATGACGCTGGCTGATGTGCGAAGCGCCGCACGTCGGAAGGCGTTGACTCACGGAGCTCTCGCCACGTGGGCCGGCCGCAACGAGGGGCGCTTCGGCACCAGCGCGGCGGCGTTCACCTGCGACGCCCAGGGGTGGGAAGTGCCGGCAAGTCCCCGATTCCGCGGTGAGCTGCTTGCCGTGGGCCGCCCGCGGAGCGTTGAGGTGGGCGTCGCCTGCTCTGTCGAGGACATGGGCGAGGCGGGAACGGCAATCACGGTCGTCCTGGTCCGTCTGCCTGGGCCGGCCGGCCGCACGGCTGAGTCGTCGGGAGATACGTCGGCTTGGTCTGCCGCACGGCGTGGATTCGGTGGAGACGGGCGACCGCGAACTGCGCGTGCGGTACGAGGGCTGGCCGCACTCGCCTTCGGCGGTGGACGTGCTGGTCGACGCGGCCGTTCACCTGGCGGCGAACCCGCACGATGTCGGCGGCGCGTGACGCGTGACGTGGTGGCCGTCGGGCGGTGCCTGCGTGCGGGAACCTCAGCGCCGGGTACCGCCCCGCGTCCCGTGACCGGCGATCGGCGTGGTCTCGCAGTTGCCGTGCTCAGTGCCCAGTGCCCAGTGCGACCCCTCGCCGTGCCCTACGCGGTGTCAGGACCGTCGAGGAACCCGAGCAGCACGGCGGCCTCCGCGCGGAGGCGTGCGGCTCGGTCGGCGTGCGCGGGTGCGGTCAGCTGCTCCGCGGCCTCCAGCCGTTCGGCGGCCTCGGCGCGCACGACATCCATCACGCCGCGCTCGCTCAGCTCACACCGCACCGCTTCGGTGGCGCCGGCACCGACCGGTGACTGTTCAAGGGCCACGCCGCGCAGGTCGGCTTCGTCCACGGGCGCCGCCTCGGCGTTGTCCAGCGCGGCGAGTGTCGACCGCAGGGCGCTCACCGCGGCCTTGTCACGGGCACGCATCGCTTCCGGCAGTGCTTGACGCATTCGAAGACGTACAGACATGCCGGTGACCATATGGCGGGCGCCCCTGGACCCACAACGCGATATACGACGTGCGGCACCGGACGTGCCGCCGAGCCGGGGCGCCCCCGCTCGGCGGGTCTAGCCCCGGGCCACCGCGATGGCCCCCGAGAGCCTCTCTCCCGCCTCGTAGATCATGTACGGGACGCCGCCGTCGGTGCCGAAGGAGGGTGCCGCGGCGCGCCCGTTCTCCGGAGCGGTGCCGCGCGAGTTGTAGAAGACGCCGAGGTGGGTGCGCTTGCTGAAGTCGTTGCCGACCTCGGTGATCATGATGTCGCCGCCGCTCTCCTTGTCCTTGTTGTAGACGACGTAGGTGCTGTTGTTGCGGTAGAGAAGGTGCGGGCCGCCGACGTTGACGGCGCCGACGTCGCCGTGCCGGATCAGCGGCTGCTGGTCGTAGCTCCAGGTGCGGCCGTCGGCGGACCAACCCCAGTGGATGTCACGGTGGTTGGTGGTGTTGTTGAGCATGAAGACCATCACGTAGCGGGCGCCGCGTGAGGGCAGGTCGTGGCGGAAGACCCGGGCGTACGACGTCTCGTTGGTGCCTGCCGGGAGCATGGATGTCGACAGCACGACCTTGTCGTACGTGAAGTGGATCCCGTCGGCCGAGCGGGCGAGGCGAGTCGTGGTGTTCTCTCCGTGGAAGTACAGCCAGAACTCCTTGGCGTCCGCGTTCCACAGCACGTGGGGGGACGAGACATGGCTGACGGAGTAATGCGGGGACCACTTGTTGGAGACGATCGGGTTCGACGGGTACTCCGTGAACGGCCCTTCCAGCGAGTTGCCGTAGGCCAGGCAGATTCCACCGGGCGCGTCGTGCGGCGCGTAGTACAGGTAGTAGCGGCCGAGCGGGGTGCTCAGCTTGTCGTAGACGCCTCTGATGCAGGGGAAGATGATCTCGCCGGTGGGGTTGTACTTCAGCTGAGACGGCGTCAGAAGGGTGCGTACATAGGTGTAGTTGGGGAATCCGCCGGGTGCTGCGGCTGAGGGCTGCGCGCCCACGGTCGTCCCGACGGCGAAGGCCGCTCCGGTGGCCGCGGTCGCGCGCAGGAAGAGGCGTCGGTCGAGGTGTTGCTCCTGCATGGTGGCTCCAATGACAGAAGGGTGGCAGAAGGTGTGTGGCTCGGCGGGCCCGGGCGGGGCCAGGGCTCAGAGGTAGGTGGCTGCGGTCACGCACAGGCCGCCGAGGGCGACCGCCCAGACGTATGGCAGGGTGCGCACCATGACTTGCTGGGGAGAGACCCCCGCGTACTGGGCGCTCCACACGGTCTGTGTGCTGGTGGGGTCGGCGACGCCGAAGACCTGGTTGTACGAGGTGGCCATGCCGAGGACGGCGACCGCGGGGTAGATGCCGGCGGCGATGAGGACGCCGGCGATGCCCGCGCCGAGCCCGAACACGTTGAGGGGGCCGCGGTAGAGGCACAGTGGGACGAGGAGTGTGAAGACGAGGACGAACACCACGGGGTTGTGCGGGCTGACGGCCTTGACGAGCGGTTCGAGCGCGTCGACGGCGCCGGGCAGTTTCACGGCCGCGAGTAGGACGCCGATGGAGATGAACAGGACGAGCGGCGGGGCGGCCACCTCGAAGCCGCCGTACAGGGTGCGCAGCAGCCGCTTGTTCATCGCGCCGGGCCGCGTCGTGGTGACCAGCGCGTACAGGACGCCCGCCAACAGCGAGGGGATGATGGCGAGTTCGAAGCCCAGGGCGAGAACGAGCGGGACGGCGGGGGCGAGCAGCGCGTACCAGGGCGCGTCACCCAGCTCCTCGCGTCGTGAACGAGGCTTCGCGTCGGAGGAGCCGGAGGAGCCGGGGCAGTCAACGGACTTGAGCGACCAGGCGTGCTCGGTGCCCCGCCTCCGTGTCTCCACGAAGACGAACGCGAGGGCGGCGGCCAGTGCGAACGGGAAGAGCTTCACCATGAAGCCGCGCACGGTCGGGATGGGCAGCTCCAGCGCGGTGGAGAAGAACTGCCACAGTGGCAGCTCGAAGGGGATGCCCACGGCGATGCCCATCAGGATCGTGCCCGCGGCGGTCACCTTGGGAACGCCGACGGCGATCATGGCGTGGATGCCGATGATGCCGGCCAGCATGGCGGCGGGCGCCGAGCCGGTCACCGTACCGACGAGTGCGGACACGGCCAGGACGCCGAGGGCCACCACGGTCGGGCGGTCACCGCCGAACTCGACGATCTTGCGGACGAGCGTGCCGGCGATGCCCGTCTCGTCGAGGAGCTTCCCCAGCCAGGACCCCAGAATGATCGCGATCATGGTGGCGGCCAGGGCCGGCGCGCCTTCCTGAAGGACGGTGTCCAGCACGCTGTTCTTGCCGGTGAACGGCGCCCCGGCGAGAAAGGCGATGGCGACGGCGAGCAGGGCCAGCGCGAAGGCGGTGGGCAGTCTGCGGGTGAGCATCAGGGCGACGCCGGCCGCCATGACGAGAAGGATGACGACACCCATGGGTCACTTCTCTCTTCCGGGCCGGGTGAGTTCCGCGCGAAGCGCGGCGGTGAGGAGCAGGGGGCTGCGACCGAGTCCGCAGACGGTTCGGGCATAGGCGTGCGCGGCGACCTCCTCGGCACCGGCGACATGGCCGGCCACGCGGTGGCGTCCGAGGCGCAGCACGGTGTGGTCGAGCGCCTGCTTGAGCGCGGCCTTCGCGGGGCCGTGGTGGAGATGCGCGTGCACCGCCTCGTGGGCCAGCGCGGCCGCGCGCACCGAGCCCGGCGGGTACCAGGCCCGCCAGCCGCGCGCGTCGACCAACTCCTCGGCGAGGGCGAGTGTGTCGGTGTACAGCTCGACGGTCGGGGGCCGTGACGTGTAGCGGGCGAGCAGCATCCGGTCCACCCCGTCGGACCGCTCGACCACACGCGCGGTGGACTGGACGGGGGCGAGCCGGGACCCGAACTCATCGGCCCTACGGGCCCATTGGCGCAGCAGCTCGCGGTCCCGTCCCTCGTGGGTGGGCGTGGCGGCCAGCAGTCGTACGCCCCATTCAACGTCGTCGACGGACGCGGGATCCACCAACGCCCGGTCACCAGTGGTGAGTTCGGCGGCTGTCATGACCGCACCTCCAGCACCGCGACCACCGGCTCGTCGGCCGCTCGGGCCCGCAACTCGCTGCGGGCCAGCGCCAGTAGAGGCTGCGGGTCGAGGACGCCGGACAGGTCGGCGATGCGGGCGCCGAGCAGCAGCCGCAGGGCGGGAGCGCGGACCCCGCCGTCGCCGTACGAGGTGGACTCGCCCACCAGCCGGGCGAGCACCTCCGGGGCGCCGGCCACGGTGGTGGTCTCCACGTGGGCGTCGGCGGCGTGGTGGCGTACGACGCCGTCCACGTCGACGATCCGTATGGGCCGGCGGGTCGGCCGCAGGCGGCGGTGCGTCTCGGTGCCGTAGACGGTGTGGGCGGAGGTGCCCGCCAGGACGTGGACCGTCGCGGGGTCGGTCTTGAGGCTGGACGCCGCGGCGCGGAGCCGCTCGGTGTCGTCGGCGCGGTGGGACCGGTCCTGGGTGCGGAGTTCGGTGGCGCCGGTCGCGACCGCGCGCACGGTGTTGGTCTGCGGGTCGACGGTGACCTCGACCTCGACGCCCTCGGCGGCGGCGCCCTGGGCGACGACCGCTCGCTCCGCCTCGGCCCGGACGGCGAGGATCTGCTCCTGCGTGGCGCCGGGCACGATCCGCTCGACCTGTTCCCGTACGAGCGCGAGGGCGACGCCGATGGGGCTGATGACCTCGTTGTGGCGGGCGATCCGGCCTTCCATGCCGCTGGTGCCGGCGAGGTGCGGCGTGACGGACGCGGCACCGCCGCCTCCGCCGACGAGGATCGCCGTGTCCTTGTCGAGGCGGTAGTCGCGGATCATGGCATCCACCACCGTCTTCACCTGGGCGATGCCCGCGTCGAGGATCCGCGTCGCCGCGGTCGCGACATCGATGCCGAGATGTGCGGCCAGCGGAGCGATGGCGGCACGTGCGCTCTCGGGATCGCAGCGGGCGAAGTCGCCCTCGGGGACGCGGCCGAGGGTGTTGGCGGCACAGGTCATGGTGACGGCGAACCGGCCGCCCGCCGCGTCGATCACGGCGTAGTCGGCGGGGTCGCCGTCCATGGGCCGGACGGTGTCCACCGTGGCGTCGCGCAGCTGGTCGGGGGAGGCGAAGCAGGCGTACGGCAGCCCCGCGATGTGGGCGCTGCGCGGTCCCACACCTGTCACCCGGCCGCCGCCGATCCGCACCATGGAGCCGCCGCCGACGCCGACCGTGCGCACGTCGAGGGCGCTGAGATACGAGGTCTTGCCGAGGATGGTGGCGTGCCGGACGGCGACCTTGCCGCGGCGTACGACGCTGATGTCGGTCGATGTGCCGCCGGTCTCCAGGAACACGCCCTCGCTCACACGCTCCTGCATCAGAGCGCCCGCGACTCCGGCAGCGGGTCCCGACAGGACCGTCAGGAGCGGCCGGCGGCGCATCTCGTCGAGCGCCATCACACCGCCGTCGCAGCGCATCACCATCAGCGGCGCGGTCACGCCCGCCTTGGTGATGGAGGCGTCGACGAGGTCGGCGGTGGCCAGCATGCGCGGCAGGATCGCCGCGTTGACGACGGCGGTGCGGGTGCGCTTGTGCAGCCCGTACAGCGAGGTGATCTCGTGCGCCGCGGTCATCGGCAGCCCGTACGGCCGTGCCGCCTCCAGGACCGCCTGCTCGCCCTCGGGGCGGTCGACGCTGAACGGCTGGCTGGCGACGAGGACTTGAGCGCCTTCGCTCTTCAGCTCCTCGACCGCGCGGCGGACGTCTGCCGTGTCCTGAGGGTCGGTGACATGCGCGTAGGCGAGCGGAAGCCTTTTGCCGGGGGCGAGTTCGAGTTTGCCGAACGACGCGAGGCGGCGGGTGAGCACCGCCGCGGGACCGGCCCCGATGCCGATCAGCCCGACGGTCGCCACGTCGCCCTCCAGGAGGGCGTTGGTGGCCTGGGTCGTGCCGTGCGCCAGGAAGGCGACGTCGGCGGGGGCAGAGCCTGTCTGCTCCAGGAGCCGGTCGAGCGCCTCGACGATGCCGTGTGCGACGCCGTCCTCGTGATGGTGGCTGGTGGGGACCTTGACCTGCCCCAGGAGTTCGAGGGTCGTGGCGTCCACGGCTACGGCGTCGGTGAAGGTTCCGCCCACGTCGATGCCGACGCGGATGCGGGGTGTGTTCATATCCGTGCACCTCCTTGTGCTGGATCGGTTCGCGCGGGCGGTCGCCGGGCGGGGCGGGTGGAGCCGCCGCGCCCGAACTCCCGTCCACCCGGGGGTTGTTCAGTAGCCGCGTACGTCCGGCCAGTGGCGTTGCACTCCGTCGCGGTCGAGCAGCCGCGCGAACTCCTCGAACCGCTTGTCCTCGGCCTGCACCTGGTGCGGCTCGACGTCCTCGGCGACGCAGTGCGCGGCCAGGGCGCCGGCGACCTCGCCGACGTTCCACTCCACCGGGTGGAGCCGGTAGCAGCCGTTGGTGATGTGCGTGGTGCCGATGTTCTTGCCGGCGGGCAGCAGATTGCGCACTCGGCGCGGTACGAGCGCACCGAGCGGGATCTCGAACGGCACGGACCCGATGTCGATGTAGTCGTCGCCGCCGGTCGAGGGATGCAGGTCGATGCGGTAGCTGCCGACGCCCACGGAGTCGCGGTGGCGCGTTCCGCCGCGTGGGCCGACGAGGTCGATCGCCACGTCGTGCTCGGTGACCGTGGTGACGGCCTTGATACGGCGGGACTCCCGGACGTACGCCGCCTTGGCCAGGCCGTCCGCCGTGCCGGTCACGTCCGGGCGGATCCGCAGGCCCGGGAAGCCGGTGCCGCCGTCCGCGCGCGGTGCCTCGGTCTGCAGCCAGTACAGCAGTGACAGCGACAACTGCCGTGCCTCGCGCAGCGCTTCGGCCTCCTGTCCGATGTACGGCTTGAGCCAGTAGTCGTTGAGCGGCCAGTTGACGAGCGTGATGTCGGAGTCGAAGGCCCCCGGCGTGTGCAGCTTGCGGGCGAGGATCCGGCGGAAGCCCCACAGTTCCTTGTCGCCGGCGTCGGCGCTCTGGTCGGCCGAGACGCCGAGCGGATCGAGATCCGGATTCGGTACGAAGGTTCGCGGCACTGGTTCCAGCGTGCGCGGGTCGGGCGCCTGAAAGCCGAGCAACGGGCCCGGCCAGAACGAGGGTTGGTACGTGCTCCAGAAGCTGTAGTCCTGCGGCCGGTCGATCGTGTGGTCCTCGCCCTCGTGGTGGGAGAGCGCGAAACAGACCGTGATGCCCTGCTGGTTGAGAGGCTGAGCCTCGTCCGGGGCATGCGGCTCGTCGAACTCGGCCCGTGCCTCGGCCCCGTTCGCGTGCTCGACACCCGCGAGGTGGAGCAGTTCGCCCGTCTCGGTGGCGTCCAGGACATACCGCGCGGTGAGGGTGCGCTGCGTCCCGTCACGCAGGTCCTCCAACGTCACCGACCGTACGACATCGTTGTCGGACTCGGCGGAGACCGGCCGGTGCTCGGTGAGTACGGTCAGTCGTCCCGCAGCCCGGTGGGGCGCGAGCATCCCCTCCAGGACCGCGAGTGAGACCCGCGGTTCGTGGCATAGCTTGCTGACGCGGCCGGCCCCCGGGTTGAGGTCGGTGAGTGCCAGGGCCTCGGCCCGCAGCGGGTACCAGTGGCGGTAGTACCTCCGGATTTCCTCGCGCATCCGCCGGTACGAGGCGGTCGTGCCGAACTGCTCGACCCACGGGTGCTCGTCGGACGGTACGGCCTGGCTGGTCAGCTGGCCGCCGACCCAGTCCGTCTCCTCGGTGAGCACGACGCTGCGTCCCGCCCGGCAGGCGGCGAGTGCGGCCGCAACGCCACCAAGACCGCCGCCCACGACGAGGATGTCTGCTTCCGGTATCACGCTTCTCCTTGCTGCTGTTCGCGTTCGGTGGGGGAGAGGGGTCTGCGGGGACCGTGTCTTCAGGAACGGGCACGCGGTGGTGCGGTTGTCAGGCCCGGGCGGAAGACACAGCCGACGAGCGGTTCTCGCGCCTCCTCGCCCGCGACGAGCGCGGCCAGCAGGCGTACGGCCGCGGCGCCCAACTGCGGCCGGGGGATGTCGAATCCGGTGGGCTCGGGCTCACTCGCCAGGTCGGCGGGTGGACTGCCTAGCAGGGCGAGGGACACGTCGGTGGGGCAGTCGAGGCCCGCCTCGCGCACGGCGGAGAGCAGGCCTCGCCAGGCCGCCCCGGTGTCGGTCTCCTCCGCGACGAAGGCCGTCACTCCTTCGTCGGCCCAGGCGCGCAGCCGTTCGGGCGTGAGGTCCCGCTGTGGATCCGGGGACCGGAAGACGGTCGTGGCCCCGGAGGGCAGACCTGCCGCTTCCAGCCCTTCCAGGAAACCGCGCTGGCGGTCCGCCGAGGCGGGCGCGTCGTCGTCCTCGCGGACGAGGACGATCCGCCGATGTCCCAACTCGGCCAGATGGCCCACGACTTCACGTGTGGCCTCGACATAGTCGGCGCCCACCCATGCCACGCCCTCCAACTCCTCGCGGCGGCCCAGGTGCACGACCGGGAAGCCGTCCTCGACCAGCCGCTTGAGCTCCGCCCGGGGGGTGTGCCGACCGATGAAGAGACAGCCGTCGGCGAGCCGGACCCGGCTCAGGGCGTCGGGACCCGCGGCCCCCGCGCCGCCGGTGCTCGACCCGGTGAACAGCACCAGGTCGTAACCGAGCGCCGCCGCCTCGCGCTCCACGCCGACCAGGAAGGGGTAGTACGAGTGCTGCACATCGGTCGGGAACGTGGCGGTGAAGCTGAAGACGCCGAGGAGGTTGTTGCGGGCGGCGGCCAGCCGACGGGCGGCCGGGTCGGGCACGTAGCCGAGGCTGCGGGCCGCCTCCAGGACCCGCTGCCGGGTCTCCTCGGAGATGATGCGCCCCTTGCCGTCGGGCTTCGGGGAGAGCACCAGGGACACGGTCGCCTGCGACACCCCCGCGAGCCGCGCCACCTCGGCCTGCCGCGGCCGTGACGTACGACCGGCCGGAGCGGGCGTACGTCCGGGCCGCTTCCTGGGTTCCACAGTGCTTCTCTCCTCCGGGGGGCAGGGCCTGGCGCTGACGGTGACGGCAGCGTTAATGCGTATTACCTAATGCGCATTGACGAGAGATTGCACCTCCCTGCCGAGCGGGTCAAGAGGTGGGACAGAACTGCCCTGGAACAGAGCGGCGTTGTCAGGCGGACGCCCTAGCCGTACCGACCGTGGTTGAAGGAGCCGCCTAGCGGTCGGCCCGCCTTCGCGACCTGGATGTTGGCCCGGCGGTCGTCTGGAGCGCGGCCGCCGCGTCAACATGGGTGACACCCGGGGCAGTTGGGCAGCTCCCGGGCGGTCCTCCTGTCGTGCGGCACGGAAGGCGACGCCGTGGCGCCAGGCGTCGGGGGCGCTCGCCGACTTCGCCGGGGGAGGCAGAAGATCCGGTGTACGGGACTGGTTGAAACGGCCTGGTCGGCACAAGCAAGGCACGCGGCTTGTCACACATGCTCATTCGGCAGCCTTTCTGTCACCAGAAGCGAAGAACGACAGCCTCTGGCTCCCCGAGACGACACTTCACTACAACCGCGCCCTGCTCCTGTGCGTCCTACTACTGAGCGCCGGCAGAAGTCGGCTACGCCGGGGGATCGGGACGCCAGTCATGCAGAAGTACGCGATCGTCCAGCACATCAGACGGTTCTTCTGGCCCCCGCGTGGTGCAAGTCGGCAGCCGCCCACGTTCGCCCGGCAGTTGGTGGGGCTCTGGCTGTTCGCGCTTGCCTTCGGGGCCGGGCTCACCGCGATCGGCTGGGACGAAGAGTTCGGCATGGCACTGCTGCTCCTCTTTTATGGCGACATCGTCGACGGGGTGCGGTACCGCTGGGCGGCCACACTCGCCGCGATAACAGTCCTGTTGGCTGCCAGCCGGCTCACAAGAGCCGTCCTGCCCGGCTCCCTCGACGATGCCTGGGCGCAGTGCGTTGGCTCGGCTGTCGGTGTCACCCTCGGGCTGGCAGTGAGCGCCGCGATCACACGGCTTCCGGAACGCCGACCACATCGACCCGCCGGGGGACACGACTCCGGGTTCAGCGGTCAAGACTCCCCGTAAAGGGAGAGGGGCCGCCGACCTCGGTGACAACAAGCCCGCCTTTGTGACACCTATCGTGCTTCAGCTCAGCTCAGCTCGGAGCCAAGATCTTTGCGGGACAGCCCTAAGGTGAACGGTTCGGGCAAGGGCGGGCACGTGGCGATCAACGCGCTCCGCCCGCCCGCTCCGCCTGCGACGTCTCATGCCGTTGTGCGGGCCTCGTAAATAATCACTCGCGCCCCGTCGATTTGTATGGTGACGTCCTTGGTGAAGTGTTCTTCCAGAATCCTCTCCTTCATTGCCTCTGTCGCGCCGCCTTCGACTTGAATTCCTTCGGGTTCCGTTACTGCGAGAATTCGTGCGCTGCTGCGCATGCGCGCGCGAATCTGAGGGGAAGGCAATTCCGTGCCGTAAAGGTCGTGCGAGGCGGCCGGAGTGAGCTCCTGGGCGAGGTCGGGCATCCCTCTGCTTACCGAAGGGTAGGCCAGTGACCATGCGCGCCTCTTCACGGACAGGTAGAGGATTCCGTCGCCAGGAGCGTATTCCCTGGACAGGACTATGGCCAGCGCGGTGACATTGTCCGACCGGCTTTCCGGTGTCCGCAGCTTAAAGGACTCGGGTATGAGGAGTGCGATTGCCAACGCGACAGCAACCGCTGCGGTCAATCGCAGGTTGCGCCCTAGTCCAAGCATGCGATCAAGCACGGCCCCCAGAAGGAGTGCCAGGCCGACGAGGCCGTAGAGCACGTACCTCTCTACATAGAAAGGCTTGTAAAGGGAAATCAGCATGAGAAGCGCAGTGGGCAATATGAACAGCGGCAGGGCGATCGCCCGTAGACTGAAAGGCGCTTCAGGGGAGACCTTGCCGGCGTTCCCTGATGGTGTGAAGTAGGACAACGCTATTGCGGAAGAAACCAGGATCGCGAAGTGCTGGTATTCACCACGGGTGACACCGTCGATCCATGCGACTTGCCCAGATTGTGCCATTCCCAGAGCCGCAAGGGGTGCGACTCCTGTCGCAACGAAGAGTGTGGTGTACGCCCAAGGGCGCCGCGCATAATCCGGCAGGGCGAAGGCGTGTGCTAGCAGGGCAAGAGCGGCGAACTGATGCAGAATGCACGCTGCCAGCATGAGAGCGCCATATGTGATCCACGGCGCCATCGAGCTTCTACGTCCAGTAATTACCGGGGCTCGGCAACTGAGCGTCGCACTCACAAGGAAATATGTGGCCCAGGCCACCAGTGCGCAGACCAGTGAGTAGGAGCGCCCCTCCTGTGAATATCTCTGAACATCTGGAAGCACGGCGAAGGAAAGGCCTGCCAGTATGCCGCCTCGCGTCCCTGACAATCGGACCCCGATCGCCGTGACCCCTGCCGCTGCCAGCGCACCGGCGAGAACGGAGGGAAGGCGCAGCACCAGGAGGTCCGTCCCGAAGAGGCCGAACAGTCCATGCATCAGAAGGTAATAGGCTCCATGTACGGCGTCTATGTTGCCCAGTGTCTGCCACAGGTCCGGCAGGCTACGGGAAGCCAAATCGAGAGTCACGGCCTCGTCGTGCCACAGGGTTCCATCTCTGCGAATTCTCCATATGCCGAGAAGGGTGGACAGTAAAACGGGCAAGAGCAAGGGAGTGGGGAATCCTCGGCGTGAGAGCAGGGAAAATCTCGGATAGCGCCCCTGAGGAGTATTTTCCGTATCATTGACAATTTCGAACTCATCAATGGCCATCGGCGGCAGGGCCTTTCAGCAGTGGCGAAGAAGTTCCGCCAGCGTGCCCGGACCTCGTTGACCGGCTGCTGACCCAACCTGACCGGCCGATCAGGAAGGCGGGCCGGCGCTGTGCGAGGCTGCACCCCATGCGCATCCTGGTGGTCGAAGACGAGGTGGACCTTGCCCACACCCTGCACACCGGTCTGACCGCCGAGGGCTACAGCGTCGACCTCGCCCATGACGGCCGGCAGGGACTGTGGATGGCCCGGACCGGCGAATACGCCCTTGTCGTACTGGACTTGATGCTGCCCGGGCTCAACGGCTACAAGGTCTGCGCCCAGTTGCGCCGCGAGGGCAACGCGACCCCCATCCTGGTACTCACCGCCAAGGACGGTGACTGGGATCAGGCAGAGGCCCTGGACACGGGAGCCGATGACTACCTGGCCAAACCCTTCTCCTACGTGGTGCTCGTCGCACGGCTGAGGGCCCTGGTCAGACGAGCGGCCACGGTCGCGCCGCCCGTCCTTGCCGTGGGCGACCTCTCGCTGGATGTCGCCGGCCGGGTCTGCCGCCGGGCCGGGGCCCGGGTGGAACTCACACCCAGGGAGTTCGCCGTGCTGGAGCTGCTGGCCCGCCGGGCGGGCCAGGCGGTCTCCAAATCGGATCTGCTCTATCACGCGTGGCCCGACGAAGCCCTGGATCCCAACCTGGTGGAGGCACGCGTCAGCGCCCTCCGCAAGAAGGTGGACGCCGCGTTCGACCGGCAGTCCCTGCAGACCGTACGGGGTACCGGCTACCGACTGGTGGACGACCGTGAACGCGACTGAGCCGCGACGCCGCTGGTGGCCGCGTTCGGTACGGGCCCGCACGGCCCTGGCCGCCGCCTCGACCGCCGCCGTCATCCTGGTCGGCATCGGCTGGTGGGTACACCGCGACGTCTACCGCGAGAGCACCCAGATCGCCGAAGGGCAGGCGCAGGAACAGCTCTTGGCTCTCGTCGATCAGCTGGAGGAGGGTGCGGTTCCCGTTCGCCGAAGCACTGTGCCGTACGAGGTCGTCGCGACCGACCGCCGCGCCGCTGTCGCCTACGGCGGAGGCATGGAGGAGTTCGATCCCGGCACCCGCCATGTGCTGCCCGCCCCACCGAAGGCCGAGTCGCCCGCCCCACCGGATGACGGGGCAGCCTCGGGCTATACGACTCGTCCCATGCGCATACCGGCGCGCCACGACTCCAAGCCCTGGGACCGGTTCGGCAAGGACGGTGGGACCTACCTGGTCATGTACGACGATGTCAGGGCCGATGAACTGAGCAGTGCCAGAGTCGCAGCTCTGGGTGTCGCCGCCGACGCCCAGCTGCGGGTCTATGTGGTCGTGCTCCCGCACGCGGCCGAGGACATCGCCGAGGCAATCACCGAGGCAACCGACCGCCTCCTGCTGCGGGCCGGGCTCGTCAGCCTCGTACTGATCGCCGCCGTCGCCTACTTCGCCGTCCGAATCGCGCTGCGGCCGGTCGAAGCCATCCGCGTCCTCACCGCCTCGGTGACCGCGAGCGACCCCCGCGAACGCGTCACCGTCCCCGCCACGGGACACGAGATCACCGCCCTGGCCACCACCATCAACACCACCCTCCAGCGCCTCGACAACGCCGCCGCCCAGCAACGCCGCTTCGTCGCGGACGCCGCCCACGAACTACGCAGCCCCCTCACCACATTGCTGGCCAGCCTGGAGGTCGCGCTCGCCTACCCGGAACGCACCGACTGGCCCGCCGCGGTCACCACCGCCGCACGGCAGACCCGCCGCCTCCAGGGTCTCGCCGAAGACCTGCTGCTCCTCGCCCGCCTTGACACCCGCACCTCCATAGCCGGCCCCGACAGCGTCGACCTGACAGCCCTCGCCTCCCGGCTGGCCGAGCAATACCCCCTCACCGAACGGCCGTTGACCTTCACCTGCGACAGCACCGCCCCCGCACACGCACCCGGAAACCCCGACGAATACGAACGGCTACTGCGCAACCTCATCGACAACGCCGCCCGCCACGCCGCACACCGCATCCAGATCACCGTCCGGAACCAGGACGCCTGGGTCGTCCTCACGGTGCACGACGACGGACCGGGCGTGCCCACCGAGGACGCCGAGCGCATCTTCGAACGCTTCGTCCGGCTCGACGACGCCCGCTCCCGCGACCACGGCGGTACCGGCCTGGGCCTCGCCATCGCCCGCGACCTGGCCCACCGCCACCAGGGCACCCTCACCCTCACCCCACGGACCCTCGGGGCATGTTTCCAGCTACGCGTCCCTCAAGCCCCCGCCCCAGCCGAGAATTGACGCACCTCCCCACGCGCAGACCCCACGAAGGATCGAGGCCGGCACCGTCTTCTCGCATCAAGGAAACCGAAGTCAGCCATGAGGCTACGAAACCAAGGTCTGCGCCGGATCATTTGGATCGTGCCGACGCTGTCGCTCCTGGCGCTGACCGGGTGTACGGAAACGCCGGCGTCGAAGTCGACAGCAACGGCGGAGGCGACGACCGTCGATTGCGACCGGATCGCAGGTAACGGCCGGACTTTCTATGAGAGCAATCCGACGTACACGGATCCCCGGGACGACGGTGAGGACTGGTCGTCGACCCCGCCGGAGGAGCAGGGGTTGGATGCCACCATCCTGCGCAGGGGGCTGGCCAAGCTCGGGAACAACGCGTCGTTGTTGAGCGCGCTGGTCGTCCGGCACGACCGTCTCGTGGCCGAGCGGTACTACCGCGGTGGTGGCGCACAGCGGAGCAACAACGTCCACTCGGCGTCGAAGAGTATTTTGCAGGCGCTGGTCCACATCGCCGTCGCGAAGGACGACATCCGCAGCCTGGACGACCCGGTGATCGACTACTTGCCGGAGTACTTCGCCAATGCGTCGCCGGACAAGAAGAAGATCACCATCCGGCACATGCTGACCATGAGGTCAGGTCTCGACTGGACAGAGGATTCGACCGAAGGAACGGTCGAGAAGACGTCGAACTGGGTTCGCGCGATTCTCGGCCGTGATCTCGTGTCCGCCCCTGGCACGACGTACAACTACAGCAGCGGCAATACGCACGTCGTCTCGGCCGTGCTGCAGAAGGCCACCCGTATGAGCACCTGTCAGTTCGCCCACCAGTATCTCCTCGGACCGATGGGCATCACGGCCGAGCATTGGGGCCGTGACCCGCAAGGCGTCTTCTCCGGCGGGTACAACGTCTACCTGACGCCACGGGAGATGGCCAAGTTCGGCCTGCTCTACCTGCGCGACGGCAGGTGGGGCGGACGGCAGCTCGTGCCAGCGAGAACACCAGCAACGACAGCATCAACAAGGAGATCGACCCAAGGGAGTTCATTCGCGACCACCTGCTGCCCGCCATCACCGGGCCCGGCCCCTGATCTCGGTGCCCCCGTGCCTTGAAGACGCCGGAGGCCTAGGCCCGGGGTGTCGGTGCGGCAAGCTCGGCCAGATGGTGCAGCGAGTTGGTGAGATGGTCAGGACCGAACGGCGGGAACTGGATGCCACGGTCCCGGATGTACTGCGGCACCGCCGACCAGTCGTACGTGAGCGTCACCTGGGTCTCGGACGCACCGAGCGGCGCAAGGTCGTATCGCCAGATCCAGCCGCCGAACTCCAGCTCGCCGTCGCCCTTCTGCTGACCCGTCAGCCAGCCGATGGTGCGTGGCGGGTCGAGCACCTGAACCTTGTTGACCACCTGGTAGTCACCGTTCGGATGGTTGGCGTGGTACATGTCCATCCGGAAAATCTGCCCCACCTCGGTCAGCGGCGCCCGGTCGGCAGGCTCCTGAACCCATCCGGTGCCATCGATCGCAGAATGTGTCGTCGGGTCCGCCAGCACCGCGAACACCCTCGCGGCGGGCACGGTGACGGTCAGAGTGGCGCTCACGTACTCGGCGGCCATGGTGTGCACGCTCCTTGTCATCTCATCTCGAACCTTCCGCAGGCGCGGAAGGGGGACGTTCCCAAGATGCAGACGACGCGGCGAGGCGGAACTCATCGGTCGCGTGGGCCGAAACCGTATCCGTGCCCCATGTGCCGAACCGTTCGCCTACGGTCGGCCGGGTCCTGTCCTGGCCACGTAGACGGTGTTGGTCGAGGTGCCGCCTTGCAGGGGATTGTCGAAGTCGACGACATGGGCCGCTGATTGCGGGAAGACCTCTCTGAGTACGGAGCTGAACTGTTCGTCCGGCGGGTCGTTCGACCACAGGGCGAAGACCCCGTCGGGGTGGAGGTGTTCGGTGAGAGCGCGGAGCCCGGCAGGCTGGTAGAGCGCCGCGTGGCGCGGGTGGAGCACATGGCGCGGCGAGTGGTCGACATCCAGCAGGATGGCGTGGAAACGGCGGCCCGGTTCCTTCGGGTCCAGACCGCGCGAATCGGCCGCCATCGCGAAGAAGTCGCCTTGAACCAGACGGCAGCGGGGGTCCGAAGCCAGCCGGGCACCGAGCGGGACCAGGCCCCGCTGATGCCAGTCGATGACTTCCGCGAGCGTTTCGACCACGGTCAGCGAGCGCACCCGAGGGTCGTTCAGCGCAGCCTCGGCGGTGTACCCAAGTCCGAGTCCACCGACGACGACGTCCAGTTCGGCATCCACTTCGGCATCCGGTCCGACTCGCAGTTCAGCGTCCGGTTCGGCGTCCGTCGGTCTCGCCAGTCCGAGTTCCGCAAGCGCGATCTCGCCGGCTGTGAAGAGGCTGGACATCAAGAACTCGTCGCCGAGCTTCACCTCGTACACGTCATTGCCTGATGCCGGGTCGCGTCGGCGCCGCAGGCTGATGTCGCCCATGGCTGTCGGGCGCCAGTCGATCTCCTCGAAACGCGCGCTCATCCGTTTGCCTTTCTGAGGCACCGTCGGTGCCGGAAGTCGGTGCCTGGAACGCTGCTCTGTGCAGGTGTGGACGCAGGCGCGAAACCGTCCCTGCCCCTACCGGCGAAGCAGGGGCAGGGGCAGAGGAGGGGAACGGGCCCGCTCAGGCGTCGATGATCACCGGAATGATGAGAGGCCTGCGGCGGTGGGTACGGAAGGCCCAGTTCGCCACGGCGCGGGCGATCAGCTGTTCGAGCTGGTGCGCGTCGCCGACGCCTTCCTGCGCTGCGGTCGCCAGAGTCTTCTCGATGACAGGGACGACCGGTTCGAAGGTGGTGTCGTCGTGGACGAATCCGCGGGCCAGGAAGTCGGGGGTCTCGGCGAGGGCGCCCGTGTCGGCGTCGACGATCGCCACCACGGTGACCACGCCTTCCTCCGCGAGGGTGAGGCGGTCCTTCAGGGACGCCTCGGTGGCGCCGCCGACCTCCATGCCGTCCACGTAGACGTTGCCCGCGGGCACCTTGCCGGTGATCGAGGCACGGCCGTCCACGAGGTCGACGACGACGCCGTCCTCGGCGATGACCACACGCTCGGGATCGACCCCCGTACGGATGGCCAGGTCGGCGTTGGCCCGTAGATGGCGCCACTCGCCGTGCACGGGCATGACATTGCGGGGCTTGACGATGTTGTAGCAGTAGACGAGCTCACCGGCGCTGGCGTGCCCGGAGACGTGCACCTTGGCGTTGCCCTTGTGGACGACATGGGCGCCCCACCGGGTCAGCCCGTTGATCACTCGGTAGATGGCGTTCTCGTTGCCGGGGATCAGGGAGCTGGCGAGCAGTACGGTGTCGCCCTTGCCGATACGGATCACGTGGTCGCGGTTGGCCATCCGGGACAGAGCGGCCATCGGCTCGCCCTGCGAGCCGGTGCACACCAGGGTGATCTTGTGGTCGGCCAGCTTCTCCATTTCCTTGGTGCTCACGACCAGGCCGCTGGGAACCTTCAGGTACCCGAGGTCGCGGGCGATGCCCATGTTGCGGACCATGGAGCGGCCCACGAAGGCGACCTTGCGGCCGTGCTGGTGCGCGGCGTCCAGGACCTGCTGGATACGGTGCACATGGCTGGCGAAGCTGGAGACGATCACCCGGCGGGGGGCCGTACGCATCACCTGTTCGATCGCCGGGTTCAGCTCGCGCTCGGAGGTGGTGAAGCCGGGTACCTCGGCATTGGTGGAGTCGGTGAGGAAGAGATCGACGCCTTCCTCGCCCAGGCGGGCGAAGGCGCGCAGGTCGGTGATGCGGTCGTCCAGCGGGAACTGGTCCATCTTGAAGTCGCCGGTGTGCAGCACCAGCCCGGCCCCGGTGCGGATCGCGACCGCGAGGCTGTCCGGGATGGAGTGGTTGACCGCCACGAATTCGAGGTCGAAGGGGCCGAAGGTGCGCCGGTCGCTCTCACGTACGCGCACCGTGCGCGGCCGGATTCCGTGCTCCTTGAGCTTGGCCTCCAGGAACGCCAGTGTGAGCTTCGAGCCCACGACGGGGATGTCGGAGCGCTCGCGCAGCAGATACGGCACGGCGCCGATGTGGTCCTCGTGGCCGTGGGTGAGGACGACGGCCACGATGTCGTCCAGGCGGTCACGGATGGAGGTGAAGTCCGGCAGGATCACGTCCACGCCGGGCTGGGTCTCTTCGGGGAACAGCACGCCGCAGTCGACGATGAGCAGCTTGCCGGCATGCTCGAAGACGGTCATATTGCGGCCGATCTCACCCAGACCGCCCAGGGCTACGACCCTCAGCCCTCCTTCAGGCAGGGGAGGGGCGGCTTTCAGTTCAGGATGTGGATGGCTCATATTCCGACGTTACCGGAGAGTCCGCCGAGGTGATCCACTGGCTGCCCAACCAGCCGGTTCCACGCGTCGCGGTCGGCGGGGGAGCGGAGCCCGCTGCAGCAGCCGACCAGACAGCGCGCGGAGGAGGCGGCCGCGGTTGCCGGGGGTGAGCCGTACGCCGGGTGTGCCGCAGAAGATCTCGTGTCCGGTGCCTCGATCGCCCGCCTCGGTTGCCTCTCGTCCACTCACCTTGTGCGCGCCCCGCGCATCCGCGGGGCGCGCATGATTCGGCGTGGACCACGAACCAGCGCTCGCGTCAGTCCGTCACCCGTACCACCACCGTCGCCCCCGCCCGCACCTTCGGCGTCGCGTACGTGTACGTCACGCCGCCGACCGTCTTCGTGCGTACGCGCTGCGCGACACCGTTGACCTCGATCCTCTTGTGGACCCCGGGGAAGCGCGCCTCCCAACGGTAGGCACCGTGGCGGGCGTTGTTCGTCAGCGTGGACTTCGTCGCGCCGTCGTGCCGCACGGTGATCGTGCTCGTGCCGATGGGTACGTCCGCGGCCTGGAGCCACTTCATGCCCGACGGCAACCGCGACTGCGTGGTCACCGTGCGGTCCGCCGCGTTCGGTGCGATGCCCATCAGGCCCTCGACGGTCTGGCTGACCAGGGTGAACGACACCTCGGGGTAGTCACCGTTCGGGCCCTGGCTGGAGTTGACGTGCTGGAGTTCCCGCTGGCCGTAGATCTTCTTCATCCACGTCCAGGCGGTGTCGTTGCGGTTGTTCTTGAAGAACATGTCGGGCAGGTACGTCGTCGACTCGATGTTGGGCGACCCCTCCGGCCCCAACTCCTGCTCCTGGATGTAGTCGAGGTAGGCGTCGTTGCGCGGGCCGGGATCGAGGATCTGCTTCATCGGCACGAACACGCTGTTCTCCTTGCCCCAGCCGGTGACCGGGGCGCCGGACGTGGTGTACGCGCGGACCATGTCGGCGCCGCTCCCACTGCCGCTCCAGTCGTCGTTGAAGTACGCCTTCAACTCGGCGGCACGCCGGTCGTACGTCCTGGCCAGCGCGGTGTCGCCCTTGCCGCGTGCGAGTGTGGCCAGCGCCAGATAGGCCTGGAACTGGGAGGCGATGCCGTCCCCGGCCTCGGCGAGGCCGTCGCCGTCCTGCTCGTTGTAGCTGGCGGCGCCGGCGAAGATGCCGTTGCCCGTGCCCTCGGCGACCTTGACCTTGCCGTTGGGCTTGGCGCTGTTGTGCAGATCGATGAACTCCTCGGTGGAGTGCCGGTAGAAGTTCCACATCGTCGGGTCGTCCACGTACCTCTGGTCGCCGGTCCAGAGGTACGCCTGCCCTGCCTTCTCCACGAGTTCGAAGACCGCGGGCACCTCGCGCACGTAGTTGTCCGGGCTCTTGTAGTCGATGCTCAGATAGGTCCTGGCGTCGAAGTTGAGGGCCCACACCGGGAAGTACTTGTGCGCGGCGGTGGACGACGCCGCGAACGAGCGGAGCATCGTCCTGTTCGCCTCGTCGAGGCCGAGGATGTGGGCGCCGGCGAGCTGATGGGTCATGTCGCGGGAGTAGTAGGCGCTGCGGTTGGCGTATCCGGCCCAGTACGTGGCCGTGTACTGCGCGGTGCCGGTGCCGCCGGTCTGGTACTCGTCGACGTTGACCGGGCCTGTCGTGCCGGGCAGTTGCGCCCAGCTGTTGGCCTTTCTCTTCGCCCAGCCGAACATCTCGGTGACCTCGGGGTCGGACGAGGTGACCTTGGGGTCGGCGGACGCGGCGGGGGAGATCATCAGGTCGTCCGCGTTGACCCAGGCGCTGCCGGAGCCGAAGGCGATCTGCAGACGGTCGCCGGCTCTCAACTCGACGCGGCTGATGGTGTAACGGGCGTACGCGCGGCGCTCCGGCAGAGTGATCGTCTCGACGGTCTCGCCGTTGCGCCGGACCGTGTACGAACCGCCGGTACCGGCGCTTCCGATCCACGCGGAGAAGTCGTAACTGCCGTTCCGCGGCGCGACGATGTTCAGCTCGGCGCTCTTGCCAGCTCCGGCGTCGAGGTACAGGAAGCGGGCGCCGCCGTGGGAGTTGCCGGTGCCGACCCCGGTACCCGCACCGAAGGTCCAGCCCGTACCGCCGTTCTCGAACCCCGGGTCCGGGATGGCGAGTTGAGGACGGGGAACTGAAGGGCCGTCCGCCTCCGCCGTGGCCGACAGTGCGGGCGCCATGGGCGGGAGCAGAGCAACAGCGGTGAGCAGCATGAGCCTTGAGGGCTTCATCGGGTCTCCCGGGTCTTCAGTCGCGGCGAGCGGACGAACGTGCGGGCAGTGGCGGGAAAGCTAGCAGCGGCCCAAGAGGCGATTCAATGGTCATGCACAAGAAACATGGAAGACACGCAGGCTCGCTGCTATCTTGCGTGGACGGCTGAACTGAAAACTTTCATCAACACAGTGCAAATCAGGGGGCGGAGGGATCCGTATGAAGGTCGGCATCACCGAGGTCGCGGTCCGGGCGCAGGTGAGCGAGGCCACTGTCAGCCGCGTCATCAACCGGCGCCAGGGCGTGTCGCGCAGGACCCGCGAGGCGGTCGAGCAGGCGATGGCCGACCTGGGGTACGAGCGGCAGATGCGGGGTCAACTCGTCGCGGTCGTCACCGAGTTGGTCTCCAACCCGTTCTTCGCCGATGTCGCCGAACGGATCGAGTCCATCCTCGCGCCGCACGGTCTGAAGACGGTCCTGTGCCCGTGCTTCCCCGGTGGAGTACAGGAGTTGGACTTCGTGACCTCCCTCGCCGACCGGGGCGTCGCGGCCGTCGTGTTCCTCTCGGCCAGCAACACGCTCGAGGGCGCGGACCCTCAGGCGTACGAGCTCCTGCGCTCCCGCAGAATCCCCTTCGTCGGGATCAACGGCCAGTTCGAGGGCGTGAGCGAGGCGCCGGTCTTCTCCACCGACGACCTGCTGGCCGCCGAACTGGCCGTCGACCATCTTCACCGGCTCGGCCACCGCCGTATCGGCATGGCATCGGGCCCGGTCGGCAACCGCCCGGCCGACCGCCGCGTCAGTGGCTTCGTCGCCTCGCTCGGCAAGCGCGGTGTCGAGGATCCAGAGCAGTGGGTGGTCCGGCAGTCCTACACCGTCGAGGGCGGCCAGTCCGCCGCGACCTCGCTCCTCGGCCGCGGCGCCACGGCGATCGTCGCCGCCAGCGACTACATGGCCCTGGGTGCGATCCGCGGCGCGCGCCGTCAGGGGTACGACGTCCCGGACGATGTGTCGGTCGTCGGCTACGACGGCTCCATGATCATGGACTTCGTCGACCCTCCGCTCACCACGGTCCGCCAGCCGGCCGACCGCCTGGCCTCGGAGGTGGGCCGCAGCATCCTTGCCCTGGTCGGCAACCGCGACGTCCCCATCGGTGAACTCCTCTTCGACCCGGAACTGGTGATCCGCGCGAGCACGGCGCCGGTGAGGACATCAGTTCCCGTTGTTCGTCCAGACCATTGACCTAGAGGTCGGGTCTATGGACACTCCAATCGGGGATCCGGTCAGAAACTTGGCGGCAACTCTGCATATTCATCGGGTGTTTCGTGCTCATGGATGCTCCGGAGGGGCTATGTCTCGGTTCGTGTTTCTCGGGGTGGCGCTCGCGCTGCTCGTAGGTGGCGGGGGGCCTGTCGCCGCAGCGCCGAAGACGAGACCTGTGGTGGTCGACGTGGACGACCACGGAGCCGATCCCACCGGTCGGAGGGACTCGACGCCCGCCGTCGTCGCGGCGCTTCGGCACGCCAGGAGCATCGATGGCGACCGGCCGGTCAGGATCGTCTTCTCGAAGGGCACCTACCAGATCTACCCCGAGCGGGCCGAGACGCGTGAGCTGTACGTCTCCAACACCGTTGGTGCCGACCAGCGTTACCGGGACAAGAAGATCGGGCTCCTCGTCGAGGACATGCGCGACGTCACCATCGACGGCGGCGGGGCCAAGCTCGTCTACCACGGCCTGCAGACGGCGTTCGCGTCGATCCGCTCGACCAACGTGACCTTCCAGAACTTCTCCTTCGACTACGCGGCCCCCGAGGTCATCGACGCGACCGTCGCCACCACCGGTGTCACCGACGGACACGCCTACCGCGTCCTGAAGATCCCGGTCGGCAGCCCGTACAGGGTGAACGGCACGCACATCACCTGGCTCGGTGAGAAGAGCCCGGCCACCGGGCAGCCGTACTGGTCAGGTGTCGACGGACTCGAGTACACGCAGATCCACGACCCCAGGGCGCAACGGACCTGGCGCGGAGACAACCCGCTGTTCAACGACGTCGCCGCGGTCACCGACCTCGGCGGACGCCGGATCCGCATCGACTACACCACTGCGGCACGGCCGGCGGACGCCGGGCTCGTCTACCAGATGCGCCTCATCGAGCGGACGGAGCCGGGGGCGTTCATCTGGGAGTCCAAGAACGTCACGATGCGCTCGATGAACGCCTACTACCTCCAATCCTTCGGCGTGGTGGGCCAGTTCAGCGAGAACATCTCCATCGACAAGGTGAACTTCGCCCCCGCTCCGGGGTCCGGCCGGTCGACGTCCTCCTTTGCGGACTTCGTTCAGATGTCCGGCGTCAAGGGGAAGGTCTCGATCACTCGGAGCGTCTTCGACGGCCCGCACGACGACCCGATCAACATCCACGGCACCTACCTCGAGGTCGTGGGGAAACCCGGACCGTCCACTCTCACCCTCGCCTACAAGCACCCGCAGACTGCCGGATTCCCGCAGTTCGCCCCTGGTGACAAGGTCGAGTTCGCCACCAAGCGGACGATGACCCCGCTGGCGTCGGCGCACGCGAAGGTCACCGCCGTCGACGGGCCGAGCGGGATGGACCACGACAAGCCGCTGACCACGATGACCGTCACCTTCGACCGGCCCGTTCCCACCGGGGTCGAGATCGGCGGCACGGTCGTCGAGAACATCACGGCCACGCCGTCGGTCGTCATCTCCGGCAATGTGTTCCGCAACGTGCCGACCCGCGGCATCCTGGTCACCACCCGCAAACCCGTCCTGATCACCGGCAACCGGTTCGACGGGATGTCCATGGCCAGCATCTACGTCTCCGCCGACGCCTACCAGTGGTACGAGTCCGGTCCGGTCTCCGACCTCACGATCCGCGGGAACACGTTCACACGGCCCAGCGGCCCGGTCATCTTCGTGGAGCCGACCAACCAGGTCATCGACCCGGCGGCCCCGGTGCACCACAACATCTCGGTCGAGCACAACTGGTTCGACATCGGTGACGTCACCATCGTCAACGCGAAGAGCGTCGGCGGGTTCGGCTTCACCGGCAACACGGTCCGGCGTCTGGACGGACCGTCGCACCCGCCGTACGCCTCCCCGTTGTTCGTCTTCCACGGCAGTTCAGGCATCCGGATCGCGCACAATCGCTACGACAAGGGCCTGAACACGTCGGTGGTCACGGACTGACTTGACTACTCGTAGTCTCCTGCGGCGGTACGGAGAGGACCGTGCCGAACTCCTCCACCGGCGAGCAGGCTGACGTCGCCGCGTGCCCACCATGCGGCGTCCGGCCACTCCCGACCCGGCCGGGGCGACGAGGGCGGGGAGGGTGACTGCCCGCGCTGCCCGAGCCGCCGGGAATTCGCGCTGGGCACGCAACAAGGCCACCAGCTGAGCCCTGGTCAGGTGCGGACGCGGCTGGTGGCCTTCATGATGCGACGAGTCGCTTACTTCGGATGTGGCAAGTGCCTATTCAGCGCCTGCTGGTTCGGCTCCCGAGCAGCGCGAGAACTCGTCACTCAAACGGAGTTCAGCACTGGTTGGGTACGTTGCCCGTCTGGCTCCCCTTGAGCAGGCCGCCCCAGATCCAGCTCGAACCCGAGCCGAGCAGGACCCACTTGTCGTGAGAGTAGCCATGCTGGCTCACCCACTCGCCGTGTGCCCAGCATATGGCGCTGAGCTGGTAGTTGGCGGGGACCGAGTAGTTGATGCTGCACTGGGTCGACGCACAGCTGCGGATGTTCGCGCCGGTCCACGTATAGACCCACGTGTTGGCGGCGGCCCGGTCGGACGTCACTGTCCGGGACTCCCGGTCGGCGGGCGCTGCCGCCGCGGCGGTGGGTGCGGACAACCCCGCGGCGGCCAGCAGCCCTGCCGCGATGGTCGTTATGACCTTGGCTCTCATACGCATGAGAAATCCCCCTGTTGAACTCGATCTGCTGGGATATCCAGCGTGAAAGACGCTAACCGGCACTAGTCGGCCCAGTTAGTCATGTACTGGCCAATACCTGACTGGGAGGTGGCGTTCCGCTATGCCTGGACCGGTAGCGGCGTCGCGGGCATCTGAGCAGGGGGATTCCCTGAAGGGGCAGCAACCGGCACGCGACCGTCGGCGGGTCGGCGCCAGATAATCGATCACCGCTGAAGGTCCGGAGGGGACAGTCGTTTCTTTCCTGGTCACTCAACGCTTTTGTGTCATGGGCATGCAGGAGGTGGCCCGGTCGTTGGGGCTTGGCGGGTTCTTGCCCTCGGAATCGCCGCCTTGTTCGCCGCATGGGTGGCGATGGGCGCGGGCGGCGTAGGCGCGGAGCCTCCTCCGGCGCGTCTGGCGCGTCCACCCGAGACAACCCCCCGGGCCCTCGGCCTGCCCGACGTCGGCCACCGACAACGAAACGGGGTCCCCGACTCCGTCGGCAGCCCATCACGAAATATCGTGGCTGGCGGCCAGCACTGCCGCGAGGCCTTCTTGGAGATCCTTGACGAAATATTCGGGAACCTCCAGCGACGGGAAATGCCCCCCGGTTTCGGGCGAATTCCATCGGACGATCTGCCGGTACCGCTCCTGCGCCCAGGTGCGCGGACACTTCTCGATGTCGCGGGGATACACACTGATCGCTGACGGGACGTCGACCCGAAGTTCGGGGTCGAGGGAATCGTGGCTTTCGTAGTAGATGCGGGCCGCCGATGCGCCGGTCCGCGTCAGCCAATACAGGGTGACGTCGTCAAGAACCCTGTCTATGGAAATCGTCTCGAACGGGCTGTCTTCGGTATCTGTCCACTCGGCGAACTTGTCGAGGATCCAGGCAAGAAGCCCGACCGGTGAGTCGACGAGGGAGTACCCGATGGTCTGCGGTCGGGTCGCCTGCTGCTTGGCGTACGCCGCGCGGGGGCCGCCCCAGAAGTCGCGGGTCTCCTCGGTCCATTTACGCTCGGCCGCCGTGAGCCCGACCGTGGTCAGCCCGGGTGGTGCCTGCGCGGTCGTTGTGTGGATGCCGAGCACGTGCGCCGGGAACCTGCCGCCGAGGACCGTGGTGATCACACCTCCCCAATCGCCGCCGTGGGCTACGAACCTGCTGTAGCCGAGCCTTGCCATCAGTTCCACCCAAGCGGCCGCGATCTTTTCGATCCCCCACCCGGTGGTGGCCGGCTTGCTGCTGTAACCAAAACCTGGCAGCGACGGGGCTACGACGTGGAACGCCGGCGCGTCTGCGTTTTTCGGATCTGCCAGTTCGTCCATGACCTGGGTGAACTCGGCAACGCTGCCCGGCCAGCCGTGCGTCAAGAGCAGAGGGGTGGCGTCTGCGCGGGTGGATCGGCGGTGCAGGAAGTGGATTCCCAGACCGTCAATGGTCGTGCGGAACTGGCCGACCTGGTTGAGGCGCTCTTCGAATGACCGCCAGTCGTACCCGGTGCGCCAGTAGTTGACGACATCGACGAGGTCGGTGAGAGGGACGCCCTGATCCCATCGGCGCGGGCCGGGCGCGGCGCGGTGGACCGTCTCGGCTTCCGGCAGCCGTGCCGCGGCCAGTCGCGCGCGCAGGTCGTCGAGGTCGGCGTCGGTCGCGTGGGCTTCGAATGCCTGCACGTCGCTGGTCCGACGGTTCATGAGATGCCCCCGCCGGGGTGAGCTGATGTGGTGACGACGCCACGATCGATGGCGGCCGCAGCGTCGGTGACGCACCAGTGCGTGGACATGAGACCTCCTGGCCATCGGTGGAACCGGCCTGGGATGTGCCGGAACCGTCTAAGACGGTTCTAACAGGTCTCGATGGCGCCGTGCAACCGGCTAAGGTGGTTCCATGAGTGCTCGGTTCCCTGACTTCAGACTCGGCAAGGTGCTGGCGACCAGCTTCACGGGGACCCTGTCGGAGCGCCGTGGCGACGCCGTGGAGCGCATCCCCACGCCGAACCGACTCGTCGACTGGCTGGTGGTGAGTGGCCTCGCCGTGGAGTCCTGCACCACCGCCCAGCTCGAACGCGCTTGGCAGCTGAGGGAATCAATTCACGCCGCCGCGACAGCGGCCGCGCGCCGAGACCCTCTGCCTGTGTCCGCTGTCCAGGTCATCAATGACTGCAGCATTGAGGGCCGGGCCGCGGCCATCTTGTCGCCCGAGGGCAATCGGCAATGGCGACTTGGCTCGGCTTCCTCCGTGGAGGACGCCCTGGGCGTCATCGCCGCCGACGCGATCAGCGTCATCGCAGGCGAACGCGACGGAAAATTGGCCTTGTGCGCATCGCCAACCTGCCAGGCGGCCTTCTTCGACACCAGCCAAAGTCGCACCCGCAGATGGTGTGACATGAACACGTGCGGGAATCGCCAGAAGAAGGCGCGCTTCAATGCGTCCAAGCAGGAAAACCCCGGATCGGCAAAGTAGTCGTTGCTCTTGGTGCGCCGCTTCGGCCGTCATTCCTGCTGTGGTTTGTCCATGCCCGCGCGGTAGTTACCGGGGGTCATGCCTACCGCCAGGGCGAAGGTCTGGACGAAGGCGCTGGTTGTCGCCCATCCGCAGGCGTGGGCGGTGTCAGTGACGGTGGCGCCCTCGGCGAGCATGATCATCGCGGTGAAGATCCGGACACGGGTGCGCCACTGAGGGAAGGTCATGCCGAACTCGTCGCGGTAGAGGCGGGACAGGGTGCGCTCGCTGGTGTGCACGCGGTCGGCGAGCTGGGCGAGGGTGCAGGGCCGGTACAGGTCTTCTTCGACGAGGCGGCAGGCGTCGGCCAGTCGTTGGTCGCGGGGTGCGGGCAGGGCGACGGGCTGGGCTGTCACGCGGCGTAGCCGGTCGCGCAGCACTGCTTCGATGTGCCGGGTCTCGGTCTGCGTGAGGGTGGCGCTGGTGAGCGCGATGAGCAATTCGCGTACCAGCGTGTCGACGGCGATGACCGTGGGGCGTTCGGCGTCGAGCAGGGGCGTCCTGCCGTCGGCGGGGAAGCCGACGGTGTGGAAGCGACTCCGGCCGTAGAAGCGGTGTTCGTGCCAGGTGTTCGCCGGAATCCACACGGCACGGTCGTTGGAGGCGACCCAGGAGCCGTGTTCCGTGGTGATGGCAAGCACACCCGAGCTGACGTAGATCAGCTGGTGGTCGTCGTGGCGGTGCCGGTCGATGGTCTCACCGCCGCCGAGGAACCGTGTAGTGGTCGGTGCGACGGGCTCGTGGCGGATCTGCGACATGGACAGGCAGAATACGGGAAGCGCGCCCGGGGTGTTCCTGTCCATCGTGAGTGTGTGACAACGATCCAGGAAACAAGTACTCCCCCTGAGGCGGGTGGCCCACCCGGGCACTGGCGTCGGATGCGGATCTGGGCCGGCGCCCATGCCGTCGACGACTTCTACCAGGGCCTCGTACCCGCCGCGGTCCCCTACTTCGTGCTGCAGCGCGACTTCAGTTACGTGCAGGCTTCGGGGCTGGCACTTGCCGCGACGCTCGGCAGCGCACTGCCGCAGGTGCCGATCGGACTGCTCGCCGACCGGTTCCGGCTGCGATGGATGTCGCCGCTGGGGGTCGGACTGGCGGGTATCGGGGCGGGCCTGTCCGGACTGACACCCTCCTACCCGCTGGTGTTCGCCCTCCTGCTGATGGCGGGTCTCGGGATCGCAATGTTCCATCCGCCCGCGGGGCGCGATGCGCGCCGCGCGGCCGGGGGCAGTGCCACAGCGATGAGCTACTTCGCCGCAGGCGGCAGCGTGGGGTTCTTCGTCGCCCCGGCGCTGGTCACACCGGCCCTGGACAACCTCGGCATGGGCGCGACCGCGCTGTTCATCCCGCCCGCCGTCCTCATGGGCTTCGTCCTGCTGCGCCACCACAACCGCACGTCCGATACGGCGGTCACGAAAGTGCGGCGCCAGGGCAAGGACCGGCCAGGCCGGTTCGCGGCCCTGACCGCCGTCGAGGTCGTGCGGTCCACCATCTCGACCGGACTGAACACCTTCATCTCGCTGTACTGGATCCGCCACCTGGAAGCGAGCAGCGGCCTCGGTGGTCTCGCCCTGACACTCGAACTCGGCGGCGGTGTGGCCGGCACGCTGCTCGGCGGGCGGCTGGCAGACCGCATCGGCATGGTGCGCACCGTGCAGATCGGCAACGCGGCCATGCTGCCCGCCCTGTGGCTCATGCTGATCTGCGACGACAAATACGTCGCGCTGCCACTCGCGCTGCTGGTCGGCCTGATCTCGAACATCCCGTTCGCCGTCCTCATCAAGCTCGGCCAGGACTACCTGCCCAGCCGGCCCGGGACCGCTGCCGGCGTCACTCTCGGCCTCGCGGTGAGCGCCGGCGGACTGTTCATGCCGCTGCTGGGCGTCATCGCAACCCACTACGGTCCCCGAGGCGCACTCGCGGTACTCGCCACCGTGCCGGTGCTCGCGATGCTGCTCTCCGCCTTCTTGCGCGAACCCGTCCTGGACGAACCGGTGCCCGCCGAGGACACACCCCTCACCGACCCCACGGACTTCGCACCGAAATAGCACCGGCGCGGACTGGTCCATGCGGACAGCCCCTGGCGGTCCGGGGCGGCAGCAACCCCTGTCTGCTACTGCCGCCTCACCGAGTGAAGCGACGGGCGGCCGCCCGGGTCAGCGCCATTCCGGCGGGATGTTGGACAGTTGGCTCAGCAGATCCCAGTCGGCCGGCCTCAACTGCGGCTTGTGCCACTGGGCACCGTGACCGACCCAGTAACCGCGCAACTCACGGACCTGCGTCACGGTGTCATCACCGATGCCGGACTCGTTGAAGCAGCACTCGCAGATGACGTACCGAGGGAGCCCGCGCTCGTAGAGCACCTCTCCGTCATCCAACCCGCAGATACGGCAAGCGGTCTCAACCGGGTTCTCCATGATCAGAGACTACCGATTCCGCCAAACGCCACGCCAAACGCAACGACGTCCAGAGCTGTCCGTGGCCTCCGTCAACGTGCTCAGTCAGTACAGCCGGCTGATCAGTGCCGCGGGCGCCCGCCGCGGGCGCCATGATGGGTGGCCCGCCCTGCACTCTCCAGGCTCGCGGCTCGGGTCGTGTCGCTGGGCCGGATCTCCGACGAGATCCGGCCCAGCCCGAGTACAAGGCGGCCGTCAGGGTGGAGTCGGCCGACTAGCCGACGACTCGGCCCAGTTCGATCCGGTCGATGTTGGGAGCCCATGCGCTCGCGTTCCCGAACGTCACCTTGTTGGAGCCCTTCTTCAGGTCGACGGGGACGCCCACGGTCCAGTAGTCGTCCCAGCTCCAGGTGTTCTTGAAGGTGACCTTCCGGGGGGCGGCGCTGCCCACCGTGATGTCCGCCGTACGGGACATGATGTCGGTGTTGTAGGCGTGGCCGTTGTCGCGCCGGTCGTTGTGCGCGTAGTGGACGACGAGCATGTGGCGGCCGGACTTGGGCGCGTCCACCGTGAACTCGGCGGTGCTGGAGGCGCTGTTGCCGAGCCAGCCGACGTAGGAACCGGCGGAGGCGTGGGCGGAGTCGACGAGCTTGGCGCCGCCCGCGAGAGTGGCCGAGGCGCCCTCGTAGGAGAGGGTGCCCGACGTCGAGCCGGTGCCCGAGACGTCGAGGGAGCGGACGGATGCGCCCTTGGCCGTCATCGCGATGCGGTTGTTGCCCGCCACGAGGTACAGCCGCAGGGCCCGGCCGGGTGCCGCCGTCACCTTCTCACCGTGCAGCTCCAGCTTCACCGCCGCGTTGGCGCGCGACACCACGGTGTAGTAGCCGTCGCGCGGTGCGTAGGCGTCGAAGACCGCCTTGTCACCGGAGCGCAGGACCAGGGCACCCGTGCCGACCCCGGCCGACGAGGAGTAGTCGTACGACGGCTTCCCGCTGATGTCCGCCAGCGTGGCCTCGTACGACGCGGAAGGCGCGGCGCCGGTACGGGCGGTCAGGTCGATGCGGTCGAGGGTGACCTCGGCGTCGCCCTTGGCCAGTGTCAACACATGTCGGCCGGCGGGGAGTTCGACGCCGACGTCCTTCTTGGCGCGGTAGGTCCAGTTCTCGGTGGAGGGATAGGAGACCGTGGCCGGATCCCCGCCGTCGATCGAGAGCTTCTGCGTGGCGGGTGTCCCGGACTGGTTGCCGTACAGGATCGCCAGGTCGTAGGTGCCGGCCGCGGGCACGTCCACCGTGAAGTCGACCTTGCTGGAAGCGGTGTTGAGTGAGCCGACGTCCTTCGTCCCGGAGGCCGCGTAGCCGTTGGCGTTGCTGACCGTGCCCTGGGTGTAGACCTGGCCGCCGGTGATGGCCGCGTCCTCGGCCTCGTACGAAGCGGACCAGGGGACGGAAGCGGTGGATGGGGTGCCCGAGCCGCCGGGGGTGAGGGCGATCCGGTAGGCGGACATCTTGTGCATGCCGCGCAGCGGGACGGTCACCGAACCGTCGTCCGCGACCTCGACCTTCGTACGGGTGAGGACACGCGGCGCCGCGTGCTGACCCTCGTAGCCGGACCATGCGGACTCGGCGACGGTCGCGGTGACCGTGCGGCCGAAGACGGACCGGGAGACGTTCTGGACGACGACGTCGGAGTCACCGGCCGAGCCGCCGAGCAGGACCTGCGCCTGGCGCCGCTTCTTGTCGTACGAGGCCAGCCCCTGGAGGGTGTCGATGGTGTTGGCCTGCGGCGGGGTCACCTTGACGGTGTTGCCGGTCAGTCCGGCGTACCAACGGAAGAACCACCAGCCACCGTTGGGGATGTTGGAACGCACCACGTTGCCGTCGAGGTTGCCCGCCGCGTCCCAGTAGGCCTGGTTGGCGTACACCTTGTTCCGCTCGAACATCGAGACCCACTGGGCGAGTTGCCCGGGCACGGAGAGGTCGCGCCGGTTGGCGTACTCGTCGATGTTGATCTTCAGCGGCGCGATGCCGAGGTTTTTCTCGATCGCGCGGTAACTGTCGTAGTTCCCCTGGAAGTTGCGCAGAGAGCTGGAGTCCAGCTCGTGCCAGGTCATGATCTGGGGAAGGACGTTCTCCCGCTTGGCAAAGGTGAGGAAGTCGGTCAACAGGCGTGTGTGATAGCCGGATTCGTTCGGGCCGGCGATCCTGGCGTCGGGGTCGATCGCGCGGATCCGCTGGTAGACCGTCTTCCAGTCCTTGAAGAACCGGTCGCGGTTGATCTCGTACTGCGCCTGGTTGGAGGTGCCGAGGTTGTACCAGATCTGGTCGGGCTCGTTGAACGGGATGTAGACGAAGCGGTCGCTGTTCGGGTCGGCGGACACCTCGCTGACGATCTTGTCGACCTTGGGGAGGTAGTCGTCGATGCCGAGGTCCTCGTACGGCCACTTGGCGTAGATGTCCTGCATCATCACCAGGACCTCGCCGCCGCCGTTGCGGAAGAACGACTTGGAGACGGTGAGCGCGTCGCCGTTGGGATGCTGGGCGCCGCCCTCCGGCTTCTGCGAGACGCTGGTGATCTTCAATGGTGCCAGCGCGGCGTCGCTGGGCACGCCGTCGTCGCTGAGCCCGTACAGGGTGCCGTTGGCGCCGTGCATCACCGGGCCTTCGGAGGCGGCGAGGTCGACGGTGACGCGCTGCGGGTCGGCTGCGGCGGTCGCGGCCCCCGCCGCGGGGAGGGTGCCTGCCATGGCGGTGACTCCAAGTACGGCTGCGACAAGGGCGGTTCTGGTACGGGACCCGGTGCGGGATCTCGTACGGGTGGGGGTGCTCACGCTGTTGGACCTCCAGTCATTTGACGGCTCCACTGGTGATTCCGGACACGATCTTTCGCTGGGCCACCAGGAAGATGGCGACCATCGGCAGGCTCATCACCACGACGTACGCGAAGACGAGATGCCAGTTGTTGAGGTAGAGCTGGGCGCTGGCGACCTTGTAGAGGTTGAGTGGCAGGGTCGCCTTCTCTCCGCCGCCGAGGACGAAGAAGGCGTAGAAGATGTCGCTCCAGGCGTAGAGCATGACCATGATCGTCGCGGTGGCGATGACCGGCCTGAGCAGCGGCAGGATGATCTGCCGGAAGATCCGCAGAGGCGTCGCGCCGTCCATCCGCGCGGCCTCCTCCAGCTCCACGGGGATGGCCCGGATGAAGCCGGTCATGAAGAAGATCGACGTCGAGAGGTACATCCCGGTGTAGACGGCGATCATTCCCGGCCGGGTGCCCGCGAGGCCGAGCTGACGCAGCTCCATGACGATCGTGATGACGGCCGGTGGCAGCAGCAGCCCGCTGATGCAGAGCGCGTACGCCGCCGAGACAAGCTTCGACTTGCGGCGCGCGAAGACCCAGGCGGCGCCCGCCCCGAGGATCAGTACGAGGGCGACCGAAGGCACCACGACCAGCAGGGAGTTGAGGAAGCCGCGCAGCATCTCGCCCTGGCTGACGGCGTCCTCGTAGTTGCTGCCCGGCTGCCACTGCCCCGGCAGGTCCAGGTTGGGCGTGATCGCTTCGGCCTGCGGCTTGGCGGAGGTGACGGCGACCAGCCACAGCGGTACGCCCACGGCGAGCCCGGCGATCAGCAGGACGAGCGCCGGACGGCCGTAACGCCAGGCGGGATGCACGCCGGACGCGCGACGCACAGCGGATACGGGAAGCGCGGCGGACGGGGTATTCGCGTGGGTGCTCACAGCAGTTGCTCCCTTCGGCGCAGTCCGATGACGAGGGGGATCGCGACGGCGACCACGACCAGGAAGAGGACGAGGCTCATCGCGGAGGCCTGGGCGTACAGGCCCTGTCCGAAGATGCGGAACATGTAGATGTTGAAGACCTCCGTGGAGGCCGCGGGCCCGCCGCCCGTCGTGGCCTGCACGATGTCGAAGGTGTTCATCGAACCGATCAGCGCCGTGGTGACGTTGAAGGTGAGAGCGGGTGCCAGCATCGGCCAGCGCACCGACCAGAAGGTCCGCCACGGCCCTGCGCCGTCGCACCTCGCGGCCTCCAGCATCTCGCCGGGGATGCCCTTGAGGCCGGCCAGATAGATCAGCATGGACAGCCCCATCCACTTCCAGCCGTGGATGACGGTGACCAGGACCAGTGTCCAGGTCGTCGAGCCGAGCCAGGGGATGTTGGTGCCGAGGAGTCCGTTGACGGCGCCGTCCTGGTTCAGCAGCGCCTGGAAGACGTAGCCGGTGGCGAGCGCCGAGATGAGCACCGGCAGGAAGAAGACGGCGCGGAAGAACCGGTTGAACCGGGAGTCCGCCTCCAGCAGCAGCGCCAGCACCAGCCCGAAGCCGTTCTGGAAGACCGCCGCCAGCAGGGCGTACACCAGGGTCGTACGGATCGCCCGCAGAAGTGAGCCGTCGTCGGCGATGGTCTTGAAGTTGTCGAGGCCGGTGAAGGCGATGTCCGGGTGGTACGAGGACCAATTGGTGAACGGGTAGTAGAAGTTGAGCAGGTTCGGCACCAGGAAGAAGGCCGCGAAGACGGCGATCGCGGGGAGCGCGAACCACCAGGGGTGGTGGACGGCGGCGCGGGGCAGCCGTCCCACCTTCCTTCCCCGGCCCTTGGCGGGCGCCGGTTTCTGCGTACGCGTGCGTATGGCCGTGTCCGCCATCGGGAAATCCTTGCCCGTCGGGTCGGTCGGGTTCGGGTCGGTCGCGCTATCGGGCTAGAAGCCGGTCGCGCCCTGGGCCTTGGCCACTTGCGCGAACTGGTCCTGGATCGCCTGCGCGACCTGCTGCGGGCTCTTCTTCCCGTAGAGCATGTCGGCGAGGTACAGGTGGGTGTCGGGCGCGACGATCGCCTTGGCCTGGAAGACACCGATGGCCGTGGGCAGCGCGGCGACCTGGTCCTTCGACGCCTGGGGAAGGCCGTCGGGGGTCGGTACGGACGGCTGCACGGAGGGGATCTTCATCGCCTTGATGTAGTCGGGGTAGTCCGGCCCGAGCCAGAAGGCC
Source organism: Streptomyces sp. NPDC050988 (assembly GCF_044456225.1). Lineage (NCBI taxonomy): Bacteria > Bacillati > Actinomycetota > Actinomycetes > Kitasatosporales > Streptomycetaceae > Streptomyces > Streptomyces sp. NPDC050988. The sequence goes on along the minus strand of NZ_JBITFQ010000002.1, from coordinate 372,423 downwards.
ATGAACTGGCGGGCGGCGTTCTGCCGCTTCTCGTCACCCGTCTTGAACGCGACCACGCCGTTGGTCTGGTCGGGGGAGTACATCCCGGTCGCGGAGGAGTTGGCGATCGGGAACCAGCCGATCTTCTTGTCGATCTCGGCCGTGGAGTACTTGGCCTGCAACTGGCTCTGGAAGGAGGTGACGTTGAGGACCATGCCGGACTCGCCCTTCCAGAGGGAGTCGGCCTGCCCGGTGAAGGTGCCGGTCTTGTAGTTCTTCTGCGCGAGACCGGCGTCGAGCAGCTTCTCCTTGTACTTCTTGATGGCGCCGACGACGACCGGGTCGGTCCACTTCTCCTTGTTCTGGTTGAGGTCGGCCCACCACTGCTTGTCGAGGTCGGTGAGCTGGACCTGCGTCTGCCACTGCAGCGGCCACTTGTCGCCGCCTGCCTCGTAGAAGCCGGCCGCGTCGGTCTTGTCCGTGACGGTGCCGCCGAGTGCCAGCAGCTCGTCGTACGACTTGGGGAAGTCCTTCTCGGTGAGCCCGGCCTTCTTGAACACGTCCTTGTTGTAGTAGACGCCGAGCATGGAGGGGCTGGTGACGATCGCCGCATACCGCTTGCCGTCGATCATGCCGAGCGACTTCTCGGTGTCGCCCAGCTTCGACACCCACTCCTCCCCGTCGAGGGTGAGGAGGTTCTGCTTCGGCTGGATGAAGGGAAGCGTGGAGATGGACGGCTGCCAGAACATGAGGTCCGGCTTGTCGCCGGAGGCGAGCTTGGTCGGCACGTTCTGCTCGTACGGGTCGGGGATGGCCTGTGCCTCGACCTTGGCGCCGGTGGCCTTCTCGAAGGCGTCGATGACCTGCTTCGGCGCGTTGATGGTGTTCTGCGCGGTCCACATGGTCAACTTCACGCCGTCCAGGCGCGCGGTCGGGTCGACCTTCGTCTGCTTGCCGCCCGAGTCGGAGGAGGAACCGGAGTCGCCGGCGGTGGGGTCGCTGCACGCGGTGGCGGACAGAGCGGCGGCGCATATGAAGGCCAGCGCAGGCAGGGCTCTTCTCTTCATGGTGTGCCTTTCGCGAACGGGCTCAGGTGGGCGGATCGGAAAACGGTCCGGCTGAGGAGGTGCGAGCGGGCGGTTCGGGTGGAGCGAAGCAAGGGGAGCGGGATCGGGTTCACCCACGTCCGGGCGGTGGCCCCGAGCTCTCCCGCACGATCAGTTCCGGTACGGAGACGGGGTGCGGGGCGATCTGCGCGGACTCCTCCAGCACGCCGTGCAGCAGGGCGAACGCGGACCGCCCGAGCCCGGTGAAGTCCAGGCGTACGGTCGTCAGCGACGGGGTGAGATAGGCGGAGTGCGGGGCGTCGTCGAACCCGGCCACGCTGACGTCGCCGGGGATCGCCCGGCCCGTCTCGTGGAGGGCGCGGATGACCCCGAGCGCGAGGTCGTCGTTGCCGCACAGAATCGCGGTGACGTCCGGGTTCCCTGCGAGTTTCAGGCCTGCCGCGTGGCCGCCCGCCGGGCCCCAACTCCCTTGCAGCGGGCGGGGTTGCGGCGCCCCGGCCTCCTTGAGCGCCTGCTGCCAGCCGGTGGTACGGGCGCTGGTGCGCCGGGTGCTGGACGGGATGGCGACGTAGTGCACGGTCCTGTGGCCGAGGGAGAGCAGATGGCGGGTCGCCTTGTAGGCGGCCTCGCGGTCGTCGGCCCACACCCAGGGACGGTCGTCGCCGGGCGGGCTCGCGGGGGTCTCCACCACGCCGACGACCGGCAGATCGGCGGGCACCGCACCCAGGGCCCGTACACCGGCCGGGTCGTATGCGATCACGATCAGACCGCCGCCGGCGTCCGCCGACCGCTGCACCTGGGCGGCTACCTCCGCCTCGCCGGCCCCGTCGGCTGATTCGAGAACCCCGATGCCCACGGTGTAGGAGGCGGCCCGCGCCGCCTCCTCGATGCCCTGGAGGACCGAGGCATAGCCGTAGTGCGTGGTGTTGGAGGTGAGCACGGTCACGGCGCGGCTGCGTCCGCTGGCGAGGGCGAGCGCGGTGGAGTTGCGCCTGAACCCCAGTTCGTCGATGGCGGCGAGCACCCGCTCCCGGGTGGACGGCTTGACGCTGGGATGGTCGTTGATCACTCGGGAGACGGTCTGGTACGAGACGCCGGCCGCGGTCGCGACGTCCCTGATGCTCACCGAGCGCCTTGTGTGACCGGTCACATTCATGCCAGGATTGTGACCGGTCACATGAGGCTCGTCAAGAGACCGTAATCATGAATTCACGCGGCAGACTCAGACCGCCGTCAGCGGCGGTCAGCGGGAGGGGAAGACGTTGACCGTTACGTCGGACGCGGCGGGCACGGCCCCCAACGACACTGACCAGAAAGTCACTTGGGGCCACCGGGCGCTGGAGACGGAGTTCGCCACCGGCGACGACGGGGTCGTGCGGCTGGTCCGGCTGGCCCTCCCCGGCGATCCGGTGTCCGAGCCCGGCTCGGATGCCCCCCTCCACCTTGTGGAACTCACTGCCCTCGGTCACGGCAGCGGTTGGTCCGGCCCGCGCTTCACCGGCACGGCCCTCGGTTCGCGCCTGCGGTACCGAGGACACACCACTCAGGAAGGCGGCGGCTGGACGTACTTGACCGTCGAACTCCACGACCCCGGGACCGAGTTGACCGCGTTCGTCGAGTTGTCCTCACCCGTCGGACTGCCCGTGCTGCGCTCCCGTGTCCGCCTCCGTAACGACGCGGAGGAACCCTTCGTCGTCCAGTCCGTCAGCAGCCTCCTGCTCGGCGCCCTGCCTTCCCCCGACGGCCTCGATGTCCACCGCGCCCGCAACGACTGGCTGGCGGAGTGCCGTTGGTACACCGAGCCGCTGCGGGAGACCGTCGCCGACATCCATGTCGACGTCCATCAGCACGACAGCCGGGCAGCACTGACCCTGGCAGGACGCGGCAGTTGGCCCACTGACGGGCACCTTCCGATGGGCGCCCTCACCGAACGCGGGGGCGACCGGGCCTGGTTGTGGCAGATCGAATCCCCGGCGGGCTGGCGCTGGGATCTGGGCGAGCGCGACCACGGTACGTGTCTGGCGCTGAACGGACCCATGGATGCGGAGCACCAGTGGCGCGTCCGACTGGCCCCCGGCTCCGAATTCACCACCGTGCACGGCGTACTGGCCCTCGGATCCGGGCTGGACGACGCATTCGGCGCCCTGACCTCGTACCGCCGTGCCGTCCGCCGCCCGCACCCGGACCACACCACGCTGCCGGTCGTCTTCAACGACTACATGAACACGCTGATGGGCGACCCGACGACGGAGAAGCTGCTGCCGCTGATCGACGCGGCCGCCGAGGCCGGGTCGGAGTACTTCTGCATCGACTCCGGCTGGTACGACGACGGCACCGAGGGCTGGTGGGACAGCGTCGGAGAGTGGCTGTATTCACCGCGCCGCTTCCCCGGCGGCGGAATCCACGAGGTCCTCGACCGGATCCGGGAGCGAGGCATGGTGCCCGGGCTGTGGCTGGAGCCGGAGGTCGTGGGCGTGCGCAGTTCCGTCGCGGACTCACTGCCGCCGGACGCCTTCTTCCAGCGCGACGGCCGGCGCATCACCGAACAGGGCCGCCACCAGCTGGATCTGCGACACCCCGCCGCCCGTGCGCACCTGGACAGAACGGTGGACCGCATCGTCGGCGACTGGGGGGTCGGCTACCTCAAACTGGACTACAACATCGTGGTCGACCCGGGGACCTGCGCCACCGGGGACTTCGCGCCGGGAGCCGGGCTGCTCGGCCACGCCGAGGCGTATCTGGACTGGTTGTCCGAGGTGCTGGACCGGTACCCCGGGCTGGTGATCGAAAACTGCGCATCGGGCGGAATGAGGATGGACGGGGCAACGCTCGCCGTCACCCAGCTCCAGTCCACCAGCGACCAGCAGGACCCACTGCGCTTCCCGCCGATCGCCGCCGCCGCGCCGACGGCGGTACCGCCCGAGCAGGGCGCCGTCTGGGCCTATCCCCAGCCCGAGTTCGACGACGACCTGATCACCTTCACCCTGGGCGGGGCGCTGCTCGGGCGCATCCATCTGTCGGGCCACCTGAACCGGATGTCGGAGCGCCAACTCGGGCTCGTACGGGACGCGGTGGCCGTGTACAAGTCGATCCGCGGGGACCTCGCGAAGGCCGTGCCGTTCTGGCCGCTCGGCCTCCCGGGCTGGACGGACGAATGGCTGGCCCTGGGCATGCGGGTCCCCGGTGACGGTACGTCCTACCTCTCGGTCTGGCGCCGCGACGGGGACACCGAACTCCATCTGCCGGTGCGGCACATGGAGGGCAGACAGGTCCATACGGAGATCCTGCACCCGTCCGCGCCGACAGCCGGCTCGGCGGTCTGGGAGGGGGACGGACTGCGGGTGTCGCTGCCACACACGCCCGCCGTCCTGCTGGTGCGTCTCACTTCGGGCGCATAGGGACGCGGGCCGGGAGCCGGGAGAGGGCAAGCACCGTGCCCGCCCCCCAGGAACACGATCCTGGGGGGGCAGGATTTTTTTTGGGGGCTGGGTTCCGTACTCACTGCCCTTCGGCCACCAGGACGACAGCGGTGATCGAACGGAACACGTACCCGCAGCGTCTGAGATGCATGAACGTACCGCGCCAAGCCGTCGTCGTGCTCCTGAGTGCCGGGCTGCTGCTCTCCGGCTGCTCGTCCTCGTCCGGCAATCCGGAGGACGAGGGGTACACCGGCCCCACCCTGCCCGCCCGCACCGTCGTGAAGGACAAGTGGCAGGAGGGACCGGCCAAGCCCAAGCAGCACAAGCCCTATCCGTACGACATCTATACGCACTGCGGGATCAAGTGGGTGAACTTCGGCAGCCGTTGGTGGGTCCTCGACTCCGTGTTCCCCGGGCCCGAGCAGGTCAAGGGTGAGCCGCCTTCGCAGCACACCCAGAGGCTCGCCGGCTACATGACTCTGATCGGCCCGGACACCGCCAACTTCGACGCCGCCGGGATGCCCACGATGCAGTTCGTACCGACCGAGGACGAACCGCCGGGCTGCGCCTAAGGTTTGTCCGTAACCGCTGGTCACGGGTGTGGTGATCTCGGCGTGCCTGGTGTGATCACGGCGTCGGAGCCGTCCTGGACAGCCCCGTCTACCGGGATGCCGGACTCATCGTCGTGGCCGGCCGGCCCCTGCCGGGCAACCGCAACGGCTGCAAGGCGTGGGTGGAATCCGGGGCCAAGGCCGCCGTCGGCAAGACCATGACGATCGCCGACGGCGGCATCCCGGCACTGGACTCGTGATGCCGCACCGCCGCCGGGCCGACGAGGAACTACGGAGCCGGGCTGATGTCGCCGTTGGTGTTCATGTCGAAGATGCCCTGGGTCTTGCCGTCGACCTTCAGGTGCTTGAGCCAGTGCTTCGAGAGGTTGTGCACGTTCTTGTGCTGCATCTCCCACACCACCGAATGCCCGGCGCAGTCCAGCTTGACCATCAACTTGTGGTCGCCGGCGATGGCGTTGTAGAGCGCGGGGACCGAGAAGTTGAATTCCGGATCCTCGCTCGACGTGTTCACCTGCCTGTCGTACTCCCCGTACGCGATGAGGACCGGCACGGTGCCGCCGAGGACGCCGCCCTGCGCCGCGGTGGTCTTGTTCCAGCCCCACCGGACGAGGTTCTGATGCGATTGCGCCCTTCACCGACCGGCCCCCACGTGCTGCCCACCGGATCGCTTTTCATGATCGCGTCCCACACCTTGTCGCGCATCTCGTCTTCGCGCTGCCCATCGCAGTGCACCTCGTTGGTCCACCCGTTCCAGGTTCCGTCTTTCGTGCTCAGGAACATCGGGAAGCCGGGCTGCGGCAGCGGGTTGGGGGCGTTCGACGTGCCCTCGGGCGGGAAGATCGGCGCCAGCAGGAACAGGCTCGACACCTTGCCCGGGTTCTTGACCGCGTACGGCCCCATCGTGAACGCGGCCGCGGACCAGCCGATGAAGGCGACCTTCTTCACCCCGCGCTCGCGGATGATCCACTCCACGACGGTGTTCAGCTCGTCCCGGTCGCTGTTCGAGTTGGTCAACTGGAACGGATAGTTCGGCGGGCCCGGCGTGAAACCTGGAGGTCTCGGCTTCAGAAGGTGCTGCTGGGCGGGATTGACATTGCGAGGGTCGTCCATCTCCGGCCGCGGCGACAGCCCCGAGCCCTGGAGGTCCATCATGAAGACGTCGTAACCGGCCTTCGCCAGCGCATCGGCCCAGCTGTACGACTTGAAATCGAGATCACAGCCCGCGAGTACAGGAACGCTCCGGCCGTGGAGCATCAGGACGGCCGTGCGCTCGTCGGGGTGGCCGGGGGGCGTGCCGTCGCGCTCCCGCACGAAGAGTTCGACGACCTTGCCCTTATTCGCGGGGACGGTGGACTTGTGGGGTACCCGGTGGTCTTTCACGGTGACGGGCATGGGGATCCGTTCTATGAGCTCGGCCGGGGCGTCGTTGCCCCGCCCAGACCACGCTCGATGCGCCGGACCGTCCGCGCCACAGCAGGGGTCCAGTCGTGTGACGTGCACTTTCTCCGTGCCGGCGGCGGCCTGCTCCTGCTCGTCGTCCTCCACGGCGACAGCGACAGCGCCACCCCGTCGGCACTCAGCTCGCCCGCCGGCCCGTCCGCCCGGCGTGCTGCTCAGCGACCTCCCGCACGATCCGCCCCGGCGTGTTCTCCGTGTCCATCCGCCGTCCGTTGCTGGAGGTGAGCAGCGGGCCTGGAGGCGAGTGTCGGCGATGAGGGCTGCACGCTCGCAGCCGTGATCAGAACCGTGGGGCAGAACGCGCAGCTGATCTGCCCGGCTTGCCGCGCGAGGGCTGACTGATGAAGCTGCCCTTCAGAAGCGATCACGTTCGAGGAGTTGGAACTCGAGGTCAGCGATCCGTTTCTCCGAGAAGCGGAGGTTCGTCTGGGCGCCTTCAAGGTGCTCTTGAAGCTTCCGATGCTCCTGCGCGCTTCGGCCCGCCCGACTGGCGGAAGCAGGGGAAGGAGTGCGCCATCCGCCACACCCTGCGTGACGTGGACGGCGACCTCTACGCCCGCAGCCCGCGTGCGCGGCACGAACACCGATGAAGCCGAGCCGCTCGCCGACGGCCAGGAGAGCCCCTGGGACGACCTGTCGTTCTACTCGAACCCCGTGTTCGTCAAGGTCCGCTGACCCGCTGACCGTTCGGCCCGGCGTCGTGGCACGATGGGTATCTGACGTCCAATCAGATATCCGGGGCGGGGGCGATCATGGAGTCGGTGTCGGTCGGCGGGGTGCGGATCGCGTACGAGCGTTGTGGGGCCGGGCGGCCGGTGGTCCTGGTGGGAGGTACCGGCATGCCGCCGGTCGCATGGGAACTGTGCGGTCTGCGCGGCGCGTTGGCCGACGCGGGCTTCGAGGTGGTGACCTATGCAGCGCGTGGTGTGGCACCTTCCGACGCACCGCCCGGCCCATACACGGTCGAGGCTCTCGCCGCCGACCTGGCGGGCCTGCTGGACGCACTGCGACTCACCGACGTCACGGTCATCGGCTACTCGCTCGGCAGCTTCACCACCGAACTCCTGGCCCGTACCCGTCCGGATCTGGTGCGTGCCGCGGTGCTGCTGGCCGGCGCCGGGCCGCTGACGGCAGTGCTGGACGCTGTCTTGCTGGCGGAGAGCGAACTGGTCGCGGCTGCCGGTCACTTGCCTCCGGCGTTCGTGAAACTGCAGACCCTGCTGAGCTCACTGCCGCCGGAGGTACTGCGCGACGACGAGGAACAGGTGCGCACCTGGCTGGAGTTGCTCGACGCCCAGGAGTCGGTATGGGCCTCCCGCGAGGGAGCGGCCGGGCAGCTGGCGGCCTCCGGACGGTGGCTGCGGGACGAGCACCGCATGTCCGCTCTCGCTGACATCCACCAGCCGGTGCTGGTCGCGGCGTTCGAACACGATCTGTACTTCCCGGCGCGGTCCGGGAAGGCCGCAGCCGAGGTGCTTGCACGGGGCGAGTTCGTTGCCCTTTCCGGGGCCGCTCACGCGGGTGTGCTGACCCATCCGCAGGAAACCACTGAGGTGCTCCTCGACTTCCTCGCCCGCACCTGAACACTGCAACAAGCAGAAGTGCGGCGCGGCGCCGGGAGTTCGCCGGTGCCCGCGGCGCGCGGTCTGCGGATTGCAGACCGCGCACCACGCGGCAGGCACCAGCACCAGCGCGGATCCGCGGATCCCTATCCCGCCGAGATACGCAGCCTGATCGTGCGCGACTCGGGCCGAAGCGCGAACTCGGGCCAGACATCGGGTCCGCAGGTCCGTGAGCCGAGACCGTGCTGGGCCGCGTCGACGATCAGGTGGCTCGTCGTCGAGGCGCCTAGCTCGAAGGGGCGCTCGGCTCGGGCGATCTGCTGGGGTGTGTGGCGGCTGAGGGTGAAGCCGGGGCGACGCCCCCGGGTGTCGGGCAGGGCCTCGATGCGCAGTACTTCGGTGGAGCCGCTCGTCAGCGTCAGCCGGCGCAGTTCGGAGCGGTGTCCGGTCTCCTGGGGACGTGCGTAGTCCACCGAGAGGTCGTGGACCGTGGCGGAGAAGCGGCCGGTGCGGGCCGCGCGGAGACTGTCGGGGTAGGTCTCCAGCGGGCCCAGACCGAACCACTGGGCCCCGTCGACGGGAGCCACGCCGTCGGGCAGTTCGAAGCCGACGCCGATACGGGGCCACACTGTCTGCCAGCCGCGCGAGGGCTCGATCTCCACGCGCAGTTCCAGCTCGCCGTCCACCAGCGACCAGACGGACTCCACCATCACGCTCAGCGCGGAGTCCGCCGCGGAGACCTTGTCGAGGGTGCGCAGCGCGTCCGCGGTGTGCTCCACGGAGACGCGCCGGTTGGTCAGCCGGTCGAGGCCGTCGCGCCGCCACAGATCGGCGCTGGACACCCCGGCGATGCTGTTGTCGCTCTCGGCGATCCCGTCGGACGGGCTTTCGTCGTTGTCGGTCGGCGCGCGGAACAGCTCCAGCCGAGGGCCGGTCACAGCGCGGCCGGCGAGGCGGACAAGGGATCCACCGGCGAACTCGGCGATTCCGAGCGACAGAGTTCCGTCGCCCGTTCGCCAATCGGCCTGTGGCTGTGTCCGGACCGCGGGCACGGGACGCCGTGCCGAGCAGTCCAGTTGGGCCGTGGCGATCACATGTCCTTCAGCTGCCCAAGGAGTTGACGCTGCCAGCGTCGCGTCGATCGTGAGCCACGTCTCGGCGTCGGGGGCGACCGCGATGGGGGGCAGTGACGCCCGCTGAGACCCGCCCGCGGCGACGACGGGGATCTCCAAGTCCCCCGAGGCGACGGGGAGTCCGTCGTGCTCGACGCGCCAGCGGAAGCGCAGGTCCGACGTGTCGGCCGAATGCCGCAGGTTCGTGACCACGACCTTTTCGCCGTCGAAGACGAACTCGACGGGCTGCGCGACCGCCTTGTACTCGTGGAGGCTGGGGGTGGGGACGTCGTTGCTCAACAGCATGCCGTCCATCACGAAGTTGCCGTCGTGCACGACCTCTCGGAAGTCGCCACCGTAGGCGTAGTACGGCGTCCCGTCCGGGGTCGCGGCGAGGATGCCGTGATCGCGCCACTCCCATACGAAGCCGCCGTGCAGCCGCGGATACCGCCGCACGAGTGCCTCGTACTGGTCGAACGCGCCCGGCCCGTTGCCCATCGCGTGCGCGTACTCGCACAGCAGGAACGGCTTGGTGCGCTGCCGGGCACTCTGCGCGGGAGTGCAGTTCAGCAGAGCCGAGCGTGCGCTGTCGGCCCCGATCTGCTCGGTCTCCGGCACCGAGGCGTACATGCGCGAGTAGATGTCGGTGTACTCGCCGGTGTAGTCGCCTTCGTAGTGCACGGGCCGTCCGGTGTCGCGGGCGTGGACCCACGCCGACATGGCGGCCAGGTTGCCGCCGGTCCCCGATTCGTTGCCGAGCGACCAGATCACGATGCTGGGATGGTTCTTGTCCCGTTCGACGGTGCGCCGGATGCGGTCCAGACAGGCCTCGCGCCAGGCCGGGTCATCACTCGGATTGCCGACCCAGTCGACCTTTTCGAAGCCGTGTGTCTCCAGATCGCATTCGAGGACCACCCAGAAGCCGAGTTCGTCGGCCAGGTCGAGCAGCCGGGGATGCGGTGGGTAGTGGCTGGTGCGGATGGCGTTGACGTTGAACCGCTTCATGCGCGCCAGGTCCTCGCGGGCGTGCTCCTCGTCGAAGACGCGCCCACGCTCGGGATGCGTCTCATGACGGTTCACCCCGTGGAAGACGACGCGGCTGCCGTTGACCAGGAACTGGTCGCCGCGGATCTCGACCGTGCGGAAACCCACCCGCAGCGCGATGCTCTCCGCGGCCGTGGACACGGTGGCGTCGTAAAGGCGGGGCTGTTCGGCCGACCAGGGCTGTACGCCGGTGACGTCGACGGGGGCCACGTCGGCCGGCGCGGGCCACACGTGCTCGACGCCGAGTTCGGGGATGCGCAGGGTGACCGGGAAGGCGGCCGCGTCGGCGGTGATCTCCGCTTCGACGCGGCCGCGCCCGTCGTCGAAGGCGGTCCGCAGCCAGACGTCCTCGATGCCTCCGGCGGGCCGGGCGATCAGGGTGACATCGCGGAAGATGCCCGGCAGCCACCACTGGTCCTGGTCCTCGACGTAGCTGGCCGCCGACCACTGGTGGACCCGTACGGCGACGACGTTGTCGCCCGTGCGCACCGCCGAGGTCACGTCGAATTCGTGGGCGAGCCGGCTGCCGCTCGCACTGCCGATCTCGACGCCGTTGACCCACACCCGGAACAGCGACTCGACACCGTCGAAGCGCAGCACCACGCGTTCGGCGTCCGACCAGTCGGCGGGGACGTCGAAGTTGCGGCGGTAGTCGCCGGTCGGGTTCTCGTCCGGGACGTGGGGCGGGTCGATCGGGAAGGGGAACTGGATGTTCGTGTAGATCGGCCGGCCGTAGGCCCCGTCCCCCTCCAGCACCCAGTGGGAGGGCACGGGGATGCTGTCCCAGCCGTCGTCGACGAAGCCGTCGGCCGCGAAGTCCTCGGCCACCGACGCCGTGGGGGACAGCCGGAACCGCCAGGGCCCGTTCAGTGAACGCGAGGGCGCGTCGGAGTGCAGCCACGAGCGCGCCGGGCGCAGTGCGCCACGGCCTGGCGCGATGTCCGAAACATGGGGGGAGAACTCGCTGGGCAAGAGGTCACAACTCTTTCTGTGTGTCACATACGACTGTGTGTCACGTACGAGGCAGATACGACGGGTCGCTACCGGAGTACGACCGTGCGGATCTCCCATGGACCGAGGGCCAGTTCGAGTTCGTCCGGGGCCTGGGCGCGGGAGATCGGCCGTCCGAGCAGGTCCACGGTGGTGGCCTCGGAGAACGTGCCCGTCACACGGACGGTGGACGCGCTGTCGCTCATCGCGGCCAGCCGCACTTCGATCCCGGCCCCGGACTCGTCGTCGGCGACGCGGCGGATGCCGGACACGAGAACGTCCTGGCCCTCGACGCCCAACCCGGCCGTGTCGGGCGGCAGTTGGCCCCCGGCCGGGGCGGTTCCGCGCGTGACGAGCACGTCGTTGCGGAACTCCTCGGCGAGTGCGACCGCGTGCGCCCCGAGCCAGCCCGTTGCCGAGGGCACGACGGCGAAGCGGTTCTCGACGCGCATGCCGAGGTCCTGCGCACCCGGCGCGGGGATCTCGCTCGCCGCGGGTTCGTCGCGGAGAGGATGGATGTTGACGCTGATCGAGCCGATCGCGCGCAGCAGGGTGAGGGCGAGTTCGGTGCCGTCGCCGACGAGTTCGTACTCGCTGGAGTGGTCGAGCAGGACCGTGGCGGGGCCCGCCGACACGAACGTACTGGCCGGGAAGGTCGGCAACGGGTACTCGCCCCATCCGCCCTCGGCGGTCAGACCGCGTTCGGTGACGGCGAACTGGCCGGCGGACGAGGACGTGGCCACCGGCTCGGGCAGCGGCACGTGGAAGCGCAGCCGGTGGTCCGCGGACTGGTTCAGGAACGAGGTCGAGACCCGTACGAACGGTTCACCGGTACGTACTTCCACGAGCGTCTCCACCGGTGTCGGCACGATCCGTTCGTCGCGCAGATCGCGGTCGGAGGAGAGCGCGGCGGGCCACGGGTAGACGCGGGTGACTCGCAGCCGTGACCGCAGCGGGCCGTCCTCGAGAAGGTCGACGGTGATCTCCGTCGGGTCCGAGACGAGGATGTCGTGCGCCGGGGGAGCGTAGTTGTAGCTGTCGCCGCGGTCACCGCCGTCGACAAGACGGCCGACGCCGTTCAGTACGGTCCCGTCGGAGCCGGTGATGCCCAGCGTGCCGTCGGCGGCGACCGTGACCTCGACCAGGCCGTTGGAGAGTGTGCGGTCCGTCGCCGTCGCCGTCGCGGGCTCGTACGAGGCCGGCGTGGCGGCGGTGGTCTCGCGCGGCTCGACCCGGAAGGCGGTCAGCCCGGAGGCGGGGACCCGCACGGGTACGAGTGCGGTGGCCCGGGCTTCCTCCACTGTCAGCACCCGCCACTCACCCGGATGCGCGGCGGCCGCCGCGGCGACCTCCCGGCGCAGGATCAGCAGGTCGAAGGGCCCGCTGGTGGGGACCTCCGCGAGGTGGAAGACGAGCTGGCCGGGGGTGAGTTCGTAGCGGTCGATGAGCCGGCCGAACAGTTCGCGGCGGTGGATACGACGCAGCACGCGTTCGAGTTGGGAGGCGTCCATGCGCTCGTCGCTGAGGACCGTCGGTGCCTCGGCGATCAGCTGTACGGGGTGCGTCGAGCCGTCGGCGGCGATCGCGGCCGGCCCCGTTCCGGCGGGCGGGGCGGCGACATCCACCTCGACCAGCGCCGTACGCCCGAACGGCAGTGGGTTGGCGACCAGGTAGCCGTCGCTCGGCACCAGGGCGGCCGGTTCGGCGAGTGCCGCGTCCCGCACGGCGCGCGCGGTCTGCGCGGCCTCCGCCAGGCGTGCGGCGACCTGGTCGCAGGTCTCGTCGGTGCCGGAGCCGACGACCGAGTCGTGCGCGGTCGACTCGATGATCTTGTGCCAGGCGAGGGAGAGGAACGGTGAGTCGTCGCGCCGGGACCACAGCGCGTTCATGCGCTCGGCGTGGTCGACCGTGCGCTCGGCGACTGCCATCCGCTGCTTGAGCCCGAGCCGCACGGAGAGTACGCCCGGCAGGATGTTGCCGCGCACATGGCTGCGCAGCTCCCCGGTGACGACGGCGGACACCTCGTCGCGCACATGCTTGCGCAGGTACTCGTCGAGGGTCGCGATGGTGATGGCCCGTCCTTCACGGGCGGCCTGCCGCAGCCAGGCCGCGAGGTGCGGGTCGGGCGCGTTGTGGTCCGTGCCCGCCATCGCCAGTACCGGATCGCCGCCCCACCGTTCGGCCGTCATCTCCGCGTACTCGCCCAGCGCACGGCCGATCTGGTCGGGCACCAGCAACACGTCGAGCCCGTTGTCGTAGCCGTCGAAGAGGAACTCGGTGCGCACCTCGGAGCCGTCTGGTGCCCGCCAGCGGAAGGCGTGACCGTCGACGGAGCCCGGCACACCGCGCCACAGTGCCGCGTGCTCGATGCCGGCGCGCGCCAGGATCTGCGGCATCTGCGCGACGTGGCCGAACATGTCCGGCAGATAGCCGATGGGCATCGCGCCGCCGAGGTCCGCCGCGGCCGCCCACCCCATCTGCAGGTTGCGGACGATGGTCTCGCCGGAGCAGAGGAACTCGTCGAGCAGGATGAGCCACGGGCCGATGGCGATCCGTCCCTCGGTGACCAGGGCCACGAGGCGGTCGCGGTTCTCCGGCCGCATCTCCAGGTAGTCCTCGATCGCGGCCATCTGCCCGTCGACGGTGAACCGGAAGTCCGGGTTCGCCTCGGCCGTCTCCAGCACGGTGTCGAGGGCGGCGACCAGCCGGTGCCGGAAGACCTGGAACGGCTCGTACCACTCCCGGTCCCAGTGGAAATGGGGCACGAAGACGGCGGAGTTGCTCATGGCGGGAGGAACCTTCTGTGCGGGCGGGGCGTACGGAGACAAGAAGCGGGCGCGGGCGGTCACTTGAGGGAGCCGGCGGCGAGCCCGGTGCGCCAGAACCGCTGGAGGACGATGAACAGGATGATCACGGGCACGATCGACACCAGCGAGCCCATGATCACGGACTCCTGGAGGAGCGGGGTGCGGGCGGTCTGCCCGTTCCAGGTGAAGAGGCCGAGCGTGATCGGGAAGAGCTCCTCCTTCTGGAGCATCACCATCGGGAGGAAGAAGTTGTTCCAGATGCCGACGAACTGGAACAGGAAGATGGTCACCAGCGCCGGCGACATCAGCTTGAACGACACCGAGAAGAACGTGCGGAACTCGCCGGCACCGTCGAGGCGCGCGGACTCGATGAGTTCCTGCGGCACGGCGGCGTTCGCGAAGATCCTCGCGAGATAGACGCCGAACGGGCTGACGATGCTGGGCAGGAAGACCGCGAAGTAGGTGTTGACGAGCCCGACCTCGGAGAACAGCAGGAACAGCGGCAGCGCCAGCGCGGTACTGGGGACCAGCACACCGCCGAGAATCACCGAGAACAGGAACTCCCGGCCGCGGAAGCGGAACTTGGCGAGCGCGTAGCCGCACAGCGCCGAGATCAGGGTGCCCACGGCCGCGCCCAGCACCGCGTAGACGACGGTGTTGAGGATCCATCGGGCGAAGATGCCGTCGTTGAAGGTGAACAGGGTGTGCAGATTCTCGAACAGCTGGAAGTTCGAGAACGTCAGGCCGCTGGTGGAGGCGAGATCGCCCTGCGGTTTGGTCGCCGCGACGATCAGGAAGTACAGCGGCAGCATGAAGTAGATCGCCAGCACGAGCATCAGGGCCATGACGGCCGTACGACTCACGCGGCTTTCCTGCGAAGGGGGTCGATTGCTCACAGTCCCGCCCTCTTGGAGGTCAGTCGCATGAACCCGAAGCTCAAGACGAACGTGATGACGGCGATGACCACCGAAATGGCGGCGGCCTGCTGGTAGTTGTTCCCGACGGCCACGGTGTACGCCAGCATGTTCGGGGTGAACGTGCTGGAGATGTTCGAGGAGATCTGCCGCAGCACGGCCGGCTCGGAGTACAGCTGGAGTGTGCCGATGATCGAGAACACCGTGGTCATGACGATGGACGGGGCGATGATCGGGACCTTGATGCGCCAGGCGATGACCCAGTTGCTCGCCCCGTCGATCCTCGCGGCCTCGTAGAGTTCCTGCGGGATGGACTGCAGCGCCGAGAACATGATCAGCATGTTGTAGCCGGTCCACAGCCAGGTCGACACGTTCGCCGCCGACCACAGCACGGCACCCGGGCCGAGGAAGTCAGGCTTGAGGCCGATGCCGTTCAACAGGTCGACGACCGGGCTCAGTTGGGGCGAGTAGAGATACGACCACATGATCGCGGCGATGACGCCGGGCACCGCGTAGGGCATGAACGCGGCGGTGCGGAAGAACCCCTTGAGCTTCAGCAGGTGGGTGTCGAGGAGCAGCGCCATGACCAGCGCGGTGAACAGCATCACGGGCACCTGCACGATGCCGAACAGGCCGATACGGCCGATGCTGGCCCAGAACTCCTCGTTCTGGAACACCTCGACGTACTGCTCGAAGCCGCCGAACGTCGTGTACGAGGTGCCGTACTGCCCGCCGGAGCGGCGTACCACGCGGAAGCTCTGCCAGAGCGCGTAGCCGATGGGCACCAGGTAGAAGAGGACGAACGGCAGGAAGAAGGGTGTCAGGAACGCGACGATGGTGCCGGCCCGGGGGGGGGGGGGGCGGGCCCCGCCCCCCCCCCCCGCCGCCCCCGGGGGGGGGGGGGCGCCGCGGGGGGGGGGGGGGGGGGGGGGGGGGGGGGGGGGGGGGGGCGGCGGCCCCCCCCCCCCCCCCCCCCCCCCGCCCCTCCGGCGCTGCGGTGCTGCGGTGCTGCGGCGCTGCGGTGCTTCGGTGCGATGTCGGTCATTCCGCGGTCACTTGCCCGCCGTGGCCGGGATCGCCAGGTCGTCCATCGACTTCAGCGCGGAGGCCTGGGCGGCCGCGAGCGCGCCGGTCAGCTTGCCGTCACCGGCCACCGCCTTGGCCATCGCGTCCTGCAGTGCCAGGTTCACCGTCTTCTGGGTGGGGCCCCAGCTGAAGTCGGTGTCGACCTTCTTGGACGACTCGGCGAAGACGTCGAAGATCTTCTCGTTGTTGTAGTACGGCACACCCTTGGTCAGCGCCGGGAGCTTCAGTCCGTCGGTGGACGCCGGGTACAGGCCGCCCACCTCGTTCGCCAGCGCGAGCGCCTCGGGGTCGGTGTTGAGCCATGTGTTGAACTCGGCCGCCTCGTAGAGGTGCTTGCCGCCCTTCATGAACGCGACGGTCGAGCCGCCCCAGTCACCGGAGTTGCCGCCCGCACCCCAGGTCGGCATCGGGACGATCGACCACTTGCCGGCCTGGCCGGGCAGGTTGTCACGGATGCCCGTGTAGCCCCAGGCCGCCCCGAGCTGGGTGGCCATCTGGTCGTTCTGGTAGGCGGCGAACATCTGCGTCGACCCGTTGGCGAGGTCGGTGCGCACGAGCTTGTCGTCGATCAGCTTCTGCCAGTACTCGGCGACCTGCTTGCTCTTGTCCGAGTCGACGGTGACGTGCCACTTGTCGTCGGAGTAGCTGTACATGTTCGCGTTGTTCTGCCAGAGGAGCCCGTTGAACCACTCGGCGTTGTTCGGGTCGAAGAACGTCATGGTGAGCTTCGGGTTCGCCTTGTGCAGCTTCTCCGCGGCGCTGGTGTACTCGTCCCAGGTCGTCGGAATCGGGACGTCGTACTTCTTGAAGATGTCGGTGCGCACGTACATGGCCATCGGGCCCGTGTCCTGCGGAAGGGCGTACACCCCTTCACCGCCGAAGCTGGTCTGCGACCAGGTCCACGGCACGAACTCCGACTTGGTGCCGGCGGCCGTCTTGCAGGCCGAGGCGTCCACGAAGGCGTCCTGGGAGCGCAGGGTGGGCAGCTGGTCGTAGCCGACCTGGGCGAGGTCCGGGGCCTTACCGGCCTTGAGGGCGTTGCCGATTGCGCCGTACTGGTCGTTGGAGATGTTCTTCGACTCGACCTGGATGTTGGGATGGTCCTTGTTCCACAGGTCGACGACCTTGTCCATGCCGTTGACGGTGTTCCAGTACTGGAGGGTGACCTTGCCCTTCGAGGGCTCGCAGGATGCTGCGGATGAACTGTCCGACGAGTCGGACGACGAACATCCGGCGAGTACGAGGACGCCGGCTGCCGCGGCGACGGCGGCGAGGCGGATGCGCGTGACTGCGTTGCTCATAGTTTCCGTTCCAGACAACGGCTAGCGACGGTGCTAGGCGGCTCGATGCTGATCCCTCGGGCGGAATGCCCTCTGGGTGGAAGGGACAGGACGCAACGGTGTCGGTTCAAGCGCCGAGCGCCGTGGCGAGGTGATGGAAAACGCTGGTAATGGGTGCTTGTGAGCGGTCCCGTGAACGCTCACGGGACCGCTCACGGGAGTCCTCGGAGGTACCTCGCGAGGTGCGATGCGAAGTGCTCGGAAGTCTGCGCTTGGGCGCCGTTCAATGTCAAGACATGCGCGGCGGATGCGTTTCCGGCGGGCTACGCGGACCCGCTCAGCCGCAGTTCGGCATGCACGACCAGGTCCTCGACCGCGAGTGTGCGCGGGTCCGACAGCAGCCGTGCGACCTGCTCGATGGCGAGCACGCCGAGCTGCCGGGTGTCGAGGGCGACGCTGGTGAGCGGGGGCTCCATGAGCGCTCCCAGTTGAAGCCCGTCGAAGCCGACGACCGCCAGATCCTGCGGCACGCGCCTGTCCAGCCGGCGGGCCTCCCGGAGAGCGCCGATCGCGATGATGTCGTTGAACGTGAAGACCGCGGTGACATCGGGATGAGCGGTGAGCAACTCCCTGAGCGCCGCGCCCCCGCCGTCGGCCGTCTGATCCGCACCGACCACCATGCCGCCGTCGATCCCGTGCGCCGCCGCGGCCGCCGTGAACCACGTGTGCCGGATGCTCGGCTCGGCCCGGGCCTGGTGGTCGACCATGCCGATCCGTGTGTGCCCCTTCGCGACCAGATGCGTAACCGCGGCGTGGACCCCCTCCCGACCGTCGATCCGGATCGAGGTGAACCGCGTGGACCTGCCCTCACGACCGATGAGCACGACCGGC
The DNA here is from genome assembly GCF_044456225.1 of Streptomyces sp. NPDC050988. Classification (NCBI taxonomy): domain Bacteria; kingdom Bacillati; phylum Actinomycetota; class Actinomycetes; order Kitasatosporales; family Streptomycetaceae; genus Streptomyces; species Streptomyces sp. NPDC050988. The sequence continues at coordinate 354,242 of NZ_JBITFQ010000002.1, read as the reverse complement.
ATGCCTCGGGTGAACGACTCGAGTTCGCTGTCGGAGCAGCTGAAGTAGCCGATGACCGCATCGACCTGCGAACTGATCACCTGCAGCGTGCCGAGTTCCTCTTCCGCCCGGTCGGCGGTGTCGTACACGACGACATGCCAGCCGTGGGTCCTCGCGGCCTCCAGGGCGGAGGCCGCGACTTCGGTGAAGTACGGGTTGAGCAGATCGGGGATGACCAGCCCGATCGTCATGGTGTCCTGGCGGACTAGGCCCCGGGCGAACCGGCTCGGCCGGTAACCGAGTGCGCGAGCCGCGTCCAGCACGCGCTGTTTGGTGTCGCTGTCGATCTCGTCCTTGTCGTTGAGCGCCCGCGACACGGTCTGCCTGGACACCCCCGCGGACCTGGCGACGTCGTTGATCGTGACCTTCCGGGACTCCGACCCCGATGCCGACACCATCGCCCACCTCCTGCTTCTCGCGAACGCCGGTGCGCGCGCAAAGCCTGAGTATGCACGTACGGGGCTTCGACCGGACGGCAGGCCTTGGGCGAAGCGGCCGACCCCGGTCAGGCCTTCCGGGGACCGGCATCGGCGAGAAGGGGTGCGGTGACGGCAGTCCTGGCACTAGATTTGGTGGCATGACTGCCATCACCGTTCGGATTCCGGACTCCATGGACAAGCCGTTGCGCGATGCCGCGGCCGGCGCTGCTTCGCTCAACGAGTACATCGTCAAGGCCGTACGCCGTCAGATGACCCTCGATGCCGCCGGTCGCCTCGCCTCCCTGGAGCGCCTCGACCTCGATGGTGAGGGCGACACTCTGTGACGATCCGCAAGGGCGATGTGTGGGACGTCGACACCGGCAAGGGCAACCGGACCGTGCTGATCGCCAGCCTCGACGGGCTCGCCGACCGGTACGGGGCCGTGGTCGCCCTGGTGCTGCACGCCCCCGCGGCTCATCCCGATACGGCGATGAGCGTGCGCCTGGCGACTCCGGTCGACGCCTCGGTCGTGGCCGTCAACCTGCTCCAGCTCTCCGCGGTCCGCTTCGAGACAGGCACCTGCCTCGGCAACATCGGTCCCGCGCAGCAGGCCCTGGTGGACGACGCGCTCCGGGCGGTGCTCGACCTGTAGCCCGTTCTCAGCTCGATGCCGTCGCTCGGGACACGTCCTGAGCGCTGTCCCAGCCGGAGACGAACCAGTCGGCTTCGCCGGTGGCGGGGTCGTACGAACGCCGCCTGATCGTGCCGATATTGCCGCCGTAGACGTGGATCCCGACGGTGGGTTCGCTGCCGACGGCCGTGACGGCGTGGACATCGTCGTCGGTGGTGCAGCAGACGGTCACCTGCCCCGGCGACCACCGAGTTTCACCGGCCGGCGCCAAGGGTGCGTTCGCGGTGGACGCCGTCGGCTTGAGGTACCGGGTCTCGTGTTCGACGCCCGCGTAGATGCCGGCGACGCCCCACGTCTCGTGCGAATGGACCTTGGTCCGCTGGCCCACGTCCCAGACCACGGACGCCATCGACCAGCTGTCGTCCGGAGCGATGTAGAGCGGATACGTCAGATGCCGGACGGGCGATGATCGCGTGACCTCCGGCGGAAGCCGGTATCCGTCGGCCAGCAGAGCGGACAGCCGCTCGGCGACCCGCGCCGTGATCTCGTGCTCGTCGTCGGTGCCGCGCACCACGAGTCCCACGTCGTCGATGAAAGTCTTCAGGCGATCAAGCTGCATGGTGCTCTCCTCTGCACAGTGCATTCGAGGCGACCGTCTCCGCCCATGTGCGGGTGCGCGGCTGGGTGTGACGGCCCGGGATCGCTGAGCCGGTCATGAAGAAGGGCCGGGCAGGAGCCCGGACGACAGCATCGCGAACCATCGCGACTCCGCCTGGATCGGCGGTTGCGAGCGGTGCCAGGGCGAGTTGACGGCCGTCTGTCTGTACTATGGCTTCAGCCCACGCATCGAGTCAGTCTGCGACGACATGGTCGTCGTGCAGGCCCTCGTCGCCGCCGGTATCGGAGTCACCACCCTGCCCGGACTCGCACTCCGCGCCCACCGCCTGCCCGACGTCCACACCACCGAGATCCCCGGCTTCCCCCGCCAGATCTACACCGTCACCTACGGCGATCCCCCCGACCCACCGGCCACCACGGCGCTGATCCGAGCCATCCAGGACTCCGCCCGGTAGGCACCGCCCGGTAGGCAGCCGCCCGGTCAGCGGCCGGTGGATCCGTCGATCCGCTCGCGGAGGATGTCGGCGTGGCCCGCGTGCCGGCCGGTCTCTTCGATCATGTGCACCAGGACCCATCGCATCGATGGTGCCTGCCCTCGGCGCGGGGGTCGCGGCGCGGGACGAGCCAGATCCGGACAGGCGTCGATGACCTGGTTCGCTCGCTCGACGGTCGCCCGGTAGTCGGCGAGCACACTGTCCACGGTGTCCTCCGCGGACGGCCGCATGGTCGTACGCCAGTCGCCGACATCCTCACCGAGGAAGTAGAACCGCTCGACGAACGCCAGGTGCTTGGCCAGCCCCAGGAGGTTGGTACCCGAGGGCACTCCGCCCGTTCGGACCTGCGGTTCCGGCACGCCCTCGACCTTGTCCGCGACCGCGTTCCGCAGATAGTCGAGGAAGCCGCGCAGGGTGGCCTTCTCGTCGGCGCCGGTCAGCGGCGGTCCGGTGTCCTTGGCCCGAGTCCGGGAACGCTGCGTGTCATTTTCTGGCATCGAGTCACTCCGTTCCGACGTGATGTCGGTCGTCATGTCGTGTGTTTCGGGCGGTCATCGGACGGTGTGCTGGACGAGCAGGACGTTGTCGATGACGGTGGCCGTCTCACCAGCGGGTCCGGTGGCCCGGCGACGGGGCATGTCGGCGCGCAGGACGGACCAGAGCGCGGGGTCGAGATCGAGCTCGGCGGCGGTCTCGGTGGGTGTGGGGAAGTGGATGTCGGGGTCCTGGTTCCATGACCAGGGCGCGGTGGAGCCGTGGTCGACGATCAGCAGGAGACCGCCGGGTCGCAGAGCCCGTGCGGCGTTGCTCAGCACTCGGCTGCGGAGCAACGGGAGCGGGGTGTGGAAGTACTGGGCGGAGACGAGATCGAACCGGCCGGCCGGGAAGCTCCTGCCCAGATCGTGCTGTGCGGTGACGACCCGGTCCGCGACGCCGAGATCGCGGGCACGGTCCCGCACCCGTTCGACGGCGGTGGTGGAGATGTCCACGGCGGTGACGTGCCAGCCCCGCTGGGCGAGCCAGAGGGCGTCGCCGCCGGCGCCGCAGCCCAGATCCAGGGCCGCGCCGGGATCCAGTGGTGTTGCGGTCTCGGCGAGCAGTGGGTTGACGCGCGTACCCCAGGTGCGCGGGGTGCGGTAGTGCCGCTCCCAGAACAGCTCGGCGTCGTCGTCCGCCGCGCCCTGGTCGCCTGCCGTGTCGCCGGCGGCGTCGGAGGTGGGCTGTCGGTGTCGGGTGGAATCCATCTGAGTCGTCCCCTCGTCGGCGGACATACCGAGCGCGATCCGATACGCACATTCGGCGCCGGTGATGTGTGGACAGCATCGCCAGCGCCATTTCGCCCTTGCAAGAAAAATTGCGGATCCGCATCATCGGGACATGGACAGCATGGGCAACCCCGCTGGAGACGTTCTGGCCGGAGTCGGGCCGCGACTGCGTGCCCTGCGCCGGGCGCGGAGCGCCACGCTGGCCGCGCTGGCAAGCGAAACCGGCCTCACGGCGAGCACACTGTCCCGCCTCGAGAACGGCAAGCTCCGCCCCACCCTGGAGCAGTTGCTTCCCTTGGCCAGGGCGCATGGAGTCCCGCTGGACGACCTGGTCGCGGCGCCGCCCACCGGCGACCCGCGCGTCCACCTGCGACCGGTGCGGCGATCCGGGCTGGTGATGGTGCCACTGACCAGACGGGCCGGCGGCATCCAGGCCTACAAGGTGATCCATCCGCCCGCCGGCCAGGCACCCACGATGAAGATGCAGACCCACGAGGGATATGAGTGGTTCTACGTCCTCAACGGACACGTCAGGTTCGCGCTCGGCGAGCAGGAGTTCAGGCTCGGCGTCGGAGAGGCCGCGGAGTTCGACACCCGCACACCGCACTGGATCGGCAGCGCGGACAGCCGGCCCGCGGAACTGCTCGCCCTCTTCGGCCCGCAGGGAGAGCGCGCACATCTGGCACCGTCCAGGCACTGACTTTCCGCTGCCGACCACTGAGACATTCACTCTGCGATCCGGGCCGGCCACCGGCCCACCGCCACACGGGGAGACGCCGACACATGACCACGCCACCATCGCAACCCGGAGCGCAGCGGACCGACGGATCGTCCGTACAGATCGGCGCTCTCGTTCCGTTGACCCGGCCCGGCTGGGCCGAGGCGGGCCAACACCTGCTTGCCGGACTCGAGTTGGGCGTTCGTGAAGTCAATGACGCGGGCGGGATCGTCGGAAGACCACTGGAGCTGGTGGTCCGGGACACCGCGGCTGATCCGCGGCGGGCCGCCGCGGCCGTGGATGAGTTGGCTCGCCTGGGAGTGGCCGCGGTGGTGGGGGAGTATCACAGCGTCGTCGCTCGCGCGGCTGCAGCCAGGGCCGACGCGCTCGGCCTGCCGTTCCTCTGCTCGTCGGCGGTTCTCGACGCGCTCACCGAACAGCCGACGCAATGGGTAGCGCGCCTTTCCCCGCCGCAGTCCCGCGGATGGCAGGTCTACGCGGACTTCCTCCTCGCCGCGGGCCACAGCCGAATCGCCGTAGCAGCCCAGCCGAGTGTCTACTGGGCAGCTGGGACCCGCATCCTGCGGGACTACCTCGCTCCACGCGGCGGCACCGTCACCGAACTCGACATGAGCGCGTTCGACGCCACGGCCAGCTGCGACGCCACGGTCGTGTGCGACGAACTCGTCGACAACCGCGCTACAGCACTCCTTCTCCTGGTCGGCCACCCGGAACCGGCAGTGTCGATCGTCAAGTCGGTCCGCCGCGACCAGCGCCTCGCCGAGATCATGATCGGCGCTCCGGCCGGGCAACCGGAGTTCGCCGAATGGGCGACGCTGCTGGGCGACGACAGCGCCGCGATCCCGTTCCTGCGCTACCTGCCCGAACGCCTCACCCCACTCGGCGTACGAGTCGAGACGGCTCTCCGCGAGCAGTTGGCCGCAGCGCCCTCCTTCGTCGCCTTCGAGGGCTACGACACGGTCGCCGTCCTCGCCGATGTGCTGCGTACCGACGGCGTGGACCGGGCGAGCACTGCCGAATCCTGGCCACGCGCCGCGGTCGAAGGCACCCGCGGGCAGATCCAGTTCTCCCGCATGCCGGGCATCAGCGTCTGGCAATGGGCCGGAACGCCGATCCAGGTCGTCGACCGAGACCCGGCGGAACCCGACCGCTTCAGGATCCTTCACGTCGGCTGAGAGAGCCCGGAGTTCGGACCGCCCCACCCGCAACACCCGTATCCGCACCGGCGTTTCGGCCATCGGGCCGCTCGGAGCGACCCGTGTGCGTCAAGGGTGGATGCATCCGGCACGTTGGCCCTCCGCGCTCCCGCACGGAATCCGCTCCGTCCAAAACACGTGTGTTCGATTCGCGGTCGGCGTCGTTGAGCCCGGTAGCGCCACTTCGTTCCCAACGACCGTGCAGGAGATGTCCAGTTGACGTCAGCCGCTACCAACGACGCGCACTCCGTACCCCCACCGCCGCCGGCCGAGATCACGTACTCGGGGCAGTACTCCGTGAACCCGCTCGGCGAGGTGACCTTCCGCAAGCTCTGCGCACAGCTCCCCTCCGTCCTGCGCAGCATCGCCAAGATGTCCTGGGCCATCGACCGCCGAGCCGTACTCCTGCTCCTGGCCTGCCAGTTGATCACCGGCGTGGCCGCCGCGGTGCAACTGACCGCGACGGCCAAGGCGATGAGCCCCATCCTCGGCGACAACGCCGTCGCCGACCGCCTGTACGCGGCCCTGCCGGCCCTCCTCGTCGTGGCGGGCGCGAGTGCGCTCGCCCGTGGGTCGGGGGCCGTGTCCACGTACGCCGAGCGGCGCATCACCCCCAGGCTGACGACCGCGACCGACACCGCCCTCGTCGAGGCCGTCTGCCGGGTCGAGGCAGCGGCGTACGCGGTCGACGGCTTCGCGGACCGGCAGGAAGCCGCCGAGATGGGGGTGATCCGCACGCACGTCATGGTCACGGACGCACAGCGCTTCATGTCGGCACTCGTCAGGATGGTCACGGCCAGCGGTGTCCTTTCGGTACTGAATCCCCTGATGCTGCCGTTGCTTCTCCTGGCCGTGCTCCCGGCCGGCGTCGGAGCGGTGCTCACCGCCCGCGTCGACTACGAGATCCACTACGCCAACGTCGCCGACCGCAATGTCCGCGGCATGATGCGGTGGTGGTCCACGACCCCCAAGTACGGTGACGAGGTCCGCGCGAACGGCATGACGGACTACCTCCTGTACTGGAACCGGGCGCTGTCCGAGCGAGTCGACAAACGCACCCTGGCCGCCGCACCCCGGACACTGCGCATCGCGCTGCTGTCGTCTCTCGCCGGTGGCGGTCTTCTCCTCGTCACCTGGGCGGTCCTCGCCTGGCTGGCCGTGACCGGACGGATCGCGCTCGCCATCGCGGCCACGGCGGTACTCGCGGTCCAGACGACCCTGGCCGCGCTGTCCCAGGTCGTCATCAACGGGGCCGCGGTGTTCCACACGAGCCTCTACCTGAGCGACATGCAGGCGTTCCTCGACGACGCGGGCGAACGGGCTCCCCAACGCGGTGAACTGACAGTCGGTGCGCCGGTGGACGAGATCCGGCTGGACGAGGTCACGTACACGTACCCCGGGAAGGACAGGCCGGCCGTCGACGACGTAACCCTGACACTGCGCAGGGGAGAGATCCTCGCCATCGTCGGAGTGAACGGCTCCGGCAAGAGCACGCTGACACGTCTGATCACTGGCATCTACCTGGCGGACAAAGGACACGTCACGTGGAACGGCAAGGACCTCGCCCATGTCGACCCGGCCACCGTCTGGAACTGCATCGGGCTGGTACCGCAGATCTTCGCCCAGTGGCCACTGCGGGTCCGGGAGAACGTGACACTGGGCCAGCCCCGCAGCCTGGACGACGCGCAGGTGTGGGAAGCGGTCGACGCGGTCGGCATGCGCGAGGCCGTCGAAGGCCTCCCCGCCGCCCTCGACACGCTCCTCGCCCGCGAGGTCTTCGGCGGAGCCGAACTGTCCGGCGGCCAGTGGCAGCGCCTGGCCTGTTCCAGGGCCCTGTACCGCCGCCCCCAGCTGCTGATCCTGGACGAGCCGACCTCCCAGATGGACCCGAGGGGTGAACACGGGATCTTCGAAAGGATCAGGACCATCGCCCCCGACCGCATCACGATCGTCGTCACCCACCGACTCGAGAACACCAGGACGGCCGACCACATCGTGGTCATGGAGCAGGGCCGCATCACGGAACAGGGCGTGTACGAGGACCTCGTACACGCCGGCGGCACCTTCGCCGAACTCCTCGCACTCTCGCAGGACCGCTGAGGGGTCCCTCGGTTGCCCCCTTCAAGCCGAGGCGGGGCCGGCTTCCTCCTGCTCGTGGTTGTGCCGCTTACCGCGCGAAATGCCCGGTGGTCCCGTAGGGTCGCGGTGCCGCCACGACAGGACGGGCGGTACGGCGCGAGCCTCACGTTCCCTTGCGTGTGGGCGAGGTGGTTCCCGCGCGGCACGGCGGTCCGGCGGACGTCTGCCGAAGGGGCGCGTCGGCGCGGAGCGGCTCGACCTATCAGGAGTGCCGATGTCAGGACAGTTCGAAGCGACGGTCGAGGTCGATCGGCCCGTGGAAGAGGTGTTCGCCTACCTCGCCGACGGACGCAACGACCCGCAGTTCAGCCCCCGGGTACTGAAGATCGAACGGATTCCCGACACCCCCACGGCCGAGGGCACCGTCTTCCGGAGCACCGTCAAGGACGCAGGGATGAAGACCGCCAGGGAGTTCCGCATCACCACCCTCGAAGCCCCGGTGAGGATCCGGTGGGCCGAGGTGACGAAGAACAGCGTGACGGCACGCGAAGGCGGCTACGACCTGGAGTCGCTGGCGGACGGCAGGACCCGGGTCCGTATCTTCAACGTCCTGGAAGGCCACGGGCTGGGCAAGCTCCTCGTCGGCCTGGCACTGGCCGCCGCCCGCAAGGACGCCGACGGTTTCGGTTCCCGGATCAAGACGGCGGCCGAAGCGGCGATCAGCCCGCGCTGACGCCGAGCAGAGGCTCCTGTCCGCTGCTTGGCTCCAGTCGGCGTCGGCCGCACGCGTCAGCACACCGCCGGGCCCGCAACAAGAGGGGCCCGGCTCGTGTGCCGTGGTATGGGTTGGTCAGGCCCGTTCGCCCACCGGTACGCGCGGGAAGGACTCCCAGCGGTCGAGTTCGGCCAGGCGGGAGCGGAGCGAGGCCCGGATGTGTTCGACGGCGTCCGCGCCGACGGCCAGGCGCAGGGGCGGCTCGTCCAGTTCCGCGACCGCCATGATGGCGTCCGCGACGGTGGCGGGGTCGCCGAACGCCTCGGGCGGCAGCGCGGAGAAGTCGGTGAGGAACTGTCCGACGGTCGGCAGGTAGACGTCGTTCGGGGCGATGACCTGGAGGCTGGTGGAGAACTCGGTGGCGTAGGTGCCCGGTTCGACGATGGTGACCTTGACGCCGGTGGGGGCCAGTTCGTGGGCCAGGGCCTCGCTGATCAGTTCCACGGCACCCTTGGACGCCGAGTAGAGGCCCGAGGAGGGCCAGGCTAACTGGCCGATGAGCGAGGAGGTCTGCAGAATCCGGCCTCGGGCGGCCCGCAGGGCGTGGAGTGTGGCGCGCAGGACGGCGAGGTTGGCCAGCACGTTGGTGTCGAAGATCGCGCGCGCCGCATCCGCGTCGACCTGTTCGACGGAGCCGAACAGTCCGTAGCCGGCGTTGTTCAGCAGGACGTCCAGGCCTCCCGCGGAACGCACGGCCTCGGCCAGGACGTCCTGTGCATCGGGCGCGGTGATGTCGAGGGCGACCGGGGTGACCCGTCCGCGCGGGGCGCTCTCGGCGAGTTCGGCGAGCCGGTCGCTGCGTCGGCCGACCGCGATCACGTGGGCGCCGCCGGCGAGCGCGCGTTCGGCGACCAGGCGGCCGAAGCCGGAGGTCGCGCCGGTGATGAGCCAGGTGGAAGGCATGGCGAGACTTTCTGTGGTGGGCCGTGCGTCGGACGTACGGTCCGGTGCACGGGACGGGAGCACCGCTGTGGTGTGCCGCTCTCCAGCCAGCCGCCGAGACAGGCGTACGGCGGCCACGGGATTGGCCCGCTCCTTCCTGGGATCCGCAGGGCCACCTTTGCCGGGACACGGCGGGCCGGCACCGGCGACCATGGGGTCATGGAGCGCAACGAGGGACTCGGTGATTTCCTGCGCGCCCGGCGCGCGGCACTGGATCCGCAGCAGTTCGGTATCCGTGACGTGGCCCCGCGCAGGGTCCCCGGGCTGCGCAGGGAGGAACTGGCCGCGCTGGCGGGCGTCAGCGTGGACTACTACACGCGCCTGGAACAGGGCAGGCCCATCACGCCCTCGGAAGCCGTCCTGGACGCGCTCGCGGACGCTCTGCAGCTCGATCCGGCGGAACGCAGCTATCTGCACGCGGTGGCGCGTCGGCCCGCCACGAGCCGGCGCCGCACACCCCGTACCGTGCAGAAGGTACGTCCCGGTGTGCATGCGCTGCTCGCGCGTCTCGGGGACACCCCGGCCTTCGTACTGGGGCGCCGTACCGACATCCTGGCGAGCAACCGGATGGCCCGCGCCCTGCTCGCCGACTTCGGCGCGATGCCGGTCCGGGACCGGAACGCCGTGCGCTGGGTCATCCTCGACGAGGCCGCGCGGTCGCTCTTCGCACAGGACTGGGAGAAGGCCGCCTCCATGTTCGTCGGGACGCTGCGGATGGATGCCGCCCGCCACCCCGACGACACACGGACCGCCGAACTGGTGGGGGAGCTGTCCATGAAGAGCGACCGCTTCCTGCGCTGGTGGGCCGGACAGCAGGTCGTCGAGCCCAGCCACGGCACCAAGACCCTCCACCACCCGATCGCCGGCCGTCTCACCCTCCGCACCGAGGCACTGACCTTCCCCGGCGACCCCGACCAGACCCTGTTCACCTTCCTCGCCGACCCCGGATCACCGTCGGACGAGGCCCTGACGGTGCTCTCCGCATGGGCCGCCGACCATGCCCGCGCCGCTCGCTCGACACCCGACACCTCACAGACACCGAGGGCAACGCCGTACGGGTGACGCAGACAGCCGTCGCCAAGGCGGGAGTCGCTCAACTCCCGTGACCGGGGCCGCCCCTGTTCCGTGACTGGTTCCAGGAGCGGAGCTTGTCCGGGTTGAGGGTGACCCAGACCTGTACGACATGGCGAGCATCGATGTCGAGGCTGATGACGACGGCGACCTGACGGTCGTAGCGCACGACGATTCCGGTGCGGCCGTTGACCGAGTGGGTGTGCAAGGTGATGAGCGGGCGCAGGGCGACCAGGGCCAGCAGGCTGCGGGCGACGTGCAGGTTGCCGTGGACGGGCCCGGTCGGCGCGCGCACCTTGCCGCCGCCGTCGAAGAACGCCGTCACGTCGCGTGCCAGCAGAGAGGACAGAAGAGGCGCGTCCTCGGTGACGCAAGCCTGCCGGACAGTACCGACCACGGCGTCGTGCTGCCGCGGTGTGGTGGGACGCGAGCGCATGGCCCGCAGACTGTGCAGCGCGCGGTCGGCCGGTTCGGCGTACTCCGGCCCTGTCCGTCCCGCGGTGTCCACGGCCGTGGACACCGAATCCGGCGGGTTCGGCCGAGCCTGGCAGCAGATTCTGCCCACGACCTCCTCGAGCCAGGCCCGAGGGGTCGTGATCCGCGCCCGCGTCGCGCTGGACAGCTCGTACCACCGCCGGTAGGTCTCGGCGATGACATCCTCCGCCTCGCGGCGGCTGCCGAGCATCCCGTGCGCGACGTCCAGGAGATGCCGCCGTTCGTCGAGCAGATCGGCGATCGACACCGAATCACCTGCATCGTTCATACGGCGTCCTCCACTCGCACGGCACCGCACGGAACAGGCGACCGCCCCGATGGGCCGGTCACTCCACGAGCTTGCCTTCGGTGGACACCTCTTCCATCACTGTCGCGATCTCGTCCGGGACGGGTGCGATGCTCTCGCGCGTGATTCCCGTCTTCGGGGACCAGACGAGGTTGACCTGCAGTGCCGGATCCATGTCCGGGTAGTCGCTGCGGTTGTGGCAGCCCCGGGACTCGCGGCGCTCGATCGCCGCTTCGATCGTGGCGCGCGCGGCGAGGGCCGCGGACTTGAGGTCGAAGGCGTGCGCGAGATCCTGGAAACCGGCGATGTCCGGGTGGATCCCGACGTTCTCCATGCGCGCGTCGATCTCGGCCAGCTCCACCAGACCGGCGCGCAGTCCTTCCTCGTCGCGGACGACACCAGCGTGCTCGGTCATGGTGTTGCGGATGGCGCGCTGGAGGGCACGCACGTTCTCGGGGCCGTCCGCGGCGAGCAGGGCGTCGATCTCGAGCCGGGCCTCGGCCTCCGCGGCCGCCGACCGCGGCTGTGCCGTGAGCCCCTTCGAGTAGGCGGCCGCGGCCTGTCCTGCGATACGGCCGAAGACCAGCAGCTCGATCAGACTGTTGCCACCGAGGCGATTGGCGCCGTGCAGGCCACTGGAGGCCTCGCCGATGGCGTACAGGCCGCGTACGTCGGTGCTGTGGTCGTCGGGACTGACCCACACCCCGCCCATCGAGTAGTGAGCGGTCGGCGCGATCTCGATCGGATCGCGGGTGATGTCCAGCATCTGCAGGTCCAGCAGCGTCTGGTACACCCTCGGCAGGCGGCTCATGATCGTCTGTCGGGGCAGGTGGGACACGTCGAGCCACACACCGCCCTTGGACGTGCCACGGCCCTCCCGGATCTCCGTGTAGGAGGCGAGGGCGACGCGGTCACGCGTGGACAGTTCCATGCGCTCGGGGTCGTACCGGGACATGAACCGCTCACCGAGCGCGTTGCGCAGGATGCCGCCCTCACCGCGGGCAGCCTCGCTGACCAGGGTGCCGGCCGCGTTCTCGGGCTCGATGATTCCCGAGGGGTGGAACTGCACCAGTTCGGGGTCGCGCAGACGGCCACCGGCCTCCACTGCCAGCCGGAACGAGTCTCCGGTGTTCTCGTCGCGCCGCGAGGACGTACGTCGCCAGATTCGGGTGTGACCGCCCGCCGCGAGAATGACGGCGTCGGCGTGGATCAGGTAGCGCGTCCCGTCGTTGAGATCGAAGCCGTAGGCGCCGAACACCGCACCGTCGTGCACCAGGAGCCGGGTGATGTAGACGCTGTCGAGCATGCGGACCCGCAACTGGCTCGCGCGCCTGACCAGCGTGCGCTGGATCTCCAGACCGGTGTAGTCACCCGCGAAGGCGGTGCGCCGGAACTTGTGCGCGCCGAAGAAGCGCTGGGAGATGCGGCCGTCCTCCTCCCGGGCGAAAGCCATGCCGTAGCGCTCCAGGTCGTCGATGCCCAGGGCGGCCCCCTGGGTGACGATCTCGACGGTGCGGGGATCGGCGAGGAGATAGCTCTCCTTGAGCGTGTCCGCGGCGTGCTGCTGCCAGCTGTCCTCGGGGTCCATGGTGGCCAGAGCCGCGTTGATGCCCCCCGCCGCCAGGGCCGTGTGCGCGTCCTCCTTGGGACGCTTGCCGACGGCCAGGACGTCCATGCCTGCCTCGGCCAGCTCGATGGACGCCCGTAGTCCCGCTCCGCCCGTTCCGATCACCAACACCATGGTGGACAGGCGTTGCTCGGTGATAGCCACGTTCCGCTCCGATCACTTGGTTCGTCACTGAGTACGACCGGTTGATCCCGCCGTTTGTGACATCGGGCCCATGACTCCCGCACCTGATCAGGCGTTTCTGCCGCATCCGCGCGGCATGCCCAGTCCGACCTGGCCACTCGCGCCCCACTATTTTCGCACCGGCCGAGGTGGCTTGAGGGCAGGCGCAGGGGTCATGGTTCACCCCGGCTGCGGTCGTACCGCGAGCCGGTCCTGCGGATCTCGGACGACGATCAGGCGGCCAGCGAGGCCACATAGGGCGCCAGCTTGGCCGGATTCATCACCCACATGATGCGTTCGAGGCCGCGGGGCGACGCGTCGACGCACAGCAGTGCGACCGGGTTGCCGCCGGAGGAGACCAGGACCGCAGGCCGGTCGTTGGCCTCGACCCAGCTGATCTCCGACCCGGGCCAGAAGCGCGGGGCGAACGCCTCGAGGTACCGGGAAACACGCTGACGCCCCACAACCGGGATCTTCGACGCGCCCCGGATGCCGCCCCCGTCGGCGTAGCTGACGACGTCCTCGGAGAGGACGTGTTCGAGCGTGGCCAGATCACCCGTCTGTGCCGCGGTGAGAAACACCTTCAGCAGGCGCTGGTGCTCCGCCCGGTCGACCGGCTCCCGCCGTTCGGCGGCCAGGTGCTTGCGCGCCCGGCTCACCAACTGCCGGGCGTTGGCCTCACTGGTGTCCACGATCTCCGCGATCTGCGGGTAGGGGTAGTCGAACGCCTGCCGCAGGACGTAGGCGGCCCGCTCCACCGGGTTCAACTTCTCGAGGACGAGAAGGACCGCCATCTCGACCGCCTCGGCGCGTTCCGCACCCACGTTCGGGTCCTGGCTGGTGTCGACCGGCTCGGGGAGCCACGGGCCCACGTATGCCTCGCGCCGCATCCGGGCGGACTGCGCCAGGTTGATCGCGAGCCGGGCGGTGACGGTCGTCAGGAAGGCCTTCGGCTCGACGACTTCCCGACGGTCGGTGTTCTGCCACCGCAGCCAGGTCTCCTGGACGATGTCCTCGGCCTCCGTTGAACTGCCGAGCACGCGGTATGCGACACCGAACAGTTGCGGTCGCGCCGCGATGAACTCCCGCGTCGCTCTCTCGAGCGAGCCGGCGTCATCCTCGGCGTGCATGGTGGCCCCTTTCGGCCAAGACAATGTTACAGCCGCTGCGGACCGCACACTCCTGGACGCCCGTGCCTCACACTGCGTCTGACCTGCTGTTTGTGTCCTTCTCGTGAGGTGAGAGGGGGACGATCCGGTGCATCGGAGTGGGCGGGGAGCCCGTCTCCCCGTCGTGGGCCGCGGCGACGAGGAGACGGACGGTGAAGTCCGGCGAGGCGGGATCGCCTCAGCCGAACATGCCTGGCTCGTAGTCCCCGGCGGGCTGCTGGTTGATGACGTTGATGCGGTTGTAGGCGTTGATGATCGCGAGGAGCGAGATCAGCGCGGCGAGCTGGTCCTCGTCGAAGTACTTCGTGGCGTTGGCCCAGGCGTCGTCAGAGACACCGCCCGCGGCGTCCGCGATGCGGGTGCCCTGTTCTGCGATCTCCAGGGCCGCGCGCTCGGCGTCGGTGAAGACCTTGGCCTCGCGCCAGACCGCCACCAGGTTCAGACGCTGCTGGGTCTCACCGGCGGCGACGGCGTCCTTGGTGTGCATGTCGGTACAGAATCCGCAGCCGTTGATCTGGCTGGCGCGGACCTTCACGAGTTCCTGGGTCGCGACCGGCAGCGTCGACTCGGCCACCACCTTGTTGGCGGAGTTGAGGTGCCTCATGACCTTGCTGGCAAGGGCGTTTCCGAAGTAGTTGACACGCGAATCCATGACGGGATCTCCTCGGTGATAGGGCGCTGACACCGAATTGACCGAGTCGCCTGGTGATCCGTGACAGCAATCGAACGTGACGTGCGCCTCCTGCGGTCTGGGTTCTTCTGGCCACGGAGGACCTCAACATCCCCCTGCAGACGCAGACGTTCATGGCCGAGCGGGCCAAGGCCACCGCCTGAGGCCTGGCCCATGGTAGTCGCGTACGAGACGGTATTGATTGATACTATCCTAGGGGTGGTCAGGCGGGAGCGCCGAGCGGATGAGGTGGCGGTCTTGGACATGTACGAAGCGGTTACGAGCCGACGGTCGGTGTGCAGATTCACCGACCGGCATGTCCCGCGGGAGGTGCTGGAGCGGGTGCTGTCCGCTGCGGCCTGGGCGTCATCCGCGCCGCACCTCCAGCCGCGGCGCGTCTACGTGCTGACCGGACGACCACTGGCCGAGTTGGAGAAAGTGCTCGGTGAACGTGATGCGGCCGTCGGCGTGCCGGCCGCCCTGTTCTGCTATGTCGACCGCGACCTGGGCCCGGCCCAGTGGTCCGACGTCGGCATGTATCTGCAGACCGTGATGCTGCTGCTCCGCGCCGAAGGGCTGCACGGCTGTACGCAGATGGCGTGGGCGAAGTGCCACCGGATGGTCGCGGAGGTTCTGTCGCCCCCGGAGGGGTTGATCCTCTTCTGCGGCATGTCGATCGACTTCGAGGGTGTCGCCGTGAGTGACACCCGTACGGGCCGACCAGGTCTCGACGAGACAGTCACGTTCGTCGACGCGATGGACGTCGCGCGCCGAGGTCACACCCCGGCGGAGGCGACGCGGCGAACGGAGAGTCCTGCCGCACGCCTCAATGGCGCACTCGGAAGAAAAATCCGACGGATAATGTCACAAATAGGACTCCCGCCCTGATGTAAATGAGGAACCGAGAACGATTCCGTGCAGCGCTGGGAGAGTTGATCTTGATGATTGCTTGTGGTCGGAGGCCGGTCTCATGGGCTCCCTCCGGTTTCGGCCGGGGCGACTCGACGAGGGGGCGTGGCCGTGAGGGGCGTCGAGCCCTGACGGCCGACCAGGGGACGCAACCCCTGGCGTCGAGCCGACAGAACCGGCCGGCCGAGGGCCCCGTATCGGCGGGCCTGCACGCCCTTCCCCGTCCCGTGGCCGTCGTGGTGGGTGCCGGTGGCGTGCTCGGAGCCGCGCACGTCGGCGTCGGGAGCGCTCTGGAGCAGCGCGGGTTCGTCCCGGACATGATCATCGGCACCTCGGTCGGCGCTCTCAACGGCGCCATCGCGGCCGCCCACCCGGACACGGCCGCGCCCTGGCTGGACCACGTATGGACCCGGCTGAGCCGCCGCGAGGTGTATCCGCTGGGCTTCCTGGCCTCGCGGGCCAGTGTCTTCACCGACCGCGGCCTGCGCCGACTGATTGCCGGGGCCGGGCTGCCGTCCCGGATCGAGGAGCTGGCGGTCCCGTTCACCGCGGTGGCGATGGACCTGGCCACCGGTGCTCCGGCGTTGCTCGACCACGGAGACCTCGAGTCGGCGCTGCTGGCCAGCGCGGCCGTTCCCGGCATGCTGCCCCCGGTGGAACGCGAGGGCAGGACGCTGGTCGACGGAGGTGTGATCGCCTACGTCCCGGTGCTGGCGGCACTGCGGGCCGGGGCGGCCAGTGTGGTGGTGCTGTCGACCGGACCGGAATGCTCACCGTTGAGCCCGACCGTCCCGCGCCGGAGGGCCGGTGCGATCGCCGCGAGGGCCGGGCTGCTGTTGATGCACCATCAGATCGAGCGTGATCTGCACGAGGTGGCCCGGCGCATTCCGACCGTCGTGCTGCCGACCGGCATCGAGGAATGGCCCGCCCCGTGGGACTTCGGCCACTCCAAGCGGCTCATCAGCACCGCTTCCCGCACGGCGGGACGCTTTCTCGACGGCCTGCACGTCAGCGGGCCGGGCCTGTACCGGGCCGACGGCCCTCCGGCGACGTCGGACGGCCCGGCGGAAGCATCGACTTCCTCAAACTCGACTTCCTCAATATCGGGGGTGGCCCTGTGAGTACCGTCGCGTTCCTGAACATCGCCATGCACGGGCACGTCAACCCGACGCTGCCGGTGGCGGCCGAACTCGTTCGCCGCGGCCACTCCGTCACCTACCACACCTCGCCCGCCTTCCGTGAGGAGATCGAGGCCGTCGGCGCGACGGTGTGCCTCTACCCCGGGGGCGACCAGCCGCTCCCCGATCCGCCGACGCCTGTCACGTTGATGGAGGGGCTCGCGAGCACCGCCGTCCGCCTGCTGCCTCCGGTGCTCACCGACCTGCGCCGGATCCGGCCCGACCTGATCGTGCACGACAGCGCCTGTCTCTGGGGCGCGGTCGCCGCCCGCGAACTCGGAGTACCGGCCGCGTCGTCGTTCACCACGTTCGCCTTCAACCGTCACGTGCCCAGCCCCACCCGCGGTTCATGGGCCCTGCTGGCCGAGGCGGCGACTCGGCGGAACAGCCTCAAGGGCTACCTGCGGGCGCGCCGGGGGCTGCGCCGCTTCGACACGAGGGGGCTGCCCCTGCTGGACCTGGGGAACATCCGCCAGCCGCTCAACCTCGTCTACACCTCGCGGGCGTTCCAGCCTGCCGTCGAGGAGTTCGACCGGTCCTACCGGTTCGTGGGCGCGAGCATCGGAGCCCGTCCGGCCGACCCGTCGTTCCCGGCCGATCAGCTGCGGGACCCGGTGCTCTACGCCTCGCTCGGCACCGTCTTCAACGCCGACCCGCGACTGCTGCGCGGATTCGCCACGGCGCTCGCCCCGCTGGGCGGCACCGTCGTCGTCTCCACCGGGCAGACCGACCCCGCCGCGCTGGGCCCGTTGCCGCCCAACGTGCTCGCCCGCCGCTTCGTACCGCAACCGGAGGTACTGGCCCGTGCGGCGCTGTTCATCACCCACGGCGGCATGAACAGCGTCAACGAGGCCATGTACGCGGCCGTTCCGATGCTGGTGGTCCCGCAGGGTGCCGACCAGCCGATGGTGGCCCGTCGTGTCGAGGAGCTCGGCGCGGGCCTGTCGATCCGTACGCAGGACGTCACCGAGGACTCCGTACGTGCCCTCGCGGCGCGTCTGCTCCACGAACCGCGGTTCAGGGCGGCCGCTGCCACCTTGCAGGGTGCTCAGCACGAGGCGGGCGGATACCGGCGTGCCGTCGACGAATGCGAGCGGTACCTGCACACGAACGTCGTGGCCGGTCGGTCGGCTCCCGTGGATCCGTCCCAGCGAGGCTGACTCATGGCACTCGTCGTCCTGTTGCTGCTCGCCGGAGTGTCGGAAGCCGCCGGGCGCATCCTGCCCGTGGCAGTGGGTCGACCTGGCATGTCGCGGACCCGGGTGGCGGGACTGCTCTGCACCGGTGGCCTCGTCGAGGCAGCTGTGTTCGCGTTGTGGCCGCTGACCGCGTGGACCCTGGCCGAACTGGTGCTGTCCTCCACGCCGGAAGGCAACGAGCTGGTCTGGACACCCGATCTGGTCGCCCCGCTGGTGCTCGCCGCCGTCCTCGCGTTCCCCTTGCTCGGGCCTTTCCTCCACCTGCTGCTCTTCGTGGCGGTCGGAGCCGGTCTGGCCGGCCCGCTCGCCGGTGCGACCGACCTGGGCTGGTGGGGCGCCGCCGGATGTGTGGCCGTCGCCGGGGCCGGGCTCGGTATCGCGGTGGAGGCCGTCCGGCGTCTGGTCGTGAGGATCAGCGCCGCCGAGGCACGGGGGCCGGTCACATGAACGCGTACCTGCTCTGGGTCTTCGCGATCGGGCCGGTCCTCATCGCCGAAGCCCTGCTCGCCCGCTACGAGGTGCTGGCCTACGGCGCCGGCTGGCGGGCACCCGTCACCAAGCTCCCGGAGGGGGTGCCGTACGCCCGTGGCGCGGCGCCCGACGATCCCCCGGACGCCTACTTGGTCTACCTGGACGGCATCGGCAAACGCCGCGTCCGCGACAGCCGGGACGGCGGCCAGCTGGTCAAGGCCTTGATCGCCAGGGCCCCGGAGCTGCGGGTACTGGGTCAGGTGCAGCCCTACTCGCCACTTGCCGCCCCGCTCGCCGAACGGCCGGTGTGGAAGTGGCTGCGCCGCCGCATCGGCCTCCTGCTGTTCCTGCACAACGTGATGCAGATCTTCGTCGCCGCCGACCAGCGGTACCGCCCCCTCTACAACCGGGCCGTCGGCTCCCAGATCGCCACTCAGCTCACGCTCGCCGGTTACCGGCCCGACAGCGGCATCCCCGTGGTGCTGCTCAGCTACAGCGGCGGCGCCCAGGTCGCCGGCGGCGCGGTCGACGAACTGCACACCCAGCTGCGCTCCCCGCTCCTGCTGATCACGCTCGGCGGCTTTCATAACGGCGCCAACGACCTCACCAGTGCCGAGCACCTGCATCGGCTGACCAGCGCGAGCGACCGGATCGAGCGAGTCGGTTCGTGGATCTTCCCGCAGCGCTGGCCGCTGTTCCGGGGGAGTGCGTGGAACCGGGCCGACCGCGCCGGGAAGATCACCGTGCACCGGCTCGACCCGGCCACCCACGTCGGGCCGTCCAGCTACGTGAGCCCGACGGCTCAACTGCCCGACGGCCGCAGCCACCTCGACCGCACCGCCGACACAGTGATCGCGCTCATCCGCGACCGCCGCGGCGTGACCGGGGCGGCGGATCACCCGTAGCCACGGGGGACTTGGACGGAGGATGGCCCGCCGGAACCTGGGTTCGGGCGGGCCGCCGCGGAGGCCGGAGGCCAGAGGCCAAGGATCAGGGATCAGGGATCAGCACAGACAAGGATCCGTACCCCATCCAAGGCCGCGGACGTCCCCGTCCCTCAGCGCACCGGAGTAGGCCTGTATCTCGTCCACGTCGCCGTGCAGGTACTCGCCCCAGCCGTCACCAGTCCTGGCCCGGCCGATCTGGAGGGCACCGGTGCTGTTCCAGCCGTTGGGCAGGCTCGCGGTCGCCTGGTCGTTGGTGTAGCCGTCGAGGTAGAGCTTGATCGTGTCGGTCGCGTCGTCGTAGACCACGGCGAGGCGATGCCCCTGGCCCTCGCCCCCGTCCGCGCCCTCGATCTGGGACGCCACCTTCTCCGGGGCTCCGGCCTCGTCCTTCTCCGGCACCACCAGTTGCCAGGTGTGCGTGGACGGCTCGTAGCGCACCTTGAAGGCGTCGGTGTGCTCACCTGCCTGCGAGAGCACGGTCATCGGGTGGGCGGGCTCGGAGTCCGCGAGGCGTACGACGACACCGAGCGTGAAACTGTCCCCGGTGTCGACGACGGGACCGTCGGCAGCGGCATACCCGCTCTCACCGTCCAGACGCAGATGCCCGTCGCCGACGAGTGGCGGCGGCACGTAGGTGCAGTCGGGATCGAGGTCCGGGATACAGGACTTGTCGGAGCCCCGATAGATCGAAGCGCCCGTGCCGAGTCGCAGCGGCACGCCGTCCGACTGCTCGGGAGTCACACCGTCCGTCGCGCTCTCCAGCGACCAGTGGCCGAGCAACTTCGGCTTGCGGTACGCCAGTTCGGCTACCTCGTCCGGCACCACGACCCGGTCGTGGACCTGTATGTCACCGATGTCCCCCTCCCACCGGTCCCGATAGCCGACCGCCCCGCGGGCCCGCCCGATCTGGAAAGCTCCGGCCGCCTCGGCGGGGGTCGCGTCGGCCGCCGTTCCGACCTCGTGGCCATTGACGTACAGCCGAGCCTTCGCGGTCTCGGCGTCATACAGACCCAGCACATGGGCCCACTCGCCGGTCTCGGGGGTGCCGCCGGACACCCGCGCGCCGCCGACCGAGAACGACCAGGCGGCACCGGAGTCCTGACGGCGCAGACCGAGGCCGAAGCCGGGAGCACCATTGGCGTCCTGGCTGGCGACGGTCATGTTCCGGCCGGTTCCGGCGGGCCGTACCCACGCGCTCACCGCGAAGGTCTTCCGGATGTCGGTCGCCGGGGCGTCCGGGGTGAGGAAACCGTGGCCGCTGCCGTCGAGAGCGACCGTGGCAGACGTCGTGGTGCCTGTGGGTACCGGGCCGCCGAAGGTCACGCCGGTGCCGGCACGGGCGGCGGTGCCGGTCTCTGCGGCGGCCGAGCGGGAGCCGGCCGGGTCGTCCAGTCTCCAGCGGGCGACGGGAGCACGGCCGGCCTTCACGTTGAACTCGTACCGGGACTCCCCGCTGCTTCGGCCCGACCGGTCGATCGCGCGGACCGTCAGCGCCTGGGGCCCCGAGGTGAGCGGCAGGTACGGAAGGGTCACGGCCGCGCCCGGACGCTCCGCGGAAACGGTTCCGTAAGGCCCGCCCATGAATCCGTACGTGTACGACACCACGTCGTCGGAGGGTGAGTCCACGGTGAAGTGGCCGTACACGCCCACTCCGTCCACCCAGAACACGTCCTCGGGGTTGGGGTATTCGGGAGAGGTGATCGTCGCCTTCGCCGGGCTCACGTCGTCGTACACGAACGAACAGACGGAGCCGTCGCCCTCGTCGCTCCACGCGGAGGTCGCCCTGCCGTCGTTCGCGCGGACGTGCCAGGAGACGACGGTGTTCGCCGGGATGTCGTCCGGCATCGTCCAGTAGTGGTGCGACCCCGACGACTGCGTGATGGTGGTGTGGCCGCGCCGCTGCTCCACTCCTGTCGCGTCCGTCCACCAGGCTTCGAACTCGCCGCTGACCGGGCTGAATTCGGAGGGCTGGTTGTCCTCCTCCGGGTCGTACAGCACCGCGTTGAGCCTGGGCGGCGCCGAAACGTACGAAGTGTCGTCGCCGGTCGCGCAGGCCTTGCTTCCCGACCGGAGATCCTGGACGAGCGGCTGCTTCGGCGGCAGGTTGTCCACCGCGTACGCCGTACCGGTGGCCGTGACGAGCAGCGCCACCGCGCAGCTCCCCACCACCGTCCGTCTGCGTCTGCCCGTCCTTCTCAACCTGGTCAACTGGCCCTCCCCTGTGAGCGCTTGAGGCTCGTGGATCACACGAGCGCCTGAAGCTAACAGAGACCACTGACATGGACCGACAGGGTTTTCCCTCACGTCGAAACTGGTAACTGCCATCCCGCTCGCAGCGTCGCCGACCGGCCAGAGTGTTCGGTATAACGAACGTCAGGTTCACTGAAGCCGGATGGTTCGGTATAGTGAACGTATGGTTCACTCAATCGAGGCCCTCGGGGTAGGCGTACAGCTCAGCGCCTACCTTGATGACACCTACCTGGAGCAGGTCGATACGCGGGTGAGGTGCGAGCCCGGATCGACCTTCGGGCCCGGACGGCGCACGCCGCGCTGCACACAGCCGGACACCTCGTCGAGGCGGTCGGGCGGATGCAGGGGTGGGAGATGGTCGCCGGCAACCATTTCCCCGGTCAGGCACGCATCGAGTTCCAGGCGCCCCGGACGGACCCGCGGCTGACCGACCCGGAAGGGCGGGAGGAAGTGACCGCCGCGCTGCGCGTGGCGGTGGCGGCCGCGGTCGCCGACGATCTGCCGGTCTTCGCACGGTGCCTCGCCGACGGACGGCGCGTGGTGCACCTGGACGAGTTGCACTCCGCGCCGTGCGGGGGCACGCATGTGCGCAGCCTCGGCGACCTGGCCGAAGTGGTGCTGCCGACGCTCAAGGTCAAGAAGGGCCGCATCCGCGTGTCGTACACCGCAACGCACGCGCCGTACTCCGCATCTCACGCGCCGTACGCCGCACCCCACGTGTCGGGCACCCCAACGCACAGGAGCCACTGATGACGCCACCACCGTCCGGCCGCCAGCCCGTGAGCAGCACCGCAGCCGCGGTCGGCGCGAAGATCCGCCTGCGCCGTCAGCAGCGCGGTATGAGCGCCGCGGAGATGGCCCGGCGAGCCGGGCTGAGCAAGGCCACGCTGTCGCAGTTGGAGGCCGGCAACGGCAATCCGACGATCGACACCCTGGACGCGATCGCGGTCGCCCTGCGCATCCCGATCGCCGATCTGCTCGCGCGCGACGCCGACACCGGGCCGGTGTTCCGGCCGGGCACGGACGTTGAGCCCGGCGAGGTCTCCCGGGAACTGTTGCGCCGTATCAGCAGCGGCAACAGCCTGGAGATCTGGCGGCTGCGCATCCCGGCCGAGACCGAGCTGCCCGGAGTCCCGCACGCCACCGGCACGATCGAGCACCTGCTCATCGCCACCGGGCACGTAACCGCCGGCCCGGTCGATGCCCCGCAGGACCTGGGTCCCGGCGACATGCTCGCCTTCGCCGGTGACGCCCCGCACTTCTACCGCACCGGCGCCGAGGAAGTGGACATCACCGTCGTCTTCGCCTCGCCCATCAGCACTTGAGACCCCAGCACTTGGGACCCCACGCCTGAGACCTCAGCACTTGAGGCCTCAGCACTTGAGACCAAGGAAGACCCCGCATGAGCACCACCATCGCCATCACTCCCTCCAGCCGTGCCTTCAGCAGCGACAACATGGCCGGGGCCTCCCCGCAGATAGCCCGGGCAGTAGCCGACGCGGCCGCCGGACAGGTCCTGCCGTACGGCAACGACCCCTACACCGACAGCGCCCGCCGCAGGCTCGGCGAGATCTTCGAGCGGGACGTCGATGTCTTCCCGGTCTCCACCGGGTCCGCCGCCAACGGCCTGAGTCTGGCCGCCCTCACCCCGCCGTGGGGCAGCGTGCTCTCGCACCCCGACAGCCACATCAACACCGATGAATGCGGCGCCCCGGAGTTCTTCACCAACGGTGCCAAGCTCGTCGGTGTCCCAGGCCCCGACAGCAAGATCGACCCCGATGCGTTGCGGGCGGCGGTGCGCCGGCGGGCCGGTGACGTGCACAGCGTGCAGCCGTCCGCGGTGAGCATCAGCCAGGCGACCGAGAGCGGCAGCGTCTACACCGTGGAGGAGATCCGCCGCCTGTCCACCATCGCCAAGGACGCGGGACTGCGCGTCCACATGGACGGCGCGCGCTTCGCCAACGCCCTGGTGCATCTCGGCGTCACCCCGGGCGAGATGACCTGGAAGGCCGGCATCGACGTCCTGTCCTTCGGCGCCACCAAGAACGGCGCGATGACCGCCGACGCGATCGTCTCCTTCGACCCCGCACTCGCCGCCGAGCTGGCCTTCCGCGCCAAGCGCGCCGGCCAGCTCGCCTCCAAGATGCGCTTCCACACGGCCCAGATCGACGCCTACCTCACCGACGGACTGTGGCTGCGCAACGCCCGCCAGGCCAACGCGATGGCCACCCGGCTCGGCGACGGCCTCAAGTCCACCCCCGGCGCGGGCTTGTTGGCCACTCCGCAGGCCAACATCCTCTTCTGCCGCCTGCCGCAGCAGGTCACCGAAGGACTCCTCGCCGAGGGCTACGTCTTTTACCACGACCGCTGGGAACCGGGCATCGTCCGGTTCGTCACCGCCTTCTCCCACAGCGCCGACGACATCGACCAACTCCTCGACGCGGTCCGTCGCCACACACGCTGACCGACTTCCGGCACCTCGCCCGGGTGCGCCCGTACTCAGGAGAAGAGCCGCTTCAGAGCATCGCCAGCCCGGGATCGTGCAGGAAGGCGCCGAGGTCGGCCAGTAGCTGGGAGCCCTGCTGGCCGTCGACGAGCCGATGGTCGAAGGACAGCGCCAGTTGAGTGACCCACCGGGGCTCGATCTTCTCGGCGCCCGAGGCGTCGGTCACGACCCAGGGGGTGCGGCGGATGGCGCCCACGGCGAGGATGGCCGCCTCGCCCGGGTTGAGGATCGGCGTTCCTGTGTCCACACCGAACACGCCGACGTTCGTGATGGTGATGGTCCCGTCCATCATCGACTGGGGCGTTGTCCTGCCGTCGCGGGCTGTGCTGGTGAGCGCGGCGAGAGCTTCGGCGAGTTCGCGCAGCGACATCCGGTCGGCGTGCTTGATGTTGGGGACGATGAGGCCTCGCCCGGTCGCGGCGGCGATGCCCAGATTGACGTAGTGCTTGAGTACGATCTCCTGCGCCGGTTCGTCCCAACTGGCGTTCGCCTCAGGGGTGTTGCGCAAGGCCAACAGGAGTGCCCGAGCCACGAACAGCAGCGGAGTGACGCGCAGATCACGGAACTCGCGGCGGGCGGCCACCGTTTCGCGGAGCCGCATGGTCGCCGTGACGTCGACCGTCATGAACTCGGTGACGTGCGGTGCCGTGAAGGCGGAGGCGACCATCGCGGCCGCCGTGTGCTTGCGTACGCCGCGAATCGGGATGCGGGTCTCGGCCGTGGCCTCCGGGATCGCGGGCTTCGGAGCTTCCGCCACCACGTGTTCCACCAATACGTGTTCCGCCACCACGTGTTCGGCCTCCGCCGCCCGGCGTACGTCGTCGCGGGTGACGGTGGCGCCAGGGCCTGTGGGTGTGACGACGCTGATGTCGACCCCCAGGTCCTTGGCGAGTTTGCGGACAGGGGGCTTGGCCGCTGTCCGCTCTGTGGCCGGTGCCGGTGCCGGTGCCGCTGCTGGCGCTGCGGCCGATGGCTGGACGGGAGTCGACGCTGCCGACTGGTGTGCGGGTGGGGCCCCTGGCCGACGGCGTCTGCGGCGACCGCTGCCCTCCTGCGGGCCGTACCCCACCAGCAGCGCCTCCCTGTCGGGAGCCGGCGCCGCGTCCGTGGTCGGAGGTTCCGTCACTTCGGGAGTTGCGCTGACATCACTGAGGACGGTGATGAGGGGTTCGCCCACGGGCAGGGTCTCCCCTTCCTTCGCGTGCAGTGTTCCGACAACACCCGCGTACGGAGAGGGGAGTTCAACGGCGGCCTTGGCCGTTTCCACCTCGACGATGACCTGGTTGATCTCCACGGAGTCGCCCACCCGCACGGCCCACTGGAGAATCTCCGCCTCGGTGAGGCCCTCGCCGACATCGGGCAGCAGGAAGACTTGCTCTTTCGACACGGTGACCCGCTCCTCCTCTAGTAACTCAGGCTGTGGTCGAGGGCATCGAGGATCCGGTCGACCCCCGGAAGCCAGTCCGACTCGAGGCGGCTCGGCGGGTAAGGGGTGTCGTATCCGGTGATCCGGAGGACCGGCGCTTCGAGGAAGTGGAACTCCTCCTGCTGGATCCGCGCGGCCAGCTCCGCCCCGAACCCGTGGGACAGGGAGGCCTCGTGGGTGACCAGGGCCCGGCCGGTGCGGTGGACCGACTCCCGTACGGTGTCCAGGTCCAGCGGTGACAGGCTGCGCAGGTCGATGACCTCGACGCTGCGGCCCTCTTCGGCAGCGGCATCGGCTGCTTCGAGAGCCGCCGCGACCATGGGGCCGTACGCGATGAGGGTGGCGTCGGTGCCGGCCCGCAGCACCCGGGCCCGGTCGAACGGTGCCGGCGTCCCGTCCGTCACCTCGCCCTTGGTCCAGTAGTGCCGCTTGGGTTCGAGGAAGATCACGGGGTCGTCGTCGTCCACGGCCTGGCGGATCATGTCGTACGCGTCCTGCGGGTTGGAGCACGCGACGACCTTGAGCCCGGCGGTGTGGGCGAAGTAGACCTCGGGCGATTCCGAGTGGTGCTCGATGGAGCCGATGCCGCCGCCGAACGGGATGCGGATGACCACGGGCAGGGTGATGACACCGCCCGAGCGGTGCCGGAGCTTCGCGAGCTGGCTGATGATCTGGTTGACGGCCGGGTAGACGAAGCCGTCGAACTGGATCTCGCACACCGGCCGGTAACCGCGCATGGCGAGACCGATCGCGGAGCCGACGATGCCCGCCTCACCGAGAGGGGTGTCGATGACTCTCAGGCTTCCGAACTCCTTCTGCAGGCCGTCGGTGACGCGGAACACGCCACCCAGCCGTCCGATGTCCTCGCCCATCAGCAGGACCTTGGGATCGTCCGCCAGGGCTTTGCGAAGCCCGTTGTTGAGGGCCTTGACCATGGAGATGCTCATCGAGTGGCTCCGATCTCCTGGCCGGCGGCGAGGTACTCCGAGTGCTCGGCCAGTTGGCGCCTGAGCTCGGCCGGCATGTCGGTGTGGGTGTTCTCGAAGGACGAGGCATGGTCCGGCGTGGGCAGTGCCCGGCAGCCGGCCCTCAGATGTTCGGCCAGTTCCTGTTCTCGTCGCTCGATGTCGGCGAAGTACTCCGCACCGACATCGCCGCTCGCTGTGAGATGAAGCCGCAGCCGCTCCAACGGATCCTTGGCCGCCCACTCGTCGGTCTCTGCGGACGGGCGGTAGCGGGTGGCGTCGTCGGCGGTGGTGTGGGCGTTGATGCGGTAGGTCACCGCCTCGATCAGGGTCGGCCCACCACCGGACCGGGCACGGGTCAGCGCTTCACGGGTCGCCGCGAGACAGGCCAGCACGTCGTTGCCGTCGACGGACACGCCGGGAAAGCCGAACCCGGCCGCGCGCTGAGCGACGGGGACACGGCTCTGCACGCTGTAGGGAGCGGAGATGGCCCACTGGTTGTTCTGACAGAAGAACACCACCGGGAGGTTCTGGGCAGCGGCCCAGAGGAACGCCTCGTTGGTCTCGCCCTCGCTCAGGGCTCCGTCACCGAGGAAGACCAGCACCGCGGTGTCGCGGGCGTCGTCTCCGGAGCCGATCACGTCGTCCCGAACCAGGCCCATGGCGTACCCGACCGCATGCAGGGTCTGCGCGCCGATGACCAGGGTGTAGAGGCCGAAGCGACGCTCGTACGGGTTCCAGCCGCCCAGTGTCGAACCGCGGAAGAGGCCGAGGAGCGACACCGGATCGAGCCCGCGGCACCAGGCCACGCCGTGCTCACGGTAGGTGGGAAACACCATGTCCTGCTCGGCGAGCGCGTACGCCGCACCGACCTGGGCCGCCTCCTGACCGCGAAGTGAGGGCCACAGACCCAGTTCGCCCTGACGCTGGAGCGCGATCGCCTCGGTATCCAGGCGGCGGACCAGCGCCATGTCCCGATAGAGGGCCAACAGATCGATCGCGGAAGGGAGTTCGAGTCTGTTGTCGGGTTCAAGTACACCCGCGGGCGAGAGGAACTGGATCGGACCGTCGACGGGTTCGGCGTCCGCGGTCGACTTGGCTTGCTTACGTGGCATCACGGCTCTCGTTTCGGATGCGCCGGTAGGGGCGCCGGCGGAGTACTGGACTTGCGAGCACCGCCGCGCGTCAGCGCGGTGCCATACGGAGCGCTCCGTCGAGGCGGATCACGCAGCCGTTGAGCATGGGGTTGTCGATGACGTGCTCGACCAGCGCGCCGAACTCGTCCGGCGCACCCAGCCTTGAGGGGTGGGGCACGGAGACCTCGAGTGCCGCTCGCGCCTTCTGAGGCAGTCCCGCCATGAGCGGGGTGTCGAACAGCCCGGGCGCGACGGTGACCACGCGGATGCCCTTGTCCGCCAAGTCCCGTGCGGCGGACAACGTCAGCGAGGCGACTCCACCCTTGCTGGCTGCGTAGGCGGCCTGCCCGATCTGTCCGTCGTAGGCGGCGATGGACGACGTACAGACGATGATCCCGCGGTCGCCGTCGACGGGGTCATTGCCCGCCATCACCGCCGCGGCGTTGCTCAGGACGTTGAAGGTCCCCACGAGGTTGACGTCCACCACGCGGCGGAACTGGTCGAGCGGGAGCATTCCTCGGCCGCCGATGATCCGTCCGGGTGTGGCCACTCCGGCGCAGTTGACGGCCACGCGCAGCGTGCCGAGTTCAGCGGCCGTGGCGAACGCCGCCCGTACCTCGGCCGCGTCCGTGACGTCGGCCGCTACGAAATGTGCGCGCTTGCCGAGGTGGTCGGCGAACTCGCGGCCCGCTCCGGTGGGCAGGTCCAGAACCACCACAGTGGCTCCCTCGAAATGCAGTCGCCCGACCACGGCACGCCCGAGGCCGGATGCACCGCCGGAGACGACGGCTACGGCATCGCGATACTGCACGGCAGTTCTCCTCACATGTACGCATCATGGGTTGGTGTCTCGGACGGACACGAGGGTTGGCGTCCGGATAGGAGGGGTTGACGTCGCGACGGTGGTCAGCGTGTGGGATCCGCGAGTTGACGGCTGATCACCAGGCGCTGGATCTGGTTGGTGCCTTCGAAGATCTGCGTGATCTTCGCTTCCCGCATGAACCGCTCCACCGGGTGGTCGAGCACGTATCCCGCGCCGCCGAGCACCTGCACCGCATCGGTCGTGACCGCCATCGCCGTGTCGGTCGCGATCAGCTTGGCCACACTGGCCTGCCGGGTGTACGGCAGGCCGTTGTCCTTGCGGCGGGCGGCGACGAGGTAGGTCGCGCGGGCGGCTTCGGTCCTGGCGGCCATGTCGGCCAGCAGGAATCCGACGCCTTGGTGCTCGATGACCGGTCGCCCGAACGTCTGGCGTTCCCGGGCGTATTCGATCGCGTAGTCCAGAGCGGCCTGCGCGATGCCGACGGCGACCGCTGCGATCCCGAGCCGGCCCGAGTCGAGAGCCGACAGGGCGATCTGCAGTCCCTGACCGGGAGCCCCCACGAGTCTGTCCTCGGGGATGACCACATCCTCGAAGTGCATCTCAGCGGTGGTCGAGCTGCGCAGGCCCATCTTGCGTTCCGGTGTTCCCGCGACCAGCCCAGCCGAGTCGGCGTCGACGTGGAAGCAGGAGATGCCCCCGCTCGCGTCCGGGGAGGTCCGCAGGAACACGGTGTAGAAGTCGGCCTGACCCCCGTGTGTGACCCAGGCCTTCGTGCCCCGTGCGGTCCAGCCGTGCGGCCCGTGTACGGCGGAGGCGCGCAGCGCCCCGGGATCGGAACCCGCGTGGGCTTCCGACAGGGAGTACGCGCCCAGGGCCTCCCCGCTCAGCATCCGCGGCAGGAGTTCGGCCCGCTGCGCCTCGGTGCCGAACGTGGTCACCGGGTGACAGGACAGCGTGTGCACACTCATGCCGACGGCCACCGCGGCCCAGCGCGCGGCGATCTCCTCCAGTACCTGGAGGTAGACCGTGTAGGGCTGACCCCCGCCGCCGACCTCCTCACCGAACGGCAGAGTCAGCAGCCCGACCTCGCCGAGGAGACCGAAGACCTCACGGGGGAAGTGACCCCTGTCCTCGAACTCGGCGGCCCGTGGCCCCAGTTCCTTGTCCGCGATGTCCGTGACCAGTTCCAGCAGGTCATGGGCCTCGCGAGATGGCAGTTCGCGTTCTACTTTCACTGCTGAGCCCTCTCCTGCGGTCTCGTCCTCGTGGATGCGACTACAGTCGACAGCGCGCTGCCCAGGGTGCAATTAACCTGCTGAGATCTTGCGGTGCGCGCAAACTTTATGAAGTTCGATCAAGATTCCACGCAAAGAACCACGCAAAGAACCACGCAGAGACCATGCAGAGACCATGCAGAGAACCACGCAAGGAACCCACTTGCGAGTGAGGTGTGTCCATGGCCGGTACCGAGCACGTCGACAGTGTCGACAGCATGATCATCGACCTGCTGGTGCAGGACGGCCGGCGGGCGGTCACGGAGATCGCGGAGCAGGTCAGCCTGTCTCCCTCCGCCGTGAAGCGGCGCATCGACCGCCTCGAACGGATCGGGGTGATCGCGGGCTACACGGTCGTCCTGGACCACGGCAAGCTCGGGTCCAGCTTCGAGGCCTTCGTCGAGCTGAGGTTCTCGGGTGACGTGAAGGTCGAGATGATCACCATGGCGGCCACCAGCGTCACGGAGGTCCTGGAGGTCTTCACGGTGGCAGGGGATCCCGACGCGCTGGTCCGGGTCCGCGTGTCCGGCGTCCAGCATCTGCGGGATGTCATCGACCGGCTGCGCCGCTCGGGGCCGGTCATCGGGACGAAGACCCTGATGGTGCTGGGTGCGTGGCGACGGGACGGCTGACCCCGCTTCAGTAGGAATTTGCCCAGAGGGCACATTGATTTGCCTAGTGGGTTGACTTGCCAGGTCTGCGGGGCGCACGCTGAAGGAGGCCCAACCGCACCGAACAGGGAGGCGTGAGCACATGTCCGTGTCGACTGGGAGCGCCGGCGCAGAGAATCTGGACAGCATCGGCGAGCTCGACATACCGCAGCTGGCGGACGTGAAGGATTCGGTCGAGTCCGAACGCCGGCACCGCAAGCAACAGCTCGCGATCGCCTTTCGGATCTTCGCGCGGTACGGGTTCGACGAAGGCATCGCAGGACACATCACGGCACGCGACCCGGAGTTCCCCGACCGCTTCTGGGTCAACCCGTACGCCGTGCACTTCTCGAAGATCCGGGTGAGCGATCTGCTGCTCATCGACGAGCAGGGGCAGGTGATCGAGGGCGATCGCCGCACCAACAAGGCCGCCTTCTGGATCCACTCCTCGATCCACCACGCGCGCCCCGACGCGGTCGCCGTCGCGCACGCTCATACGATCCACGGCCGGGCCTTCGCCTCGCTGAACAAGCTTCTCGACCCGATCGTCCAGGAGTCGTGTGCCTTCGCCGGGGACCATGTGCTCTTCGACGAGTACAAGGGCCTTGTGCTGGAGAAGGCGGAGGGCGAGCGCATCGCCGAGAGGCTGGGGAACAGCAGGGCGGCGATCCTCCGCCATCACGGGTTGCTCACCGTGGGCCGGTCCGTCGAAGAGGCGGCCTGGTGGTTCATCACCATGGACCGGGCCTGCCAGATGCAACTCCTGGCCGACGCGGCGGGCGAGCCGCGAATCATGAGCGACGAGGAAGTGACGCTCGCGCACCGGCAGTTCAGCAACGCCAACATGGCCCGGCACAACTTCAACCTCCTCGCCGGACTCGTGGTGGACGAGGAGCCCGACGTCCTGCGGTGACGGAGCAGGCCGTGGCCCCGGCGAGGCGCCGAGCTGTGCGCCGAGTCGTGTGCCGACCCCGAAACGAGACTGGAGACGCCATGTCGATTCAACGAGTGAACCCGGACACTGTCGCGCCCCCGGTCCAGGGCCTCTACACCCACGCGGCGATCGGGACGGGCAGCCGCTTCATCGCGATCGCGGGGCAGATCGCGCTCGACTCCGACGGCAACCTTGTCGGACCTGGAGACCATGAAGCGCAGGCCGAACAGGCCTTTCGCAACTTCAAGGCTGCTCTGGAAGCCGCCGGTGCCACCCCGGGCGATCTGATCAAGAACACGATTCACGTCGTCGGCCACAAACCCGAGTTGATCGGCCCCATCTTCGCCGCGGGCCAACGCGCCTTTGACGGTACGTGGCCGGTGTCAGCGAGCACCTTCCTCGGCGTACAGACGCTCGGCATGCCTGAGTGGCTCATCGAGGTCGACGGGTTCGCGGTCCTGAAGTGAGGCCCGCCGAGCGACTTCGCGACCCAGGCTCACCCTCTCTCAGCGTATCCACGCGTCCAAGACGTGCATCCACGACACAGGAGTCCTGATGCCGCTTCTCCCCGGCGTGCAGCGCCTCATCGACATGGCCTCGGACGGCCCGTCGTTGGCGGACATCCCCATCCAGCAGGCCCGGCTCCAACTCGACACGCTGGCGGCGAGCTTCGGCACGGGTGACCGGGTCGGCTCCACCTCCGACGTCGACATCCCGACTCCGTCAGGAACTGTCTCCGCCAGGGTCTACCACCCGGAAGGTGGTGGTGCCGACCTGCCACCACTGCTGTACTTCCACGGCGGCGGATGGTCCGTCGGAGGGCTCAGCACCTCTGACGCCCTCTGCCGAAAACTCACCGCTCGCAGTGGGGGAGTGGTGGTCAACGTCGACTACCGGCTGGCACCCGAGAACCCGTACCCCGCGGCCGTCGAGGACGCGCTGGCCGCAGCGGCCTGGCTCAGCCGGAACGCCTCCGACATCAATGCGGGCGGACCAGGAATCCTCGTCGGTGGTGACAGCGCCGGGGGCAACCTCGCCGCGGTCGTCGCACAGGCCTCGCGGTCCACGGACGAGTTCACGGTACGTGCGCAGCTGCTCATCTGCGCGGCAGTGAACCTCGGCCATCGCCGCGGATCCTACGTCGAGTTCGCCAAGGGCTACTTCGTGTCGACGAGCGAATTCGAGCACTGGATCAGCCTCTACGCCCCTGGCCAGGACCTCTCGCACCCTCAACTGTCTCCGGCCGCCGCCACCGACCTCGCGGGCACACCCGCTGCCCTGGTCGTCACAGCCGAGTACGACCCACTCCGCGACGCCGGGGAGGAGTACGCCCGCGCCCTGCAAACGGCCGGAGTCGACGTGTCCCTGTTCCGCGTCGCCGGTCAGGTCCACGACTTCCCCGTACTGGGCGACCTCATTCCCGAGGGCGACGCGGCGGTCGACGACATCGTCGACCGATGGCGCACGCTGCTCGCAGGCGAGCCTGACCGCACCGGCTCGACGACACGGATCTGACGTCGTCCTCCAGCACCTGCACCGGTGCACACGCCAGACCTCACGGACTCTGACCTCGGCGCCGTTGTTCCCCCAGCCGCACCATGGGCTGGGACTACTACCCCAACGGCAAGCTCAAGGAAGGGCTGGACCCGTGGACCGGTGAGCCGGATCCGGATGCCGGTACGTCCGGTTGACCGATCCGCTCAGAGGGGGTGCGACTTCGGTCGCACCCCCTTGAGTGCTGCGGCGCCCGAGCGTCCCACGCTGCTGCACGTCCGGGGCCTGGCAGCTCCGGCCCTCCTGCCCCGTCCGGACCCGGTCCCGTGCGACTCCTGCAAAGGCGGGCGATCGGGACCGACGGGCAAGGGACACGGGGAGCTGAGCAGGCGCCCCGTGCCCTGGGGTCGAACAGTGTCAGAAACCGCGCCGGGCCCCGCCGTCCACCGACAGCATCACCCCGGTCACGTAGGAAGCCGCCGGCGACAGCATGAACGCGCCCGCGCGTCCGAACTCCTCCGGCGCTCCGTACCGCCGCAGCGGGATCCCGGACTCGTTGGCGGCTCGCCGGGTCTCGGGATCGGGGGACAGTCCGTCCAGCTCGCGCATGCGATCCGTACCGATACG
Organism: Streptomyces sp. NPDC050988; assembly: GCF_044456225.1. Classification (NCBI taxonomy): domain Bacteria; kingdom Bacillati; phylum Actinomycetota; class Actinomycetes; order Kitasatosporales; family Streptomycetaceae; genus Streptomyces; species Streptomyces sp. NPDC050988. The sequence goes on along the minus strand of NZ_JBITFQ010000002.1, from coordinate 320,776 downwards.
CCCCGGCAGCAGCCCGAAGACGCGGATTCCGCGTGGGCCCAGCTCGTCCGCGAGTGACTTGGCGAACCCGGCGAGTCCGGGCCGCAGCCCGTTGGAGATGACCATGCCGGGGGACGGTTCGTGTGCCGTGATGGAGAGGACCAATCCGATGGAGCCTCCGTCTCCCAGTTCTGCGGCGGCCGCCCGGGTCAGCCGTACCGCGCCCAGGAACACCGACTCGAACGCCGCCTGCCACTGTTCGTCGGTGTTGTCCGCCACGTTGCCCGCGGGTGGTCCGCCGACGCTGACGAGGATGCCGTCGAAGCCGCCGAACAACTCCCGTGCGGTGCCGATCAGTTGCTGCGGTGCCTGCGGGTCGGAGTTGTCCACGGCGACTCCGGCCGCGTTCGGCCCCAGCTCGGCCGCCGCCTCGGCGGCGCGCTTCTCGTCGCGGCCGGTGACCACCACCTTGGCCCCGTCGGCGACCAGTTCGCGCGCGACGGCGTAGCCCAGCCCGCGTGTGGCACCGGTGAGGATGTACACCCTGTCCTTGAGTTCGAGATCCATGCGCTTGGTCCTCTGTCAGCGGCCCAGAGCGGTGGTGATGACGGAGTCCACACCCGCTCCCAGCTTGGTGTCGTCCTGCTCCGTCCAGGCCCACGCGACATGCCCGTCGGGCCGGATCAGGGCGGCGCGTACGTCCTCCCAGACGTCCCGCGTCCGGTCCGGCGCCCCGCGATGCACCGCGATCCGCTCCTGGGCGCGGTCCGCGAGCACACCGTCGGCCGTGAGATCGAGCAGGACGTACGAGTCCGCCCGCAGCGCGCCGAATAGGGTGCTCTCCGAGCCGGTGAGGGTGAGGTCGGGGGCGCGGGTGCCGGTCACCGGGTGGGCCGTCGCGTCGGGGCTCGGGTAGGCGACGTCGAGCGCGGTGAGGCGGCCGGCCAGTACGTCGCTGAACTCCCGTGACTGGGGGACCATCCGGCTGAGCAGATCACGCAGGGCGAGGCCCTCGGGTGTGAAGGCGTGGAACAGATAGGTCTGCGCGCGACTGTGCTCCATCAGCTGTTCACCGACCGGGTAGCGGTCGGAGTGGTACGTGTCCAGCAGCCCGTCCGAGGCCCAGCCGTCGATCGTCGCGGCCAGCTTCCAGCCGAGGTTGAATGCGTCCTGGAAACCGACGTTCATGCCCACGCCGCCGGTGGGGTAGTGCTGGTGGGCGGCGTCGCCCGCGAGCACGACGCGGCCGCGCCGGTAGTGGGTGGCCAGCCGGGTGGCGTTGCCGAAGCGGGAGAGCCAGGACGGGTCGTGCATGCCGAAGTCGTCACCGGCGATGTCGATGACCCTCTGCCGCAGTTCGTCCATCGTGAGGTCGCCGGGCCACTCCGTGGTCGCACCGTCGGCGCTGGTGCCGGCGATGCGCCACTGGTTGTCCGGCAGCGGGATGATCATCAGCCCGCCGCGCTCGTTGAAACGGTTGAAACCGGGCGGGGGCGGGTTGTCGAAGAGGACATCGCCGAGCCAGCCGAGATAGGTGGAGGGCGTGCCGGGGAAGCCGATGCCCGCGGCCTCGCGCACGGTGCTCTTGGTGCCGTCGCAGCCGGCGATGTACTCGGCCTCGATCTCGTACGGCCCCTGCGGCCCCTCCACCTGCACGGTCACCGAGTCCGTGTGCTCGGTGAAGCCGGTGACGCGATGCCCGCGCCGGATGGTGGCGCCGAGCCCGAGGGCGTACTCCTCGAAGAGCGCCTCGGTGCGGGCCTGGGGGATGAACAGGGTGTAGGGAAACGGCGTGTCCATGACCGAGAAGTCGAGCCGGTTGGAGAGGTTGGCGAAGTGACCGGTGGAGATCTTCAGGCTCTCGTCGAGGAATCGCTGGTGGATCCCACGTGAGGCCAGTACCTCGACACCGCGCGGGTGCACGGTGAGCGCCTTGGAGCGCTGGTCGATCTCGGTGCGCACTTCCAGGACGGTGACGGAGATGTTGTTCAGCCGCAGTTCGGCGGCGAGCCAGAGCCCGACGGGACCTCCTCCGGCAATGACGACCTGCGCTGTTTCCACCTGCGGTGTTTCCATGCGACCACTCTCTTTTGGTTGCTGGCGAGATTTCTGGCATGACGAAGGCGCTCGGGCAGTTTCTTGGTCGCCGACCAAGAACCCTTGAGTGCAGTAAACTAGGTCAGTGACCAACAGGCAACAGAGCGACCGACTGGACCCGGCCACGGTGATCCGCGCGGGACTGGACCTCCTGGACGAGAAGGGCCTGGACGCGGTGTCCACGAGAGCGGTCGCCGACCGACTCGGCGTACGCATCAACACCGTGCAGTGGCATGTGAAGACCAAGGCCCGAATGCTGGAACTCATGGCCGACGCCGTACTCGGCGAAATCCCACTGACCGACCTGCCGGCCACCCCCGACGAACGAGCCCGTGAGCTGACCCGCCGCTACCGCCGCGCCCTGCTGTCCCATCGCGACGGTGCCGCACTGGTGGTGGGCACCTATGCCGCAGAGCCGCACACCCTGCGCTTCGCGGAGGTCCTGGTGGAGGCGCTGCTGAAGTGCGGCCCGGGCGACCGCGAGGCCGCGTGGACGGCGTGGGCGGTCATCTACTTCACCCTGGGCCTCACACAGGAGGAGCAGGCGGTGAACCAGCGCCCGCTGGGCGACATCCTGGCGAGCGCCATCTCGGAGGCGAGCTATCCCTCCCTCCATCGCGTGGCCGGCCATCTCGCGCCGACGTCCTTCGACGAGCGGTTCGAATCAGGGGTGGCCGCAATCCTTGCCGGCCGGTGAGGGAGGCCGGTCATGGCCGTTCGGCCGCTTTCGCGATGTTTGCCAACCCGGCAACATGCTTTGTCTGTGAGGTGTGTATGTTACGGGCATGGCGCACGAGAACGAGGCAGACACTGAGCTGGCCACTTGGGTAGGTCATCGGCTCAAGGACCTGCGCAGCGAACGCGGCATCACGCTGGTGACCTTGTCCGAGCAGACCGGTATCTCCGTCACCCACCTCTCCCGCCTGGAGAAGGGACACCGGCAGCCGTCCATCGGCAGCCTCCTGCAGATCGCCCGGGTGTACGGGATCTCGGTGAGCGAGCTGATCCAGGAGCAGGAGCCGGAGGACTACCACCTCGTACGAGCCGGTGACGCGGTCGAGCACCCCGGGCAGGACGGGCACTACACCGTCCTGAGCGGCCCGGGATCGACGATCGCCGTCATCCGTGTCGAGGTGGAGCCCGGAAAGTCGACCAAGGACGCCAAGCACGCGGGCGAAGAGTGGCTGCACGTCCTGTCGGGCGAGGTCCTTTTCCGCCTGGAAGGCAAGGACATCACCCTGAGTTCCGGCGATTCACTGCACTTCGACTCGTCGAAGGTGCACCGGTTGACCAACAAGAGCGAGAAGCCCGCCACAGTGCTGGTCGCGTCGACCGCCGCGACGATGCCGATGCATCACCCGGTTCCGTCACCGAAATCCCGGCGCTGACCCTTCGCCGACCGGTCGGGGAAGCAATCGGTCAGGGAAGCAACCGGTCAGAGGAGCAGGTTAGAGGAGCAGGAGCAGTTCGCGGGCCAGGACCTGTGGTTGCACCAGCACCTCGACATGAGTCACTTCAGTGAGCGTGACAAGGCGGAACCCGCGCTTGGCCACGGCGGCAGCGGTGTCGTTGAAGAACTCCTGGGCCGCGCAGTGGATGTAGGTCACCTGCTTGCCTTCGAGGATGTCCTCGCTGCCGGGCCCCAGCGGTTCGGCATGGGTGAGGCGCGGCATGGGGGTCAGGCGGCCCTCCATCCAGGTGGCGCCGTCCTCGTCCGCGCCGAGAGCGCGTGGATCCAGCGGGGCGACCTCCCAGTCCGGGCCTCCCTCGGGGGCCACGAAGGCGTCGTCCAGCCAAGGCAGCACCGTGAAGGCCGACTCGCCGGTGGTGGGGGCGAAGGCGTCCACGTACACGACCTGGCTGACGCGATCGGGGACAAGGGTCGCCACTCCGGTGATGACCATGCCGCCGTAGCTGTGGCCGACGAGGATCGCGTCGCCGACCTCCTCGGTGGTGAGCAGGTCGGCGATCTCCTGGACATTGGTGGAGAGCCCCACCTCCGGCCGGGACAGATCGTGTTTCTCGGCGAAGCCGGTGAGCGTGGGAGTCAGGACACGGTGGCCGGCCTCTTCCAGGACGGGCCGCATGCGGTCCCAGACCCAGCCTCCGCCCCAGGAACCATGAATCAGTACGAACGTCGCCATTTTGCTCTTCCTCCTGCGAGCCGCGGGTTCCTCCGGATGCACCCAGGATCGACTGAGCGGCACCCATGGTCAACCCGCGAGGCGATTTTATTTGCCTATTAGGCAACTCTGTCCAATCCCGACCAGCATCGGCCCGCAGTAGAGCAGACAGCAGCACCTTCGGTGCGCGCCACGGGATCTACCACGCCCCCAGCGCGCAGCGAAGGTGCACTGGATCGCTGACCAGCGACTTCAAGCCGGAATGGGAACAATGCTCATCCGGTCAGCAGTGCGTGATGCCGCCATTGGACGCGGCGCTGTTGTCCACGAACGGCGCGTACGTCCACCCCGTCACGGTCAGCTCGAGTCCGTTGAGGTGGTTGTAGCGCTCGTAGACGGTGAGGTACCAGCGGTTTCCTCCGCCGAGGTTCTCGCCGGTGTTCCAGCAGGTGGCGAGGAGTACATCCCCGGACCAGAGGTCAGGGACTCCGACCGTACCGGAAGCCAGGTTGCGGCCGTTGAAGACAGCCGCCCCGACCTCCACCCTGAGCAGCACGGACGCTGACGCGGCCGCGGATGCGGACGCGGTCGACAGAACCATCCCACCGGCACTGAGTGCCGCGACCACCGCGGCCATGGCGCCGCGACATCGTAACTTACCTCTCATACCTGCCTCCTGATCAAAGCCGACTGCGCACTGCTCCGCTGAGCGTGCACATGTACCGCGCGCCCGCCTTCCCACCGTGTCCCTTCTCGTGGTCGACCCGGTGGGGCGTGGATCGCGCCGGCGCTCAGAGAGTGGCTTGTGCCGCCGTGGCATGGCATGAGTAACCGCTACTCAAGCATCGGCCGGCGCCGGTTTCCTCGGCCGGCTGGGCGTGGCGCCTTCTCGGGTCAGGCGCCCGGTCGTGTGGGTGATGACGGCCCAGGAGATCAGCGTCTCATCAGGCGAGTTCTGCGTTCCGCCGCCCTGCGCTCGCACCCTCGACGGCGGGATCAACGGCTTCGCGTCGCGCCCAGTGATGAAGCACCCAGCCCCGAGGCGTCGGCGCGTACGGCGGTCACGGCCAGGGTGGTGTAGTCCATCGTGAAGCGTCCGCCCAGGGAGTCGATGGCGCTCCCGACCGCGTCCAGTATCTGGGCCAGCTGATCGGGACGGAGTTGGGTGAGGCCGCCGGTGGTGGGTAGCAGCTCCAGCCATTGGTCGCGTGTGTAGGACTGTTCCCAGTCAAATCGCCACTGTTCGGGATCGTTGAACTGTCCGGTCTCGCGGATCTTGTCGGCGGACTTCGCGTATGCCGCCCGGTAGAAGTCGAGCGGACGCCGGGCCGGTTGGCCGCTGAGCGGGGAGTCGGGCGCCGCCCGCCGGTAGGCGGCGGCGAAGGGTTCGGCCACCTCGGTTGGCGGCTCGTACGCGTGTCCGAAGATCGCCAGCCGTCCCCCTGGGCGCAGCACACGTGCCGCCTTCACGGCGCCGGCGACCGGTTCCACCCAGTGCCACGACTGGGCGGCGATGACCGCGTCGAATGTCCGGCCGACCGGCTGCCAGGCTTCGAAGGTCGCCACCTCGACCTGTAGGCCACGGGCTCGCGCGAAGTCGGCCATCCGCGCATCCGGCTCGATGCCGAGCACGGTGCAGCCGGCGGCCTGGAACTGGCGGGCCGCGATGCCGGTGCCGCAGCCGACGTCGAGGACGTCGGAGCCGGGGCTTCCAGTGACGATCCGAGTCACCAACGTATCGGGGTAGCCGGGCCGGGCCTGATCGTAGCGTTGCGCGTCCACGCCGAACGACTCGGCCATCCGCCGGGCCTCATGCGGCTCCGCCGGGGATGATTCTGGTTGCTCTCGCGGTAAAGTGGGCATGCGCCCACCTTAGTGGGCGCATGCCCACTGGGCAACGGTTGCCGGCGGGATGAAGTACGAGAGGATCTGTGAATGCCGACTGGGGTGCATCTTCGCGACGCGCGGCAGCAGCTGTTCGACGCTGCAGAACGCGTGCTTCTGCGGGACGGGCCGAACGGGTTGACCAGCCGGGCCGTCACCGACGAGGCGGGCTGCGCCAAAGGTGTCCTGCACCGGCACTTCTCCGACTTCGACGCCTTCCTCGCCGACCTCGTGCTCGACCGGGCCGCGCAGATCGAGACGCAGGCGAGTGCGCTGCGCGAGTCCGCCGGCAGCGGCGCGGTGGCCGACAACCTCACCAGCGCACTGGCCACCCTGTTCGGGCCGATTCCGGTGGCAATCATCCCGCTCATCACCTTCCGGGATGAGCTGCGCGCACGGCTGCGACAAGCCAGGCCCGGAGGCGGTATCGCGATCCTCGCCGAAGCCGCGACCGCGATCTCCGTCTATCTGGCCGACGAGCGTGAACTGGGCCGCATCGCGGCCGACGCCGACATCGACTCACTCACCCTCTCGCTGGTCGGTGGCGGGCATCTCCTGTTCGCAGACCGCGACCCCGGCCCACCGGACTTGGCGGCCGTCAACAAGTTCGTGACAGCGGCTATCGCCGATGCCGTGCAACGACGACCGTCCTAGCGTGTGGTTCGACGCTGGTATCGGCTGTGCACGCCTACGTCGACGAGTTGCTGCCCGCAGTCCTGGACGGAACCGTGGAGCCGGGAAGCGTCTTCGATCGCACCGTTTCCCTGGAGGAGTTACCCCAGGGTCCCCTGGTCGCAGGCTGAGGGCCCGGCCAGAGACTCAACCGCCCCGACACAGGAACCGCACCGACACAGGAAAAGCCCCCCACCTCCGCTCCGGCCGACAGGCTGGAGCGGAGGCGGATGGGGGGTTGATGGGGGCTTGCGACGGCTGCCTGCGCTGGCCGCCTACGACAGCGTGATCGCGTACACCTCGATCCGCGGATCGTCCGGGAGTGTCAACGAGCGCATCTCCTTGGCATCGTCCAGCTCGACGGAACTGCCGAACAGTCGTACCGGCGGACCGTCGACGCCTTGGCCGGCCTTGATCCGGTGGGGCATGTCGAGGACGACGGTGGTGCCGTCGGGGGCCTGGCCGGCCCAGTCGCCGACCTTGAGCGGGACCTCGGAGCTGCTGCCGTCGGCGTATCGGACGGTCAGCGCCGTGGTCACCGGCCCGTTGTGCGATGCCGCCACCAGGCGCAGGGTGCCGTGGCTGCGCGCCGGCAGCAGCAGCGTCTGGCCGCGGGCCTCGACGAAGTTCGCCGCGGTCCCCGTCGGATCCGGTGCCTCGTACGTCACGCCGTCCCAGGTGACGGGGCCGGCGGCCGGGAGCAGGCCGGCGTCGTAACTCCATCCGCCACCGTCGAAGTCACCCTGGCCGGACGCCTCCGTGGTGGCCGTCCCGTCGTGCGCCATGTCCCCGCTCAGGTCCACCGCGCACTGCTTGTCCGTGGCTGTCGCACACTTCGCGGCGGGGCGTACCTCGACAGTGGCGTCCCGGGTGACCTCGCTCGCTCCCTTCGCCTCGACCGTGAAGCGCACCGGGTAGGAACCGGCGGCGGTGCCGGGGGGCACGGTCACCTTCACCGACACAGTCTTCTGCACGGGCAGGTGCTGGGACCGGATCCGCAGTGGCGAGCGCGGAGTTGTCGTCACCTGCCAGCCGGTGGGCGCCTTGGCCGTCACCGACGCCCGCAGTTCACCCGGGGCCTGGCCGAGGACGTCCAGGGTCAGGTGGGCGGTCTGGGCCGTGTCACCGGCCGGGACGACGTCGGAGGAGCTCCGAAGGGACGCGTCCAGGTGGCGTCGGCCGTCGGCGTCCGCCTGGTTGACCGACGGCGGCTGGGCGCCCGCACCGGTACCCCAGCCGGACGGCTTCGTGCCGAGCCGGTGGACCAGGGTGCCGCCGTGCGAGACCTTGTCCCAGTCCAGCCAGGTGCGCCGCACGTCCCGGCCGTCCAACGACACATCCTGTACGTACCGGTTGGTGTCGCTCGCCCCCGGCGCCTTGATCGTCAGAGTGCCGCCCTGCCGCTTCCCGTACCGGCCGATCGTGATGGCCGCCGAGTCGAACTGCGGACTGGACAGCGCCATGAAGTCGCCGCCACTCATCGTCGGGTAGAGGCCGAGTGAGGAGAACACGTACCAGGCCGACATGGTGCCCAGGTCGTCGTTGCCGGTCATGCCGTCGGGCCCGTTGGTGAACAGCGTCATCGCGGCGCGCACCACGGTCGCCGTCTTCGCCGGAGCGCCCGCCCACAGGTACATGTAGGGCGCGTGGAGGTCAGGCTCGTTGTTCGGGTTGTAGGTCGGCTTGCCGTAGTAGTCGTACGGCTGGGAGATCCAGTCCTCGCGTGCCGTGCCCGCCGGGTCGGTGATCAGCTTGTCGTAGGCGAAGAAGGAGTCGAGCCGCTTCTCCGTGGCTTTCCGGCCGCCCATCAGATCGACGAGACCGGCGGGGTCCTGCGGCACGAGCCACTGGTACTGGTACGCGCCGCCCTCGTGGAACTGGTGGCCCGCTTCGACCGGGTCGTACGGCGTCAGCCACGTCCCCGCCGTCGTGCGGGGCCGGAACTGGCCGATCGAGGAGTCCCACAGGTTGCGGTACCACTGGCCGCGGGCCGCGAACATCCGTGCGTCGGAGCCGTGCCCGAGCCCCTTGGCCATCAGGGCCAGTGACGCGTCCGCGGCCGAGTACTCCAGGGTCGCCGAAGCCGGGTGGGTGCAGTCGTTGTCGCCGCCCTTGTCCGCGCAGTCCTTCTTCAGCTGCAGGCCGGAGGGGACGTAGCCGCGCTTGCTGTACTGGTCCACGGCGGAGCGGCCGTTGTACGGGGAGTCGGCGGGCGGGGTGCTGGTCGCGTTCTTCTTCAGCAGCGCGTAGGCCTCGTCCTCGTGCCCGGCCAGCATGCCCTTCGACCATGCCTCGACGAGGAACGGCGTCACGGGGTCGCCGGTCATGATGTTGGTCTCGCTGTTGGCGAGAGCCCATCTGGGCAGCCATCCGCCGTCCTTGCCGATCGCGAGGACCGACAGCGCGACGTCCCGGGCGACGCGTGGTTCCACCATCTCCAGCAGCTGGTTCTGCGGCCGGTAGGTGTCCCACAGTGACAGGTTCTGATACGGCGTGAAGTCGGAGGCGGTGTGCACCGCGCCGTCGAACCCCGTGTAGCGGCCGTCCACGTCTCCGGCCAGGTTCGGGTGCAACTGCGCGTGGTACAGGGCGCTGTAGAACACCTTCTGCCGTTCCGGAGTCCCTCCGCCGACCTTGATCGAGGAGAGCTGTTTCTCCCAGGTGGCGCGCAGCGCGGCGCGCGTGGCGTCGAAGTCGTACGAGTCGCCGGTCTCTTCCGCGAGGTTCTTCCGGGCACCGTCCATGCCGGTGTACGACAGGCCCACCTTCACGACGGCGTCCCGGTCCTCGGTCGCGTCGAAGGTCACCCAGGCGCCGTTGCCGCCCTCTCCTTCGGCATCTCGCGTGCCCGGCTTGGGTGTTGAACCGCGCCAGGTGCCGTGATCCTTGAAGGGCCGGTCGAAGGTGGCGGTGAAGTAGACGGTGTGCTTGTCCTTCCCGGCACAGAACCCACCGGCACGCACCCGTCCCTCCACCGTGCGGTCCCCGACCACGTGCACCTCGGAGTCGAACACGTTCTGGTTGGCCTTGCCGGTGTTGAACAGCACGTTCGCCGCGCCGGTGGCCGGGAAGGTGTACCGCTGCCAGCCGGTGCGCTTCGTGGCGGTCAGCTCGGCCTCGATGTCGTACGTCGACAGTCCCACCCGGTAGTAGCCGGGGGTGGCTTCCTCGTCGTCGTGCGAGTACTTGGAGCGGTACGTGTCCGGGTTGACGCTGTCGACCGCGCCGGTGGTCGGCATGATCGGCAGCTCTCCGGAGACACCGCAGCCGACGCCGGAGAGGTGGGTCTGGCTGAACCCGTGGATCTTGTCCTGCTGGTAGTCGTACCCGCCCTGCCCGCCGGTGTCGGGGCTGACCTGGACCATGCCGAACGGGGCTGCGGCCCCCGGGAAGGTGTTCCCGAAGTTCTGGGTGCCGATGAAGGGGTTCACCAGTGCGGCGGGGTCGGAGACCGGTTCTGCGGCGGCAGCGACGGGCGGAAGCACACCTCCGAACAGCAGGCCTGGAATGAGCAAGCCGACGCCCGCGGCGATTGCGCGGGCCGTGATCCGTCTGACGGACAGCCGCATCGGGCAGACCTCCTTGACAACGTTGTCTCGGCTGGACAGACCGAGAACCTGCCATGTCGACCGGATTGCTGTCAATGGTCCAAACGCCGGTGTGCGCGGTTGAGTTCGCTTCCGTCGGCGCATGCGGACGCTCGGGACGACGTGCCTCACCCTCCTGCGCAGGCGGGTGAGGCGAGCAGCCGGCGCTCCGTCCCGGTGATGTGGGGCTGTGCGGCGCCGGCGGCTGCGACGGATTGGCGGGGGGTGGATGGGGCGTATCGACGGATCCGGCGCGCCCGACGCTGCGGCCATGGCGGCGCCCGAACGCGAGCGTGACAGGCTGACCGAGTGGGTCGACGTCCTGACCCGCAACCGGGACGCGATCGGCGACTACCTCGCCGAACTCCCAAAGCGCGCGGCCTGAGCCGCCGCGAGTTGCGATGACTGCGCCAACCGGTGCTCATGGCGCGCCGCCCGCCCATCACCTCCGCCGACGAGTGGCCAAGTCCCCGGACGGGTGCGCGCCGTTCTCCACGAGAGCGACGGAGCTAGGCGGACACCGCGACCACGTGCTTGCCCACGACGCCACCGCGCTCGAATGCCTCGTGTGCCGCGGCGATGTCCGTGAGCGAGTACACGCTGTCGATCACCGGACGCAGCGCACCTGACGTGACGTTGTCGGCCAGGTCGCGCAGCACGGCGGTGTCGGGGTTGGCGCTGAAGGTGCGGATGCGGCGGGAACCGTACACACTCGACGCGGCGATCGCGGCCAGGGCCGACGCGGAGAGTCCTACGGTGACCATCCGGCCGCCGGTCGCCAACCGGCTCCGGTAGCAGTTCAGTTCCGTACCGACCGTGTCGACGATGACGTCGAAGGGGCCGATCCCGTCCGAGGTCGTCGAGCCGTGGTCGAGGACCTCGTCGGCGCCGAGGCCGGTGAGGACCGGAGCGTGGCGGTCGCGGGCGAGTGCCGTCACGTGGCAGCCCAGCGCGTGGGCCAGTTGGACGACGGCCGTGCCGACCCCGCCCGCCGCACCCCGGACGAGGACCCGTTCCCCCTTCACCGCGTGCACGGAGTCCCGCAGCGCGAGCAGCGCCGTCGCGCCCGTGACGACCAGGGAGGCCGCCTCGACCGACGAGACCCCGGCGGGGGCGAGCGAGATGCGGCCGGCCGGGACCACGACGTACTCGGCCGCTCCAGCGGTTGCGTGCCGCTTACGGGGATGTACCATGCCCCACACCCGGTCCCCGGCCCGGTAGCCCTCGACATCCGCGCCGGTCTCTACGACGACGCCCGCGAAGTCCAGCCCCGCCCCTAGCGGGAAGCGGCGCCCGGAGACCATCTTCAACTCCCCGGCGCGGACGATCACATCGTGCCCGTTCACGCTGGACGCCTCGACCGACACCAGGACCTCGCCGGTACCGGGAGCGGGGCGGGCGACCTTGTTGACCCGCAGGACATCCGCTGCACCGTAACTCGTGATCTGGGCGGCCTTCATGATGGTGGTCCTTCCGTGGTCGGCTGGTGTGAGTCCGATCCTTTCTCCGGCTGCCCGCATCATGGTCGTTCGCCTTTTCCTGGGACTGGCAGACCCACCCTCCCCGGCCTCGCCCGCGCCATACTGACCCCGTGACCGACGACGCCCTCGACGTGACCGACGATCCCCGGCGCGAACTCGCCGAGTTCCTGCGGACCCGCCGAACTCGCCTACGTCCACAGGACGTTGGCCTGGAACCGGGCCCGAGGCGGCGCGTCGCCGGGCTGCGGCGGGAGGAGTTGGCTCTGCTGGCCGGGGTCAGCTCGGACTACTACCAGCGCATGGAGCAGGGACGCGACGTACACCCCTCCGAGCAGGTCCTGGACGCCCTGGCGCGCGCCCTGAACTTCACCGCCGAGGAGACCCGGCACCTGCACGGCCTCGCCGCCGCCGCGCGCACGCCCGCCCGTCGCCCGCGCGAGCATGCGCCGGAGGAGGTGCCGCCCACCACGCTGCGGCTGCTGCACACCATGCCCGCGCCCGCGTTGGTCGTCGGCCGCTTCCTGGACGTGCTGGCCTGGAGCCCGCTGGCCGGAGCCCTGCTGGGCGAGTTCACCCAACGGCCGCGGGCGCAACGCAACCTGCTGGCACTGCTGCTGCACCCGGAGGCAGACCAGACCTGCCCGGAGCGGGCAGTCACCGTCGCCGAACTGAGCGCGATGCTCCGCGCGCAGGTCGCCGCCCGTCCGGGCCATCCGCGCGCCGCGGAACTGGTAGGTGAACTCGCAGTCCACAGCGGCGAGTTCGCCACACTCTGGGCCCGCCACGATGTGGAGGAGACGACCCGCGGCCGGATGCGCGTCAACCACCCGCTGGTCGGAGAACTGAACCTGGACTGGGACGCGTACCCGCTGCCTGGTGATCCCGGTCCGATGCTGATCGTCTACACCGCCGAAGACGGCAGCCCCGACGCCGAACGACTCCAACTGCTCGCCGGCCTGCTGGGCACCCGCTGAAACGAAGCCCCCGCGCCCTGCGTCCGTAGCCACAGCCCAGGCGGCCTCCATCGCCTATGTCCACTGGGCGGAGATCCGACTGGGCGGCAGGTCGGATGCCGGGGAGGCCGTCGACGCGGCCTTCGAGAAGTTGCTCAGGGTCTTGTGAGCGGTAGAAGGACCCTGGCGGCGGTCCCTGGAGACTGCCTCTGCTTCCCAGGAGGTCGGCAGCTGGGAGACACCTCGTGCGCGGACGACTTGACTTGGCCCCACCCGGCCGCGGCGCGTTGCTCGGCGGCGGGTTCAACTGGAACCGGTCCCCACCGCTGCCTTCACAGGTGCTGCCGCCGCAAGAGAGGCCACGACGGGGCCGCCGGCAGACGTCACAGCCAGGCGGCGGTGGAACGACGGCATGACCTTCAGTACGGTGATCGTCGCTGTGCTCGCCTGGGCAGCCGTCGACCACGGTCGCCGGACCGCTGGGATGAAGGGGGCGATGGATGCGGGTCGAACAACTGTGGCGGTATCCGGTGAAGTCGGTGGGTGGTGAGCGACTGACCGCGGCCACGGTCAGAGTGCTCGGAATCGAGGGTGACCGGGGCATCGCCATCCACGACGAGCGGGAAGAGGTCACCTGGGCCGGTGCCGTTCCGGCGCTCATGCGATTGCGGGCAGTCACCCTCGGGCCGGGCGTGGCCGAACTGATCCTGCCGGACGGCCGACGGTTCCGCTCCGATGCGCCTGACGCCGCCAGTCGGCTCAGCGCGGCTGTACAGGCCGAGATCACGCTGGTCGAGCACCAGCCGGACCGGCCTGATGCCGCGCTCCATGTACTGACGACGACGGCGCTGCGCAGCCTCCGCTCGACGCTGCCGGACAGTGCGATAGACGCCAGCCGGTTCCGGCCCAACCTGGTGCTCGACGACGTGCCCGGCGACCACGCGACCGGGTACCCCGAGCACGATTGGACCGGCCGCCGGATGGCCATCGGCACGCTGCGGTTGCGCTTCACCGGGGGGTGCGACCGCTGCGTGATGATCACCAAGGAGACTCCTACCGTCCCGCATGACCGCGCCGTGCTGCGCTGGGTCGCCCGCGAGCTCGGCAACACCCTCGGCGTGTACGCAGCGGTCGAGAAACCCGGCCATGTCCGTATCGGGGACAAGGCCCGCTGGCTCGACTGAATGTCATCCACCGTGACTGATTCCCAACGATTCGTCTGCAGGCGGCGATCTTCACGAATCGGGGCCGGCTGAAGCCGACATGGTGGGGCCGCTGAACAACGTCGGGGCCAGTCTCGCGATCTGTCGGCCTGTCGAGCACCTCGCCCGGCACACGTCAGGAGATGGCCCGCAGTGTGCTGTTCCGGCGACTGCGGCGGAGTTGTTCGACGGCCTCGGCGGTCTCGTCGTCCGAGGGGAGGAGGACGGTCAACTGTTGTGCGTCAGCGGGGAGTTCGAGTGTCTCCCGCAGCAAACGGAGTTCGCATCCGGCTGGATGGCTGAGCCGGAGGACTCCGCGTTGCGGAACGACGTGCCGGTTCAGGCGCCGGGTCAGTTCGGGGCCGGCAAGGGGTGCGAGTTCCGCGGTGAACCACTCGGAGTTCTCGGCGGACGGGGCGAGCCACAGGTCGAACGCCTGCTCGTCGGCGACGTCGTCCCAGTCGGTGAAGAAGGTGCGGGCGCGGGGGTCGGCGAAGACGTAGCGGGTGAGGTTCGGGGCTTCGGTGTCGAGCAGTCCGCTGCCGTTCGTCACCGACCGGTACGCGGAGGTGTGGGCGAGGATGTCACCCAGCCGGTTGGTCACCACGGCGATGCCTGGTTCGAGGAGGCGGAGTGTCTGCTGAACGGCGTCCCGCACCTGCCGGGGCGGGGGTGCGGGCCGGGTGTGGGCGGTGCATTCTCCGCCTGTGATCTTCGTGAGGTAACGCAGGTGGGTGCGTTCGGTGGGGGAGAGGCTGAGGGCGTCGGCGAGGGCGTTCACCACCGCCACCGAGGGATTGCGGTCACGGCCCTGCTCGATGCGGGTCAGGTATTCGACGCTGATGCCGGCGCGCGCCGCGAGATCCGTGCGGCGTAGCCCCGGTGAGCGGCGGCGGCCTCGGTCCGGGAGGCCGAGTGTCTCCGGCTGGACACTGTCGCGCTTGCTCCGGATGAAGTCTCCCAACGGCGTACCCATGTCCTGAGGATAGGGCGGGCCGGACCGGTCGTGCCGGGCTCAGGGTGGCCCTGCGGGGGCCAGCCTGAGCCCGGCCTGGCTGTGGCCGAGAACCGCCCCGATGGTGGTGGGCATGGAGAACAACACACACAAGCTGGTGGTCATCGTCGCGAGCGTCCGCGAAGGGCGGTTCGGTCCGGTGGTGGCGTCCTGGTTGGCTGAACAGGCCGAGTCGCACGGCGGCTTCGACGTCGATGTCGTCGATCTGGCCGACGTCGAGATCCCGCTGTCCCTGCCCGCGGCGTCACCGAAGTACGCCGGCGACGACTACCCCCGCCCGTCCGGGATGCGGCACCTGACCACCGCACTGGAGAGCGCGGACGCGTTCGTCATGGTCACACCCGAGTACAACCACAGCTACCCCGCCTCCTTGAAAGCGGCCATCGACTGGCACTTCACCCAGTGGACGGCCAAGCCTGTCGCCTTCGTCAGCTACGGGGGCGCGGCGGGCGGCCGCCACGCCGTCCTGCACCTGGAGAACGTCCTGACGGAACTGCATGCGGTGACGATCCGCGACGGTCTCGCCTTCCCCAACTACTTCACGGCATGGCAGGACGGCCGTCCGCTCGACCCCGAGACTCCCGGATACGCCAAAGCGCTGCTGGACCAGCTGGCCTGGTGGGCGGGTGCGCTCACGTCGGCACGCGAGGCCACCCCTTACCCGGGCTGAGTGGAATCCGACACCGTGCTCGCGCGGCAAGGCCCGCGGGGCATCCGGGCGACACCGCAGGTGAACGGACACCATTCTGATCACCACGCACCTCGATCACGCCCGGAAGGACCGCCAACCCGTTGGTGGCCCGGCCAGAACCCGCGAAATGGCGCTGGTCGGGACACCGGCGGCCGGGTCGGGCAGCGCCCGTGTGCTCTCCGTGCTGCCCCATGCGTGGCACCGGAGGTGGCGACACCGGTCAGGATTCGAGAAGCGCCGGTCACGGACCCGCAGCTAGCGTGAATGACATGACCTCAATCGAATTCCTCACCATCGAGGTGGCCGACGTCGCGGCCGCCGAGCGTTTCTACACGGATGCCTTCGGCCTGGGCAAACAAGTACGGCTGCGGGCCTCGGAGGAGCCGACGGCCGGCTTCCGCGGGTTCACGGTGTCGCTCGTGGTCTCCCAGCCGTCGATCGTCAACGGTCTCTTCGGCGCCGCCCTGGCCGCCGGTGCCACCGAGCTGAAGCCCGCCAAGAAGTCGTTGTGGGGGTACGGCGGCGTCGTACAGGCCCCGGACGGGACGATCTGGCAGCTCGCGACCTCGTCGAAGAAGGACACCGGCCCGGACAGCCGGCACATCGATGAGATCGTCGTCCTGCTGGGCGTCTCGGACATGGCCGTGACCAAGCGGTTCTACGTCGACCGGGGCCTCACTGTCGCGAAGAGCTTCGGGAGCAAGTACGTCGAGTTCGACGGTTCGGCGAGTGCCGTCAAGCTGTCGCTGTACGGACGTCGCGGACTGGCCAAGGTGGCCGGAGTCACGCCGGAGGGCAGCGGATCCCACCGTCTGGCCATCGGCGGCGGCGAAGAGGCCTTCACCGACCCGGACGGGTTCGTGTGGGAGCCCGCGGCGGCATGAGGTTCCTGGCGTGGGCGGCCGCCCCGGAACCGGACGTCAGCTCTCCTGACCCGCTCCCGTGAGAGCCGCTCGTGCCCGTGCGGCGCGTACGGCCGCCGACAGGGTGGCGATGTCATAGGCGCCGTGGTGGCGACGACCGTTGACGAAGAACGTCGGGGTACCGGACACCCCGCTGAGGTCGGCGGACTCCACGTCCGCGGCGACACGCGCGGCGCCCGTACCGGCTCTCAGGTCCGCGCTGAAGCGGTGGATGTCGAGGCCGATCTCCTCGGCGTAGCGGAGCAGATCCTCCGGCCGCAGTTCTCCTTGATGACGCATCATCTGCTCGTGCATCTCCCAGTAGCTGTTCTGGCGGGCCGCGGCTTCGGCGGCCTCCGCGGCGAGCTGGGCGCCCGGGTGCACGTCGGTGAGCGGCAGATGCCGCCATACGTAGCGCACGTCCCCGAAGTCGGCGAGCAGCTCGCGCACGACGGGCTCGGCCAACCCGCAGTAGGGGCATTCAAAGTCCCCGTACTCCAGCAGGGTCACGGGTGCGTCCACGGGCCCGCGCACATGGTCGCGGTCCATGTCGACGGGATCGCTGAGGTCGACGATCGTCCGGCCGGTGCCGAGGAGGGCGCGGGCACGGGAGGGCCGTGGCAGGGTGCCGATCACCGCGGTGACCAGCCAGGTGAGGAGGAAGGCGCAGAGGACGGCGGCCAGGATGCCGATCTTCGCCTGCTCCAGCACGTCCCCGTCGAAGGCGAGGGTGGCGATCAGCAAGGACACGGTGAAGCCCACCCCGGCCAGGGTGCCGCCGGCCGTGATGGCGCCCCAGCCGACCGGTGGGTGCAGGCGCCCTCCGCTGAGGCGTGTCGTGAGCCAGGTCGCGCCGATGATGCCGAGCGGCTTGCCGAGGACGTAGCCGAACAGGATGCCGAGGGTGACCGGTGAGGTGAAGGCGTCGGCCAACTGGCCGGCGTTGAGAGCGATGCCCGCGTTGGCGAGGGCGAACAGCGGCACGATCACATAGCTCGTCCAGGGGTGCAGCATCCGCTGGAGGCGGTCGTTGGGGGAGAGCGTCGAGGCGATCTGACGTCGTACCGAGCGTCCGAGTTCGGGGGTCGGCTGTTCGCGGAAGCGTCTGAACAGCCTGCTGGCCTGTTCCAGGTCGTGGCGTTCCGCCGGTCGGGCATAGGTCAGCAGACCCATGGCGAGGCCGGTCACCACAGGGTCCACCCCGGACTTCAGGAGTGCCACCCAGATCGCCGTGCCCAGCAGCGCGTACAGGGCGGGGATTCGCATGCCGAGGGTGCGTCGCACCAGCAGGACGACGGCGAAGAGCGCGAGCGCGGTGAGCAGTGCGGGCAGGGAGATGGCTCCGCTGTAGGCGAAGGCGATGACGGCCAGGGCCAGGAAGTCGTCGACGACGGCGACCGTGAGGATGAAGACGCGAAGGCCGCCCGGCAGCCGGCTCCCGAAGACTGCCAGCATGCCCAGCGCGAAGGCCGTGTCCGTCGACATGGCGGCACCCCAGCCGTGCACGGAGTCCTCGCCCGCGTTGACGGACAGGTAGATGGCGACGGGTACGAGCATGCCGCTGAGCCCGGCGAGCAGCGGCAGGGTGATCCGTCGGCGTTCGCGCAGCTCGCCCATGTCGAACTCGCGGCGTGCCTCCAGGCCGACGACGAAGAAGAACAACGTCATCAGCCCGCTGTTCAGCCACTCGCGCAGCTCCAGCGACACAGAGCTCGATCCGACACGGACCGACAACTCGGTTCCCCACAGCGCCTCGTACGAACCGGCGGCGATGTTGGCCCAGACGAGGGCGGCGAGGGCGCCGACGAGCAGCACCGAGGCACTGCCGGTCTCCGTCCGCAGGAAGGCGCTCAGAGGCCCGCGTGCGTCCTGGCCGCAGAGGGTCTGTCCCGACGGGGGTGAGGTCTCGGATGGCACGGTCACGCCACAAGTCTGACCCCACTCAAGACCCGGCACCCGGCGGGGCGCGGACGGCCGCCATCGCCTGCCCTGTCAGTGGTGTGCGGTCGACGAGAGGAGCATCGGCAGGGAGAAGTAGTCGGCGAGTGCCCGTTGGCCGGCGATGTTGGCGTGGACTCCGTCGCCGGTGTCGTAGGCCGGGTTGATGCCGTTGGGCTTGAGCGGGTCCTTGAGCACCTGATCGAAGTCCATCACGCCGTCGCAGGTTCCGCCGCAGGAGTTCCGCTTCTTGACGTGGGTGCCGACGGTGTGGCGGTCGAGGTTGTTCTGGTCGGTGTACCCGGGCCGCGACGTGACGGGCGTGACGTAGACCTTGATCCCGGCGGCGTGCAGGCGCTGGAACACCTCTCGGTAGCTGCGCAGGATCTGAGTGGCGTCGCAGCCGTTGGCGAGGTCGTTCGTGCCGTAGTAGTAGAGCACTCCGGTCACGCCGTGCAGGTCGAGCACATCACGGTCCAGCCTGGTTGCCGCGTCGAGGCCCTGGACCCCGGCGGGGGTGCGCGGGCAGTCGGCGGAACTGGTCGTGCCGGCGATGCCCGCGTTGGCGACCGCGAGTTGCCGGGTGCGGGGTAGTTCGGCGGCGACGCGGCGGGCGAGGTGGTCGGTCCAGCGAAGATCGGGTCCGTCCGGTGTGCAACCAGGCCCGCAGTCGGTGCTGCCGGTCCCGTCGACCACCGAACTCCCGAACGCGACGATCGTGCCCCTGACGGCGGGGTTGTCCACGTCGACGGCGCTGACCAGGTACGTGGAGTCGACTGTCTGCGTGTACGCGGAGCCGCTCGCCTCGGCGGTGTGGTCGCCCGAACCGGGTGGGGTGAGGTAGTTGGCGCGGAAGGCGTTGGTGTGCCGTCCCGGGGCGACCGTGCCGGACACGGACAGGGACACCGCGACGTCGTCCTGCGCGCGGGTCTCCAGCTCCGTGGCGTCGCTCCACACCTCGCCCCCGGCCGGAACGACCACGTCGCGTCGGCCGTCGAAGGTGACGGCACGGACGGCACCGTCGATCGCCGGTCCGCCCTGGCCGTCCGCGCTGCTTCGGCCGACGGTGGCGGCGTCGACGGTGAGCGGCGTTCTGCCGAAGGTGTTCTGGATCCGGACCCGCAGTGCTCCGCCGCCCTGACTGAGGTGGGTGATCATGCGAACGGACTGGTCACGCAGGGGAGTCGGGGCGAGTTCCTGCTGGGACTGAGCCCAGGACGTGAACCATGCGCGCTCGGCCGGCCCTGTCGAGGACCGGTCGCCCGAGGCGGATGCGGTGGTGGCGCCGACCGCCGAACCGGACGCCATGAGCGTCAGAGCCAGGGCCACCGCGGCGCGCCGCAGCGAGGACGGACGGAAAGGATGCACGGGGGTCCCTTCGACGTCGTACGGCCCGGCCTGCCCGAGCCGTCCTTGCTCGTTGACCAGGGGGGAGTGTGCCGTCGGTGCGCCTGGGGCTGTGCCGGTCACATCGAAGCCGCGCCGGCGCCCCGGCGAGGGCCTGCCGCGCCGTTCCTGCGGTACCGCGGATCGCGGGTCCGGCCCACACCGGAGACCCCGAGGTCACGGAGTGCGGGCCACCCCCACGTAGATGCCGCTGCCCTCGATTTCCTGCTCCTTGTCGGAGGGAGCCCACTCCGTCGCGGTGACCAGACCGGGCGGAACGAGGTCGAGGCCGTCGAAGAAGCGCTCCACCTCGGCACGGGTACGGAAGCCGAGCCGGATGCCGCCCTTGGCGTACTCGGCGGTGACCTGTGCGGCGAGTTCGGGATAGAGGTCGGAGGCGGCGTGCGACAGCACCAGATAGCTGCCGGGCGGCAGTGTGGTGACCAGATCGCGGACGATGGCGTGCGCGTCCTGCTCGTCGGGGACGAAGTGCATCAGCGCGATCAGCGACAGCGCGATGGGGCGGCTGAAGTCCAGGATGCGCTGGGCGTGCTCGACGATCCCCTGCGGCTGCCGGACATCGGCCTCGATGTAGTCGGTGACTCCTCCGGGCCGGCTGACCAGCAACGCCTCGGCATGACGCAGGACGATCGGGTCGTTGTCGGCATAGACGACCTTCGCCGTCGGCACGATGCCCTGGACGATCTGGTGGAGGTTGGGCTCGGTGGGGATTCCCGTCCCGATGTCCAGGAACTGGTCGATGCCCTGCGTGGCGAGCCAGGCGGCCGCCCGGTGCATGAACTGGCGGTTCTGCCGCGCCGCGTCCCTGGCCTCGGGCGGGAGTTGTTCACCCACGGCCTCGTCGACCGGATAGTTGTCCTTGCCACCCAGCAGCCAGTCGTAGACCCGCGCGGGATGCGCCTTGTCGGTGACGATCTGTGAGAACCGTTGTGGGCCGGTCGGCATGACAACTCCGTCGTGTCAGTCGCTTCCAGTGAAAGGTTCAGGCCCAGTACTCGATGGCCTTGGTGGAGTAGATCATGTGATCCGCGCGAGACGGAAGAGTGTCGCAGCGCCGGTGTGGGACCGTTCAAGGCCGGTCCGGGGGCCGCCCGTGGGCACCTCGCACTGCGGCCCGGATCGCCGCCCAACAAGCTCGTGCCGACTCGTGCCGAGGTGGGCGGCGGCAGCCGGTGCGGAGCACAAGCCCGCCTTCGTCGACCGGCAGATGACCACCCTGGTGAACCTGTGCCATCGCTCCCCATGGTCTGCTCGTCTGCTCGTCTGCTGGTCTCCGGTCCGGCCGGGCGAGTACGCCAACAGGTCAGGCCCCGTCGAGGGATCTCTGTCGCTGCGCCGTCTCCGCCGCGTCCGATGTGCGCTACGTCTCATCCGTCGGCTGTGACACGGGACGCGCGGCCGGTGTCTCCATGCCGAGTCCATCACGCGTGGGAGACACAGGGAGACATGATGAACGGGAATGTTCAGGTGGTCGTGGTCGGCGGCGGGTACGGGGGAGTGACGGCGGCCAATCGCCTGGCTCGACGCGATGGCGTGTCGGTGACCCTGGTCAACCCACGTCCTGAATTCGTCGAGCGGATCCGTCTGCATCAGCTCGTGACCGGCTCGGACGACGCGGTCGAGAGCTTCGGTGAGGTTCTGGGCGGGAAGGTCCGGCTGGTGGTCGACACCGTGACCCGGATCGACGCCGCCGAGCGCTGGGTGTCCCTGGCGGGCGGCGGCGCGGTCTCGTACGACTACCTCGTCTACGCGGTGGGCAGCGGCGCCGCCGATCCCGGCGTGCCCGGAGCGGCGGAGTTCGCCTATTGGGTGTCGGACTTCGAAGGCGCGGAGCGGCTGCGGTCGGCGCTTGACGCGGCGCCCGCGACGCGTCCGGTGACCGTGGTCGGGGCGGGCCCGACCGGTCTGGAGACCGCCGCCGAGCTGGCGGAAGCGGGTCGCAAGGTCACCCTGGTCTGCGGCGACGTGCTCGGCCCCTCCCTGCATGCCCGGGTCCGCCGCCCGGTCGCCCGTCGGCTCGCCAAGCTGGGTGTGACCGTCCTCGAAGGTCCCGGCGCGCAGGTGACGGAAGTGACACACGACGCCGTACAGCTCGGCGACGGCCGTGAACTGCCCAGCGCGGTGACGATCTGGACCGCGGGATTCCGTGTCCCGGACCTGGCTGCCCGCAGCGGGCTGCGCACCGACGCCGCCGGGCGTCTGGTGACCGACGCGACGCTGACCTGTGTTGACGACGAGCGCATCGTCGCCGCCGGGGACGCGGGGGTGATGCCGGACCATCCGTTCCGGATGAGCTGCCAGGCGGCCGTGCAGCTGGGCCCGGCGGCCGCCGCCACGATTCTGCGCCGGATCGCGGGGAAGACACCCGCTCCCGTCCGGATGTGGTTCGCCGGGCAGTGCCTGAGCCTCGGCCGGGACGAGGGCGTCACCCAGTTCTCCTACCCGAACGACACGGTGAACGCGCTCCACATCGGCGGGCGGACCGGTGCCGGCGTCAAGGAGATCGCCTGCAAGTTCACCCTCAACAAGTTGGTGTCCGGGGCACGCAAAGCCGGCCCCCGCACAGCCCAGCGCGACGACACGGACCGCCCGGAGACTCCTCGGCCGGAACACCGCACGACACGGTCCGGGACCGGACGCGCGGCCTAGCCGTCAGGCCCTCCTTCCTTCGGCCGGACCGACCGGTCCGGCCGATCAGTGGGGGAGGCCGCCGGCGATAAGCCGACGTTGGACCGGGTACACATGCACGGCCTGCCTCCGGGAGGTGGGGCCGACCGCGAGAGAGCGAAGCGCACGCCATGAACGACCACGTCACCGACCCCGCGACGGAGGCCTTCGTCGCCCACCGCAACCTGCTGTTCACCATCGCCTACGAGATGCTCGGTTCGGCCGCGGACGCCGAGGACGTCCTCCAGGAGACCTGGCTGCGATGGGTCAAGGCCGACCCGGCGCAGGTGCGGGACCCGCGCGCCTACCTCGTGCGGATCACGACCCGGCAGGCACTCAACCGGCTGCGCACCCTCAAACGGCGCAAGGAGGCCTATGTGGGCCCCTGGCTGCCCGAACCCCTGCTCACCACGCCCGACGTGGCCGAGGACGTCGAACTCTCCGAGAACCTGTCGCTGGCCCTCATGTACATCTTCGAGACCCTCTCACCGACCGAACGCGCCGTCTTCGTACTGCGCGAGGTCTTCGACTTCGGCTACGACGACATCGCGGCCGCGATCGGCAAGAGCCCCGCCGCCGCACGCCAGATCGCCTACCGCGCACGCCAGTACGTCGATGCCCGCCGACCGCGCAGACCGGCTTCCCCGGAAGAGGCCCGGGCGGCGTCGAACTCGTTCCGGCGCGCGCTGGAAACCGGGGATCTGCAGGGGCTGCTCGACGTACTCGCCCCGGACGTCGTCTTCGTCAGCGACGGCGGCGGCCTCAGGCTGGCGGCCCTGCGACCGGTCGTCGGCGCCGACAAGGTGCTCCGCTACATGGCCGGCAGCATCGACAAGGCAGGCGGCACCTTCAGCAGCGAGCCCACGACGGTCAACGGCAACCCCGGCCTCATCCTGCGCCTGGGCGGCGTGATCGACGGCGTGCTTGCCTTCACGGTGGACAACGCCCGCGTCACCGGCCTCTACTACGTCCGCAACCCCGAAAAACTCACCCGCGTCGAGTCGGAAACCCCGCTGACCTCCCGCTGAGGTCCCTCTCAACGGTGGTTCCCGTAGGAAGCAGATGCCATGGGACCTGCTGCGCCCCGAAACTGGACCGGGAACACGGGCCGGCCAGCGCCCCTTCGCCCCATGACCGCAGTCTGAAAGGACGCAGGACAGTGAAGTCTCACAATGCCGCCGCCACGCCCATGTTCACCGTTCCGGCCGTCGACATCTCCCCCTACGTCGGAGACGGTACGGACGAGAAGCGGCGGCAAGTGGCACGGCTGATCGATGCCGCGTGTGCCGACGTGGGGTTCATCCAGGTCCTCGGGCACGGCATTCCCCGGAGCGCGCTCGACGGTCTGAAGGGGGCGATGGACGCGTTCTTCGCGCTGCCCCTGGAGGCAAAGAAGACGTACCGCGTCGACGGCGCGAACCGCGGGTACAGCCCGCCGCGGAGCGAGTCACTCAGCCTGAGCCTGGGCCTGGAGTCGGCCTCACGGATGAACGACTTCTTCGAGGCTTTCAACGTCGGTGTCGAGGCGCGTTCCTTCCCGCCCGAACTCGGCCTTTCCGAGGACGACTTCGGGATCAACGTGTGGCCGGACATCGAGGCGTTCACGCCGCGGGTGGAGGCCTACTTCGGTCACGCCTCGCGGGTGGCACGCACACTGACGCGGATCTTCGCGGACGCCCTCGGTCTGGCACCGGACTTCTTCGAGGCGCTCACCGGACACTCCATCGACGTGCTCCGGATGAACAACTACGCCCTGCCCGAAGGCACCGTGGATCTGGACAGCGAGTTGATGGGCATGGGCGAGCACACCGACTACGGGATCGTCACCGTGCTGTGGGCCGACCAGGTCCCCGGGCTCCAGGTGCTCGACCGCCACGGCACCTGGCACGACGTGACGCCCGCGGACGGCGCTCTGCTCGTCAACCTAGGCGATCTCACGGCCCTCCTGACCAACGACCGGTGGATGTCGACGCTGCACCGCGTCAAGCCCCCCGTCGTCGACGGGACGATCCTGCGGCGCCGCTCGGCGGCCTTCTTCCACGACGGGAACCCGGACGCGGTCATCGAGACGCTGCCCGCCCTTCTCGACGCGGACCACGGTCTCGCCTACGAACCGGTCACCGTCCGGGACCACATCAGGGCCAAGCTGAACGGCTCGCGGAAGGGCAAGAAGAACGTGGCCGCGGTCCGCGAGGCCGCACGCGCCCGGGCCGCCACCGAGTGAACGGCCCACGCCCAGGCAGTCGACCCGGGTCACTCAAGGCCCGGGCCAGATGGCCGAGGCGTCGTCACGGTGGGGGTCGGGCAGCCGGATCGGGCGGATGGGGATCGTACGGCTGTGTTCGTCGGATACGGCTGTCCACGGGGTGGAGTGCCCGGAGTAGCACAGGGCCGTGAGGGCGAAGACGTTGTCGGCGTACACCTCGACGTATTCGCCGATGGTGAGTATGCGGAGGGTGGCGGCGGGTTCGGTCAGGACCGTCTCGCCGAGCCGGATGCCGCGGGGGCCGGTGATCCAGAGGTTCTTGCCGTCGCAGCCGACGGAGAGGGCCGAGCCCCCGTCCTCCGGGGTGTCGGTGCGGAGAGTGATCTCGACGGGCCCGGTGATGCCGATGTCGCCGACCGCGTGGAGGGCGGGCCGATCGGTCTCCTCGCCGAGCCAGGCGTTCAGGCCGGTCCACCATTCCAGGCGGGGCGCCGAATCCTCCCGTACGACAAGGGACTTGGGCTGGGCCAGCATGCCGCGGCAGCGCTCCCCGGTGTCGGTGAGGCCCACCTGACGGGGCGTGGTGTGCACGACTACGCGGGAACCGTCGGGCGCCGCGACGACACGGGGAGCGTACGAGCCGGTCGGGCCGAGGGGGCCGCGGCGGGTCCAGGGGCCGCGCAGGCGCGGGGCGGTCCACGCCTCGAAACCGCGGGTGGCGCCGATGGAGCCGATCAACAGCCAGCTGCCGTCGTCGAGGCGTTCCAGGACCGGGCACTCCAACTCGTCGACGTCCCCGGGTGAGACGAGCGGCGGGTGGACCGTCCAGTGCTCCAGATCGGTCGACGTGGCCAGCGCCACGCAGCCGCTGACCTCCACCGGCAGTGAGGCGTCGCTCGCGCAGACGGCCATCACCCAGCCCTCGCCCTCGTCGTCGCGTACGACGAACGGGTCGCGCCAGCCCATGCGTTCACCGGTGCGGTACCAGCGCGGGTCCGCCTCGACGACCGGCCCGGTGCCGTGGCGCCGCCAGCCCGTGCCGTCGGTGCGGTCGGAGTACGCGAGGCCGACGGACTGCAGGGGCCAGCCGTCCGCCGTCAGCCCGCTCACTCCCGTGTAGAACATGGCCATCCCGTCGCCGTGCCGCAGCGGGTGCATGGTCCACACGGCCTGCTGGTCGAAGCGGCCGGGCAGCCCGTTGCCGAAGGCGGTGCCCTGGGGCTGCCAGCGGACCAGGTCGGCGGAGGTCGCCCGGCCGTAGGAGGTCTCCATCCGCAGGTGGTCGAACTCCGCTGTCCAGGGCCCCTGAAGGTGCAGCACCGTGTACGTGCCGTCCTCGTCGCGCAGCAGGGCGAAGTCGTTCACGCAGAGGCCGGGCGGGGCGTATCGCATGCGTAGTTCCTGTCGGCTCACAGCGCCCAAACGCATGCGCTGACCATTGACCAAAGCGGCATCTCTTGAGAATCGGCCCAAGTAAATATGAACGCAAACGCTTGCGCAACAGCGAGGTCAGGTTTACGGTCACGTCACTCGCAGATCACACCGCCGTGAAATCAACGGGAGGAACTGAGCCGTGACGGCCAGCATCAACGACGTCGCCCGCGCCGCCGGCGTCTCCGCGTCCACCGTGTCCCGTGCCCTGCGCGGCCGGGCGGGCGTCTCCGACGAGGTGCGGGACCGGATCGCGGCCGTCGCCGCACAGCTCGGCTACACCGCGTCCCGCTCCGCCTCCAGCCTGGCCAGCGGTCGCACCTTCACCATCGGGGTCGTCGTCCCGTACGTGGGCCGCTGGTTCTTCGGCACCGTGCTCGACGCGGCGGAGCAGGTGTTCAGCGCCGCCGGGTACGACGTCCTGCTGTACAACCTGGGCGCACCCGAGTCACGCAAGCGCTTCTTCACGAAGCTGCCGGTCCGCAAGCGGGTGGACGCGGTGCTGTCGCTGCTCATCCCCGACGAGGCGGAGTCCGCGGCGCTGCGTTCCCTGGGGGTGCCGCTGGCCAGCACGGTCGGCGTCGCCCGGCCCGGCTTCACGGTGGTCGGCATCGACGACCGGGCGGGCGCGGAGAGCGCCGTACGGCATCTGGTGAACCTCGGCCACCGCCGGATCGGCATGATCAGCGGATCCAGCGGTCCGCTGCACTGGACCACGCCCATCGAGCGCCGCCGGGCGTATCTCGACGTCCTGGCCGAGGCCGGGATAGAGCACGACCCGGCCCTGGAGGCGGACGGCGACTACACCGTCGAGGGCGGCGAGCGGGCGATGACCGAGTTGCTGGCCACCTCCCGGCCGCCGACCGCCGTGTTCGCGCAGTCCGACGAGATGGCGATGGGCGCGCTGCGCGCCCTGCGCCGCCACCGGCTGAGGGTCCCGGACGACGTGTCCGTCGTCGGCTTCGACGACCACGAACTCGCCGACGTGGTCGGTCTGACCACGGTCGCCCAGCCGGTCGCGGGCCAGGGCGCGGAGGCCGCCCGGCTGCTGCTGCGCCAGCTCGACGAACCGGGCGCCGAACACCCCGGCCATGTCCAGATGCCCATCCGCATGGTCCTGCGCGAGACCACCGCCCCGCCCCGTCCGCGCGGACCTCAGTAGCGCCCCCCAGCGCCCCCTCTGACCCCCACATCCCCACGCCTCGACATCGCTCCCACACCTCGAACCCACGCCACAGCACGGAGGCACAGACCATGAGCTCGACCAACAGAAGGCACCGCCGCACGGCCTGTACGGGCCTGGCCCTGCTCCCTCTCGTGGCACTGGCCGCCTGTGGCGGGGGCAGCGGCACCGACGCCTCGGCGGACGCCGGCAGCGGCAAGGGCACCATCAGCGTCTGGGCCCACCAGGGCCAGAAGAGCGAGGACGCCGCCGTGCAGGCCGCGGTGAAGTCCTTCAACTCCTCGCAGAGCGACATCAAGGTCGAGCTGAAGCTGATACCCGGCAACGACTACACCAAGACCATCACCGCCACCAGCGCCTCCGAGCTGCCGGACGTGCTGGAGTTCGACGGCCCGACCATGGCGAACTTCGTCTACAACAAGAAGCTCGCCCCTGTCGACGACTACGTCTCCGCCAAGACGATGTCCAACGCCACCGACGCGAGCAAGTCCCAGGGAGCGATCGGCGGCAAGCACTACGGCCTGGGCATGTACGACTCGGGCCTGGGGATCTACGGCAACAAGAAGCTGCTGGACGCGGCCGGCGTCAAGTACCCGACGAGCGTGGCCGACGCCTGGACGGCGGACGAGTTCACCGCCGCCCTCAAGGCGTTGAAGGCCAAGGACTCCGACGGCAAGACCCTCGACATCCAAGAGGGCAACGGCCTGGCCACCGAGTGGGGAACCTACGGCTTCGCCCCCGTCGTCTGGTCGGCCGGCGGTTCGCTGATCAAGGGCGACAAGGCGGAAGGCGCCCTCGACTCACCGGCCGTGGTCTCGGCGCTGAAGACCGTCCAGTCCTGGAAGACCTACGTCGACCCCAACACCGACGGCAACGCCTTTGCCAAGGACCGTGTCGCCCTGAGCTGGGTCGGCCACTGGATGTACCCCACCTACAGCAAGGCGCTCGGCGACGACCTGGTCGTTCTGCCGCTGCCCGACTTCGGCAACGGTCCCAAGACCGGCCAGGGCTCCTGGGCGTGGGGCATCGGCGCCGACACCAAGAACGCCAAGGCCGCCGGCGCCTTCATGGACTACCTGCTCAACGACGCCAACGTCACCGCGATGACGACGGCCAACGGCGCCCCGCCCGCGACGAAGACCGCGCTCGCCGCGAGCCCCCTGTACAAGGAGGGCGGCCCGCTCCAGCTCTTCACCGACCAGCTCGCCAAGCCCTGCGGCGACAGCGACATCACCAAGTCCTGCGTCGCCGTCACCCGCCCGGTGACCGCCGGATACCCCACCATCACCGCCAAGTTCAGCGAGGCCCTCAACTCGATCTACGGCGGAGCCGACCCGAAGAGCGCCCTGGAGAAGGCCGCCCGCGCCATCGACCAGGACTTCTCCGACAACGCCGGCTACAAGATCCCGTAGGACCATCGGCCAGGGGCGGGACGGAACAGACCGCGCCCGCCCCCGCCGGGAACAGGACCCATCCGTGACATCCGTCGAACCGGCGCACGCCGCGCCCCACGCCCGGGAGAAGGCCCCACCCGTGACCGCCGCCAAGCCCGAGCGTCCGGTGCGTCCGGCGCATCCGGCGCGTTCCGTGCGCAGGAACCGCGACTGGTTGCACGGACTGCTCATGTCCACGCCCGCTGTCGCCGGACTCATCGCCTTCGTGGGCATCCCGTTCGGCTACGCCGTCGTCCTCTCCTTCTACAACGTCCGCCTCGGCTCCCCGCTCGCGCCCACCTTCTTCGGCCTGGAGCAGTACCGGCGGCTGTTCACCGACCCGGACCTGTCGGGCCCCTTCCTGCGGGCCCTGCTGAACAACCTGACGTTCGCCGTGGTCGTCGTCCCCGTCCAGTCGGCCCTGGCGCTGGGGCTGGCGATCCTGCTGAACCGCAAGCTCAAGGCGATCGGCCTGTTCCGGTCCCTCTTCTTCATGCCGGTCGTCTTCCCGATGGCTCTGGTCGCCGTGATCTGGCGGCTCATCCTCGCCCGCAGCGACCAGGGCATGCTCAACTCCGCGCTGGACGCGGTCAGTTTCGGCAACTGGGGTGCCTTCGACTGGCTCGGCGACTCCGCCACCGCGATGGCCTCGATCATCGTGCTGTCCATCTGGCAGGGCGTCGGCTTCCAGATGGTCATCCTCCTCGCCGGCCTCCAGCAGATACCGGGTGAGCTCTACGAGGCCGCCGACCTCGACCGCGCCGGCCGCTGGCAGCAGTTCCGCCACATCACCCTGCCCGGCATTCGCGGCACCCTCGTCTTTGTCGCCATGCTCACCTCGGTGCTCTCCTTCCGGGTCTTCGACCAGGTCTACGTCCTCGTCAAGGGCGGCGGCCTCAACGAGGACGCCGGCCGCACCGTGATGTATCAGGCCGTCACCACCGCCTTCGACCAGAACAACGTCGGCCAGGCAGCCGCGATCACCGTCGTCTTCTTCCTGATCGTGGTCGCCCTGACCCTCATCCAGCGCCGCGTCGTCCGGCCCGACAACGAGGACTGACCATGAGCACCCACACGGGCCTCACCCGCACACCCCTGCGCCGCTTCCTCGACTACGCCGTCCTCAGCGTGCTGGCGTTCATCTTCGTGCTGCCCGTCCTCTACCTGCTGATAGGCAGCCTCAAGCCGTCCGACGAAGTGCTCAACGGCCTGTCCGGCTTCCTGCCCACCCACCTGTCCTTCGACAACTACTCCAACGTCCTGAGCAGCCTCAACTCCGACAGCACCGGCTACTTCTGGCGCTTCATGGGCATCTCGCTGCTGCTCGCGTTCGTGGTGGTGACCGGTGGCCTGTTCGTCAACTCGATGGCGGCGTACGGGCTGTCACGGCTGAAGTGGCGCGGCCGCAACGCCGTCTTCACGCTCATCCTGCTGCTGATGCTGGTCCCGTTCGAGTCGGTGGCCGTCCCGCTCTTCTACATGTACAACGACCAGCGCAACACGCTCTTCATCCAGGCGATCCCGTTCATCGCCAATGCCTTCTCCGTCTACCAGTTCCACACCTTCTTCCGCTCGATCCCGCCGAGCATCGAGGAGGCGGCCCGCATCGACGGCGCGGGCCCCTGGCGCACCTTCTTCGCGATCATCGTGCCGATGTCGAAGCCGGCCTTCGCGTCCGTGGCGATCCTGACCTTCCTCACGCAGTGGGGCTCCTTCCTCTGGCCCGTCCTGATGGTCTCCGACCCCTCAGTACGCCCGCTGCCCCTGGAGATGAGCGTCTTCCAGGCCCAACTGCCCCCGGACTGGGGCCAGATCCTCGCCTTCGGCGTCCTCCTGGTCCTGCCCGTACTGATCGTCTTCGCGTTCTTCCAGCGCTGGTTCGTCCAGGGAGTCGCCAGCTCCGCCGTCAAGGGCTGAGCACTCTCGCGGACGGGAGGGCTCGTGGTGGGCGTCCGGCCGTCAGCGAAGGATCACCGTGCGCCTGCCCTGGACGAACACCCGGCCTTCGCAGTGCCACCGCACCGCCCGGGCCAGGGCCGCCGACTCCGCGTCGCGGCCGATGGCGGCCAGGTCGTCGGGGGTGTGGCTGTGGTCGACGTGGATGACCTCCTGGGCGATGATCGGTCCTTCGTCGAGGTCGGCGGTGACGTAGTGGGCCGTCGCGCCGACGAGCTTGACGCCGCGGTCGTGTGCCTGGTGGTAGGGCTTGGCGCCCTTGAAGCTGGGCAGGAACGAGTGGTGGATGTTGATCGTCCGGCCGGCCAGCCGGGTGCACAGGTCGTCGGACAGCACCTGCATGTATCGCGCCAGCACGACCAGTTCGGCGCCGCACGAGTCGACGATCTCCAGGAGCCGGCCTTCAGCCTCGTGCTTCGTCGCGGCGGTGACCGGCACATGGAAGAACGGGATGTCGTGCCAGGCGACCAGTGCCTCGTGGTCGCGGTGGTTGGAGACCACGGCGACCACGTCGATGGGCAGGTCGCCGCTGCGGGTGCGGAAGAGCAGGTCGTTGAGGCAGTGGCCGTAGCGGGACACCATGACCAGCACGCGGCGCCGGGCGCTGACCGGTTCGAGATGCCACCGCATGGCGAAAGCGGGAGCCACCGTGGCGAAGTCCCGACGCAGGGCTTCCGTGGTGTTCTCGCTGCCGGGGGTGGCGAAGCGCACCCGCATGAAGAAGTGGCCGTCGCGGCGGTCGCCGAACTGCTGGTTGTCGATGATGTCGCTGCCGTGCTCGACCAGGAACCGCGAGACGGCAAGGACGATGCCGGGAGCCTCGGGACAGTCGAGGGTGAGTACGTGCTCGACGGGCGCCGCGCCGGAATCGGCCTCGGCCGGCCAGTGAGCTGGTGACGCGGCGGAAGCCGGGAGCCCGCCCTCGGTCGACGGGGCGTGACCGGCCCTCACGGTCCGGGAGTCCGGCGACGCGCTCGAAACCATCAGGGCACCTCCACACCGCGGTACTCGCTCATCGCGTCGATGAGCCACCGCGCCAGGTAGTCGGCGAACGAGGACCGCGGGAACAGCCGGTATGTGGGCATGCCGTCGACCTGCCAGAGCAGCGCCGCGACAGGGCCGACCGTGGTCGACACCGCGTGGCCGGGGCCGAAGGCCCGGGGGTGCAGGTCCAATGGGCAGCCCTTCTCCAGGACCTGCCGGGCGGCCGGGCCGCTCAGCTCCAGCGTGGTCCGGTTCGCCGAAACGTCCACGACCGAACCCGGGGCTTCCGCGAGCGCTCCCCGCAACTCGGCGGCCACAGAGGCCCCTTCGGCCTGGGACAGCACGAGCCATTCGTCGGGGCCGAGCCACATGACCGTATGGGGGCCGGATGCGCTGGTGTGGCCGCACCGCTGCGGCAGCGGCGCCCCCAGGGCCTTCTCGATGCGGTCGGCCGCCTCGGAGTCGGGGGTGACACGCAGGTTCACCATGGTGATGAACGGCCACTCGGCCAGCGTGACGCCGTGGGCTCCGGTGACGGTGGCGTCGCGCATCCGCTCTTCCAGATGCGCCAGAGGGCTGGTGCGCAGCGTCACCGGTCCTGAGCCTGTCCCGGTCGTCGTCGGTTCAGCCATCGCGCCTGGTCCCTTCGGGGTCGTAGAGAACGAAGTCGGTCACCTCGACGAGCACCAGGTCCTCGCCCACAGGGGCGAGCAGGGTCTCGCCGATCCTGGCCCGCCCGTCGGCGACGAGGGCGAGGGCGAAGGGACGGCCGAGGGCCGGGCTGTGGTAGCTGGAGGTCACGTGTCCGAGCATGGGCACCGGCCCGGCCTCGGGGGTGATCGGCACATCCGGTGCGACGAGCTGGGTGCCCTCGGGCAGCCGGGTCGTGCGGTCGCTCGGCAGCAGGCCGACCAGCTGCTTGCGGTCGGTGCGGGCGGTGTCGGCGCGGGAGTAGGACCGCTTGCCGACGAAGTCCTTCTGTTTGGAGACCACCCAGGACATGCCCGCGTCCTGCGGGGTGACCGTACCGTCGGTGTCCTGGCCGACGATGATGTAGCCCTTCTCGGCCCGCAGGACGTGCATGGT
This sequence comes from Streptomyces sp. NPDC050988, assembly GCF_044456225.1. Lineage (NCBI taxonomy): Bacteria > Bacillati > Actinomycetota > Actinomycetes > Kitasatosporales > Streptomycetaceae > Streptomyces > Streptomyces sp. NPDC050988. The sequence goes on along the minus strand of NZ_JBITFQ010000002.1, from coordinate 287,899 downwards.
CTCGGTGCCGTACGGGGTGATGCCGTACGGCTGACCGGCCTCGTACACCTGCTCCCAGACGGCCAGGCCGTACCACGCGGACACATTGATCTCGTAGGCGAGTTCGCCGGAGAAGGAGATCCGGCAGATACGGGCCGGGATGCCGGAGGCCAGGGTGGTCTCGCGGAAGGCCATGAAGGGGAACGCCTCGGCGGACAGGTCGATGTCGGGCGCGAGTCCCGCGACGACCTGGCGCGACTGAGGGCCCACGACCGCGATCGTCGCCCACTGCTCGGTCACCGAGGTGCAGTGGACGTCGAGTTCGGGCCACTCGGTCTGCAGCCACTCCTCCAGCCAGTCCAGGACCCCGGCGGCGCCGCCGGTGGTGGTGGTCATGAAGTAGCGGTTGTCGTCCAGGCGGAGCGTCACACCGTCGTCGAAGATCATGCCGTCGGGCTTGCACATGACGCCGTAGCGGGCCGTGCCGGGCTTGAGCTTCTTGAAGGCGTTCGTGTAGACGCGGTTGAGGAACTCGCCCGCGTCGGCGCCCCAGATCTCGATCTTCCCGAGGGTGGAGGCGTCCATGAACGCCACGCCCTCACGTGCCGCCCGGCACTCGCGGGCCACGGCCGTGTCCATGTCCTCACCGGGCCCGGGGTAGTACCAGGGGCGCTTCCACTGCCCGACGTCCTCGAACTCCGCACCGTGGGCGGCATGCCAGCTGTGGATGGATGTGGTCCGCTCCGGATCGAACAGGTCGCCGCGCTCCCGCCCGGCCAGGGCGGCGAAGGCGATCGGTGTGTAGGGCGCCCGGTAGGCCGTCGTGCCGATCTCTCCGAGGGAACCGCCGAGGGCCTCCGCGATCACACCGATCGCGTTGACGCCGGACGTCTTGCCCTGGTCGTTCGCCGTGCCGAGCGAGGTGTAGCGCTTGACGTGCTCGACACCGCGCATGCCGGCGCCGGTGGACCGCCAGATGTCGGCGACGGTGACATCGCGCTGGAGGTCGACGAAGTGGGTGTCCCAGGTGCCGGGTTCACCGCCCGGGGCAGGCACCAGCCACAGTGCGCGCGTCGGGCCCGCTCCGGACCGCGCATCGCCGGGAGACGGTACGGGTACCGGGAATCCGGCGTCCGTCGCGGCCCGCGCACCGGCCCTGGCCCCTTCGGCCAGGCAGCCGTCGAGGTCGTACGTCCCCCGGGCCGCACCCACGACCTGCTGGTCCCGTACGGTCCCGTCGGGGACGAAGGCGACCAGGTCCTCGTCCCAGCGCAGCTTGCCCTGGCGCTGGCTGTGCAGATGCACCACCGGGCTCCAGCCGCCCGAGACAGCGAGCAGGTCGCAGTCGAACGACCGTGCCTCACCGGTGAGTCGACCGAACTCGTCGAGCGCCTGGACGGTGACGCCGGTGAGCCGGCCTTCGCCCTGGGTCTGGACCACCGCGCTGCCCGTCAGGACCCGTACCCCGGTCGCCACGGCCACCTCGGCGGCCCGGTGGGACAGTTCGGGGCGTGCGTCCACGACGGCGGCGATGTCGACGCCTGCGGCGTGGAGATCGGCGACCGTGTCGTAGGCGCTGTCGTTGGTCGTGCTCACCACGGCCCGGGAGCCCGGGGCCACGGCGTACCGGTTGAGGTACGTGCGCGCGGCCGCGGCGAGCATCACCCCGGGACGGTCGTTGCCGGCGAAGGTCAGCGGACGTTCGTGAGCGCCGGTCGCCAGGATCACCTGGCGGGCGCGGATGTGCCACAGCCGCTGGCGCGAGACGACGGCGGAGGGCTCAGGGGCGTCGGCTCCCAGGTGGTCGGTGCGACGCTGGAGAGCCAGCACGTAGTTGTCGTCGTACGACCCGAAGGCCGTGGTGCGTTGCAGGACCACGACCTCGGGGGCGGCGTCGAGTGCCGCGCGGACGTCGGCGACCCACTCGTGGGCGGTCCGCGCACCGGCCCTCTCGGTGCGCCCGGAGAGCAGCGAACCCCCGGGCTCGGGCTGGTCGTCGATGAGGATCACACGGGCGCCGGAACCGGCGGCAGCGGTGGCGGCCGCGAGCCCGGCGGGTCCGGCGCCGACGACCAGGACATCGGTGTGGACGTACTTCTTGTCGTAGACGGCGGGGTCGGGGGCCGGGTCGAGCCGCCCCATCCCGGACAGGGTCGTCGCGGACAGTCCGTCGTACAGCTCCACGGTGGTGGCCGGGAGCATGCCCTCCGAGTACGAACCGTCGATCTGCAACAGGGCGTTGGGCTCCTCGACACCCGCGCCGACGATGCCGCGCGGGCGATGGCGGTAGAGCGACGGGGAGACCTCGACGAGCCCGTGCGCCAGCATCGCCGAGGCGACGGTGTCTCCGGGGTGCCCGGTCAATTCCCGCCCGTCGACCGTGAACCGCAGCACGGTGCCCCGGTCGACGCGGCCCCCTTGCCTCAGCCGGAAGTGCTGGTCGGTCATCGGTTCCCTCCGGCCTGGGGCAGTTCGGGGCGGGGCTCGTCGAGCCGGTAGGCGGCGAGCACCTCGTTGGTGACGGTGTCGCGCAGGACGTTGAACCAGCGGCGGCACCCGGTGCTGTGCATCCACCTCTCGGCGAAGGGGCCCTTGGGGTTGTCGCGGTAGAAGACGTACTCGGCCCACTGCTCGTCGGTGAGCTGGGCGGAGGCCTCGGGGTAGGGGACGTGGGCCTGTCCGCCGTAGTGGTACTCGGTCTCGTCACGGGGACCGCACCATGGGCAGCTGATCAGCAGCACGGTGTCCTTCTCTCAACAGGCTTTCAGTGGGCCACGGCTGCTGCGCCGTGCTCGTCGATCAGTGCGCCCGTCGTGAAGCGTTCGAGGGCGAAGGGGGCGTTCAGCGGATGGGGCTCGCCCGTGGCGATGGTGTGCGCGAAGGTCCAGCCGGCGGCCGGGGTGGCCTTGAAACCGCCGGTGCCCCAGCCGCAGTTGACGTAGAGGTTCTCGACGGGGGTGGTGCCGATGATCGGCGAGGCGTCCGGCGTGACATCGACGATGCCGCCCCAGGTCCGCAGCACGTGCGCGCGGGCGAAGACGGGGAACAGCTCGACGGCGGCGGCCATCTGCTGCTCGATCACGTGGAACGAACCGCGCTGTCCATAGCCGTTGTAGGAGTCGACGCCCGCGCCCATCACCAGCTCGCCCTTGTGCGCCTGGGACACATAGACGTGCACGTGGTTCGACATGACGACCGTCGGGTGCACCGGTTCGTGCAGTTCGGAGACCAGGGCCTGCAGGGGGTGCGACTGCACGGGCAGCCGTACGCCCGCCCGCGCGGCCAGCACGCTGCTGTGCCCGGCGGCCGCGAGGCCGACCCGGCCGGCGAGGATGCGGCCACGGTTGGTCTCGACGCCGACGACCCGGTCGCCGTCCTTGAGGAAGCCGGTGACCTCGCAGCCCTGGATCAGGTCCACGCCCATCTCGTCGGCCCGGCGGGCCAGCGCCCAGGCGACGTGGTCGTGCTTGGCGATGCCGGCGCGGGGCTGGAAGGTGCCGCCGAGGACCGGGTACCGGGTGCGGGGCGACACGTTGAGGATGGGGCAGACCTCGGCGGTCTCCTCCGGGGTGAGCCACTCGGCGTCGACCCCGTTGAGGCGGTTGGCGTTGACGCGGCGCATTCCCTCGCGCACGTCCTGGAGGGTGTGCGCGAGGTTGAGGACGCCGCGCTGGCTGAACAGGAAGTCGTAGTCAAGCTCCTCCGGGAGCCGCTCCCACAGCTTGAGCGCGTGCTCGTAGATCGCCGCGCTCTCGTCCCACAGATAGTTGGAGCGGATGATCGTGGTGTTGCGGGCCATGTTGCCGCCGGCCAGCCAGCCCTTCTCCAGGACGGCGACGTTGGTGATGCCGTGGTTCTTGGCGAGGTAGTAGGCGGTGGCCAGGCCGTGGCCGCCCGCGCCGATGATGACGACGTCGTACGACGAGCGCGGGTCCGGGGTGCGCCACAGGAAGTCCGGGTGCTCCGGAAGCGGCTGGGTGGTCATGCCGCGTCTCCGTTCAGCTGGGGCAGGTGGGGATAGAGGGGGAACGCGGCGGCGAGCTTCTCGACCCGGGCGCGCAGCAGGCCCGCGCGCTCGTCGCCGAGCCGCTCGTCCTTCAGAGCCTGGGCGATGATGTCGGCGACCTCCCGGAACTCCGCCGCGCCGAAGCCCCGGGTGGCGAGGGCAGGGGTGCCGATCCGCAGCCCCGAGGAGACCATCGGCGGGCGGGGGTCGAAGGGCACCGCGTTGCGGTTGACGGTGATGCCGACGCGGTGCAGCCGGTCCTCGGCCTGCTTCCCGTCGAGCGCGGAGTTCCGCAGGTCGACGAGGACCAGGTGGACTTCGGTGCCGCCGGTCAGCACGGTGATGCCGGCCTCGGCCACATCATCGGCCAGCAGCCGTCCGGCGAGGATGCGGGCGCCGTCCAGGGTGCGCTGCTGGCGTTCCTTGAACTCCTCGCTCGCCGCCACCTTGAAGGCCACCGCCTTCGCCGCGATGACGTGCTCCAGCGGGCCGCCCTGCTGGCCCGGGAAGACGGCGGAGTTGATCTTCCTGGCGAGGCCGGCGCGGCTGAGGATCACTCCACCGCGCGGGCCGCCGAGGGTCTTGTGCGTCGTGGTCGTCACGACGTCGGCGTACGGCACCGGGCTCGGGTGCAGGCCCGCCGCCACCAGCCCGGCGAAGTGCGCCATGTCCACCATCAGGTAGGCGCCCACCTCGTCGGCGATCCGCCGGAACGCGGCGAAGTCCAGTTGACGGGGGTACGCCGACCAGCCGGCGACGATCATCCTGGGCCGGTGCTCGCGGGCGAGCTGCTCGACCTCGTCCATGTCGACGCGCAGATCGGACTCGCGTACGTGGTACGGCACGACGTTGTACAGCTTGCCGGAGTAGTTGACGCGCATGCCGTGGGTCAGGTGGCCGCCGTGCGCGAGGTCCAGGCCGAGGATCGTGTCGCCGGGGGCGAGCAGGGCGAACATCGCGGCCGCGTTGGCCTGGGCGCCCGAGTGCGGCTGCACGTTCGCGGCCTCCGCGCCGAACAGTTCCCTCACCCGGTCGATGGCCAACTGCTCGACGACGTCGACGTGTTCGCAGCCGCCGTAGTAGCGGCGGCCCGGGTAGCCCTCGGCGTACTTGTTGGTGAGGACCGAGCCCTGGGCCTCCATGACCGCGACCGGGGCGAAGTTCTCCGAGGCGATCATCTCGAGGGTGGACTGCTGGCGGTGCAGCTCGGCGTCGACGGCGGCGGCGACCTCCGGGTCGAGTTCGCGGAGCGGGAGGGCGAGGGAGGAGGTGAATGTGCTGGTCGACGGGCTGGTTGCCATCTGTGCACCATCCTGGGGGCCAACTAATGAGCAACTGATATATCAGCTTCTGCGGTAAGGTATGTGAGCCCGTCGGACAGGTCAAGGGGGCCTCATGCAGAAGGTGGCGACCGAGCCCGGGAGCGGTGAGGAGTTCTCCCTCGCCGAACGTGCCTACCGCGCCATCCGCGACCGGCTCGTCATGCTCGAGATCCGCCCGAGCGCGCCGATCAACGAGGAGCAGCTGGCACAGTCCCTCGGCGTGGGACGCACACCCGTGCGGGAGGCGCTCAAACGGCTCCAGTACGAGCGCCTGATCACGACCTACCCCCGACGCGGCACCTTCGCCACCGACGTCAACATCACCGACCTGGCCCATATCTCCGAGGTACGCCAGGAGCTGGAGCCCCTGGCCGCCGCCCAGGCGGCGCGGCGCGCCACGGCCCCGGACCGCGCGACGCTGACAGCGCTGCTGCGGGAGCTGGAGAGCGTGGATTCCCGTCGGCACGACCCCACCGAACTCATGCACCTGGACCTCCAGGTCCACCGCGCCATCTACGCCGCCACGCACAACCCGTATCTGGAGGACACCCTCGTCCGCCACGACAACCTGGCCACCCGCATCTGGTGCCTGTTCATCGACCGTCTGCCCGACATGGCCGGTCATGTCGAGGAGCACGGACCGCTGATCGAGGCGATCGTCGCCGGTGAGCCCGACAAGGCGGCCCAGCTCGCCCGCGGCCATGTCGAGGGCTTCGAACGGGCCATTCGGGACGCCATCTGAAACGTCGTCCGGGTTCGCCGCGTCGGTGCCCGGCAAGTCGTGGGGCAGGACCATGAAGGTGCCAGCGAGTCAGGAGGTGCGCTCGAGCCGCGCGCGCAGTTCGCTGTGGTCACTCGATCCAACGGGCAGCGGCCTCGTAGGTGGTGGCCGGCGTGCTGTTGAACGCGATGGCGGCACGGGGTGCGTGCCGCCGAACCAGGTGGACTACTCGCCCTTCGTCATGGGGGAGGCCGGGGGCGCGGTCGGTGGTGAGTCCGGCTGGGGGCCCGGCGTGGACTCCTGTCCGCCCGTGTCGAGGCGGAACGGCGGGTACTGGTCGGTCATCAGCGCGGCATAGACGGTCACCCGGGCGACCCATCGGGCGAGGCCCATCAGGAAGTCGAAGAGGTGCCGCGGGTACCGGGCGGTGAACAGCAGGACGACCACGGCGACGAGGGAGAGGAAGGGCATCAGTCCGCCGCCCCGCCAGCCGCCCCCGTCGCCCCAGTCCCCGCCCCATCCCCAGCCGCCCGCGAACATCGCGACGACGATGTACTGGGGGATCGCCAGCAGCCACCACTTGACCAGGACCAGGCCACGCGAGAGGCGCGCGGGGTAGGCGACGTCGAAACGTGCCGGATAGTCCGGCACGTCCGCGAGGGTGAACGGCGGGTACCGGTCGGTGCCGAGCGCGGTGTGGGCGTAGTAGCTGACCCGCCAGTTCCAGCGCAGTACGCCGACGCTGAAGTCGAAGAGGGACCGGGGATACCGAGCGGTGAACAGGATGGCGAAGAACGCGATCACCGTGACGAGCACGACCCCGATCCACAGGAAGAACAGCACGATGTAGTGCGGGATGGCGAGGAGCCACTTCACCAGCCACAGCCATCTGGAGAGCCGGGCATCGACGGATGCCTCGATACGCACGGGCGACGCGGTGACAGGAAGCATGGGAGGGAACTCCTTTCGCTTGCAGATTCGCAAGCGAGGTGGAGCCCCGCGACCTGGGAGGGGCCGTTCGCGCGCCAGGCGCCCCGGCCGTCGGCCGGAGCGGCAGGTCACCCTTCGGCCACTGGCTCCGGTGACGGCTCGCTGAGCTGCTCGCGCACGTAGTTCCACACCACCGCGATCAGCGCGGCGATCGGTACGGCGAGCAGACTGCCCACGATGCCGGCCAGGCTGCCGCCCAAGGTCACCGCCAGCAGGATCACGGCCGCGTGGAGGCCGAGCCCACGACTTTGGATCATCGGCTGGAAGACGTTCCCCTCGAGTTGCTGCACCACGATGATGATGGCCAGCACGATCAGCGCGTCCGTCAGGCCGTTGAAGACCAACGCGATGAGGACGGCCACGAAGCCGGCGAACAGGGCGCCGATGATCGGCACGAACGCGGAGACGAACGTCAGCACCGCCAACGGCAGCACCAGCGGCACCCCAACAACCCACAGGCCCAGGCCGATCAGAACGGCGTCGAGCAGACCGACGGCCGCCTGGGAACGTACGAAGGAGCCCAGGGTCGCCCAGCCACGAGCGGCCACGGTGGGGATGTCCGTGGCGAGCCGGCCGGGCAGTTGGCGGGCGAGCCACGGCAGGAAGCGCGGGCCGTCCTTGAGGAAGAAGAACATCAGGAAGAGCGCCAGCACGGCGGTGACCAGGCCGTTGACGATGGTGCTCACTCCTGTGACCACAGTGGTGACCATGCTGCCGAGGCCGTCCTGAGCGCGGGCGACCGCGCTGTCCATGGCCTTGGTGATGTCGTCGTCGCCGATGTTCAACGGCGGCCCGGAAGCCCAGTCGCGCAGCTTCTGGATGCCTTCGACCACACCGTCGGTCAGCTCACCGGACTGGGACGCCACCGGTACGGCGATGAGCGCCACGACGCCGCCTGCGACGAGGAGGGACAGCACGGTCACGGCCGACGCGGCGAGGGCGGGCTTCCACCCGTGACGACGCAGAAAACGAGCCAGGGGCCAGGTCAGTGTGGTCAGCAGCAGGCCGACGACGAGCGGCCACACCACCGACCACATCCGGCCCAGAAGCCATAGAGACACCGCGAGCATCGCGAATATCAGCAGCAACTCCGCTGAAAAACGTGCCGATGTGCGCAGCGCGGCGCGGGCCTTCGTGGAACTCAGGGTGGCAGTCACGGTGGCACCCTATTGCCAGGGCTGTCGGCCGGATGACCTGGGCCGCGGAACCACCGGTCGGCGCAGGCGTTCCGGACGATCTGCTTGGTCGGTTCGTCGTGCGTAACGGTCGGCGTCGGGGCCCTTCCAGGCCGGGCCCCGCTCTCAGCAGCCCTCCACCCGGTCATGCGTTGCCGCACCTTCGTCACAGCCAGGTCGGCCAGTCGGACCGGCCCGAGCCGGTCAGTGGCCACACAGTCGTTGACGCATGCCGATATAGGCATATGATGAGGACCATGGCACGAGCGGCGACGACCTCGGACGCGTTCAACGCGATCGCCGAGCCGCAGCGGCGGGAGATCCTCCTGCTGCTGCGAGGCGGCGAGCGGCCCGTGACCGGGCTGGCGCGGGATCTCGGGATGAGCCAGCCACAGGCGTCCAAGCACCTGCGGGTGCTCCGCGAGGTCGGGCTGGTGCGGGTCCGCGGGGCGGGCAAGCAGCGGCTGTACGGCCTGGACGCCCGCGGGCTGCGGCCGATCCACGAGTGGGTGGGCGGCTTCGAACGGTTCTGGAGCGAGAGCTTCGACCGGCTGGACGAGTACGTGCAGGAGTTGGAGCAGGCAAGGCAGGAGGGACCACACGATGGCGACGACCAGTAGCGGCGGCGAGGCTGCGCACGTGACCGCGGACCGCGAGGTCGTGATCTCCCGGGTGATCGGCGCCCCGCGGGAGGTGGTGTTCGAGGCGTTCACGCGAGTCCGGCACCTCTCGCGGTGGTGGGGACCGGAGGGCTTCACGACGACGACGCGGTCTTTCGAGTTCCGCGCGGGCGGGGCCTGGGACTTCGTGATGCACGGGCCGGACGGGACCGACTACCAGGAGTGGATCACCTGGCGGGAGATCGTCCCGCCGGAGCGGATCGCGCTGCTGCACGGCGAGTCCCGCGACGACCCCAACGCCTTCGAGTCGGTCCTGACCTTCGAGCCGGCCGGCGAGGGGACCCGGATCGTGATGCGCACGGTGTTCCCCACCAAGGAACTGCGCGACGAGGCGGTCGAGAAGTACCACGCGATCGAGGGAGGTCGGCAGACCCTGAGCAGCCTGGCGGCTTACGTCACCGAACTAAGCCGGAGCGATACCGACCGGAGCGATACCGGCCGGAACGAGACCACCCCGAAGGGAGCGGAGAGCTGATGGCCGGGAAGGTGTTCTTCAGCGTGACGATGTCGCTCGACGGCTTCATGGCGCCGGAGGACGTGCCCGTGGAGCTCGTCTTCTCGCCCGGAGGCCAGAACGACCCGAGGGTTCGGCGCTGGATGACGAAGTGGTCGGAGCTGCAGGCGTGGGCGTTCCCGCAGCGGTTCTTCCGCGAGAACCTCAAGCTCGGCGAAGGTGGCGAGGAAGGGCTCGACAACGACATCGCACGGGCGACGTACGAGCGGACCGGCGCGAGCGTCATGGGCAAGCGCATGTTCGACGGCGGCGAGCTGGCATGGCCGGAGGAGGCGCCGTTCCACACCCCCGTCTTCGTTGTCACCCACACCGAACGTGACCCGTGGGAGCGGCCGGGCGGCACGACCTTCCACTTCGTCAACGACGGCGTCGAGAGCGCACTGGACCGGGCCCGCGATGCCGCCGGCGACCGCGACGTGCGCATCGCCGGCGGCGCCGAGACGATCCAGGAATACCTGGACAGCGGCCTGATCGACGAGTTCTCGATCACCCTCGCCCCCGTGCTGTTCGGCACCGGCATCCGCCTGTTCGACCGCGTGGACCCGGCCCGCCTCGCCCTCGACCAGACCCGCACGGACGCGTCGTCCCGGGTGACCCACCTGACCTACACCGTCGGGAAGCGGTAGCCGGCGCACGACGCCGGCCGACGCCCCCCACCCTGCGGCCCCGGTCGCGCGGGGTGGGGCCGCAGGCCCAACCGGGCACGGGCACCGCTGCGCCCTTCCGCCCAGGACTTTCCCAACACGACGACGGACAGACTCCGCAGTTCCGCTCGCGGCAGCCGCCGCACGCGATCCGCGACTTGGCTCCACCGCGTCTCCCTCGGCTGGTCCACCCCATCGAGGACAACACTTCGACGAGCTCCCGCCGGGCCGGCGTCACGCACCCCCTAAGCCCAGCACCTGGAGGCCTTCGCCGACCGGAACCGCGAGCGCCTGCAGTCGGATGTTGCCTCAGCTCCGAGGCTGCGGGCGCGGGCGCGGGCGCGGCGATGCTCCAACGGTTGGCCGAAGGTCGCACAGGTACCAAGTGCCTGACTTGCCGCCGAGATCGGCCGGGGCGGCAGGGCCAACCGGGACGAACCCGGCCTTGGCCAAGACGTTCTGGGACGCGGCGTTGTCGTGGGAGGTGGCCGCCCGCAGTGTGAGCAGACCGTGCATCGCTGTCGCCGTCCGGCACAGCTCCTGGACAGCCGCGGTCGCCAGGCCGCGTCCGGCGACCCGCTCCGCGACCCGGTAGCCGAGTCTGGCGGTGCCGTCCTCCAAGTCGTACAGGTTGAACCTGCCGAGTACCGAGCCGTCCTCGGCGACGAGCACGTAGAAGGCGCAGATGCCGGCCTCCTGCTCGGCCAGCGAGGCGTTGAACCGGTCGGTGAACTGGTCGAAGAAGTCGTCGCCGCGGTCGGAGATCGAGGCCGCGAAGTAGGCGCGGTTCGCCAGCTCGAAGGCCAGGACCGCCGGGGAGTGGCCGTCATGCAGCCGCTGCAGCTCGGGCATCGCCCGACTCTACCCAGAGCGTGCGCTGTGGCCACCTGGGTTTCCGTCAGTGGCGGACAGCTTTGAGAGCAGGGAGAGCAGGGCACATTCGGCAGCCTTTCGAGCAGGGTGTCCGCGCGGAGCTTGCCCGTCCGCGTGGTCATGCGGTGGCCATGGGGGAGGGCGGGTACGTCGCCGACCTGCCGCTTCTCCAGCTCGGTTCGCAGGTGCGGGTTGCCTCCACGGACTTCATCGCTGTCTCCCGAGCGACCTTGGCCGGCCGTTGACGGGCCAGCGGTGAAACCGTCGGGCCGAGCCGCCGCCGCTCGGTCGCGGTCGCGATCAACGCCAGCGCGATCTACGGGTCGGCGACCTGTCGGACCGGCGCGCGCCGGCACAGCTGATCCCACGCCCGAAGTCGCCCCAGGCAAGCCGGAGTTCCAACTTTGTCCCGCACGTGGAAAAAGTATCGAGATCTTGTGTGAAACGGGTTACGGAGCTCAACAAAGCTCGCTAACTTCCTTGAAATGAACCGGTCATAGGGCCGAGACCGGTCATGACGGCGCGACGGCGCGCGCCTGTGCACTGCTTGGCAGCCCGGTGAGGGCTGCCGTCATCCCACCCCACTTTGGGAGACCTCTGTGCGCAACAAACCGCTCAGAACCAGACGTATCCGTTACCTGCTGACCGCCGCTGCCTGCGCTCTCGGCTGTCTGCTGCCCATGCCCCAGGCCGCCGCCCAGCAGGCGGATCCGGCCGCCGGGCCCAAGGCGGCCGCCGTCGAGTTCCAGCAGGTCACGCTCGCCAAGGGTGTGGCCGAGACGGGCGAGCCCATGACCCTGGCGGTGCTGCCGGACCGCTCGGTCCTGCACACCTCCCGGGACGGCACGGTCCGGTTGACGAACGCCGCCGGGACCACCTCCGTCGCGGGCAAGCTGGACGTGTACAGCCACGACGAGGAAGGCCTGCAAGGCGTCGCCGTGGACCCCGGCTTCGCGTCCAACCGGTCCGTCTACCTCTATTACGCCCCCAAGCTCAGCACTCCGGCCGGTGACGCCCCGGCCGAGGGCACGGCCTCCGACTTCGCCCCCTTCGACGGGGTCAACCGGCTGTCCCGGTTCGTGCTGAAGACCGACGGCACCCTGGATCTCGGCAGCGAGAAGAAGATCCTCGACGTGCCGGCCTCCCGCGGCCTCTGCTGCCATGTGGGCGGCGACATCGACTTCGACGCGGCCGGAAACCTGTACCTGTCCACCGGCGACGACACCAACCCGTTCGCCTCGGACAGCTACACCCCGATCGATGAGCGCCCCACCCGCAACCCCGCCTTCGACGCGCAGCGTTCCTCGGCCAACACCAACGACCTGCGGGGCAAGGTCCTGCGGATCAAGGTCAACGCGGACGGGTCGTACACGATCCCGAGTGGCAACCTCTTCGCGCCCGGCACCGCGAAGACGCGCCCCGAGATCTACGCGATGGGCTTCCGCAACCCCTTCCGCATGAGCGTCGACAAGCCCACGGGCATCGTCTACCTCGGCGACTACGGCCCTGACGCAGGTACCGCCAGCCCCACGCGCGGACCCGGCGGGCAGGTGGAGTTCAACCGGATCACCAAGGCCGGCAACTTCGGCTGGCCCTACTGCACCGGCAAGAACGACGCGTACATCGACTACAACTTCGCCACTGGCGCCTCCGGTGCCGCCTTCAACTGCGCGGCTCCCACGAACAGTTCACCGAACAACACCGGCCTCACCGCGCTGCCTCCCGTGCAGCCCGCCTGGATCCCGTACGACGGCGGATCAGTACCGGAGTTCGGCAACGGCTCGGAGTCCCCGATGGGCGGCCCGGTCTACCGCTACGACGCCGCCTCCACCTCCGAGGTCAAGTTCCCGCAGGAGTACGACGGCGACTACTTCGCCGGGGAGTTCGGCCGCCGCTGGATCAAGCGGATCGAGTCCGGCACCGACGGCACCGTACAGTCCATCAACCCCTTCCCCTGGAGCGGCACCCAGGTGATGGACATGGCCTTCGGGCCCGACGGCGCCCTGTACGTCCTCGACTACGGCACCGGCTACTTCAGCGGCGACGAGAACTCCGCCCTGTACCGCATCGAGCACGTCACCGACGGGCTCGCCCCGACCGCTCAGGCGAAGGCCGATGTCACCTCGGGCAAGGCGCCCCTGGCCGTCTCGTTCTCCTCGGCCGGCAGCACCGACCCGGACGGCGGTGCCCTGAGCCACACCTGGACCTTCGGCGACGGCGCAACCTCCACCGCCGCCAACCCCTCTCACACCTACGCGACCAACGGCCAGTACACGGCCACGCTCAAGGTCACGGACACCACCGGCAAGTCCGCGACCGCCTCCGTACAGATCACGGTGGGGAACACCGCGCCCACGGTGAAGCTCGACCTGCCCTCGGACGGAAGCATCCACGACTTCGGCGACGCCATCCCGTTCAAGGTGACGGTGACCGATCCCGAAGACGGCACGGACGGCACGATCGACTGCTCCAAGGTGAAGGTCACCTTCGTCGTGGGACACGACAGTCACGGCCATCCGCAGACCTCGACCACCGGATGCAGCGGCACACTCCAGACCCTGGCGGACGGCGAACACGACCCCAACGCCAACATCTTCGGAGTGATCGACGCCGAGTACACCGACAAGGGCGCCGGCGGCCAGCCCGCGCTCACCACACACGACCAGCACGTCGTCCAGCCCAGCCACCGGCAGGGCGAGCACTACGGCGCCTCCGCCGGCGTCGACGTCATCTCCCACGGTCCCGCCCACGGCGGGAAGACCGTCGGCAACATCGAGAACGGCGACTGGATCTCCTTCCAGCCGTACGCCCTCGGCAACGCGACACGGTTCACCGCCCGGGTCTCATCGGCGGGCGCGGGCGGCACCATCGAGGTCCGCGCCGGATCCCCGACCGGCACCCTGCTCGGCACGGCGACCGTGCCGGTGACCGGAGGGTGGGAGACCTTCCAGGACGTGACGGCCGGCCTGAGCAACCAGCCCGCCGGCTCCACCTCCCTCCACCTCGTCTTCAAGGGCGGCAGCGGCGCGCTCTTCGACGTGGACGAGTTCTCCCTCACCACCTCCGGCGACACCACCCGCTCGGGTGAGGTGAAGGGCGTGAACGGTAAGTGCCTGGACGTGGACAACGCGCAGACGGCCGACGGTACGAAGGTGCAGATCTGGACGTGCAACACATCTGCCGCCCAGAAGTGGTCGGTCCCCGGTGACGGCACGCTGCGGGTGCTGGGCAAGTGCCTGGACGTGTCCGAGGGGGCCTCCGCGGACGGTACGAGGATTCAGCTCTGGACGTGCAACGGCTCGGGCGCGCAGAGTTGGGCGGCTCAGTCGGACGGCACGGTCCGCAATCCGCAGTCGGGCAAGTGCCTGGACGCCTCGGGCGGTACCTGGAACGACGGAACTGCGGTCCACCTGTGGACCTGCCACGCCAACGCCAACCAGAAATGGACCCTGCCGTAGGAGGGAGGAGACCGACCATGCGTACTTACCTGAAAGCGGCCCTCGGCCTGTTCGTGGGCGCCACACTCTGTCTGCCCCCGCAGGCCGCGGCGCTGCCCGGAGAGGTGGGCCAGCCGGTCACCGGTTCCGTGACCGCCGAGGCACGGCCACTCGCGGCGGCCGACCCGGCGTACAAGATCCTCGTCTTCTCCAAGACGGCGGGCTTTCGCCACTCCTCGATCGACGAGGGCATCACGGCCCTGCGCGGTCTGGGCTCCGCGAACAACTTCACCGTGGACGCGACCGAGGACGCGGGGACCTTCACGACAGGCAACCTCGCCCAGTACAAGAGCGTCGTCTTCCTGTCGACGACGGGTGACGTGCTGAACTCGGCCCAGCAGACGGCCTTCGAGCAGTACGTCCAGGGCGGCGGCGGATACGTCGGCATCCACGCCGCCGCCGACACCGAGTACGACTGGCCCTTCTACGAGGGTCTGGCAGGTGCGCTCTTCCACTCGCACCCGGCCATCCAGTCCGCCACGGTCAAGGTGGAGGACCGCGCGCACGACTCCACCGCCCACCTGGGCAGCACCTGGCAGCGCACCGACGAGTGGTACAACTACCGCACCAACCCGCGCACCACCGCCCGCGTCCTGGCCTCGCTCGACGAGTCCAGTTACTCGGGCGGGAACATGTCGGGCGACCATCCGATCGCCTGGTGCAAGGACTACCAGGGTGGCCGGGCCTTCTACACCGGCGGCGGCCACACCGAGGATTCGTACGCCGAGCCCGCCTTCCGGCGCCACCTCCTCGGCGGCATCCGCTGGGCCGCCGGCATGACCGACGCCGACTGCCGCCCGGAGACCGGCTACACGTCACTGTTCAACGGCTCGTCCACCAGCGGCTGGAAGCAGGCCGGCCCCGGGCAGTTCAGTCTCGCGGACGGCACCCTCACCTCCGTGGGCGGGATGGGGCTGTTCTGGTACAACTCCCAGGAGTTCACCGGCGATTACTCCCTCAAGCTCGACTGGCGGATGGCCGGGGACGACAACTCCGGTGTCTTCATCGGCTTCCCGGCCTCCGACGACCCGTGGACGGCGGTGAACAACGGCTACGAGATCCAGATCGACGCCACCGACGCCGCCGACCGCACGACGGGCTCCGTCTACGGCTTCAAGTCGGCGGACATCGCCGCACGGGACGCGGCGCTCAACCCGCCGGGGGAGTGGAACGCCTACGAACTCCGGGTCACCGGCGAGCGGTTGGAGATCTTCCTCAACGGCCGGAAGATCAACGACTTCACCAACACCGACCCCGTACGGAGCCTGCGGCAGGGGCACATCGGCATCCAGAACCACGGCGACGGCGACGACGTGTCCTTCCGCAACATCCGCGTCAAGCACGCCGGCGGCCAGGAGCCCGGCCCCCGCTCGGGTGAGGTGAAGGGAGTGAACGGCAAGTGCCTGGACGTGGACAACGCCCAGACGGCCGACGGTACGAAGGTGCAGATCTGGACGTGCAACACATCTGCCGCCCAGAAGTGGTCGGTCCCTGGTGACGGCACGCTGCGGGTGCTGGGCAAGTGCCTGGACGTGTCCGAGGGAGCCACTGCGGACGGCACGAGGATCCAGCTCTGGACGTGCAACGGTTCGGGCGCGCAGAGTTGGGCGGCCCAGTCGGACGGCACGGTCCGCAATCCGCAGTCCGGTAAGTGCCTGGACGCCTCCGGCGGCACCTGGAACGACGGAACCGCGGTCCACCTGTGGACCTGCCACGCCAACGCCAACCAGAAATGGACCCTGCCGTGACGACCTGACGACCTGACTGACTGGTTGGCGTGGTGCGGTGACCCAGCGCCCTCCCGGCAGCTGACTGGTCCGCTGCCGGGAGGAGCCTGTCGCTGCCCGGTTGCGCACGAACCTCGACCGGTCACGCCCAGCCGTGTCGGCCGAATGTCGTCTGGTCGCGGGTGTGTGGATGCCAGTCGCTTGTACGGCCTTCGCGTTCTGGGGTCTCATGAACGGTCTCCGTGCGGTCGTTGCCTGCCTTGTGATCGTGTGTGCCGCGGCTGTAACGCCGGCCGTGCCTGTGACGCTGGCTGCGGCCTCTCGAAGCCGAACTGGTCGGCGCTTCCGGTGCCGGCGGCCGCCCCGCCGGTGACCGTGTTGGACCTCGCCGCCCGCGGGCCGGGCGAGGCGTGGGAGACCGGGGCCGAGCAGGCCGCCGATGGACCTGACCAAGTTGGCGTCGAAATGCGGGCTGCCGAAGACGACCGCGTACCGGTTGCTGGAACAGCTGGTCGAGCTGGGTGCGGTGGAGCGATGTCGTGGGGGTTACCGGATGGGCCCGCGGCTGTTCCGGCTCGGGCAGGGGTGGCAACCGCATCCCGGGCTCCGATCCGCCGCGCGGGAGCCGGCGCGTCGCCTGGCGCGCGCCACGGGTGCGGTGGTGGGGCTCAGTGTGCTGCGCGAGGGGCAGACGCTGGTCCTGGACTGGACGGCCTGCGAGACCGACGAGGTGTTCGGACCCTTGCTCAACGACATGGCCTGGCCATGGTTCACCGCGGCCGGCAAGGTGCTGGTGGCCGGGGCGAGTCCTCGGCTTCCCCTGGGTCCGCTGCCCTCGTCCTGGCATCGGGAGGCGGCGGCGATCCGGGACCGGGGGGGGCGTTCGACCGGGAGGAGCTGGTGGCGGGTGTGTGTTGTGTGGCGGCGCTGTTGCATGGCCCAGGGGGTGTCCCGCTGGCGTCGTTGTGCGTCGTGACGGATCCGGCCCACAGCCTGGACCGGCTCGCCGGCGTCGTTCAGCACACGGCAAGGACCATCAGACCATCAACGCGACGCTGCGCGGCCGGTGAACCAGTTCGCCGACCGCGGCAGGGCCCCTTCTCCCGGGGGCCACGGGGCCCATTGGGCACGAAGTCCCGCCGTCTGGAGGGCTACGTGCGGGGGAGGGAGGTGTTGGTGATCGGGAGCGTCTGGTGCGCGCCTGCCACATAGAGGTCCGTCGGAGCGGTGCGCAGTTCGAACGTGTCGTCGTAGCCCGAGACGCGCACCGACATCACGAAGAATCCGTCGTCCTCGGCGGTCGTCTTCACGTCGTACTCCTGCTCCCAGTAGGTCTGCAGGAAGACCTCGGTGCCCTGGGGCTCGACCCCCTTGGGGAGGGTGACCCTGCCCTGGACGGTGAGGATGTCGCCCGCCTTCACCTTCCTCTTGTTGACCTTGTAGGTGACGGAGCTGGACTTGGCGTCGGCGGCCACGGTGGTGTCCGCGTAGTAGCCGTCCTGCGGGGTGTTGAGGTCGCCGTCCTCGTCGTAGAGGGCCGTGATCTGCACTTCGTGCTGGACGTTGAGCAGGCTGCTGCCGGTCACGTGGTCGATGTCGACGTCGGGGACGGTGAACGTCCCGTTGGCGTCGGTGACCGGCTTGCCCAGGTCGCGCGGCTCGTAGTAGGTGGGGTCGATCGGGTCGCCCCACGGATTCCAGGTGGTGAAGCGGACGACCTCCTGGATGGTGACGGGGATGTTGGGCGCCGGGGTGCCGTCGGCCTTGGTGACCGTGCCGGTGACGTCGACGCGGCGGTTGTCGTAGTCGGTGCTGGTCGGATTGGTGCTCACGGTCAGCACGTAGGCGTCGCCGGGGGTGGCGTCCGAGGGCTTCGCCGAGGCGGCGGGCGCGGACAGGCCGCCTGTGGCGAGCAGCAGCGCGGCGGTCGCGGCAAGCCGCGTCGGCAGGGATGTTCTGGGCACGGGTCAACTCCAACTTGGTTCGGGACTGGAGGAGTCGCGCCGGGCGGCACCGGTTCCGCCGCGGCGCACATGTGCGACACACCAGGTGCGACCGGCGAGGTGAGGCGGGAGTTGTATCTGTGCGGCCCCTGTTACGCGGCTGTGGCAGGAGGCTGTTTTGTCCGGGTTGCGGGTTCACCTGGACGTCGGCTTCGGGCCGTCCTGCGTTGTCCTCGGCGGGTGGATGTTGGGGATGCGGGGGAACCGGGAGCGTGGCACGTCCGCGAACGTGGAACCTTTTTCGCAAGACGGCCGACGCAGCGGGGCACCGCCAACAGCAGCTCCCACAGAGGCGATGCAGTCAGGAAGATCTCGGATCTGTCGGACGGACGGCATGGCCAATACTCTGGGCCCCTTGCGCACTATCTGGGAGGGTCGTGGCAAGTAGGTTCACCGAGTTGGTCGTTGACTGCCACGATCCGGAGAGGCTCGCGGCGTTCTGGTGCGAGGTCTTGGACTTCAAGGTGATCGACCGGAGTGAGGGTAAGGCCGAGATCGGCTCCTGGGTGCCGACCGTCGAGAATGTGCGGGCCCGCCAGATGCCGCCCACGCTGGTGTTCATCCAGGTGCCCGAGGGCAAGACCACGAAGAACCGGCTTCACCTCGACGTCAGCCCGATCGATGGCAGCACCGAGGACGAGGTGACCAGATTGCTCGGCCTCGGCGCCACGAAGACGGATGTGGGCCAGGGCTCAGACGTGAACTGGGTGGTCATGGCAGACCCTGAGGGCAACGAGTTCTGCGTCCTGCGCACCCTGGCACCGCAGAACTAGGCCGCGGGCGGGCACCCGCACGGCTCCCAGTTGGTCCGTGCGGCGCCCCCGTGACCGCCACCACCCCCAATTGCCAGAGCCACGCGCCCTGTCCAAGGCGAGGCGTTGCCCGTCCGGCAGCCACGAGGTGTCGCGGTCCGGCACCCGAACGTCAGGGAATGACCGTTCCCTTGGAGCGCCCTTGACGAGGGATCAGGGCCTCTTGGTGGCTCGGGGGTACGACCCCGTTCCCAGCGGTTCCCGCAAGCTCTGCTGTGGCCCCGGGCAAGCGGGCGGATGTGCGGCCGGACAGCCTGCGTCGGGCCGGCCCCGCCGCCCGGGGCGAAGGCGCTACTTCTCCAGAACGCCCGAGGAAGCGATCTCGATCTTCGCGCGGGTGGCACCGGAACGCGAGCCGAGGGACTCGATCTTCCTCACCAGGTCCTGGCCCTCGACGACTTCGCCGAAGACCACGTGCTTGCCGTCCAGCCAGGGTGTGAGGACCGTGGTGATGAAGAACTGCGAGCCGTTGCTGTTGGGGCCGGAGTTAGCCATGGACAGCAGGAACGGCTTGTCGTGCTTGAGCTTGAAGTTCTCGTCGGCGAACTTCTGGCCGTAGATGCTCTTGCCGCCGGTGCCGTCGCCGCGGGTGAAGTCGCCGCCCTGGAGCATGAAGTCCGGGATGACACGGTGGAAGCCCGAGCCCTCGTATCCGAAGCCGTGCTGGCCGGTGGCCAGCTCGCGGAAGTTCTGTGTCGTCTTGGGGACGACGTCGTCGTACAGCGTGAAGACGATCCGGCCGGCGGCGCTGCCGTCGATGTTGATGTCGAAGAAGACGTTGGTAGACATAGGGGGATCCTGTCATGGCGCCGCGTACTGCACTGGAGCCGCCCTGGTTAGCCAAGGTCGCGGGACCGTCTTCACGGGCGTCCGGTCCGCGAGAACGGCAGCACACGGCACATCCTGGCGGATCCGGGCGGCAACCAGTTCTGCGTTATGGCCCCTGGAAAGCGCCAGTCCCGGGCTCTCGATGAACGCTCGACACGCGTCTCTCTGCCCCCGCGTCTTCGCCGGCGGAACCGGCTTGCACCGGGCGTTGTCAGGGGCATCAGGCACACTGCGCCGTATGAACTTGGTGACCGCGTACGACTACGCCTGGATCCGCACCTCGCCGCTCTTCCGCCATGCGATGGAGAGCGGATACACCCTGACACTGATACGGGGGCGGACCCCGCGCGAGGTGCTGCGCGCGATGCAGGCGGAACCGCGCGGCACCGGGGAGGGAACGGCCGGGCTGATCGAGGCGGATGACGCCCACCGCGCCGAGGTGGACTACGACTACTGGGACGAGTCCTACGTCGCGGGCGCCTTCAGTGCTCCGGGCCAGAACGGCGACTGGACACTGGTCCTCGGCTTCGACGGGGGCCTGGGGATCGCGGGCGCGTGCGTGGAGACGCTGTCGCAGGGCGGCCGGGTCGTGTCGCACTCGACCAACGGCGGCAAGCCCATCCACCTCTTCCACTGGTTCGAAGACGGTGACCTTCGTACGACGTTCGAGGGCCCCTCGTCGCGCGACGGCAACACGCCCGATGAACTGGTCCCCCTGCTGCGGGAAGTCGGCTTCCCCCTGACTCCCGAGGGAGAGCACGACGAGAGCGCCCCGGACGTCGACCGGAAGGCGGCGGTGCTCGCTCTGGCCGAGAGACTCACCGGCATACGCGTCACCGAATCCCTCCTCCAGGACGCGACGTACGAACTGGGACTCGTCCCCGAACAGCCCGCCGAGGAGTGGACCGGCGTGGTCGTCGACATCACCGATGCCCACGGGGAGCGCCTGTACAGGGAATGGACCTACGAGGAGATCGCGACGGCGTCGGACCGCGCACGGGCGGAGGCAAACCCGCCGGCCGTCATTACCCACAACGAGCCGTCGGCCATGGATCGTTCGGAGCACGAGACGGGTGAGTAGCGAGCGGCGCGGTGAAGGGTGCCCCGGCGCGTTCGCCGCCCTCTACAGGGGAACTTGCCGCCACGGTGCTTCTGCGATCATGGTCCCGCAGCCTTCTTGAGACGTCACCAGTTGAGTTCGCCGGCCGCGTGCAGTTCGGCGAGCGGGATACGGTGCAGCTGCTCGAAGACTCCGGCCTTCTGCCGGCGGTCCAGACGTCGCCAACAGGTCTGTTTGGAGCCGAAACCGAGCTCCAGCGGCAGGAGTTGCCAGGCGATGTACTGACACAAGACGTACAGGATGCCCTTGCAGGCACACTCTTCGCGCTCCTGAGGCTGCTCCACAGGTCCTGAGCGTTGCTCCGTGCGGAAGACACGCCACGACTTACTGATCGTTTCAGAATGATCACGAGAGTCGCCGCAGGCAGATGATGGAGCAGGCGATTTCTAGGAGACCCTGGTGAAGGTCCGCCCGGTGCTCGTAGCGGATGCGCAGGCGCTTGAAATGGTGCAGCCAGGCGAACGCTCGCTCCACGACCCAGCGCACTTTGCCGAGTCCGGAGCCGTGAGCAATGCCGCGTCGGGCGATCATCGGCTTGATGCCGCGCTTCCACAGCTGGCGGTGGCACTTGTCAAAGTCATAACCCCCGGTCGGCGTACAGTCGCCGGGGCCGACGGCGTGGCCCCCTCGCAGACCCGGATCAATGGGACCGCATCCACCAGCGGCAGGAGCTGGGTGACGTCGAGTCGGTTGCCGCCGGTGAGCGTGACGGCCACCGGGGTACCGTTGCGGTCGACGATCAGGTGGTGCTTTGAGCCGGGGACGGGCACGGTCGACCGGTGAGGGCCCAACATGTTCCCCCCCTCAGGGCTCGGACGTGTGAGCCGTTGACGGCGCAGTCGTCCAGGTCCAGCAGGCTCGCTCGCCGAAGCTCGGTCAGCAGGGCGGCGTGCAGTCGGGACCGCACTCCGGCCTCGGTCCATCCCGCAGCCTGCGCCATGCCGTGACTCCGGAGCAGCCCACGGTCTCTGCTGGCACGTCGCGCCAGGCAACGCCGGTCCGCAGCACGTACAGCACGCCTGCGAGCGCTATCCGGTCCGGAACGCGCAGACGTCCGGGGTAGCGAAAACGACGCTCGGGAACGGGCGGCAGCAGCGGCGCGACGCGCTACCACAGGGCATCCAGCACAAGATCAGCAGGCACCCGCACAGCCTGCCGATCAAGATCGCCAGACGCAAGATCGCAGACTCGCTGAAGCCATCGATAAGATCGGCCAGTGGCTTTGTTCTGGCAGGATCGACGTACCGCCGATGCCGCTTTCGCCGCAGCTTGCATCGTAATAGGTCACGGCCCCGACGAGCGCCACCAAGAAGCTCGCGGGACAGCCTTCTGGTGGACCACCAGCCTTCCTGCGTGGCCTCACGGGGTGATCGTGTTCTGGCGGCACGGCCGAGACTGGCGGTTCATCCCCCTGGACCGTGATGAGAAACCAGTCCAGGACGGCGCCGAACGACTCCCCTGGCCGGCCGAGCTACCACCGGACGAGGCCGCCCAGCGGGTCGCAGAACTACTCGGAGAAGGACTCCGCCTGACATGAGGCGGCGACCAGTGCAGCAGCCATTCTGAAACGATCAGTTAGCCGTGCGACGCCGCGCTCGACCGGTGCCCGGGCTGCGGACAGCGCGCGGTTGAAGCGGACACGAGGGCGACGGCCGGCGCGAGGCCGGCCGTCGCTGCGGGCATGTCGCCGGGGCGACACCTCATGGGCGGTGCGCAGCGGTCGTACAGGGAACGCCGGACCGATCTGTCAGGGGGCTACGGCGCGGCCGGTCTGCGGGGAGATCCTGCCGGCGCACAGGCCGCGGGCGGTCAGCCCCTGCGCGATACGGGGGAGCGCGGCCCGCGAGTTGGTGGACCAGTCGTGCATGAGGATGATCTGGCCGTTGCCGAGCCGTCCGGCGGCCTGCACGATGGCATCCGTGCCGGCGCCGTTCCAGTCCTGTGAGTCCACGTTCCAGATGATCTCGGTCAGACCGTACCTGGCCCCGACGGCCTTCACCGTCGAGTTCGTCTCGCCGTACGGAGGTCGGAACAGTTTCGGCGTACCGCCGCCCGCGGCCGCGATCGCCTGCTGGGTCCGGGAGATCTCCGAGTCGATCTGTGCCTGGCCGAGCTGGGGCAGGTGCGGGTGGGTGTAGCTGTGGTTGCCGACCCACATACCGGCGTTGACCTGCGCCCGTACCTGGGACGGGTTGGCGGCGGCGTACTGGCCCTGGTTGAACATCGTGGCCCGCAGCCCGTTCTGCGTGAGCGCGTTGAGCAGGGCCGGTGTACTGCCGGACGGGCCGTCGTCGAAGGTGAGCCCGACGTATCCGTTGCAGGCCGCGGCCTGTGCCGGGGCGGCGTTCACGGTGAGAGTGCCCGCGGCGACCAGTGCGACGGCGGCGAGCGTCGTCGTGACGGGCCGTAACGCGAGCGGTGTCCGGGTGCTCATGCCGACACCGTGATGTTGGAGCTGCCGCTGCTCCGGTATCCCTCGGTCGCGAGGATCATGTAGTAGCTGAAGCTGCCGAGGCGCATTCCCGCTCGCGCCCAGGCGTCGAAGTGGTTGCCGGTGGTGATGGTGCCGCCGGTCCTCTTCGACTGCCGGACACTCCAGTACTGGTTGAAGGTCTTCGTGCCTTCGACGGACGGGGCGTTGTAGCGCGTCGTCTGGTAGAGGTCGTACGTGCCGCCGTCGCTGGTGACGGCGCCCTTGTACGTGCCCGTGGGCCGGTAGGTGCCCCAGTTGTCGACGACGTAGTACTCCACGAGCGGGTTGGACGTCCACCCGTAGAGAGTCAGGTAGGCGTTTCCCGACGGGCTGAACGTGCCCGAGTAGGTCACGGCCCTGCGTCCGCCGTTGCTCCAGCCTTTGCCGGCGACGAAGTTCCCGGTGTTCCTCCAGGTGGTGCTGTAGCTGCCGCCGGAGCTGAGGTTCATGGAGACCGTGCCTTGTGCGTCGGTCCAGAACGAGTAGTAGTAGCCGTTGTTGGTGCCGGTCTGGTTCGTGGTGACGACCGTGTCGGCGCGGGCGGTGCTGGGCAGAGCCAGCGCGGTCGCGGCGCCCAGCAGCATGGCGCAGGTCTGCCTGCGGTTTGGCTGCGCAGGTATGAGGTTCATATGCGGGTCTCCTCCGTCTTCCACGGGCGGGGGTTTGGTCCGACAGTGTTGACCTGCACCCGTCAAGCGTCAATAGTTTCGCGCTTGATTACGAAACATTCGTGCGCAACTCGATGTCCACGAAGGTGATAGGGCCTGCTCGTAGGCCTGTTTGGGTTGGCCGATGCGGCCATGGGGATGATGTCTGTTGCTGAAGATCGGATATGCAGGTCGCAGCTTCGAATGTTTCGAAGGGCCCCGGGCCCCTCGACGAAAGCGACCTGTCCCCCGATTGCCGACACGGATCCGCGCACCGAGATCGGCCGGCTCGGTCGGGTCCAGAACTCCATGCTGGGAGCCCTTGTACCGGAGGGAATGGGCCGACCTGCTGTCCATGGCGGCCGACGCCGTCAGTGCGACCGCCGTTCACGGCGAGTCCCGCCCCGTCGACCTCGGCTCGCTGCACACGGCGGCCGATCCCACCGGAGCCGAGGAACTCGACGTCGCGGAGACCGTCGCCGAGGGTCATGGCGGCCGCCTCGAACTCGACACCACCCCAGGCCGTGGTTGCCTGTCAGGGTCGATGCTGGGTGGCCATCCACTGCCAGATGTGCGTTCCGTTGATGCTGGGGTCGTTGCGGGCGACGTAGATCCATGACCAGTGGCCGGCGAACCGGTGGCCGTTCCAGATGACGTGGTCGTAGAGCGTCATCAGTGAGCCCGGGATGAGGTCGTGCGCGTGGACGGTGTTGGCCTGCGGGTCCACGGTGGTGTCGTCACGGGAGGTGACGAGCCAGCTGGGGGTGCTGATCCTTGCCAGCTCGCTGTCTGGGATCAGCGGTGCACCGCCGGGCGGGGAGGACGTGACGACGCCGCAGATCGGCACGGAAGCGGCGAACAGGTTGGGGTAGACAGTGGTCATCTTCATGCTCATGTAGCCGCCGTTGCTGCAGCCGACTACGTAGATCCGATCGTGGTCGATGCGGTTCCTGTGGGTGACGTCGCCGATGATCTCGTGGATGAGGGGCGCAAAGCGGGGGCCGTCCTGCATCCAGGCGGAGGTGCTTTGCGGGGCGAGGACGTAGGCGCCGTCGAAGATGCGCTGTGCCTGGGGGGTGGCGAAGCCCAGTGCGCCGCGGTTGGCTCGTAGCGTGGTCTCGTTGTCGTAGTAGTTGTCGGGTAGTGAGGCGCCCTCACCCCCGCCGTGCAGCCAGACGATCAGCGGGTGCTTGCTCCGTCGGGAGGCGTGGGAGCCGGTGGGTGAGTACAGCCGGTACTTCATTCCCGAGCCGGAGACATGGGAGCTGAACGCGTCGACCTCGGGGTCCGACAGCCGACGGTCCTGCACGAACTTCTTGATGGTGATCGGTCGGTGATCGCGTAAGGCGATCGGGGCCCGCTGGGTGATGGTGTAGGCGAGGTCGAGCATGACGTTGCGGCTCTTGCCCTCGATGTAACCAAGGGTGCTGCCGCCGGTCTGACCCTCGGCATGGCTCAGGTCGAGCACGATGTTGCCGCGGTGGTCGAGCCGGACGGCGGTCACTGCGCGGTCGAGGTCGTACTCGCTGAAAATGGCGTCGTCGTCGGCGATGGGGATCGGGCTGGTGGCTTTGGCGTGCACGGTGAAGGTGGTGGTGGTCAGGCTGGCAGGGTCGATCGGGCCGAGCCGGGCGGTGTTGAGGGTGATCGAGGTGACCTGTTCGCCGCCGTCGAGCACCTGGGCGTTCAGGGTGAATCTCACACCGGTGGTCGCACGGTCGTCGGCATACGCGGTGACGCCGGGCAGGGACAGGCCGGCGGCGGCGCCCGTGCTGACCGTCAGAATGGTGCGACGGCTGATCGGTGTTGCCATGCGGACTCCTCATGTCGTCGGCAGGCTTCATCACGGCTCATTTGCCGAACCCGGTGGTGCGGCCTGAGAGTTGGCGGCCCACCACGTACGCGATCAGGGCGGGCAGTGTCGTGAGCAGGACAGAAGTGAGTATCGTCGGCACGTTACCGGCGTTGCCGCGTGGCGGACAGGCGCTGCTTCGGCTTTTCTCCAGGCCGTGGCAGCCGGCCCTCAGGTCCTGCGGCCCGGCAGTCGTCGAACGCGCTCGACGACCGGTCTGTCGACCACCGCTCCGCCGGCGGCAGTGACGGATTCACCCGCGTCGATGGTCATACGGGCCCATCCCAGCTTCACGTCGGTCGCAGCGAAGCCGTGCCGAACCACGCGGCTGTTGTCCAGTCGCGGTTCTTCTGAGCAGCGGGTGGTGAGGTGGTCTGAGCCGACAACACTCATCGAACCTGAACAGCACGCAAGGAAGCCGACCACACCTGCCCGGCACTCCCTGGACCTGACAAACAAACCCACAGATCGGCACGGAGACGCCGCCTCGGTGACGCTGCAACCGGTGTCCTGGGTGACCGTCAGAGGGAGGGCGCCGATGGAGGCGGGGCCGGTCAACGATCACCAGAACGGTGCTGACCTTGGTTGTCAGCGAGACCCTTATGAGGAACTCCAGGCGTTCACGGCTGGGCCGGAGAGGCGACTGGGCGTGGTCCCGTTCGAACGGGACCGGGGGACAGTGCGGTTGACCGCGGTGGAGGAGGCGAAGACCGCCGAGCAGTTGAGCCGGGCCGCGATGCTCGTCGCGGTGAAGGCGAAGCCGCGTTGACCGAGATCCGGCAATTGCATCAGTGGAACTGGAATGCACCGGTTCCGGTGTCGAAAGCAGCACGGAGACCGCGATTGGGGAGGCGAATTCATTGCGTACCCACCCGTCCAGCAGACCCTCCGGACGGGCGGAGTATAGGTCGTTGAAGTGCACCGAGAGCCCGAAAGCGCCGCTCATCTCCCTCCCTGTCTCCCTCGGCTCCCTCGTCTTTGACGCCCGGTCATTTCGCCCACCACCTTGCGAAAGTCATCGGGCATTCCTACGTCCATCTTCACGCCCTCCACGATCAGGGGGGGGCGGCGACCGTGCAACGACCAACTGAATCCACCACACGCGCCCCACAGTCTCCGTGAGGAGTTTCCCCGCCGCACCACTTCTGTTTGCCAGGTGTGGCTACCTTCGCCGCGCCCGGTCCGGTAACAGGAGAGGCCCATCCATGAGCACCCCGATCCACCGCACCTCGACACGGCAGTCGGCAGTCGTCCTGGCGTCGGCCCAGCAGCGTCGGGAAGGGAGCCGGACCGGGAGCCGGGCCGGGAGTACGTCCGCACGCTCGACGGAGCACGCCCTCCTCGCGATGCAGTCCCGCGCCGGCAACCGGGCCACGACCGCGGCGGTGCAGCGCGCCCGGGACAGCGGCCGAGACACCGCCCGGGTCCCCGCCCGGGACACTGGGAGAGACAGAGCGGCGGAGAACGGCGGCGCGGCCGCCGGAACGAAGAAGAGCTATCGCGACCGGATCGCCGCGCTCCTCGACAGGTTCAAGAAGAACCTCGAACCCATCGACACCTTCATCAAGGGCTTCCAGACCCCCACCAACGCGGCCTTCACCCAGCAGGCCGCCGTCTCGGCCAATGAGGGCCTCAAGCACTCCACCGCCGCCTCGGGGACATCCGCGGCGTCGGGGAACCTCCTCACGGAGGCCGCCGGCACCGTGGTCAGTGGCATGGACGCGTACAAGAACATGAAGGACGCCAAGAAGCACGAGACCGGGGCCAACCACCACACGGCGAAGAAGAAGGCCAAGACCAAGGGGGCCGACGCGGTTGTCGGCGCCGCCAATTCGGGAAGCTACAGCGCCGCCATCGCCAAGGAGGTGACCAAGGTCCAGAAAGCGGCGGACGCTGCGGTGGCGTCCGAGGCGAGCGGTATCGCCAGCGCCTCCATCGGCGCGATCAAAGGCATGCGGTCCGCCTTCCGCGTCGGCGGAGCGGCCCGCAAGTACAAGCAGATCAAGAGCCTGGGAGACCCCCACCTCGTCCACGCGGGGTCACTGGCCCGGCTGAACCAGTCGCGGGAGCAGGCCGGCTGGGCCGCGGCGGAGGCCTACGTCGCACTGGACGCCTACTGGGCCCACGAGGGCCAGGAACGGCTGGAACTCGTCTCCGACGCCATCGACGCCGCCTGGGAGGCGATGGGTGAAGCCCGTGACGCCGCCGAGAGCCTCCAGCGCGCCGAGGAAGACGTGGAAAAGCTGAGCACAGTGCAGGGGTACGCGAGGAAAAAGCAGCTCACCAAGATGGGCAAGGAGACGGTCAGTGGCGGGGGCGAGTCCACCAAGGCCGCCGCCGGCATCGTGACGGCGGTCGCGGCGGGAACAGTCGGGCTGGCGAGCAACCCGGTCGGATGGGGCCTCGCGGGGGCCGGGGCCGGCCTCGTCCTCGGCGTCACCATGTACAAGGCGCTCCGCGCCGCCACCAAGCGCTACGAAGAGGTCCACCACCCCGAGCGCTGGGCGCCGAAGGGCGAGACCCCCGCGGAGGCCGCGTCCCGCAAGGAGTCACTGCAGCATGCCCTGAAGTTCTGGAAGAAGGTCTCGAAGGGCGAACGCCAGGCCATGGCGCGCGAGATCTACGCCCTGGCGGCGGGTCCCGACATCTCCGGGAGCGGCAGCACGACGGCCGAGATGCGGGAGTCAGCCAGATCCCTGCTCATCGCTCTCAAATCCGGCCCCGCCAAGCACAAGCTGGAGCCGGAAGCGTGGGTTGAGACTCTCAACGACCCCGCGAAGACCGGCGATTGGATCCAGGAGATAGCGGAACAGCTGGCCTCGGGGTGACCAGCCTCGTTCCACTGAGCCGTCGACGGGGGTGCCACGAACGACGACCGGTTGCGCAACCGCCCCACTTCCAGCAAGTGTTGGAGCTGTCGGCGCAACACCCTTTTTCCCACCCAAGAGGGCGTTCCGGAGTCACCTGTTCCCCGTCGTCGTGGCCGTCGCCGCCGACCATCTCTTCGCCGGCACGCTCGGATCCAACTGGCGTCTCGCCGACGCCGCCCTGACCGACGACGAGACCGACGAACGCCTCGCCAACTGCGGCTGAACGACAGCGGACTGACCGCCCGAACCCTGGTCGGCCCCGGCGGGAGGCAGCTCTCCGGCGGTGAACTCCGGCGGGTCTAGCTGGGCCGGACCCTGGCCCGCCACCCCCAGGTCCTGATCGTCGACGAACCGAGGAGATGCAACCACCTCTCACAGCTGGGCTGTCGGCTCGGAGGTGAGGGAGGACGCGACGGAGCGCGTGCCGACAGCAGGTGCCAGGATGATCGCCACGGCGGTGAAGGCGAGGACTACGATCATGGCGACGCGAAGGCCGTAGTGATCGCCGAGGAAACCGAGACAGGGCGGCCCGACGAGAAACGCGACGTAGCCGATCATCGCCACGAGGCTGACTCGCGCGGCTGAGTTGGGCCCGGAATCACCGGCCGCCGAGAGAGTGACCGGGAAGCCGAGTGAGGCTCCTAGGCCCCAGAGGAGAACGGCGGCGCCCGCAAGGGCGGCCGAGTCGGCGAAGACGACAACGGCGATTCCGAAGGTCGCGCAGATGGCGCTGGCTCGGACGACGGGGGCGCGGCCGAGGCGGTCGATGAGGAATCCGCCGGCGAAACGGCCGATGGTCATGGCGGTGGCGAAGCCGGTGTAGACGGCTGACCCCAACGGGGGGTCCACGCCGTGGCCGTCGACCATGAGCAGGGGCAGCCAGTCGTTGGCGGAACCCTCGGCCAGTGCCATGGCCAGGATGACACCACCGATCAGCAACAGCCGTGGGTCCTTCCAGACCCGCACTGGGGCCTGTGTGGTGCTTGCGTCGGACTGCGAGCTGTGGTCTCGGGTCTTGCCGACCTCATGGGGAATGGAGCGGAAGGCATAGACGAACATGGCTGCCGTGACGGCGGCCATGGCGGTCAGGTGCCACTGCACCGGGAAGGAGACAGCGGTACACAGGATTCCCAGCGCGGCCCCGACGACGGTTCCCAGGCTGAAGAAGCCGTGCAGCGTGGGCAGTACTGTCCGTCCTGTGCTCTGCTCGACGTCGGCGCCATCGATGTTGATCGCGACCTCTCCACCGCCCATTCCGGCACCGAAGAGGAACAGTCCGGCGGTGGTTACCTGGGCGGAGGAGAGCATGGTCCCGAGGCCGATCACCGCCATGCTGAGGATGATCAGCAGCGTTGCGGCGCCCATGACCGGCCGGGTGCCGAACCTGGCCACGAGCGTTCCGGATCTGAGAATGCCGATCATGGATCCGACTGACAGCCCGAACAGGACGAGGCCCATCTGCGCGGTAGAGACGTCGAGTCGGTCCCGGATGTCGGGTGTCCGGGTCACCCATGACGAAATCGACAGGCCGGGTATGAGGAAGAAGAGGAACAGCGCCGCACGGCGGCGGCGCGTGGCCGGGTCCATCAAGATCTGTGCTCTTTCACGTGTGTCGGTCGACTGTTCACAGGACCGCCGCCAGCGACTCCAGCGACGCCCGGTAGTCGGGACCCACGGGGGTGAGGATCGCACTCGTGACTCCCGCGTCGAACAAGTCCGCCAAACTGGACCGTGCCTGTTCCGGCGTGCCCGCCACGGCGAGCTGTCGTACCCATTCGTCCGGCAGGGCGCGGGCGAACTCCTCCGCGCTGTCACACCGTGAGCGCAGGGCGACGAGGTCGTCGTAGAAGGGAAGCGGGGCGATGTGGGGCTGCCAGTCCGGTTCTCCGACCACTGCGAGGGCGGGACGGGCGGCTGCCAGTGCGGCGGCGGGATCGTCGTCGATCGCCGCGATGTTGTACGCGACCAGACGGTGGGGGCGGGTGGGCGCGATGTGCTTGAGGGCTTCTGTCACGTAGGCCGGTGTCACCGGTTCAGCGAGGAGAGTGCCGTCGGCCACGTCACCCGACACGGACAGGGACTTGGGACCGCGCACACCCGCCAGGACGGCGGGGGCCGCAGCCGGGGTCGAGCTCTCATGCAGTCGTACTCCGTCGATGTGCACGTACTTCCCGTGCTGATCCACGAGTTGGCCGCTCAGCAGCGACTTCAGGACGGTGATGTACTCGGCCAGGAGGGTCAGGGGGCTCTTCGGCCATGCGCCGACGCTCCGCATCCAGGACGGCATGCCGTGGCCGACGGCGATGTCGAGGCGATCGGGATGCAGTTGGGCGAGGCTCGCGATCTCCATCGAGGTGAAGGCCACATTGCGGGCGGCGGCCGGCAGGAGTCCGACGCCGACCCGGATCCGCGTGGTGGAGGCGAGGACGGTGGCCGCCTGTACGAGTCCTGCTCGGTAGCCGAGGTCCTCGACCACCCACAACTCGTCGAAGCCGTGTTCCTCCGCACGCCGGGCGAAGGGGATGATGTCCCGCGTCGGGGTGTCGCGGGGCAGGAGAACGCCGATGGTGCCGTCCCGTGTCGTCATGGTGATCTCGACCTCCGCAGGTTCACGCCGCATGGCGGCTGGGTGGTTCGTCGCGCGCCGGTCGGCCCTGGCTACGAGCCTTCGACGTCTGAATCCCGGTCTGGACACGGCAGTGAGGATGCGTGCTCGGCGTCAGGTCCATTGACCGCGACGGTACCGGCCCGGACACCGCGGGCCGGCGTGAGGGCCCGGTCGATGCCGTGGGACCAGACGGTGGCGGCCGGCCCGCAATCGGTGTCGTCGGCTACGGCGAGCGGCGAGTGCTTTTTCGTCGGCGTCGAACGCAGGCACCGTGACGACCGGGCCGAAAGCCTCCTCCCGTGCCACGGCCATGGCGGGGGAGACGTTGTCGATGACGGCGCGCGCGACGAACCAGCCGCCGGAGTCCTGGTGCAGTTCTGGCCGGCATTGCGGAACGCGGCCTCGGCGAGATCGGCCGCCACGATCTGAGGGCTTTGCCTCACATCCGAGGACGATGTTCTTCGGGTTGCTGTCGGCCGCGTAGTGGAGGAACACCTTCCCGACCTCCGTCGAACCGGCGGAGGAGAGCACGCCGACGCCACGGTGCAGGAACTGCGCAACCGCCGATGGGCTGCCTGCCCCGGCCCCGAGTGCGGGAGATCCGGCTCAACTTTTTGGACAGGTGTAGACAGGTCCGGAGATCGGCGTCTACGTTCTAGACATGCCTGGACAGGTTTACAAGCATCATCGTGTCGCTCATGTGCTGGCGGAGGAGATCCGTGCGGGCGTGCATGCCGACGGCAGCAAGCTCCCCGGCGAGCACGCACTGCGAGAGCGGTTCGGGGTGAGCCGGACGACGGTACGGCAGGCCCTCGGTGTCCTCGGCGAGCAGGGGCTCATCGAGACGCATGCCGGCATCGGGTCGATCGTCACCTTCGACGGCGCTCCCCTCGACCAACAACTCGGCTGGACCCGTGCACTCGCCGCGCAGGGCACCGAACTGACAACCGAGACCCTGCGTTTCGAGCGGATACGGGACGATGCTCTCGCCGACGAACTGGGCCTGGGGTCAACTGAGTTCATCGCCCTCGACCGTGTCCGTCGGCTGGCCGACGGACACGGCGTCTCGCTCGAGTTCAGCCGCGTGCCCGCTGTCGGGAGCCTCGCCGACCTGCCCGAACGCGGACTGGACGACGGCTCCCTGAGCCGCACCCTCGCGGCGGCGGGCCGCGTCCCCGACTCCGGTGAGGCGCACATCGCCGTCGCCGGACTCGACACGGACCAGGCCGCGATCCTGCACCGCTCGCCCGGCGAGTCCTTCCTCCGCGTCTCCCAGGTGTTCCGGGGCGCGGACGGGGACGTCGTCGAAAAGGTCACCAGCCTGCTCGATCCGTCCCGGTTCCAACTGCACGTACGAACCGGCCGAGGAGCCCAACTGTGACGTCCACACCCGACCCCGCCCTGCTCGATCGCGCCCTCGGCGCCTTTTACGGGCTTGCGCTGGGCGACGCCCTCGGGATGCCGACGCAGGTCATGTCCCGCGCCGATGTCGTGCGGGTCTACGGCACGCTGAGCGGCTTCGAGCCCGCGCGGTCCGACAACCCGGTGAGCGCCGGGATGCCTGCCGGATCCGTCACGGACGACACCGACCAGGCGGTGATCGTGGCTCGGCTCCTGGTCGAGGGCGACGGACATGTCGATCCCCGGCGGTTCGCCGAGGAACTCCTGTCCTGGGAGAAGGAGATGAAGGCCAAGGGGTCGTTCGACCTGCTCGGCCCGTCGACGAAAGCGGCCCTGGACGCGGTGACGCGCGGCGTCGACCTCAAGGAGGCAGGCAAGCACGGCACGACGAACGGCGCCGCGATGCGGGTGACGCCGGTCGGCATCGCGTTCGACACCGCCGACACGGAACGCTTCCTGGACCGGGTCGTCGAGTCCTGCCAGGTCACGCATGACACGACCGTCGGGATCGCGGGAGCGTCGGCCGTCGCCGCGGCCGTCTCCACCGGCATTGCCGGTGGTTCGCTCGACGATGCCTTCGAGGCCGCGATCACGATGTCGGCGGCCGGCGCCCGGCGCGGGCACTGGACCGCGGGCGCCAGCATCTCGGCGTGTATCGCCTGGGCACGCGAACTGGTGGACGGCCTGGACACAGCAGTGGCGCTCGACCGGATCGATGCGCTCATCGGCACCAGCGTCGCCAGCCAGGAGTCGGTCCCGGCCGCGTTCGCGGTACTGGCCCTCACCGACGGCGATCCGTGGCGCTCCGCACTGCTGGCCGCGAATCTCGGCGGTGACAGCGACACCATCGCTGCCGTCGCGGGTGGGATCGCGGGGGCCGTGGCGGGGTTCGGCGCCCTGCCCGGCGACGCCGTACGCACCCTGCAAGAGGTCAACGATCTCGAACTGGAGGTCCTGACCCGGCAGTTGCTCACCTACCGCACCCGCTGAACCCTTCCCCCTGCTGAACCCTTCCCCCTGCTGAACCCTTCCCCCTGCTGAACCCTTCCCCTGCTGAACCCTTCCCCCTTTTCCCTCTGTACCGAGCACAGGCAAGGAGGTCCCGCGATGGCTGCTTCAACGAAGAACGACCGCGTCGGCACCGTGGAGACCCGTGGGATCGAGCCGGTCCCCGACAGCGAGCGGCACGGTCACGCGAGCCAGATGTTCTGGACGTGGTTCGCCGCCAACATCTCAATCCTGGGTCTGCCGCTCGGCGCGACCCTCGTCGCCTTCCGCGGCTTGAACATCTGGCAGGCCGTCCTCGTCGCGGTCGGCGGTTCGGTGGGCTCGTTCGCGCTGGTGGGCGCGTTGAGCATCGCGGGCAAGAAGGGCGGGGCACCGGCCCTGACGCTGTCACGTGCGGTGTTCGGGCAGCGCGGCAACCACGGGCCGACCCTGGTGACCTGGCTGAGCCGGGTCGGCTGGGAGACGATCACCACGACCACAGCGGCGTACGCGCTGCTCGCCCTGCTCAACACGGTCTTCGGGGCCGGCCGGGGCACCGTCCTCACACTGCTCTGCCTGCTGGTCTTCATCGCCTGCACGCTGATGATCAGCGGGCTCGGGCACGCCACCATCATGTGGATCAACAAGTGGGCGACCGTGGTCTTCGGAGTCCTGAACCTCGTGGTGATGGGCTTCCTTGTGGCGACCGTCGACTGGTCGAAGGTGCTCGAACACCCGGCCGGCCCGGTCAGCGGCGTCATCGCAGGCATCGGCTTCATAGCGGCCGGCACCGGCATCGGATGGGCCAACGCCGGTGCGGACTACGCCCGTTACCTGCCGAGGGCGGTCCCGGGCATGCGGCTCGTGCGCGCCTCGGCGTTCGGGGCCGGCATTCCCCTCGTGCTGCTGATCTCCCTGGGCTCGCTCCTCACGGCCGGTGATCCGACGCTCGCCACCTCCGCCGATCCGGTCGCGGCGATCAACGCGATGCTGCCCTCCTGGATGGCGGTTCCGTATCTCATCGCGGCGTTCGGCGGACTGCTGATGTCCAATCACCTCTCCACCTACTCGGCCGGATTGACGATGATCACGCTCGGCATTCGTGTGCCGCGTGCCTGGGCGGTCGTGCTGGATGTCGTCCTGATGTTCCTCGGTGGCATCTACTTCATGCTCGTCGCGGACGACTTCTACGGCCCGTTCAGCACCTTCCTGACTCTGCTCGCCGTGCCGATCTCCGCCTGGATCGGTGTCATCGCCGTCGACATGCTCCGAGGCCGTCACTACGACCCCGCCGGTCTGATGGACACGGGACGCGGCAGCCGCTACTGGTACACCGGCGGCTTCCATCTGCCCGCCGTCATCGCGTGGCTGGCCGCGATCGCGGCCGGGCTGCTCTTCACCAAGGCCGCGACCGGCGCGGACGATGTGTGGTTCGCCGGGCCGTTGGCCGATTCCTGGCTCGGTACGAACGGCCTGGGGTGGCTCATCGCGATCGTCACAGCCGGCGCGACATACGCGCTGCTGGGACGGCGTTCACCGGTGACCGCCGACTCCGCCGCCGGTTCTGCCACGCTTGAGGAGGCCACCCGATGAACAGCGACTACCGAGTCGTCCTCGCGGGGAACGTCATCGTCGACCTGGTCATCGATGTGCCCGCTCTGCCCGAGCGCGGTGGCGACGTCATCGGAACCCGCACCGAGCTGTACGCGGGTGGAGGCTTCAACACACTCACCGCGGCCCGTCGGCTGGGTGCCGAAGCCGTGTACGCCGGGCTCCATGGCACCGGCCCCTATGGGGAGTTGGTTCGTGCCTCCCTCGCCGCTGAGGGCATCGGGCTGGTACTTCCGGAGCGCTCCGACGGCGACACCGGGTTCTGCGTGGCTCTGGTCGACGGAGGAGGCGAGAGGACCTTTGTCACGAGCTTCGGGGTCGACGCACGTATGACATCCGACGAGGCGGAGACGATCGCCGCGTCCGTGCGCGGCGGCGACCTGGTGCAGGTGTCCGGCTACAGCCTGGTGATGCGGGTGAACGGCCCTCTGCTGTCGCGCATGGTCGCAAGCCTCGCGGAAGACGTACGGGTCTGCCTGGACCCCGGGCCGCTTGTGGCGGACATCCCGGCCGAGGTACTGGACCCGGTACTGGCCCGGACCGACTGGTTGAGCTGCAATGCGCGGGAGGCCCAGCTGATGACGGGGATGGCGGAGCCGGGGGAAGCCGCGCATGTGCTGCGCGGGCGCCTCCGGAGCGGGGCCGGGGTCGTCGTACGGGCCGACAAGGACGGATGCCGGCTGGCGGCACCGGGCTCTCCTGACATCGTCCATGTCCCCGGGTTTCCCGTGAACGCGGTCGACAGCAATGGGGCCGGCGACGCACATGTTGGCGCGTTCCTGGCACTGCTGGGTCGCGGAGCATCCGCCTACGACGCGGCGCGCGGGGCGAACGCGGCGGCGGCTCTGGCGGTGACACGTCGAGGTCCCGCGACCGCGCCGACCACGGACGAACTGGCTGCGCTGCTGGGCGAGGAGAGATCGAGAACGTTGGGACTGAACTGACGGTCCCGGGCCTTGACCTGAGTCGGGACAGGGCATGCCCCGCGCATCACAGGACGCTGCCGTTTCTGGCCTTGCTCAGCCTGGGCAGGTGGCGCGGGCTGTCTGGTCCGGCAGGTACATCGAGCGTTCCTGTGGGGTGAGGTTGCGGCCTATGGCGTGGCAGATCTTGCGGATCGCCGCGGTAGGAGCCGACAGCGCCACGTTCCACCGTCGTACGGTCTGATCCGTGCCGGCGGTGATCAGGGTCCGGCTGTCCGGGCTGAATGTCACTGACAGCACGGTGTCGGTGTGTCCGGAAAGCGTGGTCAGACTGCCGCCGGTGTCCGCGTTCCAAAGCCGCACCGTGTGATCGTTGCCGCCGACGGTGGCGAGGGTGCGCCCGTCCGGACTGAACGCCATTGAGGACACGGTGTTCCTGGCCGAACTGCCGTGGCTGCGGCCTGAGGCGATGTCCCAGAACCGCAGCGCCCGATCATCACCTGCGGTGGCGAGAGTGCGGCCGTCGGGGCTGAACGCCACTGAGGTGACCTGGGCGGTGTGCCCGGTCAGGCTGCGGCGCAGGCGGCCGGTGGCCGTGTCCAGCAAACGCACCGTGCGACCACGGCTGTTGGCGGCGAGAGTGCGGCCATCAGGGCTGAACGCCATTGAGGTCACATCAGTCTCGCTCTGAAGAGACGGGGTTGTACGGCGGTGGCCGGTTGCTGCGTCCCACAGTTCCACGCCGTTGTTGAGGCTGCTGGTGGCGAGGGTACGGCCGTCCGCACTGAACGCCATCGAGTCGGCCAGGTCGGTATGGCCCAGCAGGCGTATGCGCAGGTGGCCGGTTGCTGCGTCCCACAGTTCCACGCCGTTGTTGAGGCTGCTGGTGGCGAGGGCGCGGCCGTCCGAGCTGAACGTCATCGAGAGGACAGAAGCGGTATGTCCTGGCAGTCGCGTGCGCAGGCGCCCGGTGACGGTGTCCCACAGCTGCACTGGGTGGACACCAGTGAAGCTGCTGGTGGCCAGAGTGCGGCCGTCCGGACTGAATGTCATGGCGTCCGCCTCCTTGGAGTGTCCGGAGAGGACAGTCCGGGACTGGCCGACTGTCGTGTCCCACAGCCGCGCCGTGCGATCACTGCCCGCGGTGGCGAGGGTGTCGCCGTCGGGGCCGAACGCCACTGAGGTGACCCGGGCGGTGTGCCCGGTCAGACTGCGGCGCAGGCGACCCGTGTCCGCATCCCACAATCGGACCGTGCGATCGGGCCAGGCGGTGGCGAGGGTACGGCCGTCCGCGCTGAACGCCATGGAGAGGACGGAAGCGGCATCTTCGGCCAGGTTGCGGCGCAGGCGGCCTGTGCCGGGGTCCCACAACCGCACTGTTCCACTCTTGTCGGAGCTGCTCGCGGCGAGAGTGTGGCCGTCGGGACTGAATACCACCGAGGTGACCTGGGCCGTGTGCCCTTCGAGGGTGCGGCGCAGGCGGCCGGTGCCCGTGTCCCACAGTCGCACGATGCCGCGCCTGGCACCGGTGGCCAGGGTACGGCCGTCGCCGCTGAACGCCATCGAGGAAGTCGGCCCGGGCTGCCCGGGAGCCAGCGATTGAGCGAATTCAAGAAGAGTCCTGTGTAGTCGGCCGGTGCCTGTGTCCCACAGCCGCACCGCTCCGCCCCGGCCGGCGGTGGCCAGGCTGCGGCCGTCCGGGCTGAACGTCACCACGTCGAACGGCACAATCTGTCCGGTGTCGGCCGCGTCAGGGTCTGCCAGGAGCGTTTCGCGCAGACGGCCGGTGCTCCTGTCCCACAGCCGCAGGGTGCGATCCCGGCCGGCGGTGGCCAGGACGCGCCCGTCCCGGCTGAACGCCACCGCGTCGACCCGGGCGTCGTCTGCGGGGAGGCTGTCGCGGAGCCGGCCTGTGCCGGTGTCCCACAGGCGGACCGTGCCGTTCCCGTCGGCGGTGGCCAGGGTGCGGCCGTCCGGACTGAATGCCACCGAGGACACGGTGCCGGAATGTCCGGTGAGCCGGTACCTCACAGGCACGGCGGCGGCAGCGGAGAGGCTCTCCACCGCTTGGGCGGTCGGCCTGGTCCGGAAGGCCTGGACGGCCAGCAGCGCGGCGAGGTCGGAGTCCTGGCCGGGCAGTGCTGCGGATTGCGCGGCCAGCTGCCGGGACAGGGCGACCTTCTGTGCGGTGTCGGCTGCTTGTCGCTGCTGGTTGCTGATCCGGTTCTGGCTCCACGCGACCACGCTCGCGGTCACAGCGAGGACGAGGAGAGCGGAGAGGGTGACGGCCAGTGCCCGCAGGCGGCGGGTGGTACGGGTTGCCGCGTGTTCTTCCGCATCGCGTGCGGACAGGCTGGCCGTGAGAAAGCTGTGCTCGAGGTCGGTCAGGTCTGTGATGCGTTCCGGGCTGCTGAAAAGGTCTTGGACTGCGGCCAGTCGGCTGCCCCGGTACAACGAGCCCGCCTCGCGGCCCAGTTCCTGCCAGGCCTGCGCCGCCTCGGTCAGTTTCCGGTGTGTGCGCAGGAGTTCGCGATCCTCCTCGATCCATCGGCGCAGCCGCGGCCAGGCGGTGATGAGGGCCTCGTGCGCGATCTCGACGGTGGCGTTGTCAAGGGTGAGCAGACGCGCGCGGGTGAGAGCCTCCAGCACCTGGTCCGCTTGCGGATGCGCGGGAGTTTCCAGTTCGCAGCGATCCGCGGGCCTGCGGGTGTCAGGGGTGCCGTCGCCGGGGGTGATCAGCCGCAGCAGCACGCGCCGTACCGTGCGTGCCTGGCTGTCGGTGAACTGGCTGTAGACCTCCTCGGCAGTCTTGGCGACCGCACCGTCCAGGGCACCGGCCGCCTCGAAGCCGGCCAAGGTCAGCGTCTTGCCCCGGCGTCGACGCCAGGTCTCCAGCAGCACGTGCGACAGCAGGGGCAGCCCGCCCGGCGCATCCGCGACGTCGCCGACGAGGCGGGCGGTCAGGGAACGTTCGACGGTCAGTCCGGCGGCGGCCGCCGGCTTGACGATGGCCTCGCGCAGTTCCGCCGCGTTCATCGGACCGGCCATCAGATTGGCGTCGCGCAGCGCGTCGGCCAGTTCGCTGTGCTCGGCGCAGCGGCTGTAGAAGTCGGAGCGGACCGCCAGCAGAACCCGTAATCGGCTCTCGGGCCGTCGGGCGGCCAGGAGCAGCTCGATGAAGCGGGACCGCTCGACCGTGTCATGGCAGAGGGTGAAGGCCTCCTCGAACTGGTCGACGATCACGAAGACGTCCGCCCCGGTGTTCGCGGTGACCGGGACGCCTGGGGTGAGGAGGTGGGCGTGGGTACGTGCCGGCCGGTCGCCGGGGGTCAGGATCCGGATCGCGGCAGCACGCGGCGCCGCCTCCTGGGAGTGCTGGAGGGCGGGGATCACCCCGGCTCGCAGCAAGGAGGACTTACCGCTGCCGGACGGCCCGAAGACCGCGGCGAATCGCCGGCGGCGCAACAGGTCCAGTAGGTCGGCGGTGAGACGGTCACGGCCGAAGAACCGGTCGCGGTCCCCGGTCTCGAACCGCGTCAGACCGCGGTACGGCGGTTCCACATCATCCGCGTCACCTTCCGGGTCAGCGTCGGCCGCCTCCTCCACGGCCTGATGCCAGCGCGCCTCCCACTGCGCGGTATCGCCCCCGCACGCCGCCGCGTACGCCAGAGCCACTGGCAGCGTGGGCAACTGTTGACCGGCCGCCGCCTGCGACAACGTCGGCACCGAGTAGCCGGCCCGCTGGGCCAGCACCCGGTAGGTGACGCCACCCGCCTCGGCCCGCAGCTTGCGCAACTCGAACGCGAACCGCTGCACCGGGCCCGCCCCCGGATCCACCGGCACCTCACGACGCCCCGCCACGATCTCGCCCCTCCCATCGCCCCGGCACCGGACCGGACGGCCAACCTACGTACCTCACCACCCCCTGGAAAGAACCCGACCGGCCATTGTTAGGCCGCCCGAACAGGGCTGCCCAACAATCCTGCGGGCCGCTGAACTTGGTGATGCGAGCAGCACGGGGGACCGCTCGCAGAGGGAACGCCCTGCCGGTTGCCGTCAACCGGCAGGGCGTGACCAGGGGGGGCGAGCCGCTCCTTTGGACCGGCCCTTGAAGCTTCGTACGTTCGCCACCCCGGGCCAAGGCCGCGCCTCGCGATATGCCACGACCTGGCTCGGACGGCCAATCAACGACATCACCAAGGAGAGCAGATGCGTTTGCGTAAGCGTACGGTCGCCGCCGTCTTCCTGATCGCGGCGGCATTGAGCGCCCTCGGCCAGCCCGCGCTGGCCGCCCCCATGCCGTGGGACTCGCACACGTCCCCTTCGGGTTCGCAGGCCAGTGAGTCCGGCCATTGGGGACAGGCCGGCTACCACGACAACGGGCAGCACGACAACGGATTTCACGACAGTGGCTACCACGACAGTTGATCGGACGCGCGGGGCATCTCTGCCGATTCCTTGATGTGTGGACCTCACACGCGAGGAGCCCCCTGGTCTCACCGGCCCTGAGACGGCGATGTCTCTGTTCGGCATGTCCATGTGTCGGCGAGCCATCGTCGTACGGCAAATGGTTGTTGCTGGCTCAATCGATCGAGGAGAGAAGCATGCGGATACGTCGTGTCGTGGCCTGCTTGGCCGCAGTCGCGTTGGGGGCGGGGATTCCCGCCACGGCGGCGTCAGCGGCGTCGGAATCGATGGAAGGCGGAACGGCGGCCGCACACGTCGCCGACTGGTGGGGGAAAAGCTCCTACTACTCAACCGAACCGGTGTGCAGTGACCGCAAGGAGGCCATGGCCCGACAGAACTTCACGGTTCGGCCGTCAAAGCCTGGCTGTTACAAGAATGGGGTTGGGTGGTACTTCGAGTTCCTGATCTGACCGCGGATGCACGCACGCCACGATGGAGTGGACCCTCTGGGAGACGCCGTCGTGGCGCTGCCCGGTGGGGCGACGGCGGCAGGCGAAGCGTTGGGCCCGTGCAGCGCCGACACGGGATTGATGGCTGTGGCCGGTACCGCCGCGGTGGCAGTCGGAGAGCGGGGTTCCTGCTCCTCACAGTGCTGCCGTGAGGCGGCACAGACACAGCACAAGCTGAGCAGCTTTGGATAAGTCTTCGCTCGCCTTGTTCCCTAGCATGAGTGACATGTGCAACGCCATCACGGACCCAACAGGATCGCGTACGTGACGAGAGCGAGCACAGCCCATCAGGGTCTTCACATCGCCTACTGCGTTGACCGACCCGTGCAGCGGACCAACTGTCGGGAACCAAGAGGGGGATACTTCAATGACGATCCGTCACCGAATAGCGGCCCTGGTCGCCACCGGCGCGATGGCGGGCAGCATCCTTGCCGTCGTGCCCTCCGCCGCCCAGGCCGCACCGCCTACGCCGACGACCGGGCGGTCCGAGGTGGGGATCCAGCTCTACTGCGACTACTACGACGGAAGCGCGACTGTACGGCGCGGCAGCAAGGGAAACGCGGTACGTGAAGTGCAGTGCATCCTCAACTATTGGCAGGGCCGCCAGATTCTGATCGTCGACGGCGACTTCGGCTCGAATACGGAGCACTGGGTGAAGGAATTTCAGAGGGCATGGCAAATCGAGGACGACGGCATCGTCGGCCGGGACACCTGGAACTTCCTGCGAGACGGCGTCTGAGCCTGTCTCCGATGGAGCGACCGTGCAGGTTCGCCGGGCCGGCCACAACGCCGAGGCACGGCCTGGCCGAGGTGCAACCTTCTGAATGTGCTGACCGACACCGGCGCAACGTCAGGACAGCTGCGCCAGAACCCGCAATTCGCCTACACGGCCGGCGGGATGAGACTCGTCGGTCCTGTTCAGGCCAACCAAAGGAGAAATTCCGTGAGATCCAGGTTAGTTGTTCTTCTTGGCGCAGGAATGACGACGCTCCTTGCCGCCGTCACCGGGACTGCCGGGGTGAACGCCGCGGCCGATGATCGGGCGGCGTTCGTCGCGGAGTCCCGCGCGGCGGGTCTGAGTGCCGAGCAGGCCGTCGGCCTGCAGAACAAGGTGGACGCCTACCTGGCGAAGCTGGCCGAAAACGCCACCCAGGTGGCGCCCAATCGGATCGACCTCGACGGCGCGATGCTGAACGTCACCGTGCCTGGCGAGAAGCAGCCGCGTCCGCTGGGAGAGGTGACCACGAACGAGTACAACTCTCCCTATTGCATCGGCAGAGCGGACTACCTCTTCTTCTGCGCCTACCAGTACGAGGACTTCCGCGGAGACAACATCGGCATGTATCGGTGTGACTACTACGTCATCCCCTGGTACACCCGCGGCTCGTGGGAGAACAGCCAGACCGCAGGCACTCGACCCAGGACGTACTTCTTGAACGGGTCGAGCTGGCTGATGCCGCCCGCCCACAGTGAACAGGCCAGGAACGTGGACTGGGCGCCGGTCTTGCGTATCCGCAACTGCTGACCAGCCATCCAGCACTACAACGGCGTGGAACGAACACCATGAGGAACCACATCTGGTTGAGCAGTCCGAGGCGGTGCGGTGCGTTCATCTCAGGTCTGTTGATCCGACAGGGCGGGACCATCTTGT
Organism: Streptomyces sp. NPDC050988; assembly: GCF_044456225.1. NCBI lineage: Bacteria > Bacillati > Actinomycetota > Actinomycetes > Kitasatosporales > Streptomycetaceae > Streptomyces > Streptomyces sp. NPDC050988. The sequence continues at coordinate 245,069 of NZ_JBITFQ010000002.1, read as the reverse complement.
GCGGCGAGGTCGTCTCCGCGCGCCGCGGCGCCGTCGTTCTGAAGGCTGACGGCGTCGAGAGCACCGTGGATCTGGCCCAGGCCGACTCCGTCACCCCGGTCCCCACCTGACCAGGGATGATCCCGACGCCGTGAAGAGGAGTCATACGAGTTTCGGGCCCGCTCGGTGGGGGTTCTCTGTCAAGACCGTGTTCCGAGTGATCGCGGGTCGTCTCAGAAGTGTCTCAGGAGTGTCATCGGGAGACCTGGGCAGTGAGGGCCGTCCGTGTTGGGGATGACGGACCGCGAAACAGCCGCGGCCGCACTAGTTGAGAGGCCCCAACTGCCATGAAGAACAAGCGTCTTGGGATGATCGTCGTATCCGCCGTCGCCGGTGCGCTCGTGCTGACCGCCTGCAACGGTGAGGACGCTGCGACCGGCGCCGGGGCCAGTGCCGCGGCGGGCAGCCCGACGGCCGGCGGACACGCGTCGGCCGGTAGCGGGCACGCCGCCGGGGCCGAGACCGTGCAGGGTGCCGGCCGCTGGGACAAGAACAAGGAGGACGCGACCTTCTTCGGGTCGGTCCTCAACGGTGCGAACGAGGTGCCGATCGAGGGCGGGCCGGCCGTGGGTGACAAGGACGGGCACGCGCTCGCCCTCATGCGGATCCAGGGCGACCAGGTCTCCTACGCGTTCACCTTCACCGGGATCGGGACGCCGACCCTGGGTCACCTTCACAAGGGTGTCAAGGGTGTCAACGGCGATGTGAAGATCCCGTTCTTCACGAAGAAGCTGGAGGACGGCAAGAAGTTCGTCTACGGCACGGTCACCGTGAATGACCAGGACCTGCTGGACGGCATCAAGGCCAACGCCCAGAACTGGTACTTCAACATCCACACCGCGGAGTTCCCCGGCGGTGCCGTGCGTGGTCAGGCCTACAAGCTCTCTCCGAGCGTCCACGTCCCCGACACCATGACCCCGGAGACCCTCAACTCCCTCGTCAAGAGCCCTGAGTAACCACCACGGCCACCAAGCCCGGCCGGATGGCCCCGCCCAGTGCGTGAGTGTCTGCCTGAGACCCCGGCACATCGCTGCTGCGGGAAGAGTAGAGGGGCGGCGCCGCTCGACGTCGGTCTCGTTTCCACGAGGCCGGTTCGTCGATGGCGCCGCCCCATACTGGCGTTCGGTCAGGCGACCGGGAAGTTGTCGGGCGTCGCGATGCGCTCACGGATCCACACGCCCGCGGGCTTCAGGGACGAGGCGCCGGTCCAGGGCCCGTTGCTGTTGCAGGTTCCGGTCCTGAAGACAGCCCCGGAACGGTTGTCGTCGGAGAAGTTCCAGTTCGTCCAGCTGATCTTCTTGCTCGCCATGAGGTCGAGGTAGCGCTGGGACATGGCGAAGTCGTTGCTTCCCTCGCCGGCGTAGTTCTGGGTGCCGAACTCGGTGACGAAGACCGGGAGCCGGTCGGCGGCACGCGAGAGGGTCGCCAGGTACTCGTCGCGGTGCGAGTACGCGTAGAAATGGAAGGTGTACATAACGTTGGTCGCCTGGACCGGGTTGTTCACCACTTCGGACTCGTCGGCGCCCTCGGAGACGCCGAACGAGGACCATGCGCGGGTCCCGACCAGTACGGGGGCGTCGGAGTCGATGGCGCGGATGGTCGGGATGACCTGCTCCGCGTAGCTCTTGATCCGGGACCAGCTCACGCCGCTGGGTTCGTTGGCGATCTCGTAGAGGAGGTTGTTCTTGTCCTTGTTGCGGTTGGCGATGTCGGTGAAGAACTGCCGCGCCCTGCTCAGGTTGGTGTTCGGGTCACCGGGGGTGAGCATGTGCCAGTCGACGATCACGTACATGCCGCGGTCCGTCGCCTGTTGGATGAGCGAGTGGGCGAGGTTGGTGAAGTGCTGCGGGTTCGTCTCGTACCCGCCCTCCTGCACGTAGGTCGAGACACGCAGGACGTCGGCCTTCCAGTCCTGCGCCAGGGCGTTGAGCGAACCGCCGGTCAGGCAGTGCGGGTACCACTGGGTGCCGTGTGTGCTCATGCCGCGCAGCTGGATGGGGTTTCCGCGGCTGTTGCACAGCTTGGTGCCACACACCCGGAGCTGTCCGTTGAGGCCGACCGGTGTGGTCGCCGCGGGTGCCGCGGGTGCCGCGGCCTTCCGGTCGATGGTCGTGGAGGTGGAGGTGGAGGCAGAGGCGGTGGGGAGGACGGTCACGAGCAGGAGCAGGACGCTGCTGAGCCAGGCGGCGAGCGCAGCGGGGCGCAACGACCGTGGGGGTGCCGTCATGCGAACTCCGATCACATAGCTGTCCGATAGGAAACTTTCCTATCAGTAGAGAAGCAAGGGACTCCGTTCGCATCAAGAGTCCTGACGGCATCCGCGGTTCGAGGCGTTCACATCCGGGAGTGAACGGCGGGGCGCACGCGCCGACTCGACGTCCGTGCACAGGAACTCGTGGAAGGTGAACCTCGCCCGTTTGGCGCTGGAGGTTCCCATGGGTACGGGCTCCCGCACGCGGCTCACCCCGCGGCAGGGGCCCGTCCAGCATCACCGTGGCCCCGCCGCCGGTTGCCGGAGTACCCACCGTGGCGCATCCGCGACGCCCGTGTTCATGCGCCGGTGGCGGAGGTGTCCACACAGAGATCCCCCGGGGAAGGCCCCGGGGGATCTCCTGCTGTCTTGGGCCGGGTCCTACATGTCGACGCCGACGTACTGCTTGCCCTGGTCGTTCACCACGATCACCGACTCGACCTCGTCGGGCGCCACGGCCGCGGACCCGTTGAGGCCGCCCTCGCCGGGCCGGGGGCTGGCCGACGGGGTGGGGCCGGGGGAGACGACCCAGCTCGCCGCGGTCTCCTGGTGTCCGTCCTTGGAGACCACCACCAGCCGGCACCGCTCACCACTCGGGACTCCGGCGACCGAGGCGTTCACGCGGACCCACCCGCTCGCCGGAGTGAGTTCCACCGTCATCGAGGACTTCGTGTCGCTGTCCGTCGCCGCCGCGACCCTGATCCCCTCCTGGGGTGGCGAGCTCGCCGTGGGCGGTGAGGTGGAGGGAGGGATGGAGGGAGAAGCCGCTGTGGAGCTGCCAGGGTCGTTGCCCCCTACCACGTAGCCCCCGAGGAACAGGATCGCGGCCGACGCGGCGGCACCCAGCCCCACGGCCAGGGACCGGCGCCGCCAGGCACTCGCCTGCTCCGCGCGCACCTGACGCAGGGTGCGCTGGAGCAGCAGGTCCCCGTCCTCGGGCGGGCCTTCGAGGAACGCCTCCGGCGGAACCTCGCCGAGCGCCGCCTCCATCTCCTGAAGTGCGGTCAGTTCCATTCGGCATTCCTCGCACTCGGCGGTGTGTTCCTCGAGTGTCGACCGCTCGTCGGTCGCCAGGACGCCAAGAACGTAGGCGCCGAGCAGTTCGCCGTTCGGATGCTGTTGTGTGCTCACGCCGCCCCCACCTTTCGAAGCTTCAGGGCACTCCCGGGGTTGCTGGGGGAGTACAACTTGCGCAACGCCTTGAGGGCGTGATGGGCGCGAGACTTGACCGTACCCTCCGGTATGCCCAGCCGTCCCGCGGCTTCTGACGCCGTGCGGCCGCGGTAGTAGATTTCCACCAGGACTTCCCGGTGTTCGGGCTTGAGCTGGTTGAGCGCGTTCATCATGACCACCGAGTCGACGACCTCTTCGGAGTGGTCACGGTGGACCGGCGTGACGGTCTCGGTCTCGGCCACCTCGTTGGGGCGGGCCGCCTTGGCCCTGTACCGGTCGGTGACGATGTTCCGGGCCACCGTGAGCAGCCAACCCCTCAGTGATCCTTGGGGGTTGGCGATGACCTCGGGGTGTCGCCAGGCCCGGATCAGTGTTTCCTGCACCACGTCCTCGGCGGCCGCCCGGTCGCCGGTCAGTCGCGTCGCGTAGGCGAGCAGGGCCTTGCCGTGCTCCGCGTAGAGCGTGCGGATCAATGCTTCATGACTCGTGGCCTGTGGGCCACGAGATCGTAGGATCGCCATCTGGTTACTCCATCCCCGTGGGTTCACCAGAGACACGAAGTGCCGCCGGGGCAGAGTTCGGAGCCGCACAGTGACCTGCGTCACTGATGTTTGGCGTTCAAGCGCTGGGTGTCTTGTTACGGAACGACGATGCGCCAGGGCCATCTGTGACGCCTGGGTGACCGGCCCGGGACCCGCGGCGAGAGCGGTCGTGCGCATCGTCTTCCAACTTTCCGTAGGCCGCCGCCACTTACGCGGCGCTTCAATCTGTCCTACGCGGCGAAGGCGGGGCCCGGGTCTCTGCGCGGCGAGATTCGTTCTTCTTTCTTTTTCATTGCCGCGAACTCAACTCGGTCCGGCGTACGTGGCCATGCCGGCGTACGTGGCCACGAAGGAACACGGCCGAACGCGGCTCAGGAGGAAGCGACGACCTCTCGGGAGTTGTGCGGATTGAGGAACATGGCCTCCTGCGGCACATGCGCCGGCACAACGGCCCGCGGATCGGGGCGGGGAACGTAGACGGGGGCGTCCGTCTGGTAGAAGAGGTCGATGTCGGCCTCCTCACCGCCGACGATCAGGGTGTCCCACGCCCCGCTCTCCAGGAGGGTCCGCAGGGTGTCGGGCCCCAGCGCCGAGAGGTGCTCGCGCAGCGTCTCGTCGGTGGGCAGTCCGGGCAGGCGGGTCGCCAGCCGCTCACGGATGGCGCCCATGCGCTCGACCAGCAGGTCGAGGTCGGACCGCTGCGGCGACCGGCCCGAGTCCGGTTCCGGTTCCGGTTCCGTTTCCGGTTCCATGCTGCGCGCGATGATGTCCTTGATCGCGCGGGTGACGCCCTGCTCGTCGGTGGTCACCATCGCGTTCCAGGCCCGGCTCTTGTGCCGGTACTGGAGCATCGACATCGCCGCCTCGTGCCGGATGAAGTCGGCGTCGCGCAGCGGATGCCCCTGCCAGGCCCGGCTCAGGGAGCGGGCCAGCGAAGTCGCCGACGCGAGACCGCTGTTGAGGCCGCGACCGGGCCAGAAGTGGATGGCGTTCGCCGCGTCGCCCAGCAGAAAGCCGAAGGTGCCCGGTGACGTCCCCGTCGGACGGGTGAGCTGGGCCGTGAACCGCGGGCGCTGCACCATGTCCAGACGGAACGAGGTGATCGCGGTGCGATCGCCTTCGGCCACCCCGAACAGCTTGAGACCTTCCTGGATGCGCTTCCACAAGGGGGAGTTGCGCAGCAGGGCGGGAAGGAAGAGCGTGCCGTGCGTGGGGCAGACGAACTCGTTGTCCTCGGCGCGGCCCATGACGCAGGGCCGGGCGGCGATGCACTCCTCGAAGACCTTGCGGACGGGATCGATACCGATCACGTTCTCGGCCTCCTCGCGGGTGAGCCGCATGTTGAGGAAGCCCTCGCCGCGCAGCGAGTTGAGCAGGAACCGGTTCTGCGCCACGGTCAGCAGCACGCTCATCGGATCGGTCAGCGCCGACTTGACCCGCAGCCCGAGCACGACGTCCTGGAGATGCTCTCCGTCGAGGGAGTAGACGGAGGCGTCGGCCGCGCCGAAGCGGTCGGCGTAGTACTCGCGGGTCCGGGAGCGTCCGTCCTCCGCGATGACGAGGACGTGCTGCCGCGCGATGCCTTCCTGTTGCTCCGAGGCATCGAAACGCTCGGGGACCAGCCTGATGGCCGCCCTCTGGTTCGCGAGCTCCAACAGCCGGTCCTCCACGTGGGCGATCCGGATGTTGCGCGGAGGCCGGCCGTCGACCGAGTCCGGTCCGACGGGCCACATCTCCGAGTGGCCGCCCGCGTCGAACAGCGCCTCCCACACCTGGTCGGACAAGGCCATGTACTGCCGGCTCTGGACGGTCACCACCTGCTGGCGCCGGACGTTGCCGAGCTTCTCGTCCTTCCAGACGACGCTCGATCCCTCCCTGGCCCAACGCCCGTCGTGGACCGTCACGGCCACCCGGCCCCGGAGCTGTTCCTCGGCCGCCAGGGCGAACGCGAGACCGACCGGCCCGCCCCCGCTGACCGTGACCTGGAGCGTGCCGGGGGCGAGGGAGACGACGCGCGGGGCGTCGAGCAGGGAGAGGTCCATGACCGTCTCCATCACGTCCTGCGCCTCGTAGAGGAAGGTCTCGTCGCCGATCCGGATGCAGTCGTTGGGGCGCAGGACGTGCCGTGTGGCGCGCTGCCCGTTGACGTGTGTTCCGTTGCGGCTGTCTCGGTCGTAGAGCACGTGACCGGCGTCCTCGGTCACGATCTCGGCATGCAGACGTGAGGCGCTGGCGCTCACGATGACGATGCCGTTGTCGCTCTTGCGGCCGAACGACAGTGACGCACCGTCGAGAAGCGTGCTCTGACCAGTGAACGGACCTGTGCGTCCCACGATGACGGATGGCACTGCGTACTCCTCGTGATGGTGCTCGGCTGCGAAGGCCCGCCCGCCCCCTGGCCGTTCCGGCGCGGGGGCGGACGCGTACGACACCAACACGTAGGTGATCCGGGACCGGGTTCAATGGTTCCGGTTCTGGTTCTGGTTCCGGTTCCGGTTCCGGATCAGGTTCAGGTTCAGGTACGGATCGTTCTCGGGCCGGACTTGGCTATGCCCCCGCGTCCGTGCACGTGATGGAGAAGGGCACCGTGTTCGAACTCGTCAGCTCGGGACCCTTGACCTGCACCCCGATCTCGCTCTTGAAGGTTCCCGATTCGTGCCACGCCGTGAGCCGCACCGTGTCCTGCCCCGTACGGTCGCCGCCCTTTGGGAAGGTGACGGTCCGCCACTCCCGGTCGACGACCGAGCCGTCCTTGGACACCCAGCGGTAGGTGAGTTCGGCCGGTGCCCGGTCCACGGCGAACGTGACCGTGAACGTGGGCGCCTGCTCCGCCGGCGGTGGACATGCGCCCGAGTAGGTGGTGTTGGCCCCGGTCACCGTCACACGGATCATCTGGGATCCGGCACTTTCCTGCTCCTGCTCGTCCGGGCTCGGCGCGGCGGCGGGCTCCGCGTCGTCCTTCGGGCCGCCGTCCGCGCTCGTGGACGGGGAAGTGGACGGGGAACCGGTCGCGTTGGCCCGGTTCGGGTCCGCCGTGCCGTCGTCCCCCTGCCCGGTAAGGGCGTATCCCAGCCCGGCGACGGCCACGACACAGGCGACCGCTCCGGCGACGAGAACCGCGGAAATACGCCGGCTGTGCCGAGGGGTTTCGGGGGCCGGTGGCGCGGAGGGCGCGGAGTGTGTCGGCACGGGCTGCGCGGGTTCTCCCGTGACGGTCGGTGCCGACTCGGGCGCACCCGTCACGACCGTCGGGGTCGGGGTGGGTGTGGGTGTGGGCGGGGCGGCGGTCGTCCCTGCGGACGACGACGCGGCCGTCCCGGCCGTGGGCGGCTCTGCGGCGGCGGGCGCGTCCTGGGCCCGGGGGACGCGCGGGTCCTGGGCGAGGGGGGTATCCACCACGGTCGGCGTGGCGGGGACCTCGGGTGTGCCGCCCGCCGCGACGAGGCGCAGATCCTTCTCGGCCTGCTCGGCCGGCGTACGGTCCGTCGGCTCCTTGCGCAGCAGTCCCTCGATCACGGAGCCGAGCGGCCCTGCCTTGCGCGCGGGCGGCAGTTCGTCGTCGACGATGGCGCGCAGGGTGCTGAAAGGGGTGTCCTGGCGGTAAGGGGAGATGCCCTCGACCGCCGCGTAGAGGAGGACACCGAGGGACCACAGGTCGGACTCCGGGCCGGGAGTGCGGCCCAGGGCGCGCTCGGGTGGCAGGTACTCGGGTGAGCCGATGACCTCACCGGTCCTGGTGAGGGAGGAGTCGCCCTCGACCGTGGCGATGCCGAAGTCGGTGAGGACCACTCTGCCGTCGCCGGCGATGAGGACGTTGGCCGGCTTCACATCGCGGTGGAGGACCCCGGCGGTGTGCGCGGCGCGCAGGGCGGCCAGGATCTCGGCGCCGATCTCCGCGGCCCGCGCGGGGCTGAGGGGCCCCTGCTGGAGCAGGTCGCCCAGGGACTGTCCGCGGACGAGCTCCATGACGATCCACGGACGGCCGTCCTCGGTGGCGACATCGAAGACGGTGACCACATTGGGGTGGGTCACCCGGGCAGCGGCCCAGGCCTCGCGTTCCAGCCGGGTGTACATGCGCTCGACGTCCGGAGCGGGCAGACCCGCGGGGGCACGCACCTCTTTGACGGCGACTTCGCGCTGCAGCACCTCGTCGTGGGCGCGCCACACCGTGCCCATGCCGCCCTCGCCGAGGGGGGACAGCAGTCGGTAGCGACCCGCGATCACGCGCTCAGGGCCCGGCTCCACCGGCACGGTCTCCTCGTTGTTCATCGGGGCGATTCTTCCTCTCTTCATGAAGCGGCCGGAGCGAGCACGGAGGCGGCCGCCCGGCGGGGCCGCTTCCCGTGGACCGGACGAGATCGCGACACCGCGGCGGCGCTCACCTCCCGGGCCGGGCCAGAAGCTGCTACGTGCTACACGTGGGAGGAAGCCTCGAGGGTTCAACTCGGCGAAAGAAATCTGCCGTCGCGACTTCGGGGCGGCAGCCGCCGGGCATGAACCGGCACGGTAACCGGCAGGGAAATCGGCACTGAGCGCTCCGTTCGGCGGGGACGGCTGTGGTCCCACGCCGCGCCGGCGAATCCGTACCTGGCAGCCGGAAGACCGGGCGACGGCTCCGGGGCCCCCAGGGGCGCGGGGCGGTGACGTCCGGCGCCGCGTGCAGAAATGGGCCGTGCACAGGGGAGTACACCCCTGTGCGGCTGCCCCCTGAGCACGGCCGCCGTGTCCACGGTGACGCGGGCAGCCACGGAACCCGTGGGCCGGTGATCGCGTCTCGCCGCCGCGGCGCTTCACGAGAGCTGCGGCTGCTGGGACGGTGAGCCGCTCCTGCACGACGGCCTGGGAACGGCTGTGGACGGCATCGGTTTCCCCGCCCGGGACGGCCTCCGGAGTGGGGCCGCCGGGGCGGGGCCCGTCGCAGCGATGAGGGGTAGGCTCCCCTCGGCCCGGTCCCGTCGAGCGGAGCGGACCCGGCCCGTCGGTTCACGCCCGTGACCGGGCGTCGTCGACGCTCATCGGCTTCGCTTGTCGGTACAAGGGACAGTGTGCATACGCGTTTCACGGTGCTCGGCCCGCTGAGGGCCTGGCGGGGAGGGATCGAACTCGAGCTGGGACCGCCCAAGCAGCGCGCGCTGCTCGCGTTCCTCCTCGCTCAGCCCAACCACCCGGTTGGTACGCACGAGATCGTCGACGCCCTGTGGAGCCAGAACCCGCCGGACAGCGCGGTGAACGTCGTGCACCGTCACATCGGGGCGCTGCGCCGCCTGTTCGAGCCCGACATGCCGAGCAGGGGAACGTCACGGTGGCTGGTGCGGGCATCGGGCGGCTACCGCCTGGACGCCGACCTGGAGTCCCTCGACCTGCTGCGCTTCCGGCACCTGCGGGAGCGCGCGTCCGGGGCCGGGGACCCGGCAGAGGCCAGCGAACTGCTGGTGGAGGCCCTGACTCTGTGGCGAGGCCCCACGGCCTCCGGGATAGCGCCGGAGGTACGGGCTCATCCCGCCTTCGGCGCGGTGGACGGTGAACACCTGGCCGCGGTCAAGCACGCGGCCGAGCGGGCACTGGAGTCCGGGCGGGAACCGCGCGCACGGGTCCTGGTGACCCTGCGTCAGGCCGCCGCCCTGCACATGCTCGACGAGGAGCTGCAGGCCCGGCTGATCCTGATGCTCGCCGCCACCGGCCACCAGGCCGAAGCCCTGGACGTGTACCGGACCGTCCGCGCCCGGCTCACCGATGATCTGGGCGTCCAGCCCGGCCCGGAGCTGCAGGCCGCGCAGCGGCGGGTGCTGGCGCAGACGTACGTCTGGGACGACTCGGACCCTGCCGGGGGAACCCGGTCCGCCGACCACACGAGTGCGGACGCGCGGACAGAGCCGGCCGGCAGTGGCCGGGAGAGCGCGACGACCGAGGCAGCGGGACTGCTCGACCCGGACCACCGAGGGTCACTTGTCGTCCCGCCCGCTCAACTCCCCGCGAAACTGCCCTCGTTCACCGGCCGGTTCGACGAACTCACGCGTTTTCGTGAGCTGTTGCCGGGCAGTTCGGCCTCGGGGGTGGTCATCGGCGTGATCGGCGGCATGGCCGGTGTCGGCAAGACCGCTCTCGCCGTGCACTGGGCGCACCAGGTGGCCGACCGCTTCCCGGACGGCCAGTTGTACGTCGACCTGCGCGGCTTCCACCCCAGCGGGACGGTGATGAGCCCGGCCGAGGCCATCCGCTCTTTCCTCGACGCCCTCGGGGTGCCCACCCAGCGAGTCCCCGCCGGGCTGGACGCGCAGGCAGCCCTGTACCGGAGCCTGCTCGCCCGGCGCCGTGTGCTGATCGTGCTGGACAACGCCCGTGACACCGAACATGTGCGTCCGCTGCTGCCCGGAGCGCCCGGATGCCTCGTCGTCGTCACGAGCCGGCACCAGCTGTACGGACTGGTGGCCGCCGAGGGCGCGTACTCCCTGACGTTGGACGTCCTCGGCGAGGACGACGCCGTGCGCTTCCTTTCCGACCGCCTCGGGCCGGAGCGGATCGCGCGGGATCCGGGCGCTGCGCGCGCCATCGCCGCCGCGTGCGATGGCCTGCCGCTGGCGCTGGCCGTCGTCAGCGCCCGTGCCGCGATCAACCCCGCCTTCCCGCTGTCCGGTATCGCCGAGGAGCTGGCGGAGAGCGAGGGCAGCCTCCATGCCTTCTCCGGTGAGGCGCCCGCCGCGGACGCCCGTAGCGCGTTCTCGTGGTCATATCGGCTCCTGAGCCCGGAGGCGGCACGCGTGTTCCGGCTGCTCGCGCTCCATCCGGGCGCCGACTGTTCCGTTGCCGCCGCCGCGAGCATGGCCGGACTGAGCCGCGCCGAGGTCCGGCCGCTGCTGGCCGAGCTGAGCCGGGCGCATCTGGTGTCGGAGACCGAGCCGGGACGCTTCACCTGCCACGAACTGCTGCGCGCCTATGGGAGCGAACTGGGCAGGTCCCTGGACGCCCCGCCGGAGCGGAGGGCGGCCCGGCGCCGTATGTTCGACCACTACCTGCACAGCGCGCACGCGGCGGACAGTGTCCTCGCGCCGAGCCGGGAACGCCTCACTCTGGGCCCGCCGGTGGCCGGAACGGTCGTGTCGGAATTCGCCGACCAGGCCCGCGCGGTCGAGTGGCTGGAGACCAACCGGTCGGTGCTGCTGGCCGCGGTCGAGCAGAGTGCGCGGCGTGGCTTCGGTGAACAGAGCTGGCAGCTTGCGGCCACCATCGAGCTGTACCTGGACCGCGGCGGCCGCCGTCAGGAACAGTTCGTCGCCCAGACGACGGCGGCGAGGGCGGCGCAAGGGCTGGGGGACGTGCGCGGACAGGCCCACGCCCACCGGGCGCTGGGCTTCGCCAACGGCCGGCTGGAGCGTTGGGTGGATGCGGCCGGGCATCTGGCGCGCGCCCTGGACCTGTTCGCCTATGTCGGTGACCGGGCCGGACAGGGCCGGGTGCACCGCTATGCGGCCTTTCTCGCCAACGCGCGCGGCCGCCACGAGGAGGCTCTGGAGCACTACGCCCGGGCGGGCGTCCTCTACCGGGAGGCGGGACGGCGCAGCGGGGTGGCCAGCGTGGCCAACGAGGTCGGCTGGACCTACATTCTTACGGGCCGGTACAGGGAGGCGCTGGAGGAGTGCGGCCGGGCTCTGGCCGTCCACCAGGACATCGGTGACCACAACGGCGCGGCCGCGGCGTGGGACAGCCTCGGCTACGCCCACCACCACCTGCACGAACACGACCAGGCTCTGACGTGCTACGAGCGCGCGCTGGAGCTCTACAGGGCGATCCGCGACCGCTCCCTTGAGGCGGACACGCTCGTGCACATCGGCGACACCCGCTACGCGGCAGGGGAGCACGAACGGGCCGCCGACGCCTGGCGTCAGGCGCTGGACATTCTCGACGGCATCGGCCACCCGGACGCCGAGGCGGTGCGCGGGAAGCTGAAGGACGCGGTCGCTGCGGGCGCCGGTGCCGGTGCCGGTGCCGGGGAGCGGGCCGGTCACCCCTGACGGGGGAGAGGCTCGACGAGGACGGGTCGTCCGGCCCGGGGTGGGTCGACCGGGGCGGGTTGACCGGGGCGGGGGTACTGCGGTCGGGCGTCAGCAGACCGTCACTGTTTCGGAAGAGGGACCTGTCTACGCTCGCCGCGCCGCTTCGTCGGGCCCATGCGGCCCTTCCCTGCGCAGGCCGTGCCGGTCACCCCGCCACGGCCGCGTTCCCCCTGCTCGCCGCGCATCGGTGTGCGAGTGCGGGCACCGGCGTGGGGGAGAGGAGCGGACCGAACTCCCCCTCAGGAACTGGAAAATGAACACGATCACCGGCGCGGAGACTGCCTCGCCCGCGCATCACAGGCAGTTGCTCGACGACCTGGTCTCCGATCACACGACGGCACTGCTCGCCTATGCGGAGAAGCTGCTGAGCGACCGGCACACCGCGCAGGACATCGTTCAGGAGACCCTCATCCGTGCGTGGCCGCACACGGAACGCCTCTACAGCACCGAGGGTTCCGTGCGGGGCTGGCTGCTGACCGTCGCGCGCAACCTGATTGTCGACCGTATGCGCAGCGCCTGCGTCCGCCGGGAGAGCGTCGGCATCGACAACCGTGACGTTGCCCTGCCCGATCACTGCGAATCCGTGCTGATCTCCGTCGAGACGACCTCCCTGCTGCGTCAGCTCTCCCACGACCACCGGGAGGTGCTGGTGCACACCTACCTGTGCGGCCGGACCATCAAGGAGACGGCCCGGATCCTCAGGATCCCCGCAGGAACGGTCAAGTCGCGCCAGCACTACGCCCTCAACGCGCTGCGGGCCCGCGTGGCATCGAGGGATCCCGCCACGATGAACTGAGACACGTACGCCTTCGCGGTCGCCCATCGCACGCTCCTCCCGTTGGCCGTCGTCGGCCAGCGGGCCGACTTCAGGAGGTACACGGATCGCGGGCCCGGAGGGTTCGACGGCGTCGGGGGAGTCGCCCAATGGCACGGCATTTGCCGTTGTGCGGGGCGACGCAGCGGTACTGCCCGCTGGTCGCGAGCGCCTCCGGACACGGGATCCGATGGGCACGGCTCGTACGGTGGCCGATGATCTACGGCATGATCCGGGCCGCCACTGTGGACGATACCGCGGAGATCCGCGCGATGATCCGCGAACTCGCTGAGTACGAACGGCTGTTGAGCAGGTCCGAGCAACCGAGGAGCAGCTCCGCGACGCGCTCTTCGGAGAGCATCCCGCTGCGTTCGCACTGATCGCCGAGGACGATGAGACGGGGCAGGTCGTGGGCTTTGCCCTGTGGTTCCCCCGCTTCTCAACCTGGACCAGCACGCGCGGCATGCACCTGGAGGACCTCTACGTGCGGTCGAACGCCCGAGGCGGAGGACATGGCAAGGCTCTGCTCGCCTCATTGGCCGCGATCTGTCAGCAGAACGGCTACGAGCGCTTCGAGTGGTGGGTCCTGGCATGGAACGAACCGACGATCGACTTCTACAAGTCGCTCGGCGTGGAACTACTGAACGAGTGGACGGTATGCCGGCTGAGCGGTGACCCACTCAAGGAACTCGCTGCCCAGGCCCCGGCAGTCCTGAACCAGACCTCGGCCCTGTAGGGCGGAGGGTCGTGAAGGCTCCTGTCGCAGTTGCGATCGAAGCCCACCGGACACTGGACGGGCTCGTGGCCGGACTGAGCGACCAGTAGGTCGCGCCGAGGCATCAGCCCTTCCGGGTTGGTCACGCGGCCACGTCCTCGCGCATCTCACCGACAACGCGAGAATGTTCGCCCGTCTCGCGGAACATGCCCTGCGTGGTGAACTCGTAGCGGGCTACGACGGCGGGGTCGACGAGCGCAACGCGATCATCGAGACCACGGCCGGCCGCAGCGCGGCCGAGCACCGCGCGCAGCTCGCCGCGCACACGGCCGGGCTGGAGGCATCCTGGGCACGTGCCACCGATGTGGACTGGAGCCGTCCGGTGACGTTCCGCAACGCGAACCTTGCCGCAACCGTCTTCGCACGCCGGCCCGAGGCATGGATCCACATGGTCGATCTGGAACTCGGCGTGCGGCCGGACGACTGGCCCGAGGACCTGGCCGCACACCATCGACTTCCTCCTCGGGCGCCTTCCGGCACGCGCCCGCCTCCGTGCCGAGGACGCGGGCCGCCGGTGGCCCGTCGGCGACGGGCCACCGGGCACGGTGGTTACCGGAGGCCTGCGCAATCTGGCGGCCCGGCTGGCGGGACGTACGCCGGCTGTGTCACCAGTGGCGGCGCCATTCACCCGTAACCGTGTGCCCTGGTCGACCGACAGCCGAACTCCGTTTCTCGAAAGGAATGAGCGCCATGCGTGCCGACACTGTTTGGTGGGACCTGTCCGCCTCCGGGCAGACCATCGAGTCCATGCGTGAGTGCCTGCGTGAGGAATCCGTCGCCGCGTTCTCCGAGGTACCCGGGCTTCGCTTCAAGGTGTGGCTCTCCGCTCGACGTGGAGGCCACGACCGAAGGTCGATACGAAACGCAACGACTCGCCCTGCAAGGGCTGGCCTTCACCAGCGTCGTCTGCACCCTCATCCACTACCGCAGACTGGCCAAATGAGATGACGCCCATGGGAGCCGGACATGCTCCGGCGGATCCCCTCTGTCGTCGTTCGGCAGGCATGGTCTTGCACTCGGATCACGCTACGTCGAGAACTCCATGATCTCGGAAGGGCCAGGTCATCCGCCTGCTGTGTCCTCGGCTTCCCAGCGCAGCAGGTCTCCCGGCTGGCATTTGAGCACCTCGCAGAGCGCGGCGAGCGTCGTGAAGCGGACCGCCTTGGCGCGGCCGTTCTTGAGTACCGCCAGGTTGGCGGGTGTGATGCCTACGCGGTCCGCGAGTTCGCCCACGGACATCTTCCGCCGGGCCAGCATCACGTCGATGTCGACGGCGATCGGCATCAGATCACCTCGTCCAACTCGGCCTGCATCTGCGTCGCTTGGACGTCGCGTGCGACGGCCTGGGCGAGCAGCATCCGCAGTACGAGCACGATGAGCGCGACGCCCAGGATGGCCAGGCCGATCCCGCCCATGATGACGGTGACGCCAGGGTCGTCCCGCTGGCCCGGCGCGTTGATGGCTGTGACCGTGAACCACAGGAGGGAGGCCGCCACGATCGCGCCGATCACGCCGTCCACGTACCGGAAGGCGGAGGGGGAGAACACGGTTCCGCGTCGCACCATCGTCACCAGCTGCCATACGCAGACCAGGGCGACCTGGACCGACATCATGCCCAGGATCGTGATCACGCGCAGCGGGGTCAGTGGGAGCGATCCGTCCTCCGGGTCGCTCCCACTGACCAACGTCCACACCATGCCTGCCTGTACGAACACGGTGCCGACGAGCACCACCCCGAGCACGGCGCGCAGCGCACCCACGGTCAGCTTTCCCACGACCCATCCTTCCATCGAATGACGATGGGAAGCTATCGAAATTCGATAGATGAAGCAAGGGGTGGGGTGGAGAGAAACAAGAGCTGGGGCGGAAAGTGGTGGCAGCAGTACGTCCACAACGAGGGGCGCGGGCAGCGGAAACGCCTCCCGGGCATCGTCAACAACGTCCTCGACTGCCTCACCATGAGCGGTTCGGTCCCGGGACTCGCCGAGTCCCGGGACCGCGTTCTTCCTCTCCTCCGCTCAGGAAGAACGGACCGCTGTCACAGGTCGCGCCGAATGTTGCCGTGCTGCTGGCAGGTGACCTTCGTCGTGGCGTCGCTGTACGTCGGCCACTTCATGTACTGACGGGTCGCGGGACCGTACTCGCCGTCGACCTTCACCCCCGCCGAGCTCTGCGCCCGCCGCAGCGCGGCCTCCGTCTTGTCGCCGAAGGCGCCGTCCACGGCGAGGCCCGCCGAGTAGCACCTGTTCAGTGCGTTCTGCAGGGTCTTGACACCGCTGAGGGGGTATTGGAGCGTGCCGTCGCCGTTCGTCAGGTAACACATGAGGCCGATGCTGAACCCGACCTCCGCCGGCAGACGCACCTTCTGGTCGCTGTCCCCGACCCGCTCGTACAGCCAACTCCCTTGACAGTGCGGGTAATCACCGTGCGCCGAGGCGGCGGGCGCCATGGTGACGGCGCCGCCGAGCAGGCCGGCGAACAGCGCTCCGGTGGCGAGCAGGCTGAACGGGCGCCTTCGCATGCGAGAACTCACGCTTTTCTCCCTCGAATCGGGTGGGGCCACTTGGCCGCCCGCCGCTTTGAACGACGGGCATGTGCCGGGAAGGCCTCGTACCGGATGAATGCTTCAGGAGAGCCCGTGTGGTCTCCTTGTAGGATTCTTGTGGGCTGCGCAGGCGTCCCGTCATGGCCAGGCGGACTCGGGTGGACTCAGTCGCGGCGGGTACGGGGGTGGACGCAATGGCGGTTCAGATTTCGGTACTCGGCGACATTCGGGTACTGATCGACGGGAACCCGGTCGAGTTGGGTCCGCCGAGACGGCAGTGCGTACTGGCGGGGCTCCTGATCGACGCGAACCGGGTGGTGTCGTCCGACCGTCTCGCGGACCGGGTATGGAGTGGGCGGCCACCCGACGGCGCCCGGCAGATCCTGCACAGCTACCTCTCGCGCCTGCGGAGGGCGTTTCTCCCCGCAGGCGAGCGGGTCGCGATCGAGCGGCGGCCCGGTGGGTATGTCCTCTCCCTGAGGCCGGGGGCCGGCGGCGTCGCCGACGTCACGGTGGATCTGTACCGGTTCAGGGATCTCGTGGACCGGGCGGGCCGCGCGGCCGATGCCGCGGCCGACGACGACGGAGAGCGTGCCACGGCCATGCTGGACGAGGCGCTCGGGCTGTGGCACGGCGACGCCTTCGCCTCGCTCGAATCGCCGTGGATCGACGAGGTCCGCGCACGCCTGGACGAGGAACGGTTCCAGGCCGAGCTGGAGCGGGGCGATCTGCTGCTGCGGCAGGGCCGCCAGACCCGGCTGCTCGCGGAGCTGCAGTCCCGTGTCGGGGAAAAGCCGTTGAACGAGCGCCTCGTCGGGCAACTGATGCTGACCCTGTACCGGGAGGGCCGCTCGGCACACGCGCTCGAACAGTACGAACGCCTTCGCCGGGACCTCGCGGAGACCATGGGCGCGAACCCCGGCCCCGAACTGCGACGGCTGCACCTGCGCATCCTCGACGCGAAGACCGGCCGGTCCGACTACCAGCAGTCACCCGCGCCCGCCCCCGCCTTGGCGCCGGCCGCTCGCCCCGGTCAGCTCCCGCTCCCGCCGTCCTCGTTGACCGGGCGGGCCCGGGAGCTGGCGGCGTTGGACAACGTACGGCGCAGCGACACGGTGCCCGTCACCGTGATCTGCGGTCTGGGAGGTGTCGGAAAGACATCGCTGGCGCTGCGCTGGGCGCACGACAATCTCCACCGCTGGCCCGATGGGCAGCTCCACGCGAACCTGCGCGGATTCGCCCCCGCCGTCCGGCCCCTGACTCCGCAGGCCGTGATCCGCGGCTTCCTGACCGCTCTTGGTGTCGACCAGAGGACCGTCCCGACGGACTTCGAGGCACAGACCGGTCTATACCGCAGCCTGGTCGCCGGAAAACGGATCCTCATCCTCCTCGACAACGTCCATGATGCCGAGCAGGTCCGCCCCTTACTGCCGGGTTCGCCTTCCTGCACGGTTCTGATCACCTCCAGGAACAGGCTCAGCGGACTGGTCGCCGCCGAGGGCGCTCTCCCTGTCGTCCTGGAACCTCTCACCGCCACCGAGGCCCACAGGTTGCTGGCCGACCGGCTCGGCGAGCAGCGGGTGGCCGCCGAACCCGAGGCGGCGACAGCCCTGATATCGAAGTGCGGCAGGCTGCCCCTCGCACTCGCCGTGGCCTGTGCTCGGGCCATGGGCAACCCCCAGCTCCCGCTCGCCGCCCTGGCGGCCGAACTCCGCCCGCACGAGACCCGGCTCGACGCCCTGGACACCGGCGACCTGAGCACCTCACTGCGTGCCGCGTTCGACTCTTCGTACGATGCCCTCGACGGCGCCGCCGCACGGTTGTTCTGCCTGCTGGGCCTCGCGCCCGGTCCGGACATCGGCCTACCCGCCGCGGCCTCCCTCGCCGGGCTGCCGCCGACACGTACCGGCGCGCTGCTCCGGGCGCTGGAGGACGCCCACCTCATACAGCAGCATGTGCCCGGGCGATACGGCCTCCACGACCTCGTACGCCTCTACGCCGCCGAGCGGGCCGCCCGGGACCAGCCTCCGGCGCAGCTCACGGAGGCGCTCAACGCCCTGATCGGCTTCTACATCCGGACAGCGGACCGTGCCCATACGTTGCTGGCCCCCCACGGGACTTCTTCGGCTGTCGCGGAAGGAGCGGAAGGTGCGGCGGAAGGGGCAGGGGCGGAAGAGAGCGCGTCGTCCGGCGGGCTGGTCCAGCTCGGGCTGGTCCAACCCGGGCTGGACCAGCCCGGGCTGGACGACTCGGCCGCGGCGACGGAGTGGTTCGAGGCCGAACGGTCCTGTCTGCTCGCAGCCCTTCAACTCGCTGTCTCGAGGAGGCTGCACTCCCAGGTGTGGCGGCTCTGCTGGGACACCACCCTGTTCCTGCGTCGGACCGGCGATGTCCAGGAACTCCTCAGCGTAAGCGAGACCGGCCTCGCCGCCGCGCAGGCCCTGGACGGCCCGACGGCACCGACCCTCCAGGCCCTGGCCCATCGCGGCCTGGCCTTCGCGATGCTGCTGGCCGATCGTGACGGGTCGAAGCTTCTCGACCATCTGGGCAGGGCACTGAGCCTGTCCGAGGACACGGGAGACCTGCTCAACCAGGCCCATACGCACCAGGGCCTGGTCATGGCACTGGACCGGGCCGATGACCCCAAGACCGCGCTGAAGCACGCCGAACGGTCCCTCGAACTGTACGAGAGGGTCGGCGACCAGCACGGCAAGGCCAACGCGCTCAACACACTGGGCTGGTGCCAGGGCCGCGTCGGTCACTACGAAGAAGCCGTGGCCAACTGCCACAAGTCCCTGGCGGTCAGCCGGACTTACGGCTGGCCGCACGCGGAAGCAGCCGTTCTGGACAGCCTCGGCCACGTCAACACCCAAGCTGGCCGCCACAGTGAGGCCGTCGGATACTTCCGCCAGGCCCTGGATGCCTACCGCAACCGCCGCGACGCCTACGAGATGGCGAACACGTTCAGCGGCCTGGCCGAGGCCCACCACGCCCTCGGCGAGCACACCGAAGCCCGCACCGCCTGGCATCAGGCACTCACCCTCTATCGCGCCCAGCACCGGACAGCTCAGGCCGAGGAAACCGAGAAGCGGCTCGGAGCAGCGGCGGAGCAGGACTGAAGAGGCCCTCCGTACACCCGTCCTCGGCCAGAAGGGTTCCGAGAGGCTCGCGGATGTTGACCTCAGAAGCT
Source organism: Streptomyces sp. NPDC050988 (assembly GCF_044456225.1). Lineage (NCBI taxonomy): Bacteria > Bacillati > Actinomycetota > Actinomycetes > Kitasatosporales > Streptomycetaceae > Streptomyces > Streptomyces sp. NPDC050988. The sequence continues at coordinate 225,689 of NZ_JBITFQ010000002.1, read as the reverse complement.
ATGTAGCCGGTGATCTGTGACGTTCTGTAGAGGATGGGCCTGTAGGACTCTCGGCTGGGCGACCTCGGGGGCGGAAAGTGACCGGCTTGGACTCAGCCTTGCGGCGTCGCCGGGAGCCTTCCTTGCGGGGGTTCCGGACCGGGTGGCGGTCCTGTGTGCGGCGGACGCCGACGGCGTCCGTGACAGCGACCCGACCGGCCGCCTCCCGGGCAATGAGCATCTTGCGAGTCAGCGCCATCATGGCCATGCCCTCACGCGCAAGCGGACCTCATCACCGCGAGGACGTCCGCCCACCGGTACCGGATATCATGCGGGCTGGGAGTCCCAGAATCGGTTGAGTACCTCCGCGCCCCGGTCAGGGTCCTGGAGCATCCAGTAGTGGGTGAGGTGGTCCAGTTCCACTGCCTGTGCTCCGGTTCGCGCGGCCATGTCCAGGTCCATCGCGGGCTGTGCCATCGGATCGCCGGTCGGGATCAGGACGAGCCCCGGCACCTGAGCTGGGCGGTCGAAGTCCTTGCCCCAGTCGGTGTAGAAGTTGGGCCAGGCCGAGCGGTAGAGCGTCAGGATGGCCGTGCTCATCTCCTCGTCGTGGACGGTGTCGACTTCCGTCGCCAGTTCGGCGCTCATCCCCCGGGGGCGGAGGAAGTCCCCGAAGCTGGGGCTGCCGGGGGTCTGGGCGCGCAGCGACGCGAGCAGCTCCTCGCCCTCCGGGGTCTTTTGGAAGAGGGTGGCCGCCTCGTGCCACTGATAGTCGGGGTGCCAGCCGTGTGCGACGTCGGACACCCAGCTGCGTACCGGAACGTCGTAGGCGGAGACGATCCGCATCACCAGGTGTGCACCCCAGTCGTGGCCCACGAGGTCGACGGGCTCGCCGAAGGCGCGCAGTTCGTTCGCCAGCCAGTCGGCGTACGCCTCCTTGCCGTCCAGGTGAGCCGGGCGAGGGCTGCCGAATCCGGGCAGCCGCAGGGCCGTGGTGGGGCGGTCGATCCGCCCCCGGAGGTCGTTCCAGACTGAGGGCGTCTCCGGTACTCCATGGATGAACACAACGGTCATGACCGCTCCTGGCGAAGTGAAGTGGATTGGTTATCGACTTGACCGTAGCACCAACCTGATAGGTTATCCACATAGGTATGTGAAGGAGGGATCATGAGGTCGGACGCCGCACGCAACAGGCAGAGGATCTTCGATGAGGCCCGCGGCGCCGTCATCGGCGGGGAGACAGCGCTCACCCTCAACGAGCTCGCGCGCAGGGCGGGCGTGGGGGTCGGGACGGTCTACCGGGTCTTCCCCACGCAGCGGGCCATGCTGGAGTCCGTCCTGGAAGAGGCGGTCCGAGAGCTCATCGATGCGGCGGACGCAGCCGGCGGACACCCCGATCCCGCCAAGGCGCTCGTTGACTTCCTCCGCACGGCTCTCCTGACCGCCCTGGCGCAACCGGGCCTTACCGACGTTCTGATCACCGGGTCCGACGAGACGGACTCTCTGCACCGGGCCAAGGGAGAGCTGGTCGAAGTCACCTCCCACCTGCTCGCACGCATTCGCCCTGCCCCTGCCCTCACCGGCGAAAACCTGCTCAAGCTCCTGTGCGGCCTGATCCACGCCGTCAGCGAGCACCCGGCGGAGCGGCAGGGGAACGCGATCGACAACTACCTCGACATCCTCCGGGCCGGCCTCGCACCCACCCTCTGACGACCGGGGCTCTGGGCGCGGGCTGGGCCCGAACTCGGACGTCGGGCCGGAGGCTGCAGCGTGCCGCTCGTCATGCAGTCCTCCTTGACGTGGACGCGAAGGCGCTTCGGAGCACGGCGGGCTTATCGGATGCCCGCCGGTCGCCGCTCGGCGCACGGACCGTTGGCACGCGCGCCCGAGCGGGGAAGACGGCGACTGTTCATGAACCTTGGCGAACGCGACCTGCCTCTCCCGTCGCTGGCAGCGATTCGGGGCGCTGGTCGATGCTTCCCACCACGTAGGCGAGGTGGTGGACCCCTTCACCTCGGTTCGATGAACTGAGCTGTTTCCGACCTGTCGTTCGCGCTGGTCGGTGAGTTGTCGGTGGTGGTGCTCCGCCCCGTGAGCCAACGCGACGAGGTTGTCCAGCGGTGTGGCGTTCTCAGTGCCGCGCACGGGCCGGGGGCACCGTGAACGTGACCGGGCCGGGCTTCAGCTTCGCCGCGTTGATCTGCGTGAAGGTGTCGAGCCACGGCGCCCGGTCGCCACCAGTCGCGATGTCTTCAGCCGGGTTGTCCAGGGGCAGCTGGAGACGGGCGTCACTGATCCGGATCTTTTGCTTGGAGGGGGTGTCGAGCCAATCGCCGGTCCGCACCGAGCCGATCTCCACGGCGAGGCGGTGGCCGGCCCGCAGGGTCCAGTCGGTCGACTTCAGGCCGATGTCCAGCCGGTCCCGGTCCAGCCTGGAGACTCGCTCGTCGAATGCGACAGCGTTGCCGTCGGCGTCCACGTCGTACAGCTTGACCATCACGTTGCCCTCACCCTTGGCCGTCATGGTGATTCGGGGCGTGCCGGTGACCCGGGTGGCCGTCTCAAGAGGCCCGGACCAGACGAAGAAGCTCCCGGTGTCACGACCGCCCCCGTCTTCCTGGGACGTCGGCTGCGAACCCGCTCCGCTGTCCACGTACGAGCCGTTGCCGAGACGGAGGTTCGCGGAGCGGTTCGCTGTGGGCCAGGACTTCTCCGCGCGCCAGTTGCCGAGGTTGTCCTGGACGGCGTAGTTCGGGTACTGGATCTTCGGGTCGATGCCCTTGAGGTGTTCGTCGAAGAAGGACAGCGTCTCCTGGAACCAGTTCGCGCGGCCCATCGCGAGCTTCCCGTCCTGCGTGCGCTCATTGCCGCGTACGTGGTCCCAGGGGCCGACCCAGGCCCGCTGGGGGCCGCGGTGATTGTCGAGGAACTCCTCCATCCCCACGGGCAGGGTGTTGGTCTCGGCGGTGCCTTGGGTGAAGAGAAGCGGAGTGGCGGTGTCCTTCGCGTTCCCGGCCGGGCTGCGGTCCTTCCAGTACGGGTCGTCCGGGTCACCGATGGAGGGGCCGAAGGAGTTGAGCACCAGGCACTCGGGGTGCTTCTTCTCGTACGCGGCGTTGGTCCGGTACCGCTTGTCCTCGTCCGGCAACTGGGCCAGGCCGGCAATGCGGTTGTAGCTGGTGGGCACCTGGACGCTGTTCGGGCGGGGCACGCCGTTGGAGTGGAGCTGCTGATACAGATCCCAGATGGGCTCCTGGGCGACGACGGCTTTCAGTGCGTCGTGTTTGACGTTGTTGCCGAGGAGACCGGTGTAGGCGTCGAGGGATTTTCCGTACATTCCCACCGCGCCGGTGGACCAGGGCTGTTTCGCGCTCCAGTCGATCGCGGCCTTGACGTCGGCCTGGTCTCCGGGCCCGCCGAGGTCGAGACATCCGGTGGAGCCGCCGAAGCCGCGCGTGTCCACCATGACGAAGGCGTACCCCTTGTCGAACAGGCCGGTCCCCTCGATGAGGTCCTGGAAGCGCTCCGAGGGGCCGGCGTGCTCCTCCTCGACCTCCATCGCCCCCGAGTGACCGAAGTACGCGCCGGCCGACATGATGACGGGCACCTTCGCGCCCTCGGGGAGCTTCTCAGGAAGCAGAACGTCGGCGTGCAGCTCGGTCTTGGAGCCGTCCGAGGAGGGGAAGTAGTGCTGGGTCCAGCGCGCCCCCTCCGGCACCCGCTCGTTCTCCTCGTGCGTGACCGAATCGGTAGCAGTGGCGACGGTCGTCTTCCCGGTTCGGCCGCCGTCGGTTGCCTGGTCCGGCGCGGCGACGGCTGCCCCTATGAGGCCGCAGGTCAGAGCGCAGGCCGTGAGCAGGGCTGCGGCGGTGGCGACTGGTCGTTTCCTCATGCGGTACTCCGGAGCTCGGGTACGGGTGGGCTCAGAAGGGGACCCATCTGTCACTTAGTGACAGTGTCACTAAGTGACAGATATTGCAAGTGGGTGCGCTTGAGTCCGGATCGAGGTGCGCGCACTAGCTGGCGCATAGCGTCACTTAATGTCAATATGGCACTGAGTGAGAGTGATGGTGAAAGGGTGGCGAAAAGATGGCCGACGACGTGGTATCGACCGAACGCAGTCGTGGCGGGATGAGTGAGCAGCGGCGCCGTCGTGTACGTCTGGAGATCTCGCGGGAGGCGGCACGCCTGTTCTGGGCGCAGGGCGTCGACAGCACGAGCGGTGACCAGATCGCCGAGGCGGTGGGCCTGTCGACCCGCACCATCTGGCGTCATTTCCGCAGCAAGGAGAGCTGCGCGGAGCCGATCGTTGCACAGAGCGTGGAGTGGGAACTGGCCACTCTGCGCAGTTGGCCGCCGCACCGCTCTCTGGAGGAGCACTTCGCCACGGAGGCGAAGCGGTTGGTCAGCGAGATCAGCCCTTCGGAGCAGGCCGATGCCGGGCTGGGCGTCAAGATGATTCGATTGGCCGACACCGAACCGGCCCTGCGCACGGCCTGGTTGATGGCCTGCGACCAGGTGGAACACGAACTGGCAGCGGTCATCGCGACTCGCCTCGGACTCAAGCCCGACGACCTGCAGGTACGTCTGCACGCCGCGGCCGCCGCGGCCGCCCTGCGAGTCATCAACGAGTACGTTGGGGCCGGCCTTCTGGACGGCACCGATCCGCGGGAGCTCGGTGACGAGAATTTCGCCTTCATCGCGGACGCTGTCCGCACGGCCACCGGGGGTGCCGTGGGCGACCCGGTCCAGGTCGACGAGGCGCCCGCCGCGCCGGACGAAGTCGCTGCTGACCGACAGGAGTAAGCGGTGCCCCCTGAGCGGCACACTCCGATGGGCTCAGCCACGGAGGCAGGAGGGGACTCGGCCGCTGCCGCACGTACTGTGTACGCCGCTCAACCGCCGATCTCCCAGGGCACGACAACGCCGTAGCGCCCATATGAACTCTGTGGCCCAGGGCGCTATTTCGGCCAGTCCGACGAAGACCCCGGCTCTCCATCCCGGATACAGCGGCCGGTGGCGCCTGACCCTGCCCGGCGCCTTGGACCCGGGGGGACCGCCGGCACCCCCGGATGCTCCGATTACACGCCTGACATGGGCCCGGAACCAGCGTCGGCACTCCCGCTGGGGAGCGGCGTGGCGGCGAAGACGGAGTCCGGGTCGACCGCAGACTTCACGGCCAGCAAACGCTCGGTGTTCGATCCGTAGGACTCCGCGACCTGGTCGGGAGTCTCCGGTCCCAGGAAGTTCACGTAGCCACCCGGCAGCGAGAACGGCTCAAGCGCCGCGTGCAACGCTTCCAGCCAGCGCAGGTGTGGGGACCTACCATCGCCGGCTCCTGCGTTGCCCTTGCTCTCGCCCTCCCACAATGAGATCAGCTCGACCATCAGGTGCGGTTCGCGTCGGCCGAAAGCCGTCGAGCCGAGGGGCAGACGGGCGGCGGCACCATGGAACTGGTGCCACACGATCGCGGAGAACGGTGAGGTGAACTCCTGGGCAGCCCGGTCCAGGACGGTCGCGATGGAGCCGGAAATGCTCTGGACGGTGCGCGTGCGAATCGCGCCCATCCGCCCGGGTGGGAACATGGTGTCCGTCGCGGCCAACGCCGCGGAACGGGCGACCGGTCCAATCTCGGCCAGTACGGGTGTACCGAGTCTGGCGAGGGCACGCACCGGCCCGTTCTCGGCGTTCCCCACCTCGATGTCCCCGGACCAGGTCGGCGCGACGTACACCGTCGGCTTCCCGTCCGGGCCGGGAAGGAACCCCGCGTCCACCGTCAGCTCATCCGGACAGTCCTGAAGGATCCCACCGAGGTCGGCGAGAATGTCGGCGCTCTGGACGATCGGGTACAAGATGGTGCCCGACACGACTGTCGGCACGGGGTGCAGACGGATTCGCGCCGAGGTCACGACACCGAAGTTGCCGCCGCCGCCCCGCAACGCCCAGAAGAGGTCCGGATGATGGTCGGCGTCGGTGTGCACGCGTGAACCGTCGGCCAGGACGACTTCGGCGCCGAGCAGGTTGTCGGCCGCGAGCCCGAACTGCCCGATCAGGGGGCCGTATCCGCCGCCGAGCGTGAGGCCGACCATGCCGACGGCGCCCGCCGTTCCGGTGACCGCCGTCAGGCCCGCCCGCTCGGCAGCGGATACGACGTCGGACGAGAGTGCCCCGCCACCTACCGTCGCGAAACGGCGGCCGATGTCGACCTGAACTCCCCGCATGTCAGTCAGATCGAGAACCAGTCCGCCGGGACGGAACGCCCGTCCCCAGAAGTCATGACCCCCGCCGCGTACCGAGATCGGCACCCCATGGTTGCGAGACACGCGTATCGCGGCCTGCACGTCAGCGGTGGTCGCGCACCGCACGACGACAGCAGGACGGACATCGACCGCTGCGTTGAACAACGCCACTGCTTTTGCGTACTCCGGCCCGTTGGTGAGCACACGGCCCGCAGGAATTCTGGACCGCAGCTCAGCCAGCAAGGCAGTGCTGACTGCGTCGCGGGCATCTGCATGGGCACGGGACTGCATTGTCACTCCTGCGTGTCGCTTACGGGTGCGGCCGTCGACGGCGACGGCATGGAGCCGGAGACCGGCGCGGTCAACGAAGTTCGGTAGCGTTCCGCCCCGGTCGAGGCTGGGTGGACCCGTCCACGATCACGTGGGTCCGGTGCAGAACGTCGAGCTGCGCCGGGTTGTACAGCTCACGCAGGACCGTCTCCATGGTCTCTCGAACGAATTTCTCCCCCCTCGGGGAGTCCGTGTACAGATCGGGCAGGTCCGGGTGGTCCTGCCGCAGCCGGCGCAGGTAGGTCACCATCCGCTCCACGAGGTCTTGGCGGATGGGCTCGCCTGCGTCAGCGGGCAGTTCGTCGAACTCCCGATTGATCGGGTGAGCAGGCAGATTGCGCACGAGTGCACCGTAGGCTTGCAGCTGCTCCCCGTTCATCAACCGGGTCATGACCAGCAGGAGCGAGCGGTCGGTCTCGGACAGGGGCGTTGCTTCGCCGGGCGTGAGTTCCGTAGGCAGGTCGGCCGGGGCACGCAGGTCGATCAGTGCCGCGAGTTCGAGCCGGGCCCGCTGCAGCCGTTCGATGGTCGCGGCCAGCTCCGCGTCGAGCGTGCGCAGTGCCCGCCCGGGGTGCTCGCCCTCGTCCACCGTCTCTGCGATCTGGTTCAGCGAGAACCCGAGATCGACCAGACGCTTGATCCGCAGCAGTCGGACCAGGTGCGGCACGCCGTACTGCTTGTAGCCGTTGGCGCGACGGTCGGGCTCCGCCAGCAGCCCGACCTCGTGGTAGTGCCGTACCGCCCGCAGGCTGGTGCCGGCAAGCTCGGCGATCTCCCGAGTACTCCAGCTCATGGTTCTCAGCCAACACGATGCCGCTACGGCACAGTCAAGTCCGCCCCCTGCCGCTCACGATCGGCATCGCGATCGGGACCGGGCTGGTGCTGTTCGGCTTCCGGCTCGCGGCAGCTGGGCAGTGCGCGGTCGCGCGAGTTCCGGTTCACACTCCGGGGTCAAAGTCCCGTGCCTGTTCATAACCGAGTTCCAGCAGGGCGGAACGGAGCTTTATTGCTGCTTCAGCCAAAGCTGACTGATCCTCCTCCTGTTTGGCCTTGCTGAAATCAAAGTCGGACATGTCCCAGACCGGCGCGACATGTATATGCAGATGCGGTACCTCAAAGCCTGCGATGACGAGGCCGGCACGCGGAGCGTTCCAAGCCCGCTGCACCCCTTGCCCCACGGCCTGGGCTACCTCGAAGCAACGCGCCAGAAGGGCCCCGTCAGCGTCCGTCCACCGGTCGACCTCACGCCGCGGCACAACAAGAGTGTGACCAGGCCGCAACGGAGCGATGGACAGAAAAGCGACGATTTCCGGATCCTGCCAGACGAAGCGTCCGGGCAGCTCGCCAGCGATGATGCGCGAGAACACAGTAGTCATACGTGAAATTGTCCTTAGAGACGTCAGGCCGCGGACGGCGAATCGGGCAACGACGGCCAGAGATGCGCCCACGGCTGCGCCCGCTCCAACTGCGCGGCCAGTGCCAGCAGCTCGGGCTCCGAACCCGGGCGTCCGACGAACTGGATACCGAGCGGCAGCCCACTCGACGTCCGGTAGAGCGGCACCGACGACGCCGGGCGCCCGGTCACGTTCGCCAGCTGAGTGAAGGGCGCGGGCTCAAGGTTCGCGACGGCCAGTTTCTCGACGAGGTTCATCCGCCCCAGCACACCGCCGATCCGGGCAGTCAGCAGCCCCCGTGCGGCGAGCCGGACCGGCAAGGCGAGATCGAACTCGCCGATCGGCCACGCCGGCCGGGCCATGGTCGGGGTGAGCAGCATGTCGTAGCGCTCGTGGAACGCGGCCAGCGCCCGGGTGTGCTGGTGCCAGCGGGACTGCGTGGCCAGATACTCCGGCGCCGAAAGGCTCCGGCCGATCGCAGCCATCATCCGGGTCTCGATCTCGAAGTCGCCCTCGGCACAGCCGGTGAACTCCCGTGCGGCCGTGACCTCGGCGGCGACCATCGCGAACCAGGCCGTGAGGAAGTCGGTGGCCAGGCGCTGCCCGTCGATGGCCGGGGCGGACTCCTCCACGACGTGTCCGAGTCCGGTGAGCAACTCTCCCGCATCCCGAACCAAGGCGGCGGCCTGCGGATCAACCGGTCCGCCAAGCGGGGACACCGTGCTCAGCCCGATCCGCAGCGGGCGTGGGTCGTCGACGACGGCCTCGGCATACGGACGCTCCGCCGGAGCCGCCCGGTACGGGCCCTCCGGTGCGGAGCCGGCCAGCACGTCGAGCATCGCGGCGGAGTCACGGACCGTGCGCGACAGCACGCCCTGCACCGCGGCGCCATGGAAGACCTCGTCGACCTCCGGCCCGGACGGGACGACGCCCCGCCCCGGCTTGAGCCCGAACAGTCCGCAGGCCGCAGCCGGGATCCGGATGGAGCCCCCGCCGTCGTTCCCGCCCGCGACCGGGACGACTCCGGCCGCGACGGCCGCCGCGGACCCGCCGGAGCTGCCACCGGGCGTCCGCGACGGATCCCAGGGGTTGCGGGTCGGGCCCCCCGCGACCGGCTCGGTTATCGCGCGAGCACCGAACTCGGGGGTAGCGGTCCGGCCGAACACGACCAGACCGGCGTCGAGCCAACGCTGTACCACCGTGGACGTCTCCGGACGCGGGAAGCGTGCCAGCGATCGATTCCCACTGCCGGTCGGAACCCCGGCGAGGTGCTGACCCAAGTCTTTGATCAGGAACGGGACGCCTGCGAACGGCCCGGACAGCGGGCTGCGAGCGCGGACACGGGCACGGGCATCGTCGTCGAGTCGGTGGCGGATCGCGTTGATCGTCGGCTCGACGGCGTCGGCACGGGCAATCGCCGCTTCGAGCAGTTCAACCGGGCTCACCGCCCCGGACTTCACCAGCTCGGCCAGCCCGACGGCATCGTGCTCCCGGTACTCATCCCAAGTGATACCCATACGAGTGCTCCCATCAGAGCGATAAAGCGATAAGGGGCCCGGTCCGAGGCATGTCCAACGTCACGACGCCTCGGCCATCGGCGTCCCGGCTACGACCTCGCGCAGTCTCGGTCGGCCGGTCACGACCGCGTCAGACACTGCGTAGCGATGTTGATCAGCCAAGGCCTGAGTCAACACTGTGCCGCGACGGCACACTCAAGCTCATGGATAGCGGGATCACCCCACACGCCGAGTTCTGGGCGCAGCACCGGAGGCGGGCACGCGGTGACGGTCGGGCCGACCGGAGGCAGAAGGGGTGTCCGGCTGCCGGGCGGGCGTAGGCCCGTCCGCCTTCTTGCTATGCAAGTTGACGTCGCCAGTGGGCTGCGGCTGACGTGCGCCATTTCGCGCGGTCTGGTTTTCCCGGCCCTGACCTGGCGTCTGACCCTCACGCCGTCCGCGACGTACTCGCGCAGTTCCTCGGACGTCGGCGTCCGAAGCCCCGCACCCGCGCCACCTCGACGGCCGCGACCTTTACGAAAAGTCGGCGGCGAACTGAGCGAGACGGCCGGCGCGGGACAGGTCGACAGCGATGGCCGAATCGCCGTACGGACCGCGACCTGGTGACGAGCGACTCGATGGGCGGGGGATTCGCCGCGATGTGACTCAGAGCACGTCGCGCGAGGCGGCTATCTGGTCGGTGGCAAAAGCCCTCGGCACACGGGATCGGACTGTTCGACCTCCAAGCGGTGACGGTCACCCGCTACCGCTACAGAGGCAACACGACCTCCAACTCCTGGACTCACCCCAACCCCGCGCGAACGGCAGAGTCCGTGGAGAGCCCGGTACTCGGAGACGGGTACGCCGCGTTCGGCGAGCGGCACGGAGGAACGGACCGGTGGCAACACCGGCACCGCGCTCCGTGCCGACTCAACAGGCACCCCCGCTCCGACGAGAACGCGGAAAAAGATTCCGCGGTGAGGCAACGGTCTCGGCCTCTCATGGCCTCTTTTGAACATCTAGGAGGTGCTGATGGGGGTTCGAAAACAGGCCGGGGACAGAGAGTTCCAGGCCTTCGTCGTCGGCCGCTGGCCGCGGCTGATGCGCACGGCATTCCTGCTCACGGGGGAGCAGCACGCCGCGGAGGATCTGGTCCAGTCGACGCTGGAACAGGTCTATGTGGCCTGGCACAGGGTCGCCTCGGCCGACGCCCCGGAGGCGTATGTACGACGAGTGATGATCAACGCGCATGCCCGCAGGTACCGCAGGAAACTGCGGGAGTTCCTGGTGCCCAGGAGCGAGGACGCGAGCCTGACATACGAGGTGGCCGACACCGGTGACCGGATCGCCCAGGCCGACGACCGCCACACGCTGCTGAAGGCGCTGGCCGAACTGCCGACACGGCAGCGGGAAGCAGTGGTCCTGCGCTACTGGGAGGACCTCACCGAGACGCAGACGGCCGAGGCGATGGGCTGTTCGGTCGGCACGGTGAAGAGCAACGCAGCCAAGGGGATCGCGAAGCTGCGCGCCATATCGGGACTGGCGGAGACAGCGACGCTGGGAGGACGAAAGTGAAAAGCGCGGACTGGGAGACGAGCCACAACATGACACAGCACGACATCGCACTCCTGCTGGCCGACGCGGCCGACGAAGTGAAGGTCGGCATAGCCCCCGCCCAGGCGCTGATTCGTGGCGGCCGCCGCCGCAAGGCCCGTCGCTGGGCGGTCGTGGCGACCACCACCCTGGTCGTGGCCGGCTCCACGGGGGCTCTGGCGCTGACGGGGCTGTCCGGTGACAGGGACCGGGGGGTGTCGCCGGCGAGCGCGCCGGTCGCCAGCGCGGAGGCACCCGAGCCGCACATGCGGACGACCCTGGCCAGCGGCACCGACGCGGGAGCGCCGTGGAGGGTGTACATCGACGTGTGGAAGGCTCCGGCGGACACGGCGGAGGCCCAGGCCACCCTGGCGGCGATGGCGAAGTTCGGCGAGCACCCGGAGGACGTCTCCACGGCCTCCGAACTGGTGGGCAAGGTCGCGCACTTCGTGCACCGGGTCACCGGTGAAGAGGCGAGGACCACCCAGATCGCGGACATCGTGGTACCCGAGGACGACGTCCTGTCCGGCGGCGAGTACGGGGCCACCTCGCTCCCGCTGCTTCCCGGGAACGACACGGCCCCGCGCCTGGTGACCGGCCAGGTCGCCAAGACCGCCCGGGAGGTCACCTGCACCTGGAAGGACGGCACGTCTACCAAGGTCGGCCGTGCGTCCGCGGCCACCGAGGCGAACGCCGCCGTTCCGGTCATCCACAGCCCCAAGCACTCGCCCTACGACTGGTTCGTCTGCCTGGCGCCGAAGTCCACCGCGTACGAGGGGATCAAGGTGACGAAGTAGACGAACCGGGAGACCGAGTGCGGGGAGCCGAGGCCGGACGACGGTTCGCGACGCCCGGCGGCCCCCGGGGGCAGGGGAAGCTCTCCCTTCCCCTCCCTGGCGGGGTGACACGAGCCCCCCACAGCTCCCCGCCCGCACCGGGTCCCCGTCGGGGTACCAGCTACGGTCCCTCTTCACTCGGATCTTGCTCAGAGCAGGAATGATGCGAGTGTGACCGCCGCTTCGTAGGAGGTGGCGGTCTTTTCGTATCTTGTGGCGATGCCGCGGAAGCCCTTGAGACGGTTGGAACAGCGTTCGACGGTGTTGCGGAAGGCGGTGCGTTCGTCGAACAGCTCACGCTTCTTCAGGCAGTGGTAGAGCTGTCCGATCATTCGGTTGAAGAGGTACCGCTGGGCGGCTGCGTGCCAGTCTCTATGGCTCCGGGGGAGGTCCTCAGGGCGGAGAACGCCCACAGGTAGCCGACCTTCCCGGAGGCTCGGGTGATGGGCGAGGGAAAGTCTCTTCCACCGCCTGGGCGAGCGTCTGCTGGCCCAGCGCATCTTCGACCAGGGGTGGCTGGTGGGCCCAGTCGGCGCGGAAGACCGCGCAGAGTCCTTCGGCCTCGGCCTCGATTCCCCGCTGACGGCCGGCGCTTGAGCCCCGCGCCGATCCTGCGCGGTCAGCCGGGCGGCCCTGGCCGGGGTAGGGGCGGCCTTGAGGAGTTCGCGGGCCTCCGGGCGGCACAGGCCGTTCTTCCATGGCTCGAAGGCCGCCAGGGCGTCCGGGTAGTACTCGTATTGCAGGGACCGGAGCTGATTGGAAGATCTGCTGGCCCTGTCGAGCACCGCCAGCCGCAGGGCGAGTAGTTCCTCACCCTCGTGGCATCCAGCCCAGCCAGCACAAACACGCCGGACAGGAGGGAGAGCGGGCGGCATCTACCGTCCGCACTCAGGTGGATCTTCGTGGTCAGTCCGCCGCGGGAGCGGCCGAGAGCTTCGCCTGCCGTTCCGCCTCCGCCAGGAATAGGCGTAGGCGTATGTGCGCGCGCATGTGAACTGATCTTTGCGAGTCCCCCTTTGAAGCACCCAGAGGTGCTGATGGTGGAGCTGTCTGCGCGCCAGCGGGCGCGGGAACAGGTGCACCCCGCGCCCTTCTCCGCCAGCCGCGCGACAGCGATCGCCGCACCGTCGTACGGACCCTGATCGCCACGTGATGACGGGCGACTCGCTGAGCGGGGGTTTCGCCGAGGCGTGACTCAGGTCACGTCGCGCGAGGTAGCTTCATTCGTCACCTGATGTCAGAATGTCACTTAGTGACGCAAGCTTTCGCCCCCAAGACGAACCCGGAAGAGCTGATCACCATGCAGACCACCAGTCCCCAGGAGACGGCGACCAACATGCAGGCGGCAGACCAACGGAAGAAGAAGTCGGCGCTCGAACAGGCGGGCGGCACGAAGGGGGTCATCTACTCGGCGCTGCCCGCCCTGGTGTTCGTCGTCGCCAACAACGCCGGTGGACTCAAGGTGGGCATCCTCGCCGCTCTACTCGTCGCCTTGGGCATCGCGGTGCAGCGGCTGATGCGCAAGGAGTCGATCCAGCCCGCGCTCGGCGGCGTGTTCGGCGTGGCGATCGCCGCCGGCATCTCCTGGTACACGGGATCCGCCAAGGACTTCTTCCTCATCGGCATCTGGCTGAGCCTGGCCGGCGCTGTCGCCTTCGTCCTCTCCGTGGTGCTGCGCTGGCCCCTGGCCGGCCTGATCTGGAACTCGACGACCGGCAAGGGCACCGTCTGGCGGGCGGACAAGCGTTCGCGGTTCTACTACGACATCGCCACCCTGGTGCTGGCCGCCATCTTCGGCGCCCGGTTCGCCGTCCAGCAGTACCTCTACCAGGCCGACGAGGTCGGCTCGCTGGGCTTCGCCAAGATCGCTATGGGCTACCCGCTCCTTGCCGTCGGCTTCCTGGCCGTCGCCTGGGCCGCCCGGGCTTCCGACAAGCGACTGAAGGCCGTAGGGCTGCTGCCCGCCCAGCGCAGCTGACCGACGCCCTCCCCGCTCCCCGTCAGTGCCGGATGGGCCCCCACGGCCCGTCCGGCACACGTGTCCGCACCGCGGAGCGACCACGGCCGATTTGGGCGTCGTCTCTTGTGGGGTTGCCGACCCCGCACCGCCGCTGCGAGCACACGGCCCGGCACTTCCTGGCCCTTCGCCGGCATAGCCGCAGCTGAACGACGTCTTTGTCCCACGGCTGAATGACGAGGTGAACCCATGCAGGTGAGCAATCGCGTCGGACCTGGGATGAGCGAGCAACGGCGCTGCCGGATCCGGTTGGAGATCTCTCGGGAGGCGTCGCGTCTCTTCTGGGAGCAGGGCGTTGCCGCGACCAGCGGCGACCAGATCGGCGAAGCGGTGGGCCTGTCGACGCGTACCATCTGGCGGCACTTCCGGAGCAAGGAGAGCTGCGCCGAACCGATCATCTTGCATGGCGTCGCGTGGGAGATGGCCGCCCTGCGCCGCTGGAAACCCGAACTCTCCCTCGATGACCATCTCGCCGATGAGATGAGCAGGCGCGGCCGCGACACCGACAGGACGGAGCGCGCCGACGACGCGCTCGCGATGAAGATGATCGCGCTCAGCAGCAGGGAGCCCGCGCTCCGCACGGCCTGGCTTATGGCCTGTGACCAGGTAGAACGCGTACTGGCCGGGAGCATCGCCGACCGACTTGAGCTGCCGGCCGACGACATCAGCGTGCAGGTGCACGCGGCGGCCGCCTCGGGCGCCCTACGGGTCGTCAACGAGGAGATCGGCGATGCCCTGCTCGGCGGTGCCAACGTGCGCCGGTTCGCACATGCGCACCAACTCCTGGCCCAGGCGATCCGCAGTGCCACGGGAGGCGCCGTGGGGGACGCGGCTACGACCTGAGATCCGTACGCAACGACCCCGTCGGGTCTCACAAACACCGGCATTGAGTGTCCCGTTCGGCATGCGCCTGAGCGGGCCGCCCGCGCTGTTCGCCGTGTGTGACACAGGCCGGGTGGCAGGTCGATCCACCGGCGCCGGATCGGATGCCGCCCGTTCCCGATCCCTCGAAGCATTCCCGTCAGGTGGCGCTCGGTACCCATGTGTACGCCACCTGCTGTCCTTGATTGGAAGACTCAGTGACTACCGACTATTCCCCTGCGACGAAGCCGGAAGCGGTGACGATGCCGCCCCGGCAGGTGCTTCAGGCGGTTTCCGGGCTGGTGGCCGGTTTGTTCGTCGCCATCCTCGCCGGAACCGTGGTGGCCAACGCGCTGCCCCGGATCACCGCCGAGTTGGGGGCGAGCCAATCCTCGTACACCTGGGTGATCATCGCGGAGCTGCTGGCCATGACGGCCACCGTTCCGTTGTGGGGCAAGCTGTCCGACCTCTACAGCAAGAAGCTGCTCCTCCAGACATCGCTGGGCCTGTTCGTGGTCGGCTCACTCGTGGCCGGGTTCTCCCCGGGTGTCGGCACGTTGATCTTCAGCCGGGTGGTGCAGGGCGTGGGGGCCGGCGGACTCACGGCACTGACGCAGGTCGTGATGGCGGCCGTCATCCCCCCGCGGAACCTGGGCAGGTACTCCGGCGTCTTCGGCGCCGTCTTCTCCGGCGCCACCGTGGCCGGTCCGCTGATCGGCGGTCTCCTGGTGGACACCTCCTGGCTCGGCTGGCGGTGGTGCTTCTTCATCGGCGTGCCCTTCGCGCTCCTTGCCATCGCGCTGCTGCAGCGCACACTGCACCTTCCGCACGTCCGCCGCGAGGTGAAGATCGACTGGCTCGGTGCCCTCCTGATCGTCGCCGGTGTCAGCTCGCTGCTCATCTGGGTCTCGATGGCGGGCAGCACGTTCGACTGGTTCTCCTGGCAGACGGCCGCCCTGGTCGGTGGCGGCATGCTGCTGCTGGCGGTGGCCGTCCGGGTCGAGTCCCGGGCCGCCGAGCCGATCATCCCGCTGAGCATCTTCCGTAACCGCACCGTGGCGCTGACCAGCCTGGCCTCCCTGCTGGTCGGTATCGGCCTCTTCGGCGGCACCGTCTTCCTCTCGCAGTTCTTCCAGGTGGCCATGGGCAAGTCGCCCACGACCGCCGGTCTGATGAGTCTGCCGCTGATCCTGGGATCGCTCGCCGCCTCCACGTTCGCCGGACACCGGATCAGCGCGACCGGCAGGTGGAAGCGGTACCTCGTGGCAGGCGCCGTTCTCATGACCGCCGGTCTTGCCCTGCTGTCCACCATCGGATCCCACACGCCCTTCGTTCTGTTGAGCGTCTACATGGCCGTCCTGGGGACCGGCGTCGGCATGCTGACGCAGAACCTGGTCCTCGCCGCGCAGAACGACGTGCCCGCCGACACTCTGGGCAGCGCGACCTCCGTCCTGTCCTTCTCGCGCAGCATGGGCGGGACCGTGGGCACCAGCGTCCTGGGGGCGGTCCTCGCCCACCGCGTCGCCACCGAACTTGCCGACGGCCGCGCGGCGGCAGGTGACACGCCGGGAGGTGGGGCCGGGCACGGTGTCCCCGACGCGACGACCCTGCCCGCCCCCGTGCGTGCGCTCGTGGAGAACGCCTATGGCATCGCCACCGCCGAACTCTTCCTCTGGGCCACCCCGTTCGCCCTGCTGGCGCTGGTCGCCGTCCTGTTCATCAAGGAGAAGCCGCTCAAGACGACCACCAGCACGGAGCGACTCGCCGAGGAGAGCTCCATCGCCGCCGGCGGCCGCGCCCTCCCTACCCCCACCGACACACCCCGTGCCGATCTCGCCGAGGCGTCGACCAAAGGCAGTGGAGGGTGCCCAGGCACCACCCGCCCGTTTGGTCGGCGACCGTCGTGACGCGCGTCGGGTCGCCCCTGATCGCGACGAGGTCGACCAGCGAGCCGGAGCCGCAGTGTCGAGTGTCAGGTCGACGCAGTGCGGAGCGAGAGCGGTGAGGCGCTGTGCGAGGCCGGGGCTGTAGGTGGTGGGAACGGCGCCGAGAGAGGTGGCGAGTGGTTGCGTTCACTGGCCGCAGGTCGAGGTCACGCAGTCCGTTCAGGCCACGACACACGAGGATGCGGTGGCCGGCGCCACGGTGACGACGTGCGGCCGCTCAAGTTCTGCGGCGAGCCGGGCAGGCCCGTACTTGATCTGCCGCCGCAGCGCTTCCACCGGGTCGGCGATGCCCTCGCTGGTGCGCGTAGGGCTGGCAGACGGTCGGGAGGAGTGGTCGAGCAGGCCGTCCTCGCCGTGTGTCCGCCATCGGGCATACCACTTCGCCGCCAGGCAGCGACGCGAGATCCCGGCTTCCGCCGCGATGTGGGCGATGGGGCGTCAAAGCGTCGACGCGTAGCCACAACCGGAGACGCCCTTCCGGGGTGAGGGGCGCGTTCGCGTGCACGATCGTGACCCCACCGCGTGCCGCAGCTCGTGCTGCGGCACGCGGGCCTCCGTTCGTTTCGAGCAGGATCATCGAGCAGCTCCGGAGTGGGACGGGCACGACGTGATCGGGCATCCAGACCTTGGACGTGCCCGCCTGGGATCAGGCCCCGGACAGCGCCTCCGTCGGGGGCAGCCGGGACGCCCGTACGGCGGGGTACAGGCCGGCCAGGGCCCCGATGGCGAGGGTGGCGAGCAGGCCGCCCGCCATCGCCCAGGCCGGGACGACTGCCGGCCAGCCCTGCGCGACGGCGTACGCGGTGGTGACGCCCACCCCGATGACGACTCCGGCGATCCCGCCGAGTCCTGCCAACAGCTGGGATTCCACGAGGAATTGGGTGCGGATGTCGCCTCGCCGTGCGCCGAGGGCGCGGCGCAGGCCGATCTCGGCGCGCCGTTCCAGGACGGAGATGACCATGGTGTTGGCCACGCCGACCCCGCCGACAAGGAGCGCAACGCCGCCGAGGCCGAGCATCAGGCCCGTAAAGGCTTTGTCGGCGGCGCCCTTGGCGGCGAGGGCGTCCGAGGGGCGGCTGACGGTCACTTCGGTGGGAGCCTCGGGGTTGACGGTGGCGGCGAGGACGTCGCGTACGGACGTGACCGCGCTGTCTGCGGTGCGGACGTAGATGGTCGTGGGGTGTCCGTCGAAGTCCAGGTACCGCTTGGCGGCGTCCCAGCCGACGAGCGCGCTGTCGTTCAGCTCGGGTGCCAGGAGCGCCTCGTCGAGGATGCCGACCACGCTGAACCACTGACCGCCGAGCCAGACCCGGATGTCCGGGCCGACTTCCCCGATACCCAGGCGGTCGGCGGCGCCGCTGCCGAGCACGACGGCCGGGTACTTGGCGGTGGCGGCGTTGAGCCAGTTGCCGCGGGCGAGAGAGCCGCCGACCGTGTCCAGGAGGTCGAGGCGGGCGGCCTTGACGTTGATGCTGCCGGTCTCGGCGGCCGGGATGTGGTCGTTGCGATAGACGTACGCCGTCACCTTGCCGGTGCCGGTTGCGGACTCGACCGGGGCGATCCGGCCCGCCATGTCGATGGAACGCTCGGGGAGTTCGGCCTCGCCGCCGGTGAAGGTCCGGCCGGGGGACGCGGTGAGGAGGTTGGTGCCCAGGCGGTCGAGAGTGCGCTGCAGTTCGGCGTGGCTGGAGGTGGAAATGCCCACCACGCCGATCATCGCCGCGATGCCGATGGCGATGCCGAGCGCGGAGAGGAAGACCCGCAGCGGGCGGGCGCGCAGCCCGGAGGCGCCGACGCGTACGACGTCGCGGGTGCTCATGCGGGAGACCTTCAGCACGCGGACACCGCCTGAACGTCGCCCTGGGCGTTCCGGGCGGAGTCGTGCACGATGCGCCCGTCGCGAACGTGGACCTGGCGGGGCAGCGAGGCCGCGATCTCCCGGTCATGGGTGATGATCACGACGGTGGTGCCGTCGGCGTTCAGGGCGCGCAGCAGGTTCATCACGGTGGTGCCGGAGTGGGAGTCCAGGGCGCCGGTCGGCTCGTCCGCGAGGAGCAGGCCCGGCCCGCCGACCAGGGCGCGGGCGATCGCGACGCGCTGCTTCTCCCCGCCGGACAGCTCGTGCGGCCGGTGGTACACCCGGTGGCCCAGGCCGACCCGCTCCAGGGCGGTGCGGGCCGCGCGGCGGCGTTCCGCGAGCGGGATGCCCGCGTACAGCAGGCCCTCGGCGACGTTGTCGAGGGCCCGTACGCCCGCGGTGAGGTGGAAGTGCTGGAAGATGAAGCCGATGCTGAGCGCGCGCAGCGCGGACAGCTCCCGGTCGCCCAGGCCGGCGATGTCGTGGCCGTCGACGGTGACGGTGCCGCTGCTGGGCCGGTCCAGGCTGCCGATCATGTTGAGCAGGGTCGACTTGCCCGACCCGGAGGGCCCGACGATGGCGACCAGCTCGCCGCGGCGGATGTCGAGCGAGACGCCGTCGAGGGCGGTGACGCCGCCGGCGTACGAGCGGGTGATGCGGTCGAGGCGTACGACATTGTGGTTCATCGCGGCACCCCGACCTTGTCGCCCGCCTTCAGGCCGGCGCCGGTGATCTCGACCCGGCCGTTCGCGAACATGCCGGTCTCCACCGCGACCGTGCTGCTGACGGAGCCCTTGACGACCTGGACGCCGTAGCCGCCCTCCGACAGCGCGAGGAGCGCGGAGATGGGCACGGTCAGCACGTTCTTCTTCTCCGCGGAGGTGATCTCCACATCGACGGGCGCGCCGTCGTAGCTGCCGAGCTTGCCCCTGTCCTTCTTGTCTATCTGGACGGTGACCTTGATGACGGTCTTGCCGTCGCCCTCTCCCGGAGCGCCGTCCCCGCCTTCAGTGCTGGCGACCTTGCCGACGGAGGTGATGGTCCCCGCCGCGTGTGCACCGTCGGGCAGGACGACGGTGACCTTGTCGCCACGGCGGACGAGTTTCTGCTTCTTCGCGTCGAGGTCGATGGCGACAAGCCGGCTGGTGCCGGTGTACGTCAGCACGGGTGAGCCGGGCTGCAGTGTCTGGCCCTTCTTCGCCTCCTGGCCGGTGACGCGTATCTCACCGTCGGCAACGACCAGGTCCGCGGGCTTGACCGTGCCCGACTGTGGCACTCCGAGGTGCTTCTGCCAGCGCTTGACGGCCGCTGCGGTCTGGTCGGAGTACTCCTCGTCGGCGGTGAAGCCGGTGTAGCCGAGAGCGGCCAGGGCCCGTTCCACCTCGGCGACGTCGGGGCCTTTCGTGCCGGCGCGCAGTTCGCGGTAGAGAGGTGTGTCGCCGTAGATGAGGGGGATGGGCCGCCCGTCGGCCTGGAGCACGTTCTGGCCCTGCTTGATGGTGGCACCGAGCTTCGGCAGCCAGGTCACGGTGCCCGACGCGCCGCTGGTCAGGGGCTGCTTGTCGCCGTAGCCGAGGCTGCCGGTGACGGTGTCCTGCTGGGCGAGGTCGGAGCGGGTCACCAGTGCGGTCGCCGGCGGCAGACCGCTGCCCTTTTCGGACTTCTCGCCGTTGCCGCCGAAGCCGTACGCCGCCACGCCGGCCCCGCTGAGGACGACCGCGAGGGCGATCAGTGCGGCGGTGGTGCGGGCACGGCGGCGACGCGGTGGGGCGTCCTGGGGGCCGTCTGGTGACCTGCCCGCCGAGGCCCCTGACGGATCCTCTACCGGGTCCGTTTGAGAGGGAAACTGGTGCATCCGGGTCGTCTCGTCGTCGGTGGATTCGGGTGTGTGCGTCATGTCGGTCTCGCCCGTCACCGCTGGGCTGCGGGGTTGACGTCCTTGCACTTCTCGGCGGCCGCCTGCAGCTTGTCCATGTTGCCCGCGTCCTGGTCGAGCGGTATGCCGCCTGTCTCCGGGTCGGGATCCGGGGCGTCATAGCCGTTGGCCCGCAGGCACTTGACGTATTTGCGCGCCTGCTCAAGCTGCTTTGCGTCAGGTTTCGGTGCCTGCTGCATGTCCTGCGCGGTGGGCGCGAACTCCTTGCACGCCGCGAGCGCGGCCTGCACCTCCTCCGGCGACGCGGTCTGCTCGGGCGCGTCCTCGCCGGCCTTCCCGCTCCCCGGCGCCACGCCCCGCTCGGCCAGGCAGGCGTTGTACTTCTTGGTCTTCTCCGCGGGCGTGAGCTGCTGCCCGCCCTCCTTCTTGTCGCCGCCGGCCGACGCTACGTCGTCGTTCCCGCCGGTGCCGCCCCCGCAGGCGGCCAGGCTCAGGCTCAGCAGCGGTATGGCTGCCAGCAGCCCCCAGTTGGTGCGCGAAATGGTACGCATGCGCTCGGCAGTCCCTTCTGTGCCGGGTCTCTCCCGGCGTCGGGGACCAGTAGAGGCGGGGCCCGGTATCCCCTCCGTAACCGCAGGCGGTTACGCCCTGGTTATCCGGGCCTCTGACACTCTGGGGATCATGAGAGTGCTGATCGCCGAGGACGAGCGGATGCTGGCCGACGCCGTCGCCGAGGGGCTGCGTGAGGAGGCGTTCGCCGTCGACGTCGTGCACGACGGGGATTCCGCTCTGGAACGCCTATCCGTGAACGAGTACGACGTGCTCCTCCTGGACCGCGATCTGCCCGTCGTACACGGCGACGAGGTGTGCCGGGCCGTCGTCGAATCCGGCGGCCGCACCCGCATCCTCATGGTCACCGCCGCCTCCGATGTGCCCTCCCGCATCGAGGGCCTCGCCATCGGAGCCGACGACTACCTCACCAAACCCTTCGCCTTCGAGGAGCTCGTCGCCCGCGTCCACGCCCTGGCCCGCCGCGCCCAGCCCGCGGGCCCGCCCACCTACGAACGGGCCGGCCTGCGGGTGGAGACGGCCCGCCGCGAGGTCTACCGCGACGGCCACTACGTATCCCTCGCACGCAAGGAATTCGCCGTCCTGCTGGAACTGCTGCGGGCGGACGGCGCGGTCGTCTCGGCCGAGGAACTCCTGGAGCGGGCCTGGGACGAGCACATCGATCCGTTCACCAACGTCGTCCGCGTGACCGTGATGAAACTGCGCAAGAAACTCGGGCCGCCGCCGGTCATCCAAACCGTCCCGGGCTCGGGGTACCAGATCCCATGAGGCTCACCTTGCGGCTGCCGCGTCTCCCCATCCGCGTCCGGCTCACGCTCCTGTACGGCGCCCTGTTCATGGCCTGCGGCGTGATCCTGCTCGGCGTGACCTATCTGCTGCTCGACGCGGGACTGACCGACCGGTTCGACGGTGTGGCCGTGCAGATCACCAAGGAGGGCGGGATCGCCCCGGTATCCGAAGCGTCCACCCACAGCCTCCCGTCGGAGCCCGCCGCCGGACTGGCCGGCAGTGCCGAGCTACGCGAACTCCAGGACCGCTACCGGGCCGCGACCCTGCAGTCTCTGCTCCGCCAAGGCGCCCTCGCCCTGGGCGTGCTCACCGTCGTCGCCACGCTGTTCGGCTACCTGATGGCCGGCCGCGTACTGCGTCCCCTCAACCGCATCTCCCAGACCGCGCGCCGCATCACCT
The DNA here is from genome assembly GCF_044456225.1 of Streptomyces sp. NPDC050988. Lineage (NCBI taxonomy): Bacteria > Bacillati > Actinomycetota > Actinomycetes > Kitasatosporales > Streptomycetaceae > Streptomyces > Streptomyces sp. NPDC050988. The sequence goes on along the minus strand of NZ_JBITFQ010000002.1, from coordinate 203,506 downwards.
CCCGCGGCGACCTCAGTCAGCGGCTGGCCTTCACCGGCCCCCGCGACGAGGTCACCCAGCTCGCCGACACCTTCGACTCGATGATGGGACGCCTGGAGAAGTCCTTCCAGGACCAGCAGCGCTTCATCGCGGACGCCTCCCACGAACTGCGCACGCCCCTCGCCATCAACCGGACCCTCATCGAGGTGGCCCTGCGCCGCAAGACCGCAACCGAAGACACCAAACGCCTCGGCACCTCACTACTCGCCGTCAACGAACGCAACGAACGACTGATCAACGGACTCCTCGCGCTGGCCAAGGGCGAGACAGAGGTCGCCAACCGGACACCCGTCGACCTCGCCGAACTCGTCCGTCACACCGCCGAGTTGCACCAGTCACAGGCAGCCGAAGCAGGTATCGGCCTCCGGCTCGACACCAGGCCCGCCGCCACCTCGGGCAACGCCGTGATGCTGGAGCGCATCATCCACAACCTGCTCGAGAACGCCATCCGCTACAACGAACCGAACGGCTGGGTCCGCCTCACCACCCGCACCACCCCGCACGGCGCCGCAACCCTCACGGTCGAGAACACCGGCCCCGTGGTCGCCCGCCAGGACATCGAGGCGCTGTTCCAGCCTTTCCGCCGCCTGGGAGCGGACCGCATCGACTCCGAGCGGGGCTCGGGCCTCGGCCTGGCGATCGTACGAGCCATCGCGTGCTCCCACGACGGCGATGTGACCGCGGCCCCCCGGGAACGCGGCGGGCTCATGGTCACCACCACCCTCCCACGGTGAGAGGCCCCTGCGCGAAGGGCTCTTCCTCCGGTGCCTCGCGCGCACACCCCAGACGAATAAGTCCGATGTATTCAGTGGTCGCGTGCGACCAGCGACCGTGTGCTGTCCTTTGAGGGGGTCATTCTCGAACTCCTTGTCGAGCATGGCCTGGAGCACTTCGCGTTCGTCGAGTTTCGGGTTCGCCGGCGTCCACAGGATCGGCATCCCGGTCGGCGTGCGTCCGGCGGGTGAGACCGGAGGAGCCGCGAGGAGACGGCGGTTCAAGGAGTGGACAGGGGCCCGGCGACGATGGCCGTCGAGCCCCTGTCGGTCTCAGTGGAAGACCCGCTCCACGAACGCGTCGAGGTTGCCGCGTAGGCGCTCGATCTGCTGCTCGACAGTGAGGGACTCCTCCATGCGCCCGCCCGGCGCCGCCTTCTTCCTGCCCCGTACGTACAACGAGCAGTCCAGGTCGGCGCAGATGTAGAGGCCCACCGAGTTGCCTGCGCGGCCGGCCGGGCCTGCCTTGGGGGCGGTCATGAGGGAGACGCCGCTGCCGGGATGCGTGGTCAGGCACAGCGAGCACAGGCTGCGGCGCAGGAAGCCGCGGTTGCCGGAAGCGGAGCGCAGGGACAGGCCGACGAGTTCATCGGCGCGTTCGACGACGAGATACCTGCGATCGGGCGCGGACAGATCGAACCAGCCCAGGAAGTCCAGGTCGTCCCAGTGGTCGAGGTCCGCCAGGTTCTTGGGCAGGGGGAGGCGTTTGGCCTCGCCCTTGGAGCAGTTGACGAACGAGGTACGGATGTCGTGCTCGGTCAGGGGTTTCATGGAGGATCCTTCGAGGAGTGAGGTGGACGGTGGCGGGACACGACCCCGGCTCGCCCGTGCCGCGGTAGGCAACGTTCGCCGCGGCACTAGGCCGGTGCATCGTTTCCGGCGGGCTTCGGCGTCTTGTGCCGTACGGTCAGGCCCGCTACCAGGGCGGCGAGCAGCAGGACGCCCGCCGAGCACCAGTAGGCGACGGAGAAGCCGTGCACCATGCCTTCGTTGAGGGTCGCGCCGCCGTGGGCCGGATCGTGCGAGTGCGAGTGGACGTAACGGCTGGTGGCGCCGGTGGCGATGGTGTTGAGCACTACGGTGCCCAGCGAAGCGCCCATCTGCTGAACGGTGTTGAGGGCAGCCGAGGCCACACCGGCGTCCTGCGCGGGCACGCCGGCGGTGGCCGTCGCGTAGACCGGCATGAAGGTCAGGCCCATGCCCAGACCGAGCAGCACCAGGGCGGGCAGCACGTGCGTGACGTACTGCGCATGCACGGTCAGGCCGCTGAGCAGCACCATGCCGACGGCGGCCAGCACCATGCCGGTCGACATCAAGGTGCGCGGCGCCGTGCGTGGCAGCAGGCGGGCCGCGATCTGGGTCGCGCCGATGACGATACCGGCCGAAATCGGCACGAAGGCCAGGCCCGTCCGCACCGGCGGGTAGCCGAGGACGACCTGTAGGTAGTACGTCAGGAACAGGAAGACGCCGAACATGCCGATGGTGGCCAGGCCCATCGTCGCGAGCGATCCGGCCCGGACACGGTCCTTGACGATGCGCAGCGGCAGCAGCGGGCTCGCCGCGCGGCTCTGCCACCACACGAAGGCGGCGAGCAGGATCACGCCGGCCATGAGCGGCGTGAGCACGGACGGGCTGGTCCAGCCGCGGGGTTCGGCCTCGCTGAAGCCGTACACGAGGGCGACGAGCCCGCCGCAGCCCAGCAGCGCGCCCGGCACGTCCAGGCGCCCGCCCCGGCGGCCGGAGCGGTCGCGCAGGAAGGCCGGTGCGCCGAGCAGGGCGGCCAGCGCGATGGGTACGTTGACGTACAGGGACCAGCGCCAGTTCAGGTACTCGGTCAGCAGACCGCCCACGATCAGCCCGACCGCGCTGCCGCCGCCGGCCAGCGCACCGTAGACCCCGAACGCCCTGGCCCGCTCCTTGGGGTCGCTGAACGTCGTCGTCAGCAGTGACAGGGCCGAGGGCGCCAGGACCGCCGCGAACGCACCTTGCAGGGCCCGCGCCGCGAACAGCATCCCGGGACCGGTCGCCGCGCCGCCCAGAGCGGAGGCCGCGGCGAACCCGGCCAGGCCGATGACGAAGGTGCGCTTGCGGCCCACCAGATCGGCGATCCGGCCACCGAGCAGCAGTAGCCCGCCGAAGGCCAGCGTGTAGGCGGTGATCACCCACTGACGGTCGGCGTCCGACATGCCGAGAGCGTGCTGGGCGGAGGGCAGTGCGATGTTCACGATGGTGCCGTCAAGGATCACCATCAACTGGGCGAGGGAGATGACGGCCAGCGCCCACCAGCGCTTCGGATCCGGTGCCGGTGCCGGTGCCGGAGTCGCGGCGGGAGGCTCGCGGTCCGGGGAACGGTCGGCGGCCGTGGAAGGGGCGGACGGGAGGGATTCCCCTCCGGGACGTTTCTTGCTCATAACGATCACGCACGTTTCGTGTCGAAGTGCTGTCGAGACAGCCGGCCAGGGACGGTCGCAGTGGTGACGACGGGCCGGTGTACGCAGCACGGGGACACGGCATGGCGGTGGGCAGCGGGAACCGCGGACAGCACCCGGGGCCTGCCTCACCAGCCGCGTGTCACTCACGCCGGCGCTCTTGCTGGTCGTGAGGCGGAGAGTGCCGAGATCACGGTGACCAGCAAAAGAAGGGCCCGTCTTCGGGCGCGCGCCCCCGCGGCCCGCACGGCGACGAACCGTGCAGGCCAGGACATCTCGTGACGCGGCATCTCAGGAAGATGCCGAGAACAAGAAACAAGAAGGGGGAAGAGTTACCGCGCGCCGCAGAGGAGGGAGGGCACACGGCCGGAGGCAACTATGGCCGCAACGCATTCAGCACGGTCCATGTCTCTCGCCTCCTTCCGGGCAGGGCACGCGGTGCGTGTCGACGCCGAGCGCGCCGAACGGGGCGGCAGAGAACCTGCCGCGCGAAATCCCGAACAGGTTATCCCATCGACGCCACCGCGCGCCCGGAATTACCGACCGCCCGCGCGCACACGCGCCAAGCATGGGTGATTGCTGGGGGGAAGTCCCCGGGGGAGGAGGTGGTGCCAACCCCGAGCCGGGAGTACGGACGAGAGGCCGTTGACAATGTCTGACGGCTGCTGGTGCAACCCCGACGCGTATGGGGCCTGGCCGCCGCGGGGCTTGATGTCCAGCACGACCCAGGTGCCGAGTAGTCCTGCTGCTCTCGGCGCATCCTCGCCATGGCCGCCGCTATCTGGCGCAACCACAAGACCGGCGCCCCGAGCACGCGGTCGCTGGTCGCATTCGACCACTGAACACATCGGACTTATTCGTCCAGTTCCACGAGTTGAGCGCCGGGCACCCCGTGTGCCGCTTCTCCTGGTCGGCTTGGCCCGGCAGCGCTTGTCGCCATCCGGCGACTGCCGGAGGTACGAAGCTGGAAGATGTTTGTACGCGTCGAACGACTTGCCGTTCATGTCCACTGCGCCTGTGGGACCACGACTGTTTCGCGCTCCAGTTGCTCGCGGCCTTCACATCGGCCTGCTCGCCGGGTTCGCCGAAGTCGGGGCAGCCGGTGGAACGGCCGAACCCGCGCGTATCAACCATCACGAAGGCGCAGCCCTGCCCTTGTCGAACAGGTCAGTGCCCCTCATGAAGTTCTGGAAGCGCTTGGACGGACCGGTGCGCTCCCAGCCTTCGGGCCCGAGCGCCCCGGAGTACCCCAGTACGAGAGTGCGAACTCGTCGACAGGCTGACCGACGCTTTCTTGCCGTTGGGCAGCTCTACCGGAAGCAGGATGTCGGGGGACTCCGCGCCCGACGCGGTTGCGACCGTGCTGGCCAGCGGGCGAACGGGCCCCACCCAGAGCCTGCGGCCCGAACGGCAGCAGACGGACCGGGCTGTTGGTGAGACAACGGGGAGTGGCCACCCTGCGCAGCGCGCCAGGGTGGCCACCTCCTCTGCGCCTTGCGAAGCGGTCAGCGCACCCAGACGGTGTACTCGGCGCGACCACCCGGACCGTCGCACCACACCTCGTCATACCCGTTGTGCTGGGCGTTCGGCAGCTCCTCAACCTCGCACTGCCTCTTCGAGTCATACGTCATACCGCCGGCCACGTGCCAGCCGCTGCCGGGCGGGGGGACGGCGACTGCGCTGGTGGCGGACAGCGGGACCGCTATCGCTGCGGCGCCGACGGCGAGGCCGACGGTGATGCGGGAACGCCACGACTTCATGAGCTCTCCTTCTGTTGGCTGCACTGTCCCTAGGTAAAGCACCCGAGATCCGGTGCGTGGTGCCTCTGCGGCTTGCAGCGTGTCTTGATCGACACGCCGCCACAGAATGACACTGAGCGCCAGTTTGGCATTTAGTGACTTCTGCGGCCACCCTCGGTGGAGTGACCTGAGTCACAGCAGAGTGTCTACGCTGAGGCCGTGGCAGCAGACCTTGACCGCACTCGCGAGAGTCCACGGGCCACAAGAGGGCGGTAAGGGTTGGTAGGTGATCTGCCGTCACCTGAACGGATGGGGCTGGGGCGCCCCAGCCGGTCGCTCGTTCAGCTGAACACCGTGAGCAAGGACTGCTCGATGCGCGGGTCTGTCCAACGTGAAGTCCATGGTGCAGGCCTCGCTGCCGCCTGCGAACTGCAGGGCGGTCTCCAGTGGGAAGTGACCTACGACGGGCTGCGGGTCGCCGAGGCCAAGGGCAACGGCGGTGGTCACGATCGGCTGTCCGGGCAGGACCATCGCCGACATGAGCCGCGTACCTCGAAGGCCGGCCACGGCTACCCAGGCCCGCGAGCGCGGCATCAGCCGTGGCGCCGTGCGTACCGCTGTGATCGACCTCATGCCCGACCACAGCGCGGCCGACCACCAGGCCACATCTGCCACGGGCAGTCGTCACCCTCGATACGCCGGGTAAGTTCGCCGAATTCCTCCGCGTGACCGAGCTGGACGACGCCGAGTGGGCCACTTCACCGCCGCTCCCGCCGTGCATTGCCAAGCCGTTTGACGGCCCCCAGGGCGCCCCGACCGTCCCGGGTGCAGCGCAAGGCCCGCCGGGAGTACGAGATGGACGGTTGCGGTTGCGGTTCCGGTGACGTCGGCCAGACGGCCAGGAAAGCTCGCAGCGGCGTGATGGGTTCCCGCTCACCGGCGGCGAATTCACCGGTCGCGGACGGTATTTGTGGGGTGTACGGGACGCGGTCCGGGTACGGCGGTGTTCCCTTGCGGTGTTTGTGTTGCCGTGGCGCGGCTTTTTCTCCGTCACCGCTCGTCACAACGACTGTGGCGCCGACGATGATCAACCGGAGCCCAAGGGGTGGATGTGAGCTCGACACTTGGCTCCATCAGCCACCATGCGGCGAACGCGGCAACCGGAGTCTCCAGCACCGGCCTTGATGTCGCTCGATTCACATCCTCACCACCGGAAGGCACCGAAACCGGTGCCTTCACCGGGCTTTCCTCCGCCAGCACCGAACGGCATGGCCCGCCGGAAGCTCTGCTTCCGGCGGGCCATCCGTGCGTGTCAGCGTTCAGCGAACCTGTCGGTGATCCACCGGATCATGTCACTTCCCGTAGTACGCGTTGTAGATCGAGATCGTCGACTTGTTGCCCTTCTTGTCGGCGATCTTGGCGTGGAACGAGATGCCCTTGCCCTTGGCCGGGTTCGTGACCGCGATCTCGCCGTTCTTGACGGTGACCTCCTTCCAGGTCTGCCCGTAGTCGTACGACACGTACACCGCCAGGGACTTCAGGTTGCTGCCCGCTGCCGAGCCCTGGACGGTCACCGGGACGGAGACCTTCTTGTCCGCCGGAACCCTGCTGTCCAGGCCGACGGCCGCGTCGAAGCGGATCGAGGACGCGGGCAGCTTGGCCAGGTCGGCCTTCTTGGAGCGGAAGGTCCAGCTGGCGTCGACGCGGGTGGAGGCCGCGGCGACCTTGACGCTGCGCTTGACCGAGGTGGTCAGCTTGTACGCGGCGTCACCGGCCGGGACCTCGAAGACGCCCGCCCCTTCCAGTGGGTCGCTGTTCGAGCCGACCCTGGCGCCGTTGCGGTAGAGGGTCGTGGTGACCGACGAGTAGAGCGAGGAGCCGACGTGGGTCTGTCCGTCGGCGAACAGCGGCAGGGAGCCGTAGATGCCGTTGCCCTCGCGGTAGATACCCAGGCTTGACCCGATGCGCGGGCCGAAGACCGCCGTGTTGAAGGTCTTCCCGTAGCTCTTGCCGGCCGTGAGGGTCTGCGGGGTGCCGAGCGTGTAGACGGCCTCGACGATCGGGAAGCCGTTCTCGTCGAGCCCGCCGTGCTGCTCGAAGTCGAGTTTCCACTTGACCCCGCCCGCGGTGGACAGGCGCAGCGTGCGCGTGCCGGGCAGCTTCTGCTGAACCCCGGGCGCAAAGGTGCTTGTACTGCCGGGCAGCTCGCCCCAGGCGTAGATCACGCCCTTCTTGCCGCTCGACGAGGCGCCCAGACCGGTCTTCACCGTGGCCAGTTCACTCGCCTTGTAGTGCTTGGTGTAACCGGTGGCGAGCTGCTTGAGCTTGCCACCGGCGAGGGTGTCGTACTCTGCGGCGGGCTTGACCCAGTGACCGCCCCACTGCTGGTACAGGGTGCCGTCGGTGATCTGCGGGCCGGCGTGCGCGGTACGGAAGTTGGCGTACGAGTCCAGCCACCAGCCGTACGAGTTGCTGCCGTCCGGCACGCCGACGGTGTACAACGGCGTAGCGGCCTCCGACTTCGCCGCCGCGTCGGGCACGGTGATGTCCACCGGCTTCGCGGTCCGCGCGTCCACCGTGATCGTGGCCTTCTTGGTGATGCTCAGCTTCGGCTGCGTCACCCAGTCGAAGCCCTTGGCGGGGTCGTCCGGGTCGACGTGGACGGCCGAGTTGAAGATGTAACCGCCCTTGGGGAAGCGGACCTTGACGGTGCCGGACTCGTCGTAGGGCGAGTACCACTTGCCCTGGGCGAGCCCGGTGACGCCGTCCAGGCCGGCGTTGTAGTACTTCGCCGGGTTGCCGTCACGGTCGATGAACTTGAGCGTGACGTCGTACGACTCCACCTCGCGCTGCACCGCAGCCGCCGTGCGGACGCTCTGGCCGCCGCCGGTCGCGGTCACGTACGCGGAGTAGGCGCCGTCGAGCGTGCCGCCCAGCCTGCTGTTGACCGTGAGGTCGGCGGAGGCCGAGCCGCCCGCCGGGACCTTCAGCGTCTTGGCGCCGAGGGTGAAGAAACCGGCCGGTGCGGCCTGCCCCTTCGGGTCGGTACCCGTCACCGCGAGGGTCAGCGTGACATCGGTCGTCCCGAGGTTCTTGTACGTGACCTTGTCGGTGACCGGGGTGTCGTCGGTGTGCGGCCACTGCTGGATGCCGAAGCTCACCGACGACGGATCGGCGATCACGGTCTGCTTGATGGCCTTGTCGACCTGGATGCGGCCCGAACCCTGCTGGAACGGCGTGTAGTTGCCGCCCTTGGCGGAGCCGGTGAGCGCGCCCTTGAGCTCGGCGTACGTCCAGTCCGGGTGCTGCTGCTTCAGGATCGCCGCGGCGCCCGCGACATGCGGGGTCGCCATCGAGGTACCCGAGATGCTCACATAGCCGGCCGGCTTCTCGCCGACCTCCTTGGCTATGACACTGCCCGGAGCCGAGGCCGCCGTGATGTCCACGCCGGGCGCGGTCACATCGGGCTTGATCTGCCCGTCGAGGCCGGGGCCCGTGCTGGAGAACGAGCCCAGCTTGTCCGTGTCGTCGACGGCGCCCACGGTGAGCGCCGCCTCCGCGCTGCCCGGGGAGCCGATCGTCTGCTCGCCGAGGTCGCCGTCGTTGCCCGCGGCGATCGCGAAGAGGACGCCCTTCTCCTTGGACAACTTGTTGACCTGGGCTTCGAGCGGGTCGATGTCGAGGGTGTCCTCGCCGCCGAGGCTGAGGTTCACGACGTCGGCGCCCTGCTCGACCGCCCAGTCCATACCGGCGATGATGCCGGAGTCGTCGCCGGAGCCGTCGTCGCCGAGCACCTTGCCGTTGAGCAGCTTGGCGCCCGGTGCGACGCCCTTGTACTTGCCCGCCGACTTGGCGCCCGTACCGGCCACGATGGACGCGACGTGCGTGCCGTGGCCGTACTTGTCGGTGGCGTCGGCGGCGGTGGAGAAGTTCTTCTCGGCGACGACCTGGTTCTTGAGGTCGTCATGGGTGGCGTCGACACCGGTGTCCAAGACGGCGACCTTGATGCCCTTGCCGTCGTACCCGGCGGCCCACGCCTTGTCGGCGCCGATCTGCGGAACGGACTTGTCGAGGCTGGCCTTGCGGACCCCGTCGAGCCATACGTGGGCTATGCCGGAGGCGGGTTTCGCGCCACCGGACCGCGTGTCGGTGACCGCGGCCCACAGGTCGGGCGCGTCGCCCTTGGGCGTCAGCACCGCGTCCGCGTTCAGCGACTTGAGGGACCTGCGGACCTTGGTGTCGCCGGCTTCCCGGACGTCCGCCTTCGCCGCGGCGGCCGCGCCGCTGTAGCCGACGATCAGCTTGAGGCCCTGCTTCTGGGCCTTGCGGTTGGCCGACTTGTTGAGCTCGGTGACGTCGAAGAGCCGCTGGTCGAGCTTGCCGCCGGCTATCAGCCGGGCCGCGTCGGCCGGCACGACGAGCGTGTGCCCGTCGGCCCTGCGGATCTGGACGGGTATCCCCTCACGGCCCTTGGCCCGCTCCAGGCCGAGGACACGGCCCTTGGCGTCGACGACGACACGGTCGCCGGTGATCAGGGTGACGCGGTACTTGGGCGTGGCCTGTACGGCCTGGTCACCGGCCGTACGCTCGGCCTCCGCCGACGCCGGGCTGGTCATGCCCGCCGCCAGGGCCACGGCTGCCGCCGCGGCGATCGTGGCCACGCACGCTCTTTTCGCTTTTCTGCGCAAGTCTCCCCCTGGAGGCTGTCTGAGAACTTGTTGTCTTCCGGGTGTAATCACTGGGTTTCTGCTGGTCAGGCGTAAATCTGCCGCCGACCGCTTCGCCATCGACGCGGTGTTCCTCATGTCGGCTCGTAAGAGCAAGGGTTCGCTCGCCCGCTCGCCCGCTCGCCCGCTCGGACCTCCCCTTCGCTTGTGGCGTGATGATGGCCCGTTGTGCCCTTGAGCTTGACCAACTCGGCTCAGCACCCCCACGTCACCGCAGACGCACCCGAGGCTGGGAACCGCCATCGGTCACAGGCCGGAGCGGTGACTGACGACGGGCGCGTGGGGGAGGGGAAACCGTCCTGGCCACGGCGGGGACACGTTCAACAACGGCCATCGGTGGCAGGGCCTTTCAGTAGCGGCGAAGAGACTCGGCCAGCATGCAGGGACCTCGTTGACCGGATGCTGATCCAACCTGACCGGATGATCAGGAAGGCGGGCCGGCGCTGTGCGAGGCTGCACCGCATGCGCATCCTGGTGGTCGAAGACGAGGTGGACCTTGCCCACACCCTGCACACCGGTCTGACCGCCGAGGGCTACAGCGTCGACCTCGCCCATGACGGCCGACAGGGACTGTGGATGGCCCGTACCGGCGAATACGCCCTTGTCGTACTGGACTTGATGCTGCCCGGACTCAACGGCTACAAGGTCTGCGCCCAGTTGCGCCGCGAGGGCAACGCGACCCCCATCCTGGTCCTCACCGCCAAGGACGGGGAGTGGGATCAGACGGAGGCCTGGACACAGGGGCCGACGACTACCTGGCCAAACCCTTCTCCTACGTGGTGCTCGTCGCACGGCTGCGAGTAGGGCGAGTGTCTGGGTGATGTCGTTGACGTTGGCCGCGGTCGTGATGACGTGGAGCGGGTGCCGCGTCCGTCGCAGATCAGGTGGTGTTTGCTGCCCGTTTTTCGGCGGTCGACCGGTGACGGACCGGTCGCGCCTCCTCCTCTTTCGCGCGGATGTGGGAGCCGTCCACGCACGCTCTGGACCAGTCGAGTTCGCCGGCCGCGTTCAAGAATGCAGTGCAGCCGGCCGAAGACTCCGGCCTGCTGCCAGCGGTCCAGGCGCCGCCAGCAGATCTGTCCGGAGCCGAACCCCAGCTCCAGGGGCAGGAGTTGCCAAGCTATGTCGTTGTAGAGCACGTACAAGATGCCCTGCGGACACAGCCGATCGGCCACTTACGAGCTCTTAGGCTCGCGTTCTGCGGACGTGCGCATTTTTAGGTTTGTCCTGCTCAGCTCCATCCGCCGCCGACAGACCGACTGGAAAGCACCGAGTTTGACAGGGCTTTGCGCAGGCCCGGTATTTCTCGATCGAATTTCTTGGCTAGTTCCTCAAGCGTATCCTTGTGTTTACGGCGCTCGGAACGGTTCAGTACGACCCCCATGGTCGCGTCGCTCTCCAGGGCGATCACCGGCAGTGCCACTTGTGCCAGGGGCAGAGTGGACGGGTCGGGAGTGGTCGTGACCCGCGTGCGCAACGCTTGCTGCACAGCTCGGGTCTCCTCTTCCCGCCGCAGGACAACCTTGCTCCCTGCGAGCAGACTCAAGGTGAGGCCGGTCTTCTTTTCGATAATCCCAGCAGCCGTCAGCTGGTTTTCGACCGGTTTCTCCGCCTTGTGCGCGGTGTTGTGCACCAGTGCTATCCACTTTTTCGGCCTCGCGTGCAGCTCTTCCCACACAGAGGCAAGAAACGGATCCGTCGGTGATTGGTCTCCAGTTGCGCGAACCCGGCGCCCGTCGGTCTCAGCCTGTCCCGCAAGGATTAGCTCGGTCAGGGCGGCAGCGCGCACCCGCTGCCCGCGGAACTGTAGAAGAGTGGCCGGAAACTTATTCTTCGTGAAGGCGTAGGTGCACAGGTAGATCTGCTGCGGAAGCGTGAGATCCATGTGAACTCCTTGAATACGTGGCAACAGGACCAGTTCCTACTGCATGGCGCGATCTACAAGGGCCGTTGACGGCATATTGGGTTCGTCGACCTCGACCGTCGACCTGTCGGCGTAGCGCTTTTCCTGACTCGACGGGACTGCAGCCGCTCGAAGGCGCCATGAATCCGCACCACGGTCACCCGACTCGCAGCAGGAAGCTCGTGATCTTCGTGGCGGTCAACTCTCCCGAAGGCCATCTTGCGCGACCTCACCATCGTGTCACTAACTGCAATACTGGCACTTGGTGACAGTATTGCCCATCCCTCGCGCATGTGACCTGCGCCACGGGTTCACTGCCGGCTGGGCGGTCGCTCGGGAGAGGTGAGGCTGCAGTCGACGGCCCATGGCGGCTGGACGTGCGGCGCACTTGCCATTACTGTCACTTAGTGACACTGTCATTAAGTGACAGCCTTCGATCGCTGAACGGTGACCGGCTCCAGGCTGCGGACCTACTCAGAGCCCTTGCCGACCATCACCAGGGCCTCATCACTCGCTGTCCGGGGACAGCCACAGGAAGGACCCACATGGCACTGCCGAAGCCGATCAGCGTCGAGGAGTTCTTCGCCCCTCCCGTCCGTTCGAGGGCCACCCTCTCGCCGGACGGCACCAAGATCGCGTACCTGGCTCCTTGGGGGAACCACCTGAACCTGTGGATCGAGAGCGTCGACGCGCCCGGGGACGCACGGCGGGTCACCTCCGAGGACCGCAACCTGCTGAGCTATCACTGGACCGACGATCCGAGGTGGCTGCTCTATACCCGGGACCAGGGGGGCGACGAGAACCGGCACCTGTACCGCGTCGATCTCGAAGACCCGGACGCAGGGGCTACTGACCTGACCCCTTTCCCCGGCGCACGCATCATGGATCTGAAGCTGCCCGCCGCGCGGCCGGGGAAGGCGGTGTTCTCCTCGAACAGCCGGAACCCCGCCGCGTTCGACCTCTTCGAGCTGGACATCGCCACCGGTGAACTGCGGACCCTCGCGGAGAACACCGGAGGCGCTGCCACCACCCTTTTCTATGGCGGCAGCGGAGACCTCTTCACCAGCGACGTCACCGAACAGGGCGACCTCAACCTCTCGCGCTGGAACGAGGCCACGCAGACGTTGCGCCACATCGCGCAGTTCGACGGTGCGGACTATCCGCTGGGCGTCTATCCGCTGGAAGTTACCGCCGACGCCGGCGTTCTCTTCGGTTCGAACCGGGGCTCGGACAGACTCCGCCTGGCCCGGTTGGATGCAGAAACCGGCGAGGAGACGGAGATCGACTCCCACCCGCAGTACGACCTGGACACACGAGCCCGTGTCTTTCCCGCACTGCCCTCGCCGCTCATCTTCAGCCGACGTACCGGCGAGCTCATCGGAGTTCGCTACCTCGGGGAACGACTGGTGATCAACGCACTGGACCCGCACTTCGCCGAGGTCTTGGAGAACCTGAGGAATCTGTCCGATGGCGACCTGGCCCACATCTCGTCCGACGAGAGCGAGCAGCGGTGGGTCGTCAGCTTCACCCACGACCGCGATCCCGGGGCCACATACTTCTACGACCACTCCTCGGGCGAGAGTCGCCTACTGTTCCGGCCCCTTGGCCACCTGGATCCCGAGCAGCTGGCACCGATGACACCGGTGGCGATCACCGCTCGGGACGGTCTCGCGCTCCCCTCTCACCTGACACTGCCAATCGGGACAGAGCCGCACCGGCTGCCGCTGGTCCTGCTTGTGCACGGCGGTCCCTGGGACCGGGACAGCTGGGGGTTCAACCCTCTTGTCCAGCTGCTGGCCAACCGGGGCTACGCGGTGCTTCAGGTGAACTTCCGCAGCTCCACGGGGTACGGCAAGTCGTTCATGAAGGCCGGCATCGGGGAGTTGGCCGGCAAAATGCACGACGACCTGATCGACGGTGTGAACTGGGCCATCCAGCAGGGATACGCGGACCCGGACCGGGTGGCGATCGTGGGCGGCTCCTACGGGGGCTATGCGGCACTGGTCGGAGTCACCTTCACGCCCGATGTCTTCGCCGCTGCTGTGGACATCTTCGGGGTCTCTGACCTCGCCAACTTCCTGCGCAACCAGCCGGAGTTCGTCCGGCCGGCCCTTGCCGCCAACTGGTTCCGCTGGGTCGGCGACCCCGCGGATCCGCAGCAGGAGGCCGACATGCTGGCCCGCTCACCGATCAGTCACGTGGACCAGGTCCGTACACCGCTGCTCATCGCCCAGGGCGCCAACGACGCCCGAGTAGCGCAGGCAGAATCCGACAATATGGTCCAGGCTCTCCGGGCACGTGGGGTCCCCGTCGAGTACATACTCATGGCCGACGAAGGGCACTCCATCGAGAACCCGGAGAACTTGATCGCCGTGTACCACGCAGTGGAGCACTTCTTGGACGAGCATCTCGGACACGGCCGGGACGCTACGTAGCTGCCGTCCGGGCCGTGGCGGCAGGCGGCAGGCGGCAGGCGGCAGGCGGCAGGCGGTCGGCGGTCGGCGGTCGGCGTAAGGAAATCCGTGAGGACCCGCAGCCCGGAGGCCGCATTCTCCGCGGCCGCCATTAGCGGATGCTCTGCCCAGCGGCTGCGGAGGTGTTACGGGAAGCGGCGGCGGGGAAGCGCGAGGCGCGAGCGCCTGAGGGAAACACAGCGAACCGGAACGGAGCCCGCGCAGCCACAGCCAAGATGTGGGAAAGCTACCGAAGCCTCCCTGCGCTTCGCCCGGGGGGCAGCCCTGCTATGGCGGACGAGGAGGAGCTGATCCTCGGCTCGCCTCAGCAGCGTGTGGTGCCGGCGGCGCTGCCGTCGCGGCGCGGGCACCATGTCACCACCGCCGATCGTCCACGCCGTATGGGGTAAGGACCTTCCGACGGCGGCCGTGCCCGTGCTGCGCACCCATGTCTCGCGGCTGCGCAAGACCCTGGAGTCCGACCGGGCGGCCGACGAGTCCCGGGCCGTGATCGTCTCGGCCATCGACAGATACCTGACCTTCGCTGTGCCCAAAGTGGGCGAGACGGCGCTGGCCGCGATCGAGGAAATTGCACGCGAACTTATTTGAACGGCACCTACCGCGTGGTGACACGCCCGGAGAAGGAGGATCTGTCGGAGGGCGTCGGGGAGATCGCGCCGCGTACCTGACTGTTCCGCGCCGGTGACGTAGGCGTCGCCAGTCGAACAGATTCACAGATCACAAACCCGTGACGCCATCCCGCGTCATTGGCGAGCTGACCTGGCTCGAGTCTTGATCGCGAGGATGACGTCGTTCTTGGCGTCGGCGTAGTCGTTCATGTCGTTCCACTGCTGGCTGAGCAGAGCTCGTTTGACACTCTCGTACAGGGCGCGATCGTCTGCATTGGTGCGCAAGTGGTCACGGAAGAGAAGGTACTCGTGCACCGCCGCGTCCCCTCGTTCATATACGTGCACGTGAACGTCGCGAGTCGGCGTACGCACGAGCCGATGTCCTGGCTCGCGAACCCGCAGTTCGTAGCCTGCGGCCAACAGCCCGTCGAGGTAGTCCTCCTCTGCTGTGATGTCGGCCACCGCGACGACGATGTCAACAATCGGTTTGGCGGCAAGGCCTGGAACCGAAGTCGATCCAATGTGCTCGACATCGACGTCCACCGCCGCCAACGCGTCAAGGATCCGACGCCGGTGATGCAGGTAGACCTCCGCCCACCGGGCGTCATAGCTGCCAAGGCCGACCTCGAGCGCTTCTGGACCACCGATGATCTCGACCGTCGTGACGTCCGGCCGACGGGGCCTGCTGTTGTTCATCACCAACACATCCTTTACGTCTTGCGCCAGTTCACCACCTCGATCGACGGGGCTGCGGTTGGCGGCTTCGTCGAGCCTCGCCGTCGTCACGCGGGCTCGGCGGATCGGGACCTGCGTCGCGCCGGGAGCGGCGACGCGTTCCTGCTCGACCCGGAAAAGGTCGATTCTACGTGCAGCGCGACATGTTCGGCCCAGGCACAGTTGTCCTTGCTCAGCGGCATGGATTGCGGCGCGCGAACCAACAGGCTCCTGAGGCGGGCCAGAGGACTGTTGGCCCCTCGGATGAGCGGCT
Source organism: Streptomyces sp. NPDC050988 (assembly GCF_044456225.1). Classification (NCBI taxonomy): domain Bacteria; kingdom Bacillati; phylum Actinomycetota; class Actinomycetes; order Kitasatosporales; family Streptomycetaceae; genus Streptomyces; species Streptomyces sp. NPDC050988. The sequence goes on along the minus strand of NZ_JBITFQ010000002.1, from coordinate 187,826 downwards.
GCCCCTCCGTCATCACTGCGGATACTTTGTCGGCGCCGGGGCTAACGACGTTGGCGTCCCTCCTGTGAGTGCAGTACACAAGAACCCGATCTGCGAGCGGTCCCTGAGTCTGCCGCCGCTATCCCGGGTCCTCACTCGAGGGTCCTCACTCGAGCGGCTCTCGGCAGGCAACGCTTGCAACGAAGTCTGGCCTGAGTTACGTTACCGGGCTGACCATTTCAGCCCGGCCAGGCTGTCGAGGTGCCCGGCAAGGTGGGCAAGACCCGCCGCGTGTTAGCGGCGCAGCCCGCGCCGCGGGCTCTACACAATCCGGAGCCAGTAATGACCGACACCGGCAGCATCTCCGACGGGTTCCACACCTTCGACGAGCTGTACGAATTCAGGCTGCTCTACCACGCACACGCAGTCCGGGCCTGGCTGGCCGCCAGGTACCCCGTCGTCCGCTCATGGAAGCACCACGACGGTGAACCATGCTTCGGGGGCGGCTGGTTCATAGTCATGGCCCAGCTCCCCACGGGGCAGGTCAGCAATCACTACCGAGCCAATAGCTGGTCGTTGTTCGGTGGCGTGCCCGAGGTAGAGACCGCGCCCGTGTGGGACGGGCACAGCACCACCGACGTAGCTCACCGGCTGCGCACCCTCCTCAGTGGGGATGGATCTACGAGCGTGGCGAGCTGACGCTGCGCCGATAGGGCAGTCCGCTTTCGACATGAGTCACGGAGGGCATCCCCGGGGCCGCCCTCGCCGGCCTCCCATGCGAGCGCCGCGCCCACCTCTTCACCACGGACCATCAGCGAGAAGCAGGCCGGCCTGCGCACCGAAGCGGTCGCCACGCTCCTCAGAGCAGAGGAAGAGGCCCCGAAGAAGTCCTGTGCCGCCCCCTCCAGGACGCAGAAACTCGTGGAGGGTCTACGCCTGTTACTGAACTTTCAGGGTGGGGCCAACTCGCCGCCCGCCACACCCCCGTCGGGCGCCTGTGCGTCCCGTGGAACCCGAAGACCGAGGCCGCCTGCCGAGTTCTGATCGCGGCATCACCGCAGATCAAGCCCAAGCCATCGCTCATCACTTCAGGAGGGGCAGTATGAAGGCAGCATTTCGGCGCGGCCGGCGGTGCCGGAGTACTGGCGCTGCACGCCGGCCGAGGCGGTGCCCTTCTTGAGGAAGCCGGTGTCGTCGAGGACGAGGATGCCGTCGGGCTCGCCGAGCCGTTCGGCTACGTAGTGCTGGAGGTCGTCGCGGAGGCCATCGGCGTTCCAGCGGGCGCCGTTGAGGAGCAGCTGGAGGCGGTCGGGTGTGCGGTGTCCGGCGCCGCCAGCTGCCAGCCGTAAGCCTTCCAGGCCGCGAAGAACAAAAGCGGCCCCTGCGAGTACGAAGTCCGCCGCTATCCGGGCTGGTACCGGCACATCACCCTGGCCATGCTCACCCACGCGTTCCTGGCCGCTGTCGCAGCCAGACCACTAAAGGGGGGCCCGCAGAAACGACCCCGCCAGCACCATCCACTTCACCGTGACAGAAGTCCGCCGACTCCTGGACGCTCTGCTGCCGCGCCCCACCCCCCCACCTCGGACCCGTTGCACACGCCCTGAACTGGCCCCTCTGGCGCAGACGACACCAAGCCGCAGCCCGCCGCTGCCACTACCGAAGAAGAACCAGCTCAGGCAACGATTTCTGACTGGAGTACCGGGACATGGAGATGAGCGTGTTTGGAGGCACGCCGGCCGAGCTTCGCGGAGCTGGTGGCGCGTCGGCAAAGGCAAGGTCGTCGGTGCTGCGCACAGTCGCGGTGCGGCTTGGAGCAACTCGACCTGGTCGCGTGGTGTGCCCAGTCCGACTTGGTGGCGAAGTTGACGCTGCTCTAAGATCATCATGCATGAACACTCCTGACGGTCAGAGGCTCGGTATACAGATCGATGTCCGGGTGCGACAGGCCGATCTTGGTCGAAACGGCTCGGCAAGCACAATCGGCATGGCCCGCTGGCTGGAAGACGCCCGGATCCGGCTGCGGCTGCACCGCTTCGAACGCCTCATCGGTAAGGGTGGTTTCGGGCCGTACCAGATCTTGCTCGTCGGCCAACGGGTCAACCGGCTTGCTCCGGCCGGCCCGACCGGTACCCACGTGCAAGTGCACACCGGCGTTTGCCGGATCGGGCGCTCCTCATTCACCTTCGAACAGGTGATCATGGTCGACGGCAAGCCTGTGGGCAGGGGCGACGCCACCGTCGTGCTGGCCGACAACTCGGGGCCGCTCCAGCTTCCGGACGAGCTGATCGCCGATCTCGACGAGATGCAGCTACCGGAGACAGGAACGTCGGCAGCTGCCCGTCCACGCCCTGAACGCCTGCAACGTGCCCACTACTCGCACTGGGCCACGCTGCGTTCCCGGATCGGTGACGTCGACTCCAACCAGCACGTCAACTTCATCGCATTGACCACTTGGTACGACGAGGCCGTGGCCACCTTCACCTCGCACTCGATTGGGACAAGTGGTGCGGGCTCGGTGCCAGATCTGCCCCCTTTGTCATACCAGATCCAGTATCTCGGTGAGGTGACCTACCCGGGGGACTACGAGATCGGGCTCACGGTCTGCTCCGTCGACACCGACTCCGTGCACTACGAACTCGGTATCTTCCACGACAGCACCTGCCTGAGCGTGGCTGACGCCATCGGCCCACGCGGCGAACTGACCTCCGAAGCTCTGAAAGCGGCCCCGACGGCGGACTGACCACAGTCCTCTCGGGGACAGGCCCAGGTACATCCCGGCATCGCGGCGCCACTGGGCCGGATCCGCGTCTGCGGAGGAGCCCTGATTCTGGGACTCGATCCAGCCGACTCCTGGAGGCTCTGCCGCCCCTGTGGACTCTGTTGGCCGATGTGATGTGGGTTTTGTCGATCAGGCCGTGAGGCTGAGGACAAGTTGTTCGTAGTGGGAGACTCGTGTCGTGCCCAGGGGGTTCCGGTCCACCAGGCGTCGAGACGGTAGAGGTTGAGAGCGGCCGCGGTCAGGACCTGGGCCAAAGCGGTCTTGGCGAGGCCGCGATAGCGAGTACGTCGGGTGCCAGTGCGCCGCACCGCCTGCGAGATGCTGCCTTCCACCCCGGCCCGGGTCCCATCGACGTCGCCAGTTCCCCGTCCGACGCGCCATCCGGTAGGTGCTTTCCCGCTGACGCATCTCTGAGGAGCAGCATGCGATGAGGGTCGACTGGGTCAATCCCAGTCGGACGCTGTCTGTTCGACCCGGCCGCCTTGGTGTGGTGTGGGGGTGTAGTCCTGGGAGCCGGCGGGTAGTTCGGTGACACACTCGGTCGAACAGGCGTTGACCAGCAGAGGGAGCACATCGGTGGCCACACGTAGTGATATCCACACTTGATGCAGTCCATCTGGTGAGACCGGCCGGTCGCAGACGCTGCAACGGTGGATTGCCGTGGCGCCCCAGCGCCGAGGATCCAGGTTTCCCAGGTCGAGCCCCGCGACGGGGTCCGGGGCAATTGGAAGCCGTGGGAAGGGCGGTCGCAGCTTGTAGTTGCCGAACAATGAGCGAGTGCTCACCGTGCTGCGGCTCAGTGTCCGGCATCGAGTGATCTCGTACGGGAACCAGTGCAGCCGGTAGGAGGTGTAAGGGGTGAACTCCTCCAGACTGCTCATGGCCCCGATCTCGGCCGGAATCCGGACCAGGTTGCTGCCGTAGAGCACAAGGTGCTTGACGGCGGTGAGCCTGGCGATGCTCGGCGGCAGGGTGATGACCTGTCGCCGCTCTTCGGGGCTGAGCTCGACCAGAGGGCGAAACTCTTCGCGTCCGTCGGCTGCGGCCTCGTCGACCAGGTCCAGCAGGTGCTGCCAACCTGGCGCGGAGGTGTCCTGCCGTTCGGTGTGGAACCCGACCCGGGCCTGTGGGCGTGGCCTGGACTGGTCGAAGCACGAGCATGCGTCTGCCCTTTGGCGCCCGCCCGCACCCAGCGCTGGGCCCGACGTGTCGCCCCAGCGGTTCACAAAGAGCTGCGGCTCTCCCTCATCCGTCATGCCGCCAAGATACGGACGGTGTCGTGAACCGGCACAGCGAATATGCGGACGAGAGACGCCCCAGCTCGCGAACTTGGGTGGTGAAAGTGCCGCGGTGGGGGAATCGGGACGTTCCACAACGGTGGGGCGACTTTCTTGGTTGAGAGCACCGAAGCAGGCGGCGGCGCTGCGGGAGTACGGCGTGTGCTGCGTCGGCGACCGTGCAGCGCCTGCTCGGCGGCCGCGCCGGACGGATGTCCGCCGACCGGGCCCGAGGCATCGCCCCCCGCCCCGTCGCACCGCGCACCGTGCCTGCCACCCTGATTGTGAGGCCAGCCCTTGACACTGCGGGGCGCGGCACCGGCCTTGGGAGACATCACAGCCAGGGCTCTGACTGTGTAGGTTCGCCGGTGGCCGTGGGGCGGAGTCCGATCCGACCGCTGGAGGCGTAGTGCCCGAGTGAGTCGTTCTGAGCCGTACTTCAAGCCACCGCACCAGTTCACATGGATGGGTTGAAACCCAGCAGGTCCACAAAGAGCTGACCGTCGGGGAAGCGCTCGGTTTGACGGTGCGCCCAGTGCAACGCCAGCCAGGTCTTGCCGATGCCGCCCCGGCAGGCGATCGCCGAGATGACCACCGTGGCTGACCGCTGTGCGTCAGGGGCCAGGATTTCGTCCAGCCGGGCCAGTTCTTCCGCACGGCCGGTGAACCCCCTTGCCTCCAGGGGTAGTTGTTGGAGCCGCTGTTGCCGTCACCGTAGCCGTCAAGGGTGCCTTCCTTGCGCCTCTCAGGTCGAGGGGAGCACTGACGCGCCCGCTTTGGCGACGATCTCCTGCAGAGCCGCGACGTGCTGGTCGAAGGCCGCGCGGCCGACGCTGGTGAGCCTCGCCGACGTGCGCGGCCGCTTTCCGACGAAACCCTTGCGGATCTCGATGTAGTCGGCGCCCTCAAGCGTCGTGAGCTGTTTCGACAGGGCGGAGTCCGACAGGCCGACGCTGTCGCGCAGGAACTGGAAGTCGGCCCACTCGGTGGCCGCGAGCAGGGAGACGAGCGAGAGCCGGGTGGGTGCGTGGATCAGTTCGTCGAACTTGGGCGTGATCACCGTCGGCTCCCGGACCGGTTCGCGAGCATGAGGCCCTGACGGTACCGGGTGTACATCGGTCCACCGACGACAAGGACCACGGCGGTGATCGAGGCGCCGAAGGTCGCGGCGTATGAAACCCCGGACGCCTTGAGGATGAGCGTGGCCGCCAGCGATACGCCGACGATGACCGCCGCGAAGGCCAGGTCCGCGGCCACGATACGGGGGCCGAACAGCTTGCTGTGCGGCTGGGCGATGCGGACCGAGCGGAACGCCACCAACCCGACAGTGGTGAGCACACCGGCCACGAGCAGGGCGGTGGCCACCCCCTGGATGAGACCACCTTGGGTGGTGTCGACGACCGCTGCGAACGCGACCATCAGGAAGGCGATGGCCCACCAGAACCAGCGGGGAAGGCTGGCCATGCGGACGATCTGCTCCTGCCGCCGGTCGATCTCGGTGAGCGCGCGTGCGGCCTCTTCCGGCCGTACCTGGTCAGTCATTTGCCCTCCTCGCCCTACTTTCCTATAAGGAAAGTAGCATGGAGTTTCCCAACGGGAAAGTACTTTCCCGGCGGCGTAGCGCTGCCGCTCGATCGAGAGGGACCGGCCCCGCAACTGGTCCAGCAGGCCATCGTCGACGTGCGCGCATCCGGGATGCGGATCGTCCCGGTCTGCCCCTACGGTGGGCGGCTGGTCAGTGTCAGTGCCAGTGCCAGTGCCAGTGCCAGTGCCGGTGCCCCGCGCCCCGAGGGGAGCGCGGGGCACCGGCGTCTTGGGTGGATGGATGGTCGGAACAGGGTGTGCCGACGGGTTTCCGGCGGCACCCGTCCGCCGGTGGCCGGGGCCCCTGGCTCAGCGGTTCACCGGAGACCCCTGACTCAGCGGTTCATACGGGCGGCGGACGCCCCGTTGGGTGTGCCGGTGATGGTGAACTGCGAGCCCGGCTCGATCAGTACGCTCCCTTCGGCCGAGTTCGTGATCGTGACGTTCGTCAGGGCGGCGCTGCCGCGGGCCCCGCTCATCGCGAGGATGCCGGACCCGTTGTTGGACCCGTCGATCCTGACGTCGGTGATCTTCACGCCCGGCATCGCGCCGCCACCCGTCTTGAACTGGATGCCGTCGTACGTCGAGTCGAAGATCTCGGTGTCACGGATGGTGACGCCCGGGATGTCCTGGCCCTGTGCGAAGAGGGTGATGGCACCGAACTCCTGGTCCTCGTTCCAGAACGCGCCGCCCGTGCGGTGCAGGGCATTGCCCGCGATAAGGGTCTGCCCGGAGAACGGGAGCGGGTCGTGGTCGGTGGCGAGCATGATGCCTGGGTAGTTCATCGTGTCGGCGATGACGTTGTTCTCGATGGTGTTGCCGTAACCGCCGTACACCGCGATGCCGTTGGCCCGCCACGGCAGCTGGATCGTGTTGTTGCGGAAGTGGTTGTCGTGGCCGATGTCGACCGAGGTGTCCTTCACGTACTTGCTGGCCCACACGGCGAGCGCGTCGTCGCCGGTGTTGCGGAAGGACGAGTTGTAGACGGTGGAGTTGCGGGTGCCGTTGGCGAAGTTGATGCCGTCGGCGTAGGTGTTCCGGATGCGTACGCCCGAGAACTCCAACTCGTCGCCCGGGCCCCACAGTTCGGGGATGTTGGAGTAGTCGCGGCCGGCCCACACGCCGACGTTGGCGTGCTCGATCCACACGTTGGTGATCTTCGTGCCCTTGCCGAAGCGGCCGTTGAGTCCCACGCCGCCCTCGTGGTTGCCGTCGCCGCCTCGGATGGTGCCCGAGCCGAAGATGGCGATGTCGGAGATCTGGGTGTTGTGGTCGATGTCGAAGCCGAAGTTGCCCTCGTGCGGGTGGTTGATGCCACCGGCCTGGTGGGGCGGGGTGAGGGTGTAGAGCTGGGAGTGCCACATGCCCGCGCCGCGGATGGTGACGTCCCGGATGCCGACCTGGTTGTACTGGCCCCGGTTCAGCGGGTCGTCGGTGAGGATCTTCTGTTCCTGGCGCCACTGCCCGGCCGGGATCCACACGCAGGAGATCTGGCCGTTCTGGTCGGCGGTGACCGCCCGCTGGATGGCGTCGGTGTCGTCGAGTCCGTCGCCCGGGACGGCCCCGTACTCGGTGATCGAGGTGCAGTTCGCGGGCTTGGCGGCCGCGGGCGCGACCTGTTCGAGGTCGACGAGGTCGATGACGTAGAACGCGGCCGTGTCGCCCGCGTCCCGCTGGAGGCGGAACTTGGTGCCCACCGGGTAGCTCTGCGACAGCAGCGCGTGGGACTCGTCGAACAGCCTACGGGCGTCGCTGCCGGGCGAGTTGGTCAGTCCCTCGGGGTCGTCGGTGGTCCCGTACAGCCAGCTGTGCTTCGACGACAGGTTGAGCTTCTGTACGAAGGTGCCGTTGGCGTACAGGCTGATCGTGGCCTGTGCTCCGCCGCCGCCCGCGGCGTCCGGGATGGAGTTGCGCACCACGATCGAGTTGGAGGGAGTCGTCGAGGTGAACTCGACGAACTGGCCGGTGGAGTTGAGCCTGACGGACTTGCGGCCCGAGGACTCGGTGGCGAAGTTGGTGTGTCCGAAGGTCCGCTTGGCGTCGGCGGTGAGCAGGGTGCCCTCGTAGCGGCCGTCCTCCGCCTCCAGTTCGGTGTACGGGACGGCGGCGCCACGGCCGACGACGAGGGACTTGGCGAGCACGTTGTTGTTCTCGTTGGTCTCGTCGACGACCCCGGTGGCGTCGGCGGTGGCCGTGAGAGTGGCCCCACCGCTGGTCGCCGTCCACGTTCCGCTGATCGCCACGTTCGCCGTGGCTCCGGACGCCACCTGGCCGGTCGGGCCGTTGAGCGTGGTGGAGCCGACCTGGAGCCTGGTCACGGAGCCGGCCGCCGCCGCGGTGGTGCCGCGGTTGTGCACGGCGACGGTGAAGGAGACGGACGAGCCGACGGCCGGGTTGGCCGGGCTGGTGGTGATGCCGCGTACTTCGAGGTCCGGGCCGGGGGCCTGGCCCACGACCAGCCGGTTCGCGGCGGTGCGGCTGTTGTTGCTGTCGTCGAGTTCGGCGACCGTGTTGCGCGGGTCGACCACGGCGGAGACGCCGTAGTTGCCGGCCGGACGGGTGCCCGCGGCGACGGCCACCGTGGCGGACGCGCCCGGGTCGAGTGCGGGTACGGTTCCGCTGCCGGCGACCGTTCCCTCCAGGCTGACCTCGGCGGTCGTGGCGGCCGAGCGTGCCGTGCCCGCGTTGCGGACCGTGGCGTTCACGGTCACCGCGTCCCGCTCGGAAGGGGCAGCGGGGGTCCAGTCCAGCCCTGTGACGGTCAGGTCGGGTGCGGGTGCGGCGGTGCCGACGACCTGGAACTCGGCGACCTGGCCGCCCGGTGCCCCGGTGTTGGAGAAGAAGCGCAGTCGGAGGTCGGACCAGCGGCCGGTGACCGGGATGGTCACCGAGTTGTTGTCCCAGGAGGGACTGAAGGCGTAGTCGGCGCGGTCGCGCAGCGAGGTGAAGCCGCTCGCGGAGTGTTCACGGCCGAGCACCTGGATGCTCTGGGTCCTGGCCGCCCACACCTGGTCCGGGTTGAGCTTGACCACCACGGCGTCGACGTCGGCGTTGGCCCCGAGCTTGACGGTGAGGTCGGAGGGGTGGCCTGCTGCCTCCCAGTAGGTGGAGGTGGAGTCGTCGGTGGCGTTCGCGGCGACGAAGTTGTGGACCGAGGAGGTGGCCTCGACGGGCTTGTTGCGGGCCAGGTTGGTGCCGGTCGGCGGGGGAGTGGTGCCGCCGTCGTCGCCGTACACCTCCAGCTCGGAGAGCTGAGCGGCGTTCCAGCCGGTGTTCCCGGTGATGTGCACGCGGACGTACCGCGCCTCCGCGGGGGAAGTGAGGTCGACAGGAACGGTGTTGGCCTGCGTGGGGTTGAACGCCCGGCCGGCCGAGGCCGCGAGCGTACGGAAGGTGGAGCCGTCGGTGCTGGCCTGCAGGGACAGCGTCTGGTTACGGCTCTCCCAGGTGGCGGGGAGTTTGAGCACCACCTCGTCGACGGTCCGGGTCGCGCCGAGGTCGACCTGGACCCACTGGGGGAAGGAGCCGCCCGGCCCCTCCCAGTAGGAGGCCTGGGTGCCGTCGGTGACGTTCCCGGCGGTGTAGGGGCCGTTCGAGCCGCCCGCGGTGGCCGGACGTCCGAGCGCGAGGTTGACGACTGCCGCCGCCTTCGCGCGGTCGCTGTCGACCGGGGCGGTGGCGGCCCGGGCGCTCGACGTGACGGCCAGCGGTATCAGCCCGGTCGTCATGAGCGCGGCAATGACGGCGCCGGTCAGTGACCGGCGGCCGAGGGGTCTCCATCTCATGGGGTCCTCTGTTCCGTGGGGGAGGCGGAAGCGCGACAGACGGGCCGGGCACGCCGGGGCAGGCACAGGGGAGTTCAGAGGGGGAGTGAAGTGTCCGTCGAGGAATGCACCGGCCTTGCGCGCAAATTGAGCTGCTCAGTCGATTCTTTGCGGAAACTACGCCCACAGGTTTCTAGCCCGTCTCCGCTTTGTCAACGGTCCCGGTATCATCGGTAGTTGACGTGGAAGCAGCTTGCGTTACTTGCGTGCTCGCTTGCGCTTTTCCGACAGCCTGCACGAAAGTCGCTGTCCCGGTGGTGCAACAGGTGGGAGGGGCCCCCAAGGCCTCCGTTTCCGCCATGCTCACGCCATAGACGTACCGTCGAGCGTCTGCAACTCTCTGATCGATCGACGCAAAAGAGAGTGCGCTCCACCGCACATCGAAGCGCGACGCACACCCCCACGGACACCCACCCACACAGCCGCCCCGGGGCCGCCCACATCCGGTTCGGGTCGGAGATCGGGGACACATGAGACCGCAACGCCGGGGATGGCGGGGGATCGCCGCCGTCCTCACGACCGCTCTGCTCCTGCTGGGCCTGCCGTCACTGACCGCCGCCGCGGCGGCCGCCGGGCCCAACCTCGCCGCCGGACGGCCCGCCACGGCCGGCAGCGCCCACGCCGAGTACGCCGCGGGCAACATCACCGACGGCAACCAGGGAACGTACTGGCAGAGCGCGGGGAGCAGCCTCCCCCAGTGGATCCAGACGGACCTCGGCGCCACCGCCCGCGTGGACGAGGTGGTGCTGAAGCTGCCGGCGGGCTGGGAGAGCCGCAATCAGACCCTGTCCGTCCAGGGCAGCGCGGACGGCACGAGCTTCACCACGCTGAAGACCTCCGCGTCCTACGCCTTCAGCCCCGGCAGCGCCAACACCGTGACGGTGACCTTCCCCGCCGCCCAGGCCCGGTACGTACGGATCCACATCACCGCCAACACCGGGTGGCAGGCCGCGCAGCTCTCCGAGCTGGAGGTTCGCGAGTCCGGTGACTCCTCGGCGAACCTGGCGCGCGGCCGCACGCTCACCGCCGCCAGTCACCACGAGACCTACGTCCCGGCCAACGCGGCCGACGGCAACAAGGCCACCTACTGGGAGAGCCGCAACAACGAGCTGCCGCAGTGGATCCAGGCGGACCTGGGTTCCTCCCTGCGCGTCGACCGGGTGGTGCTGCGCCTGCCCGACGGCTGGGGAGCCCGCAGCCAGACCCTGAAGATCCAGGGCAGCGCCAACGGCGCCGACTTCTCCGACCTGACAGCCTCCAAGGCCTACGCCTTCGCGCCGGGCGACGGCAACTCGGTGACGATCTCCTTCGACCCGACGACCACCCGGTACGTGCGGGTGCTGGTCACCGCCAACACCGGTCAGCCCGCCGCCCAGTTGTCCGAACTCGAGGTCTACGGCCCGGCGAGCGGCGACACCGAGGCGCCGGACGCCCCCGCGGACCTCGCCTACACCGAGCCCGCCACTGGCCAGATCCGGCTGACCTGGCAGGCGTCCGACGACAACACCGGCGTGACCGGCTACGACGTGTACGCCAACAACGAGCTGCTCACCAGCGTCGCGGGCACGGTCACCACGTACACCGACAACCGTCCCGCGAGTGCCACGGTCTCCTACTTCGTGCGGGCCAGGGACGCCGCCGGGAACGTCTCCGGCAACAGCAACACCGTCACCCGCCGCGGCGAGAGCGGTGACACCCAGGCACCCACCGTGCCCGCGAACCTGGCCTTCACCGAACCGGCCGCCGGGCAGATCAGGCTCGCCTGGAACGCCTCCAGCGACAACACCGGCGTGACCGGCTACGACGTGTACGCCAACAACAGCCTGCTCACCACGGTCGCCGGTACGGTCACCACGTACACCGACAACCGCTCCGCGAGTGCCACGGTCTCCTACTTCGTGCGGGCCAAGGACGCTGCCGGAAACGTCTCCGGCGACAGCAACACCGTGACGCGCAACGGCACTTCGGGCCCCGGCTCCAACCTCGCGGTCGGCAAACCGATCACGGCCTCCTCGACCGTGCACACCTTCGTCGCCGAGAATGCCAACGACAACAGCACCTCCACCTACTGGGAGGGCTCCGGCAACCCGGCCACCCTCACCGTGAAGCTCGGAGCCAACGCCGACGTCTCCTCGCTCGTCCTCAAGCTCAACCCGGACAGCGCCTGGGGAGCCCGCACCCAGAACATCCAGGTCCTCGGCCGCGAGCAGGACGCCACCGGCTACTCCAGCCTGGTCGCCGCGAAGGACTACGTCTTCAGCCCGTCGAGCGGCAACAGCGTGACCGTGCCCGTCACCGCGCGGGTGGCCGACGTGCAGCTGCGCTTCACCTCCAACACGGGCGCCCCGGCCGGACAGATCGCCGAGTTCCAGGTGATCGGCACCGCCGCACCCAACCCGGACCTCGAGGTCACCGCGCTGACCGCCTCGCCGGCCTCACCGGTCGAGTCCGACGAGATCACCCTCACCGCCACCGTCCGCAACAGCGGCGAGGCCGCCGCACCAGCCAGCGCCGTCGCACTGCGCCTGAGCGGCACCAAGGTCGCCACGGCGGCCGTCGGCGCCCTCGCGGCCGGAGCGCAACGCACCGTCACCGCCTCCATCGGGGCACGCGACGCGGGCACCTACCAGCTCAGCGCCGTCGCCGACGACGCCGGTGCGGTTATCGAGCAGAACGAGAGCAACAACACCTACACCAGCGCCAGTTCACTCGTCGTACGTCCGGTCAGCAGTTCCGACCTCGTGCCGGTGCTGACCACCTCACCGTCCGGCCCGGCGGACGGCGACACCGTCACCTTCAAGGTCGCCCTGCGCAACCAGGGCACCATCGGCTCGGCGGGCGGCGCGCACGGCATCACCGTCGCACTGGTCGACTCCAACGGCGCCACCGTGCGGACCCTGACCGGCTCGTACGACGGCACCATCGCCGCCGGTGCCACCACCGGCGCCGTCACCATGGGCACCTGGACCGCCGCCAACGGCTCGTACACGGTACGCACCACCGTCGCCGCCGACGCCGGCGAACTGCCCGTCAAGCGGGAGAACAACAGCGCCACCCAGTCCCTGTTCGTCGGACGCGGCGCCAACATGCCCTTCGACATCTACGAGGCGGAGGACGGCGCGACCGGCGGCGGAGCGGCGACTGTCGGGCCCAACCGGACCGTCGGCGACCTCGCCGGAGAGGCGTCGGGCCGCAAGGCGGTGACCCTCAACAGCACTGGTGAGTACGTGGAGTTCACCACCAAGGCGGCCACCAACACACTCGTCACCCGCTTCTCCATCCCCGACTCCGCGGGCGGCGGCGGCATCGACGCCACCCTCAACGTCTACGTCGACGGCACCTTCCGCAAGGTGCTGCCGCTCACCTCGAAGTACGCCTGGCTGTACGGGGCGGAGGCAGGCCCGGGCAACTCCCCGTCCGCGGGGGCCCCGCGCCACATCTACGACGAGGCGCACCTGATGCTGGGCGAGACCGTTCCGGAGGGGGCGAAGATCCGGTTGCAGAAGGACACGGCCAACACCTCCCGGTACGCGATCGACTTCGTCAGCCTGGAACAGGTCACGCCGATCGCCAACCCGGACCCGGCCGCGTACGCCGTCCCGACCGGCTTCGGCCACCAGGACGTACAGAACGCCCTGGACCGGGTCCGCATGGACACCACCGGCAGGCTCACCGGCGTCTACCTCCCGCCGGGCGACTACCAGACGGCCGGCAAGTTCCAGGTGTACGGCAAGGCCGTGCAGGTGGTCGGCGCCGGGCCCTGGTACACGCAGTTCCACGCCCCGTCGGGCCAGGACAACACCGACGTCGGCTTCCGGGCCGAGAACTCCGCGAAGGGTTCCTCGTTCAGGAACTTCGCCTACTTCGGCAACTACACCTCGCGCATCGACGGTCCTGGCAAGGTGTTCGACTTCGCGAACGTGTCGGACATCGTCATCGACAACACCTGGACCGAACACATGGTCTGCCTCTACTGGGGCGCCAACACCGACCGGGTGACGATCAGCAACTCGCGCATTCGCAACACATTCGCCGACGCCGTCAACATGACCAACGGCTCGACGGACAACCACGTGGTCAACAACGAGTCCCGGGCCTCCGGCGACGACAGCTTCGCGCTGTTCTCCGCGATCGACGCGGGCGGCGCCGACATGAAGGACAACCTCTACGAGAACCTGACCTCGATCCTCACCTGGCGGGCCGCGGGCATCGCCGTCTACGGCGGCTACGACAACACCTTCCGCAACATCCACATCGCCGACACCCTGGTCTACTCGGGCATCACGATCAGTTCGCTGGACTTCGGCTATCCGATGAACGGGTTCGGCACCGAGCCGACGACCGTGGAGAACGTCTCGGTGGTCCGCTCCGGCGGCCATTTCTGGGGCAGTCAGACCTTCCCCGGCATCTGGCTGTTCTCCGCCTCGAAGGTGTTCCAGGGCATCCGCGTCAACGACGTGGACATCGTGGATCCGACCTACAGCGGAATCATGTTCCAGACCCAGTACGTGGGCGGGCAGCCGGTGAACCCGATCAAGGACACGGTCCTCACCGACATCTCGATCACGGGCGCCCGCAAGAGCGGTGACGCCTACGACGCGAAGTCCGGGTTCGGACTGTGGGCCAACGAGCTGCCGGAACCGGGTCAGGGTCCGGCGGTCGGTGAGGTCACCTTCAACGGCCTGCGCCTCAACGGGAACGCCGTGGACATCCGCAACACCACCTCCACCTTCAGGATCAACATCAATCCCTGACCTGCTCGCCGAAAGGCGTCCATCGGTCCCTCACGGAGACGGAACGGAGGAACCAAGGCTGGCGCAAGCCGTTTGCGCGGCTTGCGCTAGCCTTGCGCTCATGACGCGACGACTTGCTCAGGTAGCCAAGAAGGTAGGTGTCAGCGAGGCCACGGTCAGCCGAGTCCTCAACGGCAAGCCCGGAGTCTCGGACGCCACCCGGCAGTCCGTGCTCACCGCGCTGGACGTCCTCGGCTACGAGCGTCCCACCCAGCTGCGCGGCGAGCGGGCGCGTCTGGTCGGCCTGGTCCTGCCCGAGCTGCAGAACCCGATCTTCCCCCTGCTCGCCGAGGTCATCGGCGGTGCGCTCGCCCAGCAGGGGCTCACCCCGGTGCTGTGCACCCAGACCAAGGGCGGCGTCTCCGAGGCGGACTACGTCGACCTGCTGCTCCAGCAGCACGTGTCCGGAGTGGTCTTCGCCGGCGGCCTGTTCGCCCAGGCCGACGCCCCGCACGACCACTACCGGCAGCTCGCCGAGCGGCGTATCCCGGTCGTGCTGATCAACGCCCCGGTCGAGGAGCTGGACTTCCCCTGCGTCTCCTGTGACGACGGCGTCGCGGTCGAGCAGGCGTGGCGCCACCTGACCCTGCTGGGGCACGAGCGCATCGGCGTGGTCCTCGGCCCGGCCGACCACATCCCCTCCCGGCGCAAACTGGCCGCCGCGCGGGCCGCCGCCGAGGCGGTCGGCACGTCCCTGCCCGACGACTGCGTGGAGCGGTCGATGTTCTCCCTGGAGGGCGGCCAGGCGGCGACCACCCGCCTGCTGGCCCGGGGCGTCACGGGCATCATCTGCGCCAGCGACCCGCTCGCCCTCGGCGCCATCCGCGCGGCCCGCCGGCGCGGCCTCTCGGTGCCCGAGCAGGTCTCCGTCGTCGGCTTCGACGACTCCGCCTTCATGAACTGCACCGAACCCCCGCTGACCACCGTGCGCCAGCCCATCGAGGCCATGGGGCGGGCCGCCGTGGACCTGCTCTGCACCCAGATCCAGGGCGGTGAAGTCCAGCCAGGGGAGCTCCTGTTCGAGCCGGAACTGGTGGTCCGAGGGTCGACGACGCAGGCCCCCCGGTAGCAGTCCGTACGACTGAAGCGCGGTGAGGCCGGACCCGGCGTCACCGCGCTTCTGCTTGCGCGCACACGCCTCTCTGAGATCAACCGTATACGTCCTTCTGTCAAACATTTACGAAAGCTGCGCGAGATATTGCGGTCACTTGTTCACGGTGGTTGAGTGTGCGGCGCCCCACATCGCACTGGCGATGAGGGCGCCTTCCACGTTCATGCCCGAAGGGGACCACCCATGAGAAGAGCTCGGTTCCGCCGCACGCGCCGCGCCGGCGCGGTCACCCTCGCCTCCGCGCTCACGCTGACCGCACTCGCCGCCTGCGGTACGAGCAGCAGCGACGACGACGGCGACAACGGCTCCGGCAACAGTGCGAAAGCCGACCCCGCCGCACCGCTGGACCCGAAGACCAAGGTGTCCATCACCATCGACTGCATGCCCCCCGCGGCGAAGGCGGCCGAGCTCAGGCAGTGGAACGAGGACGTCAAGGAGTTCAACAAGAAGTACCCGAACGTCACCATCGAGGGCCGCTCCACGCCGGGCCAGTGTCTGGAACCGCCGCGCTTCACCGCGATGCTCAAGGCGAAGTCCCAACCCGACGTCTTCTACACGTACTTCACCGACCTGCCCCAGGTCCTCGACAACGACGGTGCCCAGGACATCAGCGCGTACATCAACGACAAGAGCGTCCCGCTGCTGAAGGACATCGACCCCGACGTCCTCAGTTCGCTGAAGAAGGACGGGAAGCTCTACGGCCTCCCCACCAGCAACTACCGCATGGGCCTGCTCATCAACCGCAAGCTCTTCACCGAGGCCGGCCTCGACCCGGACACCCCGCCGAAGACCTGGGAGGAGGTCCGCACCGCGGCCAAGAAGATCGCGGACCTCGGCGGCGGTGTCGCCGGATTCGGCGAGTACAGCGCGGCCAACACCGGTGGCTGGCACTTCACCGCGCAGATGTACAGCCTCGGTGGTGACGTCGTCGACGCGAGCGGCAAGAAGGCCGCCTTCAACGACGCGACCGGCAAGCAGGTCGCCGAGAACCTCCACGCCATGCGCTGGGACGACGACTCCATGGGCAAGACCCAGCTGCTGAAGTGGGGCGACCTCCAGAAGCAGATCGCCACCGACAAGCTGGGCATGTTCCTCGCCGCCCCCGACGACGTCACGTACATGGTCCAGCAACTCGGCGCCAAGTACGAGAACTTCGGCATGGGGCCGATCCCGGGCGGTGAGAACACCCTCGCCGGCGGCAACAACTACATGATCAAGGAGGGTATTTCGGCCGACAAGGTCAAGGCCGCCATCGCCTGGCTGAACTTCAAGTTCACCACGGTCGGCAAGGGCCAGTACGACTGGAAGCGGTCCAAGGCCGACGCCCTGCCCGTGGGACTCCCGCAGCCGAACCTGTGGCTGAACGGCTCCAAGGCCAAGGACGACGCCGCCCGCAAGGAGTTCGCCACCATGCCGGTGGAGAACTTCAAGGCCTTCACCGACAACCCGGTCCCGGGCAAGGCCGAACCGCCCAAGGCCCAGGAGATCTACAAGGTCCTCGACAACGTCATGTCGGGCATCCTCACCAACAAGGACGCCGACATCGACAAGCTCCTGTCCACCGCCGAGTCCCAGGTCAACAAGGTCCTCGCCACCCAGTGACCACGCGGCGGCCGGGCGGTGTCACCACCGTCCGGCCCGCCCGCGCGCCGCCGTTCACCGGCGGCGCGCGGGCGAGTGCCCGACCTCCCACGGCATGTGCCCGGAACCCGACCCGTCCGGCGGCACCGCAGTACGTCAAGGAGCGACCATGTCGGCCCCCATCCTCACCAAGGACCCGGTGGTCAAGGACCGCCGCCCGCGCAGGCCCCGTGCCGGTGCCCCGCACCTGCCGGACGGCGAGTTCGGCAAGAACCTGCGCCGCAACATCACCGCCCACGGCTTCCTCATCGGTGCGGTGCTCTGCTTCGCCTTCTTCTCCTGGTATCCGATCGTCCGGGAGTTCCTCCTCGCCTTCCAGAAGACCGAGGACGGCAACGTCAGCTGGGTGGGCTGGGACAACTTCGTCACCGTCTGGAACGACCCGGCCTTCGGCCAGGCCTGGCGCAACACCCTGTGGTTCACCGTGCTGGCGCTGGTCCTCGGCTTCGTCGTACCGTTCGTCACCGCCCTGATCATCAATGAATTCCGGCACGGCCAGGGCTACTTGAGGCTGCTGGTCTACCTGCCGGTGATGCTCCCGCCGACCGCGTCGGTCCTGCTCTTCAAGTACCTGTACGACCCCGGGTACGGCATGTTCAACGAGATACTCGGCGTCTTCGGCGTCCCCGCCCAGCAATGGCTCCAGGACCCCGACACCGCGATGCTCTCCGTGGTGGTCGCCTCGACCTGGATGAACATGGGCGGCGCCACACTGATCTACCTCGCGGCCCTCCAGGGCGTGCCCGGTGAGCTGTACGAGGCCGCCGAACTGGACGGCGCGGGACTGCTCCGCAAGGTGTGGCACGTCACCGTCCCGCAGACCAGGCTCATCCTGCTGCTGATGCTCCTCATGCAGATCATCGCCACCATGCAGGTCTTCATCGAGCCGTTCCTGCTCACCGGCGGCGCCGGTCCCGAAGGGTCCACCACCACCATCGTGTACCTGATCTACCAGTACGCCTTCAACTTCAACAACTACGGCGCCGCCGCGGCGCTCGGCCTGCTCCTGCTCGTACTGCTGGCCGGCTTCTCGGCCGCGTATACCCGACTCAACCGCGCCGAGCAGGACTAGGGGACCGGGGGAGACACGGACATGTCCACTCGCACACTCATCTCACCCGCCCAACTGGCCCGCCCACGCGGCAAGGTCCTGTACTGGGTGTGCTTCGCCCTCGTCGTCGTCCTGTTCACGCTGGCCTTCCTCGGCCCGCTGTACTGGATGGTGTCCGGCGGACTCAAGACCACCCAGGAAGCCGTCCAGACCCCGCCCACCTGGGTGCCGGGCTCCGTCCACCCGGAGAACTACCAGCGTGCCTGGGAGGTGATGGACCTCGCCAAACTCCTCCTCAACACCCTCTACTACGCCTTCGGCGCGCTCGCCTTCCAGCTGGTGCTCGACGTCGCCGCCGCCTACTCGCTGTCCAAACTGCGGCCCGTACTCGGCAAGATGATCCTGGGCCTGATGCTCGCCACCCTCATGATCCCGGCGACCGTCCTCGTCGTACCGCAGTACCTCACCGCGCTGGACGTGCCGATCGTCGAACGCAACCTGCTCAACTCGCCCTGGGCGATCTGGCTTCCGTCGGTCACCAACGCCTTCAACATCTTCCTGCTCAAGCGGTTCTTCGACTCCATCCCCAAGGAACTGCTCGACGCGGCGGCCATGGACGGCGCCGGCTCGCTGCGCGTCCTGTGGTCCATCGTGCTGCCGGTCTCCCGGCCCATCCTCGGTGTGGTGTCCATCTTCGCGGTCGTCGGCGTCTGGAAGGACTTCCTCTGGCCGATGCTGGTCCTGCCCGACCCGTCGAAGCAGACCCTCGCCGTCGGCATCTACTCGCTCGCCACCAGCGTGCCCGAGAACGTACTGATCGCCTCGCTGACCATCGCGTCCCTGCCCACGCTGATCCTGTTCCTCGTCTTCCAGCGCAACATCATGAGCGGACTGACGGCGGGCGGCCTCAAGGGCTGACCGAGCACACGCCGTACGGACACCACCCGCGGTCACCCGCAGTCCGGGCACCACCCGCAGCGAACACCACGCAGGTGCCCCCACCGATCCTCCGCCGCCGCCCCGTTCCCGACGCCTCGCTGTCCGGGGCGGCGGCGGAGACCACCCCTGCCCCGAAAGGACCGACACGTGGCAGCCCCTCAGCCCGGTAAGACCCCCGGCCACACCGACGACTGGTGGCGCGGCGCCGCCATCTACCAGGTGTACCCGCGCAGCTTCGCCGACGGCGACGGCGACGGCACCGGGGACCTCACGGGCGTACGGTCGAGATTGCCCTACCTCGCCGAACTGGGCGTCGACGCGATCTGGTTCACCCCCTGGTATCTGTCCCCGCTCGCCGACGGGGGCTACGACGTCGCCGACTACCGCACCATCGACCCCGCCTTCGGCGACCTCGACGAGGCCGAGCGACTGATCACCGAGGCCCGCGAGCTCGGCATCCGCACCATCGTGGACATCGTGCCCAACCACGTCTCCGACCAGCACCCCTGGTTCCGGGCCGCGATCGCCGCCGGACCGGGCAGCCCCGAACGCAAGCTCTTCCACTTCCGTCCGGGCCGCGGCGAGCACGGCGAACTCCCGCCCAACGACTGGCCGTCACAGTTCTCCGGCCGCACCTGGACCAGGGTCGAGGACGGCGAGTGGTACCTCCACCTGTTCACACCGGAGCAGCCGGACCTCAACTGGGCCCACCCCGCGGTGCGGGAGGAGCACGAAGAGGTGCTGCGGTTCTGGTTCGAGCGCGGGGTGGCGGGCGTACGTATCGACTCCGCGGCGCTGCCCGCCAAGGACCCCGACCTGCCCGACTTCGTGGAGGGGCGGGACCCCCACCCGTACATCGACCGGGACGACCTGCACGAGATCTACCGCTCCTGGCGGCGGATCGCCGACGAGTACGACGGCGTCTTCGTCGGCGAGGTGTGGCTGCCGGACTCCGAACGTTTCGCCCGCTACCTGCGCCCCGACGAACTGCACACCGCGTTCAACTTCTCCTTCCTGTCGTGCCCGTGGGAGGCCGCCCGGCTGCGCGCCGCCATCGACGACACCCTCGCCGAACACGCCCCGGTCGGTGCGCCGGCCACCTGGGTGCTGTGCAATCACGACGTGACCCGCACGGTCACCCGCTACGGGCGGCAGGACACCGGTTTCGACTTCGCCACCAAGGCCTTCGGCACCCCGGCCGACCTGCGGCTCGGCACCCGCCGGGCGCGTGCCGCCGCCCTGCTCACCCTCGCTCTGCCCGGCTCCGTCTACATCTACCAGGGCGAGGAACTGGGCCTGCCCGAGGCGGAGATCCCCCGGGACCGCATCCAGGACCCGATGCACTTCCGCTCCGGCGGCACCGACCCGGGCCGCGACGGCTGCCGTGTCCCACTGCCGTGGACGGCCGACGCTCCGTACGCCGGTTTCGGCTCACGCACCGAACCCTGGCTGCCACAGCCCGACGGCTGGCCCGCCTACGCGGCCGACCGCCAGGCCGACGACCCCGACTCCATGCTCAACCTCTACCGCGCCGCACTGGGCCTGCGCCGCGCCGACCCGTCCCTGGGCGACGGCCCGCTGCAATGGCTGCCCTCCGCCGACGGCGTCCTCACCTTCCGCCGCTCCCCGGACCTGATCTGCGTCGCGAACCTGGCCGACACCCCGGCCGCCCTGCCGGACCATGCGGAGATCCTGCTCTCCAGCGGACCACTGGACACCGACGGCAGGCTGCCCTCCGACACGGCGGTGTGGCTGCGTACATGAGGCACCGGAGGGTGGCGGGCGCCATGCAGGGTTTTCCCGGCGTCCTGTGACGCCCGGTCGGAAGGACGCCCTGTGACGCGCCCGGTCAGAAGTGGGTGGTGACGCCGAAGACCCGTCGGAGCTGAGCCATGTCATGGAGGTCGTGGTCGGCCGGTTCGTATCCCTGATGGAAGTAGACCTGCTGCTCGGCCGACAGACAGGGGACGGCGGTTCCCCGGATCGCGCCGCTGACGAAGCACGGGGCGGGATAGAGGAACGGGCGGTGCGGGTCGGGGGAGGCCTGCACCGCGGACCCGTCCGCCGCGAAGACCAGCGGGTGCAGATCGATCTCGCGACCGCGCGGGTCCGTGACCACGAACCGCACGGGACGCCAGTCGAGCGTCTCGACGAACCCGGCCTCCGCGAGAGCCGCCACGACGGCCTGCTCCTGGTCTTCCCGGTGCATCAGGTCCAGGTCACGGTGCCGACGTGTCTGCTCCCCGACCAGAATGTCGATGCCCCACCCGCCGCCCACCCAGACCTCCACATCCGCGGCACGCAGCAGGGCGAGAACGGACAGTACGTCAGCGGCGGTCATCACGCGGGCACGGTAGCGGCCCGGCGGCCGGGCGGGCGAGCGGATTTGTGGTGGCGACGAGCGGGATCGGCGTGGCGGGGAGTGGGATCGGGGTAGCGGGGAGTGGGATCGGCCGGGCTGTACCGGGGACGGTCAGGTCTGCTTCTCCACGTTGATGGCCTTGCGGAGTTCCTCTCTCGCGGCGCCCGGTTCCTCCCGCCGGATCTCCGGCAACGCGGCCGCGATTGCGTCGAGTTTGCGCTGGATGGCGTGCTCGGCGCGCCGCTCGGAGTTCGTCAGCAGTGCAATCGGAGTTCTTCAGCAGTGCCAGGAGCAGCAGTGACACGGCGGACATCGCCTCGCCCACCACCAGTAGCCACTGTGTGGGCAGCTTCAGCGCGTGCGCGGTGATGGAACCGGCGACCAGAACGAGGCACACGCCGAAGAAGCCGGGGAGCTCGCGCCCAACTCCGTGGCGACATGTGCAAGGGGACGGCCGGAGCGGACACGGTCAACGAGCAGTCGGCTGCCGTGAACGTACAGGTGAACCTCCCTGAACTGCGCCACGTAGCGAAGCTAGGGGCTGGTCTGCCGACAAGCGCGTGCAGGTGAACGAGTGTGTCCGGCCCCCTACTTCCCCACCCCGGCCGACGGCACACCTGCGCCTGGCCGGATCAGGATCAATAGTTAGGTGCGCCCTTGATGTCTCTCGAACCGGCGGTGGCCAAGATCGTCGACGCCTACCGGACCTGTGAGTTCGTCACTCTTGGCCGGGACGGGACACCGATCGCCTGGCCGACCGTGGCCCTTCGTCGCGATGACGACACGTTCCTCGTCACCACATCTCTCGCGTTTGCCCAAAGGGCCTCAACATTCGTCGTGACGGCCGGGTGGCCCTGCTGTTCTCCGAGCCCACCGGCAGTGGGCTGGAAGCTCCGGATCAGGTGTTCGTCTCGGGTACCACTGTGTGCCCGGGCGAGATCGTGACCACGCCGTCGGACGACCCGGCGTACTGGTCGCTGCTCTTCGACCGTCAGCCCCACAGCAGAAGCTACGTGGACGCGCCCGCCCGCTGGCTGATGGACTGGTACTACTTGCGGCTGCTGATCACCGTGGTCCCGACCGAGGTGCGCGTCCGCGCGCCGCTGACCGCGTCGCCCGGCGATGGCGGCGGCACCGCGAACGGCACGACCTCCCTGCCCGGCGCCGACGTCCTCGCCGGCTTCCCCACCGCCGTACTCAGCGCGCGGGCCCCCTCCGGCGCCCCGCTGCTGATGCGGACACCGACCACGGCGACGCCCGAAGGGTTTCTGGTCGAACCGGCTCCCGACTGCGAGGTCGTACCCGGTCCGGCCGCTCTCCTCGTGCATCGCCACGACGACCGCCTATGGGGTCACTACAACGCGGTTGTGCCGGGCGAGTTGCGGCGGTCCAACGGCGGCGGTTGGCTGCTCGTGCCACAGCGCGTGATCGAGCCGTCCGGCAACGGAAGTCCGCGCGATCAGCTGCGCCTTTTGCGTTCCGCTCGGCGTTCGACCAATGCGTATCTGCGCAGGCGTGACCTGCACCGCCCACGTGTGGACTGGCCGGCCCTGAAGACTCTCGCCGAAAGGTCTGCCTCCCAGGACACCGGAGCCTGATCACCGGGACGCGGCCGCAGGAAGGACAGCCCGCTGTACCGGAGCGAGGACAACCCGCTGTACCGGCCGGTTCCTGCTGAATGTCCCAAGCGAACCACTGACCCGAAGCGTCGGGTCCGTGACAATCAAGTGCGCCCTGCCACAGTTCCCCGCGGGCCAGTGGCGTCGAATCGCTTGTCAATAAGTGACCGTCCGGTTGGTGCGCGAGCAGCGGCCGGGCCGCAAGGACCAGAAAAGGTCCAGAAAGATGGCATAGCAGCATGACTGAGTCTCTGAGGCGGAGCTGCCTCGAAGCTGAGGACATCGCCGAGCTGGCGAAGCGGATCAGGGGATCGGTGCTCGCTCCGGACGACGCGGGCTACGCCGACGTGATCGCCGCGTTCAACCTGCGTTCGCAGCACCGACCCGGCTGGTGGTGGCGGCCGCCACTACCGCCGACGTACAGGCCGCGGTCGGTTTCGCCGCCGCCCACGGCATGCCGGTCGGCGTCATGGCCACCGGTCACCAGCCGTTCCCCGTGACGGAGGGCTTCCTGCTCATCACCACCGGCGCGCTGAGTACGGTCGAGATCGATGCCGGACGTGCTGTGGCCCGCGTGGGTGCGGGTGCACGCTGGAAGGACGTCGTGAGCCCGCTCAGGCTGCGGGTCTGGCACCGCTGCACGGGTCCGCACCGAATGTGGGGGTGGCCGGCTTCACCCTCGGCGGCGGTCAGAGCCCGTTCCTGGGCCGGACCCACGGCTGGGCCGCCGACCATGTCAACTCGATCGAGGTGGTCACCGCGGACGGCGCGCGGCGCCGGGTGTCGGCGGAGTGCGCACCGGAGCTGTTCTGGGGGTTGCGCGGCGGACGCAGCAACTTCGGCGTCGTCACCGAACTGGAGATCGGCCTGTTCCCGGTGACCTCCTTCTACGGCGGTGGGCTCTACTACCCCGCCGAGGACATCGAGGCCGTGATCCGCGCCTACTTCTCGGTGGTGCGGGACGCTCCGGACGCGCTCACGTGCTCCCTGGCGGTGCTGAACCTCCCGCCGGTTCCGGAGGTACCCGAGCCCATGCGCGGCAAGTCCTTCGCGCACGTGCGGATCACCCACCTCGGCCCCGACGACGAGGCCGAGAAGCTCGTCCTTCCGTTCCGGGCCATCGGATCGGCGGCCGTGGACACGATAGGCCGCCATCCCTACGCGGAGTTCGCCGCCGTGCACACGGATCCGACGGATCGCTTCCCGTACGAGGAGCAGGGCATCACGGTGACCGACCTGCCGGACAAGGCGATCGACGTGCTCGTGCGGGAGGCCCGCCAGACCTCGGGCAGCCCGGTCACGGCTCTGGAGATCCGCCACCTCGGCGGCGCCTTGGTCAGGCGACCGGGCGAGGCGGCTCCCGTCGCCGTATGGGATGCCGTCTTCAGCGTGTGGGGGGTGACGGCCGGGCCGCCGGAAGTGGTCGACGCGGGCATGGCGGTACTGGACGACACGCTCCGGCAACTGACTCCGTGGTCCACGGGCTACGTCTACACCAACTTCGCCGGACGCGACGACCGGGCCGAGGACGTGTTCACCGCCGAGGACCTCCAACGGCTGCGGGCGCTCAAGGAGGTTTACGACCCCCTACAACCTCTTCAGGGCGAACAACCACAACATCACTCCGGAATAGGGCCCCGCATCACCCCGCAATAGGACTCCGCATCACTCCGGAGTAGGACCGCGAAGAAGGCAAGGAAAGCAGCTGAACGTGAGCAAGCAGCCCCGGAAAAGACCCTCCAGGAGAGGTGGGCTCCTGCAAGGTGCCGTGGTGGTCTGTTGCGCCATGGCTCTGTCCACCGTCCCGGCCGTATCGGCGAGTGCGGCGGTGCCCGCCCCACGAACCGTGGACTACGTCGAGCTGGGGGATTCGTATGGGTCCGGCCCCCGGTATTCCCTCCTGGTCGACCCCGCATGCGTGCGGTCCGACCAGAACCATCCCTCGCTCCTCGCCGCCGTGGAGAACTGGCAGCTGACCGGCTCCAGTTGCGGCGGCGCCACGACGGTGGCCCTGACCGGGCCTCAGGGCACGAAGTCGCCGCAACTGGACGCGCTCGACGCGGACATGGACGTCGTCACCCTGGTCAGCCACCCCGATCTGTTCCCGGACGACGGTGTCGGCCGCACGAGCTCCCTGGTGCCACTCGCGGCCGGTGACTTCGCCCACCTGCGAGACACCGAGAAAAGGTTCAACGCAAGGCCCGCGAGCCAGGCCCGGGCACGCAGTGTCCGTTACGTCGACACCTACACCGCGACGATCGGGCACGACATGTGCAAGCCCGCCAAAGAGCGCTGGATCGAACCGCCCGTTGTGGTGGCTCCGGCTGCGGGCTCTCACCCCAACGCCCAGGGCCGGCAGGCCATGGCCACCGCGGTGCAGCGCGCGCTCCGCTGCGTCACACATCACCGCTGAGGGCTCCGAAACGGGCGTGCCGGCTTTCGCGCGGGCGGGCCGACGCCGACATCCTCTCTCGGCCCAATTGGCCGCTACCGAGAAGCGACGCGCCCACAAACACCACCGAACCTCTCCGAACACCGAGCGGACACGCTCCGCCGCAATCCCCGAGCAAGGACGCACCATGCCAACGGATTCCCTCGCCCCACCGCCGTTCGACACCGCGCACGACGACGTGAAGTCGCCCCTGCGCCATTTCGTCCCGGCCGCCATGCTGTCCCAGTTCGGCGTCTACGTCGCGCTGGCCGCCCCCATCCAACTGCTGCTCGCCCTTCACCTCGACGCCATCGCGGGCGACGGGGCGACGACCGCGTTCGGGATCCTCGTCGGCGCGGGGGGTCTGATCGCGATCGTGTTCAGCCCCGTCGCCGGCCGGATCTCGGACCGCACCCGCACCCGTCTGGGCCGTCGTCGCCCCTGGATCCTGACCGGCACGCTGCTCACCGCGCTCGCGCTGGCCGTCATGCCCGCCACGACCGAGGTCTGGCAGGTCGTGCTGCTGTGGTGCGGAGTGGCGGTGGTCACGAACTTGCAGGTCGCCGCGCACAGCGCGGTCATCGCCGACCAGGTCGATGCGGGACGTACGGGAGGGGTGTCCGGGCTGGTCGGCCTGGCCACCGCGCTCGGGCCGCTGCTGGGCGTGACCCCTGCCACCACCGCCCCAGGCGGCCGAGCCGGCCAGTGGTGGGCATAGCGCTGCTCGCGGTCCTGGCCGGCATCCTCGCCTTCCTGCTGCTGCGCGAGACGCCCACCAGCGCGCCGAAGCCGCCACTGAACCTGCGGACCATGGCCATGACGTTCTGGCTCGATCCCCGCAAGCACCCGGCGTTCGGATGGGCGTGGCTCGTCCGCCTTCTGATCGGTTGTTCCTACGCCTCCGTCGCGTTCAGTGCCTTCTACCTCATGGAGCGTTTCGACATCAGCAAGGAGGACCTCACCGGTGTCACCCTTCGGCTTGTTGTCCTCTCGATCGCCTGCGTCATCGTGTCCACGGTGGTTGCCGGCTACGTGTCCGATCTGGTCCGGCGGCAGAAGCCGTTCGTGGTCTTCGCCGGGGTGACGGCCGCTGTCAGCCTCGCCATGATGGCGTGGACCTCCGACCTGTCCGTG
Source organism: Streptomyces sp. NPDC050988 (assembly GCF_044456225.1). Lineage (NCBI taxonomy): Bacteria > Bacillati > Actinomycetota > Actinomycetes > Kitasatosporales > Streptomycetaceae > Streptomyces > Streptomyces sp. NPDC050988. Next base: position 161,299 of record NZ_JBITFQ010000002.1, on the reverse strand, counting down.
GTCTACGTGGCTGTGGCGGGCATGGGCATCAGCACCGGGACGTTCCTGTCTGTCGACTTCGCCCTGTCTGTACGCGTCCTGCCCAACAAGGACGACGCGGCCAAGGATCTCGCGATCTTCAACGTCGCCGGCAAGTTGCCCGAGTCACTGGTCCCGTTCATGGGCCCCGCGCTGCTGGCACTCGGGGGCTACACAGCACTGTTCCTCTTTCTGGGTGCTGCCGGCCTGCTCGGCGCCCTCGCGTGCTTCCGGCTTCCCGAAGTCGGACGAGAACACGAGACAAGCCGCTGGAGCGCACCCATCACCCGCAGCTGAACCAGCCACCAGCAGATCAACTGCACCCACTCGGTCGACCGGGACCCCAACGCTGCACACAACATCGCGGCCCACGCCGTCTCCGTCGACCAACCTGTCGCCTCTGGTATGAGGGGAGACGGGGAGACACCAAACGTCCGCCGAGCCCCCGTAGGACCAACCAGGCCCGCGAGCCGGACAGCAAGAGGCTACGAAACGGGAAGGCTCCAGCCCATGCAGGCTGGTGCCTCCTCAGAGGCGCGATCCGCCGACGCTCTTCACCCTGGATACCGAGTACGACGTGGCAGGACGCTCATGAACTTCCTGGGCACCCGTTTGGAACAGGATCTGGCAAAACGAGGAGTGACCTTGCTGTCGGGCTGCCCTTCCACTCGACGTGGCGGAGGTAGGCGCGGTCATTGTTACGCGTGTTGTCCGGTAGCGCCGAGGTAAGCGTATCCGGAGGCCGTCGGCGAATTGGTGAGGCGTGTAGCCGACCGGCAGCAGCATGGCTAGGGTGCTCGCGTGGATCAGGATGACCGGCTACGTCACAGCTCGTCGTTCGGCGCGGCGGCGGCCGCGTATGTCCAGCACCGCCCTGACTATGCGCAGGCTGCGGTGGGCTGGGCACTTGAGCACGCGCCTGGCCTGCGAGTGCTCGACCTGGGCGCCGGAACCGGGAAGCTCACCGCCACGCTTGTCGCGCTGGACGCGGATGTCGTCGCGGTGGAGCCCGACCCGGCGATGCTGGCCGAGCTGCGCCGCGCGCTGCCGGCTGTGCGTGCCCTGCCGGGTCACGCCGAGGCGATTCCGCTGCCGGACAGTTCCATCGATGCCGTGCTGTCCGGCAATGCCATGCACTGGTTCGACATGGCTGTCGCGGGACCCGAGATGGCCCGGGTCCTCGCACCCGGCGGCATCCTGGCCGGTCTGTGGAACGTCATGGACAACCGGGTCGACTGGGTGGCCGGGCTCGCGCGGGTCAGCGGGAGCGCGGCCATCGGCCCGCGTGACGTACCCACGAGTTGGCGCACGGAGACGGCCAACATGCACCTTCCCAAGACGGGCGGGGCCACCCGGTTCGGCTCGCCGGAACAGGCCGGGTTCCCGCACGGGCAGCGCCGCACCGCCGACTCCCTCGTCGCGACCCTCGCGACGAGGGCGGGAATGCTGGTCATGCCGGAGCAGGTACGAGAGGCCACGCTGGGCCGGAGCCGCGCCTACCTCGCAAGCCGGCCGGAGACAGCCGACGGCGAGTTCACCCTCCCGATGCTGACCTGCGTGCTGCGCGTCCGGCGGCTGTGAAAGTCATCAAACGATGGATGTGGCTCGACGCGTCGCCGGAACGTGCCGAGCTGCCGGTTCGCTGATCGGAGCTGTGGCCGGGGTGCCATCCTCCTACCGTGACGGTGGAGGAGGCCGTGTCGACGGTGTCGCTGGTCGAGGAGTTGGAGGCGCGGGAGGCAGCGGCCCGGGGGCTACGGGTGGAGGAACTCGAGTCCCAGGTCGCGGAGTTGACGGTGCGCCTGGAGGCCGAGCGGGAGACGTGGTCGCGGTTGCGGGTGACGCGGGAGACGGTTGCCGAGGTGGTCGCGGAGATGTCCGGGTCGGGCGGGGTGAGCGTGGTGCCGACGCCAAATCCCGCTGCCCTCGACCGCCGGCACCCTCCTGGTCCTGCAGTTCGACGGCAAGGGCATTGTCATGCGGCCCGAGGCCCTGCGGCCCGTCACCCTCAAAGCACACATCCAGACCCGGCGGGCGATGGCACCCGGCTCGCCCCGGGTGAGAAGCCACACCGCCAGCGGATGGTCACCCTGGCCTGCGTCTTCGAAGTCGATCGCCACCGGTGCGATCGAGGGCGCCTGCCGCTACCTGATCGGCGACCGCCTCGACATCACCGGAGCCCGATGGGGCCTGCCCGGCGCTGAAGCCGTCCTCACACTCCTAGCCCTCAACGACAACGGCAACGTCGAGGAGTACTGGCGCTTACACCTCGCCCGCGAACACGAACGCCTCGGTCCCACCCCCGACCAGCACACCTACCAACTCCCAGCCTGACCTGCAGACTTCCCGGAGCTGGAACTGCACCCATTCCAGCTCGGCCACGCCCGGCTCGGCTCGGCCTGGATGCGATCGGCCTCCTCACGCAGCGCGTCCACGCGACGGCGAGCACTCAGCTCACGCTGTTCCAACTACCCGACCACCGACGGCATCCACGACCTCCCGGAGAGCGACAGCACGACAGGCCACTACTTCCGCATGACCTCCGTCCCTACCCCTGACCAGCGGAAACACCGCCTTCATCAGAACCAGAAGAGCGTCACCACACGCCACACCTGATCGATGAGGAGTCCAGCGGTGCACACAAGAAGGACCGTCGTCTTCAATCTATGGAGCGACACGATGCGCCAGTTGTGCAGGTCCTCGCCGGCCATCTCCCACACCGAGGTCAACACTCCTGTCGTTGGCAGCGCCACCAACACGGTCAGCGGAACGAGCACCCAATGCGTAAGATCGGTGGTCAACTGCGTTAGCCGGACGACAAGCGAGACGACCAACACTGTAGCGATGTGCCCATGCACGCTTCGCTCGACGTCATGCTGCATCGCAGGATGATCGTAAGGGTGGTGGGGAACCCTGGCCGCTTGTCGCTGCACCCGCATCGCCCACAACGACAAGACGATGACGTAGCCGTAGACAGCGGCAGCCGCGATCCAGAACATCGCCCCCCACATCCTCGACCACAGGCTTCAACGAGATACAAAAACTGAGGCACTTTACAACGTCGCGGCAAGGTGCCTCCAGAGCAGGAATTGGCCAAGGACCGCCTCCGCCCCCCCGGGCATCGCGCCTGCGCCCGGTTCGGTGCGTACCTTGGCGAGGACGCGCCAGTTCTTGAGGTGGGCGAAGCCGTGCTCGAGGGATGCCCGGGACGGCAGCCAGCGCATGGCCCGCCGCCTCACCGGTGAGAACACCATCTCCTGGCGCGACCCGGCATCAGCAAACCAAAGCCGAATCTCAGGATGAAACAACGGGGAAAACGACCTCCTAGTCTGGCCGATCCCCTGACCGCGGAGGTCGGGCGACGCCCCAACTCGACCTCGACATAGGGGAGTTGGCCCGGCAGTATGGCTAAATTCGGCATGTGTGAGCCGTCTGCGCGGGCGGCGGGACCGGGAAGTCACGGAGGCAGGGGCGGGGACAGGGGCGGGGACAGGGGCGGGGACAGGCGTGAGCTACGACAGACTGCCGCGGGAGTACCGGATCAGACCGGCCCAGACCCGCGCCATGATCATTGGTTTCTCCGTCGGCCTGGTGCCGATCCTGCTTCCCGTACTGCTGATCGACGAGTTACCTCAGATCGTCAAGATCGTCATCGTCGTCCCCCTCCTCGCGCTCTTCGGGTGGCTCGTATGGGCTGCCGGGCGCTGTGCCACCACGGCGGACCTCAAGGCGATCAGAATCCGCGGGCTGGTCGGGCGCCACGCTCTGGCCTGGGAGGACATTCAGGAACTGCACATCGAGCACAACCCCGGTGCCCTCACGCATGGGAACGGACCTGAACTGACCACTTATGCATACGGGTCGGGCGGGCGCAGGGCCCTGCTGCCGTACCTCGACGACCGTCACGTCGATGTCGAGCGCGAGGTCGCCCTGCTCCGGGAGATCTGGCACCAGCTGCGTGGTGAGGACTGGACGCCGGACCCGTCCGTAGCCGCCAGGATCGACCGCTCCACCGCGCGAAAGTCGGCCCTCGGCTGCGGGCTCATCGCAATGTTCCTGTCCATCGCCCCGCTGTTCGTGGTGGGGCTGTTGCCCCTGTTCTTGGACATGCCCGAAGCCGTCGAGGCGGTGCTGAGCCCCAAGATCATCTTGGTCGGACCGCCGATCATCTTTCTGGTCACTGCTTTCATGGCCTACCGCGTGGAGGTGAGCGGCAGGGAGGACCGTTCCTGACCGCTCGGTGACGTCAGCCGTCACGCGACCTGCTGAGATTCCCGGGAATCGGCGGCACGTGACGCGGCCGTTCTTTCGTGCTTCGAAACGTCGAGTTCGAAGCACGAAAGAACGGCCGCTGCTTACAAGTTTCCCCATCGACGCCCCCACAGGCGAGGCATTGAGCGCCTTGTCCCGCTGTCGGGTCGACTCCTACGGCTGCCTGTAAGGAGCGTTGGACGGGGCCGGCCGGCGAGGACGCGATTGCACCGCACGATGGTCGGCCTGATCGGCCGACGGGCGGATCGTGCTGGGGGAGGCTGAACCGTGGACGATGTCGCCCATCACCAGGTCGAATACCTCGATCGCCTCGTCGGCGGCGATCTGCGGCATGACCGCGGCGAATGCCACCAGCGTGACCAGGCGCCGGTCCCCGGCGAGGTCGGACACGGCCTGGGGGCGGGCGGCCCTGGCGAAGCACACCAGGGCCTGCAGCCGTCCCGGCGAGATCGAGTCCAGGTTCCACGCGTTGCCGCCGAAGCCGCGCTGACCCCGGCCCATCGAGTCGACCAGGCCGTGCCGGGCGAGAGCGGACAGGACCTTTCGGGACCGGAATTGCGATCCGCGATCCGAATGCACGACGCATCCGGCTACCTGCCCGCGGCGGGCCACCGCGGACTGAAGGGCCGTCACCGCGAGACGGGACTTCATCCGCGAGTCGATGCAGTGAGCCTTTTCCAACCTCACGTTGATGCGTGGTGAAGGACGACGACGGCTTTCACGACGTCGGTGATCGGGTTGGTGCTGCAGCGGAGCTTCCGGAGCACGCGCCAGCCTTTCAAGGTGGCCACGGCCCGTTCAAGATGGCCATGGCCCGTTCGCCGAGGCAGCGGATCTTGGCATGGGCGCTGTTGTGGCGGCGCTTCCATTGCTTCGGGCGGTGGCTTCGGAACGGGACCCTGATGGGCCCGCCGGCTCCTTGGTACGCCTTGTCCGCCCAGCGTTTGAGCCCCGCGTCGGTGAGTGCGCCGACGATTCCGTGATGCCGGGCGGCGGTGAGATCGTGGGTCGATCCGGGCAGGGCGGGCGAGGTCCGGAGGAGACGTCCGAGCGGATCGGTGAGGACTTGCACGTTCATGCCGTGACGTTTGTGTTTTCCCGAGTGGTACGGGGTGTCGGCGGCGATGCTGTCAATCGGCAGCAGGGTGCCGTCGAGGATGACGCACGCCTTCTCCCGAATCGCGTTCATCGCCTCGTCCAACGTCGGGGCACGGGGCGGCCAGCACCTCGATGGCTTCACGAATACCGGAACACGGTCGCGATCCCGATGCCGAACCCGGCGGCGAGCTGAGTGCAGGTGTCGCCGCACCGCAGGTGATCCAAGGCCGGCAGGGCCTAGCCGCCGACCGGCAGGCTCCGCCACCGCGTCCCGATCTCTACCCGTCGCGCTGACAGTTGTCCGGTCGGCAACCGCAGGGTTCGACTCGACAGATCAATCGAGGACGGGTGAACGGGCACAGGAAGCTCCTGGCGGACACAGGTGATCTTGGTCGAGTACCCGTCTCTCAGGAGCTTCGTCGTTGCGCAGGACTGTTCAACTCGCGGTCAGTACTGCGAGGTTGGAAGGGGTTCATCCTGGACGGCAACGCGATGGCCGAAGTCGGCCAGGGCAACGGCTTCGCCTCCCACCTCATCCACCGCGCCCACGCCGAATCGGGCTGGTTCCTGTACGCCCCGGCCTGCGCGTTGGTTGAAGCCAATCGGGACCCGGCGCGGCACGGCCGAGCACCTGGCCTCCCTGCTGGGCATCACCGTCCTCGATCTGGACCTGGCTGTCGCCCTGGTCGTTGCGCGGCACGAGACGTGGGCCGCAGCGCACAGTCGGCACGCTGCGCAGCCCACCCCCGACCGTCCCGATGGAGGCTTCGCGGCCACCACCGCACCGCCCCGATGAACGAGCGAGCCGATCCGCGCACTGGACCTCACTCCCTGATCACAGCAGCAGACGCCTGTGGCCCCGGCCAGATTTCCGGCGGGGCCGCACTGCTGATGAAAGGCCGGGGTGAGTTCGAGGAGGGGTTCGGCGATCGACGTATTCGTCGTCCCCGCCCTCACGCTCATGGATCTGACGGGGTGCCAGCCGGCCGCCTTGACGGACGCAGGCGGCTGGGTGTCAGAAGGCGTTCTCGGCCGGGACACGCAGGACCAGTAGGTCGCACACTGGCCCGCCGGGTTCGTTGCGGCACGGGCCCGCGTACCGGTAGCCGAGCCGCTCGTACAGCGTGCGCCCGACGGTGTTGTCGGGGCGCACCAGCAGGGAGGCGCACTGGGAATACCGGAACTGCACACGCCCGATGAGGTCCGTGGGTTCAGAGAAACTGAAGGTTGTTCACCGCGAACCCGCGGGTGGATCTTCCGATTCTGGCGGTTGGGCCCGCGGGTTCTTGGTCAACCCGCTGGGCCGGACTCGGGGTGTGACCGAGATACGCGCCAAAGGGGCAACGGGATGATCTTGAAGTCCTGAGCGCCGGGTCCGTCCCGTATTTCGAAGGACACCCGTGCTGTTCTGCCAGCGGCAGAACAGCGGCCGGGCCGGGCTCGACGATCACTACAGTCCAGTTTCATGACGGCGATTACGACGCATACGGTCGAGTACCCGGCCGACGGTTTGACGATGATCGGGCACCTCGCGCTCCCGGCCGGTGTCGACCGCCGGCCCGCGGTGCTGCTCGGACCGGAGGGCATGGGGCTCAGCGACGTCGAGCGCCGCCGGGCCGATGCTCTCGCCGAGCTGGGATATGTAGTGCTGGCCTTCGACCTTCATGGCGGGCGCTATTTGGGTGACCCCGAGGAGATGCTGGCCCGTTGCATGCCACTGCTCGCTGATCCCGACCGGATGCGGGGGATCGGCCATGCGGCGCTCGACGTGTTGCGCACCGAGCCCCGGACCGACCCCGACCGGATCGCCGCCGTCGGCTACGGAACCGGGGGCGCCGTCGGGCTGGAACTCGGGCGCGGCGGTGTCAACCTGCGCGCGATCGGGACAGTCAACGCACTGACCACGGGCCGGCCCGGCGAGGCGGCGCGCATTCGCTGCCCGGTGTGGGCCGGGGTCGGGTCGGAGGACCCGATCATGCCGCCCGCGCAACGGGACGCGTTCGCCGCTGAGATGCAGGCCGCGGGCGTCGACTGGCGCCTCGCGGTCTACGGCGGCGCATTGCACGCCTTCCACCACCCGCCGGTCGACCACTCCGTGGTCCCTGGCGTCGGCTACCACCGACAACACGCGCAGCGAGCCTGGCGCGACGTCGTCGACCTGCTCGCCGAGTGCCTGCCCGTGACGGAGGACCTGGGGGCATGACCTAGGCGAACATGCTGGTGCCAGGCCTGGTCGGCGTCGCGCACTGACAGTCTCCTCCCCTCAAGCCCGCACAGCAGACCCGTATTCGGGCAGTTGCGCGGTCGCGGCGGAGGCGTATTCCCAACTACCGCGGCAAATGCCGGACTTACTGCGGCGAACCCTCTCGCGTGATCATCGCGACCTGCGGCAGGCTATCCAGCCGCCGCAGGCTAGGAGCGTGTTTCAGTGTTGGGCCACTGGCCGCCGTCCCGGCGGCGCCCCAGTGAGAAGGTCCGCTTTGGCGAATAGAGGCGGGAAGGGGTCCGGGTCCGGGCGACGGGCCGATGGTCGTGCAGGTTTCGCAGCGGGACGGCACTCGACGCCATGCCGCCAGGATCTACTTGTCAGCCTGCCGCCGGAGGTGTTCGGCGAAGGAAGTCTGGTCCGGCAGATTGAGTTGGATGGCGTTGCGGTAGGCCACGGAGGCCCAGAGGTGCAACTCCTCCTCGTCGACCTCGCCGAACACCTGGGCCAACGCCTTTCGCTCGTGGCGCCGGAGGATTCGGTTCGGCCGGGCGAGCAGGCCGCCTTCCTTCTGCAGCGCCCGCCGGAACGCCTCCACCGCGGCGGTGTAGGCGTCGCCGCCCAGCCCGCGCAGCAGGCTGAACTCGAAAACATGCAGGGCCGCTTCGCCTTCCCAGTAGATCTGGGCCTGGACGCTGAGATCCGCGGGGTCGGGAAGCAGCGCCCGGTTCACCATCGCGAAGCGGGCCTGATAGAGGAGTAACACGCCGCGGCCGCGGCGGCTGAGCGGGCGGTTCGCCGGAAGCTCGATGGTGCGTACCGGGTGGCCATTCGCGATGTCCCACGCACCCTGGAAACGGGGCATCCGCTTTGATCCCGGCCGCTGGTCCGGGATCAGGCACCCGTGCTCCTCGTAGACGCGCCGGCGACCGTCGGCCCGCAGCGCGGCGGCGATCAGGTCATGGGCCGACCGGTCACCGGTGTCAGTTTCGCCGCCGACCGGCATGACGAGTACCTCCCGGCCAGGCACGTGCAGCCCGAGCTTCCAACTGGTACGCAGGAACTGCCATGTGGCGTCTGCCTCGCGTAACCCTTCCGCCACGTGCTGGGCCGCGTCGCGCCAGTCGCGTGCCACGTGCAGTCGACGACGGACCTCGTCCGCGGGGCAGATCTCCAGGACCGCCGATGAGAACGGTTCCGGTGGATCCAGTGGATCGCCGTGCGGCGCGGGCCTGCTGTGCTCGGCGCAGTCCGCATCGCTGTGCGGATCGCCAGGCAGTCCGTGGCAGTCCGCCAGCCAGGTCACCGACCGGTCGATCGCCTGCCGAGCGAACGCGGGGCAGGGCCGCATACCGGTCCGGAGCACCTCCTCGTAGTGACTTCGCGCTCGTGTCTGGCGGAGCAGATCCAGCGGCAGCACCGGCGCCAGGTGAATTACCGCCTCTTCGATGACGCAGTGTGGACACGCGGGGCCGGAGCCTGCGGACACCCGATACCGGCGTAAGTGGTCAGAGCGGGGCTGCTCCCACTGGACCCCGATGCCGCCACCCTCCTCGAGCATCAGGTAGAGAAACCGTGACTCGTCCAACTCCCGTGTCACGGCCACCACCTCGTCGAAGAACTCCTGCTGGCTCAGGACCCGCGGTTCTGCATCGGTCATGACAACCCCCGTCTCAACCTTCGTGACATTGCGACTCTATCGGCGACACTTGACTCGGCGGCGCTCCATCCCGAACTCCACCCGGTAACTGACCCGGCCCTGATGGCATGCCGGCGGAAGCCGACCGCATCGGGCGCCGACGACGATGCGGTGCGTGTCCTTCATCTGGCGGCGCACGGTGGACCCGGCCACGTTCGTGTGGGTGCGGCCGGATGACGTGGTGGTGATCGGTGACGAGGCAGGAGCGTGTCCCGGTAGCAGGCAACCCGCCTGCGGTTCGTGATCATTCATGCGGGTGATCACGGTATGCATGGTGGGGATGGACTGTTCGAGGTCGAGCCGGTCAGGAAGAAGCAGCCGCAGGGTTGTCCGGCGGCGGTGGACAACACGTTTCGGGCGTTCGATCCGCATCAGGCCCTGCTGCTGCCGTCACTGGATGACTGGCTGCCCGAGGACCACCGCGCCCGGCTCAGGCCCAGGACCCGGGCAAGACGAGAGGCCCGCTTCGGGAGTTCCTTGCGCGGGGCGGGCCAAGCCGACGTGAGAGCCTGATCGACCGTGCGCGGGGGCGACGTTGTACTTGCGCGACAGAGCACGGACCGACGTTCCCGCCCGGGAGTCACGGCGGATCGTTGCGAACAACTCGACTCTGGACATGGACGGCATCGGCGTCACCTCACACCCTGGAGCACTCCGATCGTCCCACCACCGGACGCCGGGTCGCAGCAAGACTCGTCGACGTCCTTCTCCTCGACACACCAGTGGCTCCCGCCCTCAGTGACAAGTGGCAGCAGAACCCACTGACAAAGCCAGACTGCCGTGAGGACCTCGCCCACCAACCGCCGGGCTTGTTGATAGCCCTCTTCAACCGCTGTAACTGTGCAAGTTCGTTTCTTCGGTGCGGCTGTTCCGCTCACACGGGTGATCTGCAGGGTGGCCACCCCATGACCCGGTCGGGCGGCCGTTATCAACAGCAGATGATCAAGTCTGTTCTGGGGGGCCTTGTAGCCGCCTTGGTCGTCCTGCCCTCGCGGCTGCCCCGCCGGCCCCATGTCGCGGAGACCGTTCCGCTCACCACCGCCGTCGGCTGCCTGCCTCTGGGTATCGAGTCGCGGGTGGGCTGCCTGCGGACCTCCTGCAGGCACTGGAATGTCGGGACCAACCCCGCAGACGACTGCAACACGCGTGAGGAGGTGCTGATTTCAGGAGCCGTGGATGCCCCGGAGGTCGGTGTTGGTTGTCGGCTGACGGGCGGCCGCTGATGGTCCTGCAACGACGGGGTCTGGGTGACTGGTGCGTCCGGCCTGGACGTTGACCACATGGTGCCGCTCGTGGAGGTCTGGGACAGCCTCTGGCTGGATGTCGTGGCGCCGCGAGGCGTACGCCAACGACCAGGGTGTCGGCACGTCCCTGGCTGCCGTCACGGCCCGCTCCAACCGGTCCGAGTCCGGCCAGGGCCTGGCTCAGCGGTTGCCGTCCGCTCCCGGCGATGCGGTGCGCTGTCAGTACGCCTCCGAGTGGGGGTACGAAGTTGCGCTGGAACGTGGTCGCCGACGATACCGAGTTCGCGGCCCTGCGGTGCCTTGCGCCCGGTTGTCCGCTTGAGTCCGTGGCGTACGAGCCGGCCGGATAGCCCCCGCCCGGCGCGGGCAGAGAGTGGCTCCGGCTGGACGGGGGAGGCCAGCCGGAGCCATGAGGAGGACGGTCCCGGCCTTTTCCGGTGGCCGCCCGGTCAGTACAGCTTGTTGACGGCCGTGGTCGTGGTCTTCTTGAAGGCGGCCACGGGCGCGTCGTTGAAGTCGCCCAACTGTCCCCACTGGACGACGCTGACGGTCCTGCCGTCCCGTCCGACCGACAGCAGGGCGACGTCGGTGGCGCCCCCCGATGTCTCGGTGTTCAGGCCGCGGACGTGGGCGCCTTCCTCGACCTGCAGTGTGCCGTAGTCCCGGCCCTCGGCGTCGACGTCGGGCGAGGACTTTTCGATGCGGTCGGCGCAGGTGCGGATCAGGTCGTCGTAGTGCTTCGCGAGGGCCTTGGCCTGGCCGGCTGTGCCTGTCACGACGGTCAGCTGCACGGCGCTGGTGTCCAGGTCGGTCCTGAACTCCCGGTGCCGGTAGTCGTAGTCGAGCATGCCTTCCGTACTGACGCAGAGGCCCAGTGCTTCGGGGAATCCCTCGGTGACCAGCCCGGCGGTCCAGGACGACGTCGGGTGCGGCGGCAGTTGGGACGCCGACAGGAACTTCGGTGCGGCTGCCTTGGGCGCGGCGCCCGCGGCCGGTGCCGTGAGGACCATGCCCGTCGCGAGGGCGGCGACGGTGAGTGCGGTCAGAGCGCTCGTTCGGATACGCATGGACATGAGGGTTCCCCCGTGGATGAGTGCGTGGACGTGGATGCCGCGGCGAGGCCGGCTGGTCGGCCCGGCCCTGGTCGGTGCGGCAGCAAGAGCATCAGCGGTCACAGCGGCCGGGCGCAACAACTTACGGCCGATCGGACACGGTGGAACCATCCCAGCCCGTCTGACCTGCAGATACATGGAGGCCTGGGATGGCGTTCCGGGCCGGGTGGACGGCCTTGTCAGCCACCTGTGCTGCACCGTTGTGCCTAGCCTGCGGCGGCAGGTGCCGTGCGGTTGAACGGAGCAGGGGCCCGCCGCCCGCGCCCGGAAGCCGTATGCGCGGAACCCACCGCCCCGAGCGATGTCGAGAACTCCTGTGCGGCTCCGACGTCACCTCAGTAAGGCACCCAATGGAGGGATGAGGTCATGAGCAAGGTCGTTTCAGGTATCTCGATGTCGCTGGACGGGTTTGTCGCCGGTCCGAATGTCTCCCGCGAGCAGCAACTGGGCGACGGCGGCCTGCCGCTGCACCAGTGGCTGCACCGGCCGGACCCGCGCGATATCGACCTGTTGGACGAGATGCGTGCAGGGCTGGGGTCGATCCTGATGGGCCGGGTGTCGTACGACCTGGCGGAGGGCGACGGCGGCTGGGGTGACGGCGGGCCCGCCGGACCGACGCCGTGCTTCGTGCTCACCCACAAGGCACCCGACCCGGAGACGGTACGGGCCCCGTCGGTCTTCACCTTCGTCACCGACGGCATCCACAGCGCGGTGGCCCAGGCGAAGGCGGCGGCGGGTGGCGAGGCGGTCGCCGTGCACGGCGCGAGCGTGGCTCAGCAGTGCCTCGTGGCCGGGCTGTTGGACGAGATCCAGATCCATCTGGCCCCGGTCCTGCTGGGCGGCGGCACTCGGCTGTTCGAGCACCTGGGCGGGCAGTACCGGCTGGAGCGTACGAGGGTGATCGAGACGCCGAACGCCACCCATCTGCGGTTCAGCGTGATCCGCTGACCGGCTCCGTGTCTGCAGCGCAAGGCCCTCGATTACCCCAGCGAGGCCACTGAAGCGGTCCAAGCCGGTGGCGACGATGTCCCGCCCCCGCACTGTAAACCGCGGACGCGGGACATCGCGCTTTTGCTTCCAATGCAAAGGGAGTCTCCTGCCCGCCGGGCTGCGGAACGCGACGAGGGAGCGCTGGGACTGTGGAAGAAGGACGTGTGGCCGCAGGTGGAATGACTGCGGCGGTGCTGGGGGCTTTCGTCGTCTTCGAGGACGAGACCGGGTTCGCGATGACCCCGTCGCGCGCCCGCACGTGGAGCCGGCGTGGGCACACGCCGGTGGTGCGGGTGCGCGGCCGGTCCTGGCGCCGCTGATCAATCGCCGCGATGTGCTGCTACCGGCCGGGCGAGTCCTCCCGGCTGATCTACCGGCCACGCCAGCACCGCAAGCACCGGGGCAAGGGACGCACCAGCTTCTCCTGGAGTGACTACCGTGGCCTGGTCGTACGCGCCCACATCCAGCTCGGCGCCCCCATCATCCTCATCTGGGACAATCTCAACACCCACCGGGCCGCGGGGATGCGTGAGTACGCGGAGGGACACGACTGGCTCACTCACCATCATCCAACTTCCCTCCTACGCGCCGAACTTGAATCCTGTCGAGGGCATCTGGTCGCTAATACGCCGCGGACCGCTGGCCAACGTCGCCTTCGCCGACGACGATCACCTCGAACGGACCCTCCGCCGGGGCCTGCGCCACATCCAGCACCGCCCCGACCTCATCGACGGCTGTCTCACCAGCACCGGACTCACCCTCACCCGGCATCCGACAACACCCCGAAGAGATCAGTAGTGCTCCAGCTGTAGATCGTGATCTTCATGGCTGCTGGCCGTCGACATGGAGCACGTCGCCTCAGGCGGTGGGGCGCAGGCCCTGTCAGGTGTTGGCGCTGAAGTACGCAGCGGCAGCGTCGATGAAGCGGTCGTGGGCGGCCCGTGCGGCGTCCTGTGCTGCGGTCAGCTCCTCGATGCTCGTGGCGGCATCGACCATGTTGTAGGTGGCGACAACCATCGCCTGTGCGGTGGTGTGGACTGCCGGGTCGGGCACGAGGAGCCGCAGCGCAACCAGGGGGCGGGTGATGGCGGAGCGGGTGACATGAGACCTGGCTCGCAGTTCTTGCAGCTCAATGTCGCTTGCGCCGCGCAGTCGAGCCTCTCCACGCATCCACAAAGCCCGTCGGTGGTCGGAGCCGGCGGAGGCGAGTGTGGTCACCGCGTCGAGCCGGTCGCGCCGCAACTGCTCAGCGGCGGCTGCGCGTTCGGCGCGGCCGGCCGCCAGGTGCTGGAACGTGCCGGTGACAATCGATCCGAGGAGCGTCCCGATGACGGCAAGGACAGTGGCGATCATGATCTGCTTTCTTGGTCGGGCAACTGGTCCGGGACTGCTGCACAGACGGGTGCAGCCACCGTTGATCATCGTGAGTTGTGTGGACTGACGATGAGACGGTGGCCGCAGACCACAGCATAGATCCCGCCCGATGGCGGGAGGCGTTCGAGATGGCCATGAGCCGGATCGCGGGCCGGTTCGCCCGGATCGAACCCCGCCTGCGGGCCGGCCGGTTGGTGCTGGGCCTGCTGTCGGACCTGCCGCGCAAGGACTGCTGGACCATCGCGGAGTGGGCCGGGGAGAGCAGCCCGCACGGCATGCAGTACCTACTGTGCCGGGCCGCCTGGGACGCTGACGCCGTCCGCGACGACGTGCGCGACTACGTCGTCGAGCACCTCCACGACGATGCCGAGTGCTGGTCGTGGACGACACCGGCGACGTGAAGAAGGGCACTCACACCATCGCCGTCCAGTGCGAGTACACCGGCACGGACGGACGGATCGAGAACTCCCAGGTCGCGGTCTACCTCGTCTATGCAGGGGCGCGGCGACATGCAGCGGTGGACCGGGAGCTGTACATCCCCCGTTCCTGGACGTGCGACCCGGATCGCTGCCGGGCAGCAGGGCTCGACGAGGACACCGGCTTCGCGACCAAGCCGGAACTGGCCCGCACGATGATCGAACGGTTCCTGGACACCGGACACCACGTGGGCTGGGTCACCGGGGATGAGGTCTACGGCGGCAACCCGGACTGCGCACGGCTCTCGAAGAACGCGGCACCGGCTACGTCCTCGCGGTGGCCTGCTCGGCCGAAGTCCCCACCCAAGCAGGCAAGTTCCGGGCAGACCGTCTGTTCAAGCGGCTGCCGAAGCGGGCCTGGCAGAAGGTGTCGGCCGGACGCGGTGCGAAGGGACACCGCTTCTACGACTGGGCGGTCATCGACCTGGCCGCCCCCGGCCCGGGCCACCCTCAGCTGCTGATCCGCCGCAACCGCACCACCGGCGAACTTGCCTACTGCCGTTGCTTCTCACTCCAGCCGGTGCCGCTGACCGAGCTGGTGCGAGTCGCCGGATCCAGACGGCGGGTGGAAGAGACCTTCCAGACCGGGAAGGGGCTGGCCGGACTCGATGAGCACCAGGTCCGCCGCTACTCCTCCTGGACTCGCTGGGTCACCCTCGCCATGCTCGCCCACGCCTTCCTCGCCGTCGTCCGTGCCGACGAACACGCCCGCCGTCCCGGGGTCGACCGACCTGGTCCCGCTGTCCTGCAACGAGATCCAGCATCTCTTCGTCACACTCCTCGTCCGGCCGGTCCGTGACGCAGCCCACCGGATCGGCCGGTCGACTGGCGACGCCGTGATCAAGCCCGGTCCCGCACCAGTCATTACCGGCGACAAGCCGCATCCCAGACTTGAAGATCACGATCTACAGCTGGAGTGTCAGGCTCCGGTGTTGCGCGGACAGCCGCTGTTCGAGCAGGTGGTCGAGCCGGGGAGGTACATCGGCTCGGCCAGGGTGCCGGGGTTGGACCGAACCCACTCGACGGATTGAGGGCTACCGCACCGTGGGCACGGCTCAGGCTCGAAGGAGCGGGCTTCGTCTTCCGTGTATTCGCGGTCATCGTTCATGCCTTCCACGCTAGTCCCGCATGTGGGTTCTGGCGCGGGACCCACTATGAGCCGGTGCGGACTCCTCGGGCGAAGAGCGTGCCGGGGGAGTCTTCCGCGCCGTAGTGGACTCCGTATCCCTACGGGTGAGGACGACGGCCCAGGCGACGGTCTGGAGCTGGAAGAGCAGGCGGACCATGTTATGAGCCGCCTTACCGAGGCCGGACAGGCGTTCATCGACGTCGGGCCCATCGCGGTGTCCTCAAGCACGCCGCGACAGCGCTACCGGTCTCCGGGAGCCGCCCGTAGAAGTTCAGCCCGTCTATGGGCGCCTGTGTTTGAGCGGAGACTGGAGGGAAACACCGAGTGTGGCTGAGCGGCCGTGGGACGAAGGCCGTGGACCTGGTGGGACCTGGGTCCGCGGCCTTCCCTGCACCCGGGAGGTCCTGCCCCGACCGTCTCCGGAATGGAACTCGGCGGCCCGCCTCAACCCACGTTTCGCCACGGCCGGTCGGGTACTCGGGGGAGACGAGCGGAAGACGCAGGAGGTGCCTCACCATGGAACCCGGCACCAGCACAGACATCGAGTCGACGCACGAGGACAACTGGACCGGGGACGGCGCGGTCACGCTTCCCGGTGTCCGGCTTCCCCAAGGCGACACTGGCGGTGTACCGGAGACCACCGACCCGGAGAGCCACATCGTCCGGGGTGAGGACTGAATTCGCCTGTCACGCACGAGAGCCGACTCGCGCTGCGCGCGTAACGCCCCGCAATGACACGCGAATAGCGCCCGAGCAATGACATCTGACACTCCCGGGGACATGACCCTGGCTTCGCGCCGTGCGTGGCCCTCGCCGTTTCCGCTGGCTGCCCCTCTCGACAACCCGTTTCAGGCGCCCCGGTTCGGGAGCGTCCTTGCGGCCGCGGCGAAGACCGCCGACGTTCTGTGCGAAGACGTGCCTGCGGAAGGCATTCGCACCATGCCGGGAGCGGCGCTGTGCTCCCAGGCGTTCTCGACCTGGAGCTGGAAAGTGCCGCTCGGACCAGTCGGCGGTGCTGGTCCGACTGGTGCCACTGCCGCCCGGTCACCGAGCGAGCGTCCGTGCTGCTCCGTGCGCCCCGCAGTCCGCTGGGCACCTCTGCCGCCGATCTTCTCGACAGTCAGGCCCTGACGCCCCGGGTCCGCGGCCCGGCTGGGCCGCCGTGCTCGGCATCGGCTGTCGCCGACTAACGGGTGACCCAAAGTGCTAGGCGCTGGACGAACGGGTGCCTATCCAGAGGCCGAAGGGGTGTCCGGCCGGGTCGTAGAGGACGCGTACATTGTCGTACATCGTCGTGAGGCTGGAAGTCCGCCACGGTCGCTCCCAAGCCAAGGGCGTGTCCGAGGCGGAGGGCAGATCGTCGACCTCGATTTCCTGATGCATCATCATCTGCTGTTCGGATGGGGCCGATGGCCTCTTCGGGCGCGTGAAGTGCGGCTCTGACTGGAACGACAGCCCGGACTGCCGTCGGGCGGTGCGATCTCCACCCACTGCGTTCCTCCTTCCTTGTCGGCCACCCGAGCAGGTCCTGGTAGGACCGCGCGAGTTCGTGGGCGTTCGGAGCGTCAAGCGTGGTTGCAGACAACGTGAAACCGGCCTCGGGGAACATCGGTACAGCGGTCATCGGTGGGATCGATCTTGCTCGCTACTCGGCTCCGCGGGACTCGCCGGTCTGGTGCCGCCTGGCAGGCTCGTTTTCCAGTTCACGGCCGCCTCGATCTGTTGATCGGTCAGTCCGGTCTCACGGCGCAGCTGCTTGGGCTTGATCCCGTTCGGATAGGCTTGGATAGGCAAGCATCGCGCGGGTGTTCTTTCCTGCCCAGAGTCCTGGCTCGGAGTAGCCCGACGGACAGCGGCCAGCTCCATGCCCGCGTTCTCCACCCGGTTGACCCCGCAGACCAGACTCTGCTCCCAGGCGGAGCCTGCCCGTTGCGGAACATCGAGGTCTCGGCTGAGCGCCCACACACCACCGTGGCAAACTCGCCAACTGCGCCTGAAGGCACTCACCTTCGATATATCGAAGCTCTAGCGAGTCGCCGTGAGCCCCGTGAGGATGATGTCGATGCCTGCGAGGAATTCCTTGCGGTCGTCGTGATGGCGCAACTGGTCGGCCACCCGCCTGACGAACCGATGCTCGACCGGATCCAGGCGTGCCCAGCGGTCGGCGATGGCGCCCACGAAGTCGTCACGGTTCGCGTCTGCGGCCAGTACGTGCGCGTTCACCGCATTCTGGCTTGCTACGCCGACGATGTAGCTCAGCAGGGTAGACACGGCCGTGAAGAGGCGCCCTTCCTCGACTCCCAAATCCTCGACGGGGCGTCCGATCGCCTCCCAGAGTTTCACCATGGCCGGCTGGGACGGTGCGGCGTACAGCTGAGAGCCGAGCCATGGATGGGCGTCGATGGCGTCGAAAACTCCGAGGGCTACGGCATGGACGGCGTCTCGCGGCGCCGTCCCCTGCGCGCGGGCCGGGAGAGCCTGGGCCAGCGTGCTCACGGTGGCCGCGATGAGCAGTTCGCTCTTGTTCGTCACATGCCACTGGATGGCGCCGTGTCCCGTCTTCAGTCTGAGCGCCAGGGCGCGGAACGTGAGTCCTCGCTCACCCTCGGCGTCGAGGAGTTCGATCGCGGCGTCCACGATCTGATCGCGGGTGAGTCCCGCTGCTCGGGCGGACGGGGAGCGATGCGTCGTTGGCATGGACTCATTTTGACACGACTGGTACGCCGTACCACGATGGACTGGTACGGCGTACCAGTCCGAAGTCCGCCAATCGAAAATCGCGCATCAGCCGTGACGTGCGCGCCACGCGACCGATCTACACGGATCTACAAGGAGCCACCATGACCACGCCCGTCACCGTCGTCGGAGCCGGCCTCGGCGGGCTGACGCTCGCGCGCGTCCTGCACCTGCACGGCATCGCGGTACGCGTCTACGAAGCAGAGCCCACGGCCGAGGACCGTACCCAGGGCGGCCAGCTCGACCTGCACGAGTACAACGGTCAGCGCGCCCTCGCCGACGCCGGGCTGACCGCACAGTTCCAGGCGATCATCCATGAGGGCGGCGAGGCGACCCGCATACTCTCCGCCCAGGGCGCCTACCTGCTGGACCTGCCCGACGACGGCACCGGCCACCGCCCGGAGGTCCTGCGGGGCGACCTGCGGCGGATCCTGCTCGAATCCCTCCCCGCGAACACGATCCACTGGGGCAAGAAGCTCACCGCCGCCAAACCGCTCGGCGACGGCCGCCACACGCTCACCTTCACCGACGGCACGAGCGTGACCAGCAGCCTCCTGGTCGGCGCCGACGGCGCCTGGTCGAAGATCCGTCCGCTGCTGTCGGCGGCCCGCCCCGAGTACGTCGGCACGTCGTTCATCGAGACCTACCTGTACGACGCCGACCGGAAGCACCCCGCCGCCGGCGAGGCGGTCGGGGCGGGCGCCCTGTCCGCACTCGCGCCCGGCAAGGGCATCATGGCCCACCGCGAGCAGGGCGGCGTGCTGCACACCTATGTGGCACTGAGTAAGCCGCTGGAGTGGATCACCGGCATGGACTTCACCGATCCGGCCACGGCGACACGGCAGGTGGCAGCCGAGTTCGACGGATGGGCACCCGAACTCACCGCGCTGATCACCGACGGCGACACCCCGCCGGTTCCCCGCGCCATCTACCGTCTGCCCGTCGGGCATCGCTGGGACCGGGTTCCCGGTGTGACGCTGATCGGCGACGCCGCGCACCTGATGTCACCGTTCGCCGGTGAGGGCGCCAATCTGGCCATGTTCGACGGTGCCGAACTCGGCAAGGCCCTCGCCGCTCACCCCGACGACGCTGAAGCGGCGCTGGCCGCCTACGAGGCGGACATGTTCTCGCGCAGCGAGCAGTTCGCCGCGGAGTCCGACGCGAACCACCGGCGCCTCTTCGACGACCGGGCCCCGCAAGGGCTGCTCGATCTCTTCGCGGCCGCCGGTCAAGCCGGATGAACCCCGAGATGAACCCCCACCCGATTCCCCTCACGGCAGGAGACGGCATGACCGAGCACATCACCGACGACGGCCTGTGCTGGCGGCCGACATGGGCCCAGGCCATGAGTGACTTTCGCGGCGAGGACGGCGAGGACCGCGAGGCCCCCTTCGACGATGTCACCGTCCGCATGACCGTCCCCGCGGGCCTCGGCGGCACCGGGGTCCGCGTCGAGCTGAGCAACCGTTTCGGCGACGAGCCCGTCGTGGTCGGACGAGGCGCGGTCGGCGTGGGCGGCCGGTTCCACGACCTGGCCTTCAACGGGCAGCCCTCGACGCGGATCCCGGCCGGGGAAACGCTCTGGACCGACCCGGTCGAGCTGACCGTCCACCACGGCGACGACGTGGTCGTCGATGTCTACCTGCCCAGTCCGACGCCCTACGAGACCGGGGCCGGATTCCGCTTCGACCGCTCACGGCCGGGTGACCATGCCGGTTCCCACCCGTTCCCTCTCGAAGGCACCACTCCCGAAGGCTCCATTCCCGAAGCCGTTGACGAATCCCGTGATTTCCCCGCCGCGAACACGGACACCGGTCCCGAACCCGAACCCGACGGAACCGGCTGGTCACTTCCCGCCGGAGGCCCATTCCTGCGCACCATCGAGGTCGTCGGAAGCGAGGCGAAGGCCGTCATCGTGGCACTGGGCAGCTCCAGTACGGCCATGGGATGGCCGCAATACACCGCGGGCCTCCTGCCCGCCGACGCCAGGATCAGCGTCGTCAACCGGGGCATCTCAGGAAACCGCATACGCCTCGACGCCCCGCTCGGCACCCCGTCGTGGGGGCGGTCCGGGCTGTCCCGCTTCGATGAGGACGTCCTCGAAACCGCAGGCGTCACCCACGTGGTGATCGCCTACAACAGCAACGACTGGGGCCTTCCCGGCCGGATCACCTCCCGCGACGAGATGCCCACCGTTGCCCAACTGACCGACGCCTACCAAGAACTCGTCGATCGGGCACAGAAGGCGGGGCTCCAGGTCATCCTCGCCACCATCACCGCCCACGGCCCCGAACTGCGGGCCGACCCCGAACGAGAAGACATCCGGCGGGAGTTGAACGACTGGATCCGAACCTCGGGCCACCCATGCGTCGACTTCGACGCGGCGATCCGCTCCGCAACGGACCCCTCTCGTCTCGACGCCGCGTACGCGGCCCCCGATGCCACGCATCCCAACATCAACGGCGAAAAGCGCCTCGCGCAAACGGTCGTCGACGCGCTCGCAAGCCTGCACCTTTAGACGTTGTTTCACTTGGTGAGTCGGCGGTAGTTGATGAGGCTGGTGGCGATGGAGCTTAGGGCGAGGATGCACTGCCGCAGGCGCTCGTCACTATCACCCGCAGCTGCCATGCCACGGGATACACTGCTCCGCTCCATCCTGACTGGAGGTCAGCTGAGTGTTCCCCGCACGGGTACTTGCCGGTGCTCCGTTGGCTCTGGTGATTCTCGCCCTGTCCGGCTGCTCTTCCCACTGGGGCTGCACCGACACGACTGCGGAGCGCGGTGAGGCCGGTGTCAGGGTGCAGGTCGAGGACACGTCTGGGCAGCCTCTCGGCGTCACTGCCGAGGTCGTCGACTGGCGCCTTGAGCCCCACCCGCAGGTGCCCTCCGAAGGTGACAAGGTCCACTTCCACTACCGCTTCGACGGCGCGAATCCGGATGAGGGATCCGACCCTGCAGTGGACGCCTGCGTGGTCGACAAGGAGCGCGTGGCGTTGGGGTGTCGGACGGTTTATTCGTCCGAAGCGGTCGGGCCGGTCGGTGGCCTCACGGGCGACGACTGGCTCGGCGTCGAGCACCCCGAACAGGTCGCCGGAGTGCTATTGATTCCCAATGACCAGTCCTCCAAAAGACGGACGACCTGCGCGCAGGATGCCAAGGACGGTGGCGGGCTGCATCCTCCGGAACCAGCCAGCATGGGGGACCAGCTGTAAGCCGTCATTCAGCCGGTGAGTCTGCGGTGGCATATGAGGGTCGCGGCGATGGCGGTGAAGGCGAGGAAGTGTTCCGGCTTTCGCTCGTAGCGGCGGTGGAGGCGCCGGCAGCCGGGCAGCCAGGACACGGTTCGTTCCACGACCCAGCGGTGTTTGCCCAGGCATTGCGACGCTTCGATGCCTTTGCGGACGATGCGGTGCCGGATGCCCGCAGGAGGCCAGCCATCGCCGCAGGTGCCGGTAGCCGTATCCCTTGTCTCCGTGCAGCTTCTTGTCGGGCCGTCGGCGCCGTGGGCCGCGGCGTGAGCGGATGGGCAGGATGCCTCGGACCAGCGAGATGAGGGCCTGGCTGTCATGGAATTTCGCGGCGGAGATGCCGATCGACAGGGGCAGG
The DNA here is from genome assembly GCF_044456225.1 of Streptomyces sp. NPDC050988. Classification (NCBI taxonomy): domain Bacteria; kingdom Bacillati; phylum Actinomycetota; class Actinomycetes; order Kitasatosporales; family Streptomycetaceae; genus Streptomyces; species Streptomyces sp. NPDC050988. The sequence goes on along the minus strand of NZ_JBITFQ010000002.1, from coordinate 139,339 downwards.
CCGCTGCGGTCGACGATGAGGTGGATTTTCGATCCCTTCTTGCGGTTCTCGCTCGGGTGTGTCCACTGGACGGCTGATCCGGTTTTCCGTTGGGTTCACCCCAACATCGAAAGCAGGCACCGACGTACTCTCTCCCCGCGATGGAGGGGCACTCGCCTGAGTCAGAGTCCTGACCTGCGGCGGAGTCGGCCCGTTTATGGATGTGCTCCCCGATTTGACGGGCCTGCGTCCCTCGTTCTCGTGGATCTCGCTCCGCCCTTCTCGACGAGGCGATGTGCCCAAGTGCGGTCGTGCGTGTGGACATTGATGTCGAATGTCTGGACTTGAACAACCCGCGGGCAAGCCTTGCCGTGCTGTTGCGGCAGGAACAGGAAATCCAGGACCGGCTGAGCACGATCCGGGCCCGGATGGCCGCGGCCACGTCGGCGCCTTCGCCGACTGCTTCAGCTTGTTGAACTTCGTGACGCCCGAAGCGTCGCCCGAAGCGTCCTTGTCGGACAGCGACGCCAGCAGCCGCTCCTGATGGGCCTCGCTGACCCGCTCGAAGACGCCTATGCAGATCGTCGCGTTCACCTCTGTGCGGATCTGTACGGATCTGTATGGACCTTCGCCGCGAGCGCGTCCAGCGTGGCGAAGCCTGGCAGCTCCAGCCCGGCCTCGACGACCTTCTCCAACGCGATGTCGATCAGGTTCGCCGGCCGGTTCTTCGCCACGGCTCCGCTGCACATCACCGCCTCGGCGATCTTCCGGGCCTTCGCCTTGTCGTAGACCAGGCCCGCACGCCGGCGGACGGCGGTACGCTGTCGCTCCGCCGTACGGTCGCAGCCCCGCGCCGCCGTGCCCTCCGGCAAGTCCACCGCGCGGCGCACAAAGCCGACGACCGTGGCCGGAATCTCGTCCAGCATCGGCAAACACCCCATGCGCGCTGGTACGACTTCAATTGCAGCAACTGGGCCAACAGATGCTCGTAGCAGTCGGCACGGGCAGCGGCTCACTCGACCTCGTCACGGCTCGGCGCGAAGAACAGATGCAGCTCATGCGCGGTGATCAGCCGCTTAAACCGCGGATACGCGGTCCTCTCGATCTGCCCCATGTTCGCCCGCGCGCCACCGTGGAAGCGGAGGATGACGGTTTCTACACGATCATGATCAACGACAATGCGCCCCACAGCCTGATCGCCCCGATGACCGGCGTCGAACAGAACGCGTAACCCTGGCTTCGCGCGTGACGACCGGCCTACGCAACGCCGCCATCGGCGCACTCCACGCCCCACGCCACCGGTACTACTCGGCATCACCTAACGACTTTGCCGGGGCTCTGGGTGTCCATCGCACGACTCAAGGTAGTAATTGTGGTCTCCCCAGGGATACGGGCGGCGGCTGCGGCAACAGTTGCCAGGTCGTCGCTCGAGAAGCCGGCGCGGCTCAGCACCGCCAGGGATTTGTTCGTTGCCAGTGTGCACAACGCCAGCTCTGCCGCCTCCTGCTCACCGGCCCCCGCCGCCAGCAACGCCTGCTCCAGCATCGCCCGCAAACCGTCGATCATGGCGCGGACCATCGCCTGGCCTTCCGCGTCGAGGGCCGGGAACTGTGCTGCCGACATCGTGAGCAGGCAGCCGTCCGGGACCGTCGGATCGGCGATGCGGTTCAGGGTGACCTGCAGATAGGCGGCCACAACGGCGCTCGGGCTCTGGTGCGGGGCGGACAGTGCCTGGTCGTACAGCGGGTGGTAGGTCTGCGCGTACCGTTGGAGGCTTTTTTGGAAGAGGGCGCTCTTGTCGCCGAAGGTGCCGTAGAGCGAGCTCCGGCCCAGGCCCGTGCCCTCGGTCAGACGGTCGATCGAGGCTTCCGAATAGCCCCAGCGCCAGAAGACGTGCATCGCACGTCGTAGCGCCTCGTCCACGTCGAATTGCTTGCGGCCTGCCATGGTTCGTCACCCTACACATCTTGCACCGATCGTTTCAACATGGGTAGGGTCGCCTGCATGACAAGTTGCACTGATCGTTCCAAGATGAGTACGGACGACGGCACGACGAACTTGAGTTCGCTACGGCTGCCCGACGGGTTCACCGACGTCTTCACCAGCCGGATCGTGGAGCTGAACGGGCTGCGGCTGCACGCGGTCACCGGCGGGGACGGCCCGGCGCTGCTGCTGGTCGGCGGGTGGCCACAGACCTGGTACGCCTGGCGGGAGGTGATGCCCGCGCTCGCTCGCGAGCACACCGTCGTCGCCGTCGACTCGCGCGGGGCCGGGCTCTCCGACAAGCCCGACGACGGGTACGACGCCGGCACGCTGGCCGCCGATCTGGCCGCGCTGATGACCGCGCTCGGGTACGACCGATTCGACGTGGTCGGCCACGACATCGGCACGTGGACCGGATACGCCCTCGCTGCCGATCACCCCGAGCGGGTGGGCCGGCTAGCCGTCGTCGAAACAATGATCCCCGGTCTCGCGCCGTCCCCACCGGTCTTCGGCCCGGCCGCGGTCAACCAGAAGCTCTGGCAGTTCGGCTTCAACAGGCTCACCGAGCTCAACGAGGAACTGGTCCGAGGGCGGGAGCGGCTCTTCTTCGGCTGGCACTTCGCCACCAAGGCCGCCACCCCGGCCACGATCCCCGCGTACGCCGTCGACGTCTATGTCGACGCGATCGCCGCGGATCCTCGCGCGCTGCGGGCGAGCTTCGCGTACTACCGGGCGCTGGACGAGACGATCGCGCAGAACGAGCAGCGCAGCAAGATCCGGCTGACGCTGCCGGTGCTCGCCGTCGGCGGCGCGCTGTGGGGCGGCGCGAGTGCCGCCCAGTCGATGCGGCCGGCGGCCGACGACGTCACCGGGGTGATCCTCGATGACTGCGGCCATTATCCGGCCGAGGAGCAGCCGGAGCGGTTCACCGAAATCCTGGAGGACTTCCTCGGTGGCGAACCGGTAGCAGGCGTGCCGCATGACTGACACATGCGTGGCGGAGCTTCGCCATGTCCGTCTTCCGCCCCCGCTCATTCACGTTGCGGCGCCTCCCGCGTACCAGGAATCGACGGCAATGCGTATGCCGTCGGTGGCGCGCGAGGAAGGATGCCGATTTCCACAGATGGCTGCTGCGGGGTCCCGGCCGCGATGATCACGGCGGTGCTCCGCGCTGGACCCTCCCTGGCCGGAGCACCCCCGGACAATCGGTCACGCTCATCCCAGTGCCCCTCTTCTGTCACCCCGCTGCTCGGCGGCGGTCTTCCCGCAGTACAACCAGTCGCCCCGCATGGCGGATGCGGCGCGCTCGCTCCTCCTGGTCGTCGTCGTCATCGTCGAGGTCGGTGGCGTCCGGGTCGCGTAGCGGCCGCAGTCCCTTGACCGGCTGGGAGGCGGTGAAGCCGTAGCGGCCGAGCAGGTTGAGGTTGCGGTGTAGGCATCCTGGGCAGGACGTATCCGCTGCCCCGACCTGGGTACTCGGCCGCAATGAACGCCAGCGTGTATCAGGCAGCCGTGACGAATCCGGCCGGTGCGATCGCTCTCCTCGTCGGCGGTCTTCTCATCGCCGGCGCCCTGGTGTGGGCCGTACAGCTCGGTATCAAGGTACGGCGCCGCGAACCAGGCCCTCCGAGGGGAGACGAACAGCCCACGCTCCCGGAAGCCGGACCGGTCCACGAGGCCCGGCAGATGCGGGAACCGAACGAGGTCCCCCGCGCGGCGGACGAGAGCGAGCGGCTCACTCCGCACAACCTCCAGGCGTCGGGCAGCAAACGCAGCGAAAACCAGAAACGCCGGCGCTGGGGTCGCGGCTCCACCGGCTCGTTCGGCGGCGGTGGACCGGGCAGGACGTGACGACAACACGGCGATGGCGTCGCATGTCAACGCATGATGATCGCGCCGCCCGGAGAGGACCGCGGGCGTGGCTTTACGAAGCAGGCTTGTGCCGATCGGCCGTGGCCGGGCGGTCGGTGCCGGCGATCTGGCCTGGGATACCGAAGAACGGGCTCTGACGCCGTAGGCAACCCTGACCGAGGCCCGCTGTCCCGCAGGCTCCCGCCCATGCGGCTCGGCGAAGGGGCTGCGGGGATGGGGATTCATGTCGCTGACCGCAGGCCCAACCCCTACGGCTTCGCTTGAAGGCCGGGGTGCGGACGTCGTCGACGTACACGACGTGACGGAGAGCCGCACCACTGCCATAACCGCCTCTGATCCTCGAACACCCGGCCGGCTGGAGATGGCAGCCAGGTTCCGTGCGGAACGACCACCACTGAGGAAGAATCGATGAGCACGGTGGAGGAAGCAGTGGACGTCGAGGTCCCCGTCCACACGGCTTACAACCAGTGGACGCAGTTCGAGGAGTTCCCGCACTTCATGTAGGGCGTCGAGGAGGTGCGGCAGCTTGACGACCGGCACAACCACTGGACCACGAAGATCGGCCCGGAGCGCCGGAGGGCGGGCGCGTCTGCTGGATCGCCATCAGGTGGTTGTGGAGTCGGCTGAGCAGGTCGGCTCCCGCCTGAAGCGGCAAAGGCATTGCTTCACACTCACGCCGGGAGTGTTGGGGTCCACGCCCATGGCAGGTCCGGCAGGCTCCGGAACGACGCCGCCTTCTTCGTGGGACGCGAGGATGCGGATGCCCTCGCGGTCATCTTGAATGAGGCCGGTCCGACCGTCGTCGAGCCACCGGCCCCTGAACACGCCTCGACCTGGCTGACAAGGACCGGACAGGACAGGACAGGACAGGACAGGACAGGATCGTGACCGATCCGCTGGGCATGTTGCCCGAACGGAACTACGGCAGGCCGGCCAGCACACGGTCCGGCGTCAGGGGAAGTTCGCGGTACCGGACACCGGTGGCGTGGTGGACGGCGTTGCCGATGGCGGCCGCCGTACCGACGATCCCGATCTCGCCAATGCCCTTGCTGCCCATCGGGTTGAGATGGGGATCGTCCTCGTCGATCCAGTGGGCCTCGACGGCGGGTACGTCGGCGTGGGCGGGCACGTGGTAGGCGGCCAGGTCCGCCTCGGTGAAGTCACCGAACGCGGCGTCCATGGTGCTGCCCTCGGTCAGGGCCATGCCCAGGCCCATCGTCATGCCGCCGATGAACTGGGAGCGGGCGGTACGGGTGTTGAGAATGTGCCCTGCTGCATACACGCCCAGCAGGCGGCTGACCCGGACCTCCCCGGTGACCGTGTCGACGGTGACCTCAGCGAAATGGGCGCCGAAGGCGTGCCGCGAGTAGCCGCTGTCGGCGTCCGCGCTGCCTTGAGTGTCGGCGTTCGCGGTGAGGCCCGGCTCCGGCAGGGGCCCCGTGTGTTCCGCGAGAACCGCGCTCAACCGTGTGCAGGCCTCGTGGACCGCCCAGCCCCACGAGGCGGTGCCCGAGGAACCGCCGGCCAGTGACGCCGACGGCAGGTCACTGTTCCCGATCTCGGTACGGACCCGTTCCAGCGGGACGCCGAGGGCGTCGGCGGCGACCTGTGCGAGGACCGTGCGGGCACCGGTGCCGATGTCGGTCGCGTTGACCCGGACGATGAAGCTTCCGTCCGGCCGGGCTTCGGCGGTCGCGGTGGAAGGCTGGATCAATACCGGATACATCGCGGCCGCCACCCCCGTCCCCACCAGCAGGGGACCCGCGGAGCGAGCGCGCGGACTGGGATCGCGGTGCGGCCAGTCGAAGAGTCGGGCACCTTCACGCAGACACTCGACGAGATGCCGGCTGCTGAACGGTTTGCCGCTGTCCGGTTCGGTGTCCGGCTCGTTCGCGATGCGCAGCTCGACCGGGTCCATCCTGAGTGCCACGGCGAGTTCGTCCATGGCCGACTCCAGGGCGTACATGCCCGGTGCCTCGCCGGGCGCGCGCATCCAGGAAGGGCTGGGAACGTCCAGCGGTACGACGCGGTGGCTGGTGCGGCTGTTCGGCGCGGCGTACATGATGCGGGCGGGCACAGCTGCCTGTTCGACGAACTCCTTGATGCGGGATGTGTGGGTGGTGACCTCGTGCCGGAGCGAGGTGAGGGAGCCCTGTTCGGTGGCGCCGAGGCGGAGACGGTGCAGGGTGGGCGCGCGATGGCCGACGAGGGCGGGCAGGAGCCGGCGGGGGAGGGCCACGGTGACAGGGCGTCCGGTCTGCCGTGCCGCCATCGCGGCGAGCACCACGTGGGGGCGTGGGGTCCCCTTGGACCCGAAGCCGCCGCCGACATGCTCGGACATGACGGTGACCCGGTCCTCGGGAAGCCGGAACAGCGCGGCGAGTGTGGCTCGTACGACCGTGGTGCCCTGGCTGGAGTCGTGCACGACGAGCCGTCCGTCGTCCCAGTGGGCGGTGGCCGCGTGCGGCTCCATGGGGTGGTTGTGCAGGGGCGGCACCCGATAGTCGGTGTCGAGGCGGACCGCGGCGGACGTGAACGCGCCCTCGGGGCCGCCCTGTTCCCGCTGTGCCGGGTAGCCGCCGTTGGCCTCCTCGGGGACGTACGCTCCCGGATGGTTCTCGGTGAGAGTCACGTCATGGTCCTGTGCGGTGTACTCGACACGCACCGCCGCGGCACCGGACCGGGCCGCTTCCAGCGTCTCGCCGACGACCAGGGCGACCGGCCAACCGCGGTGCGGTACCCGGGAGTTCTGCAGGACGGCGAGTGTGGGGTCGTCGGGGTCGGCGAGCCGGGGAGCTTTCTCGTGGGTGAGCACGGTCAGGACCTCGGGGAGCCGCAGGGCCTCGCTGGTGTCGATCGCGCGGACCGAACCACGGGCGACGGCGGCAGCCACGGGCCATGCGTGCACCCGGCCGGGGACAGTGTGTTCGGCGGCATAACGGGCCAGGCCGGTGACCTTGTCACGGCCCTCCCGGCGCTCGGCGGGCGCGCCCAGCGCGGTATCGGTGTCGGCCATGGGGTCCTCCTGGGGGTGCCGGTCGCGAGGCCCTGTCAGGTGTTGGCCGGCGGCGCCAGCCGGGTGAGGACGTCGAGGGCGAGGTTGCGGGCCAGACGCACCTTGTAGGCGTTGTCGCGCAGGGGCTGGGCGGCGGCGAGTTCGAGGTCGACGGCACGCTCGAAGGCGTCGGCCGTGGGCGCTGCGCCCAGCAGGGCTCCCTCCGCGCGTCGGGCGCGCCAGGGCCGGTGGGCCAGCGCGCCGAAAGCGATCCCGGCGTGCTGGACGACGCCGTCGCCGGTGTGCAGCACCGCGGCGACGGAGGCGAGGGCGAAGGCGTACGAGGCGCGGTCGCGGGCCTTGCGGTAGAGGGACGGCAGCCCGGCCGCGGCGGCCGGCAGGACGACCGCGGTGATGAGTTCACCGGGGCGGATCTCGGTGTCCCGCTCAGGGCGGTCACCGGGCAGCCGATGAAACTCGGCGACGGGGACGGAGCGTTCGCCGTCGGTCCCGTACAACTCGACGCGTGCATCGAGGGCGGACAGGGCGACGGCCATGTCGGAGGGATGCGTGGCGATGCACTGCGGGGAATGCCCGAGCACCGCGTGGTCGCGATGGACGCCGTCCCGGGCGCCGCAGCCGCTGCCCGGCTCGCGCTTGTTGCAGGGTTTGCCGGTGTCCTGGAAATAAGGGCAGCGGGTGCGCTGGAGAAGGTTGCCGCCCGTGGTGGCGATGTTGCGCAGCTGCCCGGAGGCGCCCGCGAGCAGCGCCTGCGAGAGCACCGGGTAGCGGTCACGGACCAGAGGATGGGCCGCGAGGTCGCTGTTGCGGACGGTGGCCCCGATCCGCAGCCCGCCGTCGGGCAGCACCTCCACCGAGTCCAGGGGCAGCCGGCTCACGTCGACGAGCGTGGCCGGCTCTTCCACGCCGAGCTTCATCAGATCGACGAGATTGGTGCCGCCGCCCAGATACCGCGCGCCAGGATGCGAGGCGTACGCGTCGGCCGCCTCCTCGGCGCTGCCCGCGCGTATGTATCCGAAGGGCTTCACGAGATCACGTCCTGGACGGCTTCGACGATGTGCGGGTAGGCGCCGCAACGGCAGAGGTTGCCGCTGAGCCGCTCGCGGATCTCGTCCCCGCCCAGCGGTACGGGCTGCCCGGAGGGGACAGCGTGGTCGGTGACGTGGGAGGGATGGCCGGCCGCCGCCTCGGCGATCGCGCCCAGGGCGCTGCAGATCTGCCCTGGGGTGCAGTAGCCGCACTGAAAGGCGTCGCGGTCCAGGAAGGCGCGCTGGAGCGGATGGAGTTCCTCGCCGTCCCCCGAGAGTCCTTCGACGGTCGTGATGTCGCCGCCGTCGAGGGCGACGGCGGGCAGCAGGCAGCTGTTGGCACGGCGGCCGTCGACCAGGACCGTGCATGCGCCGCACTGGCCGTGGTCACAGCCCTTCTTGGCGCCGGTGAGGTCGAGGTCCTCGCGTAGTACGTCTAGAAGAACGGAACGGTGGTCGACGGTGAGCGTGTGCGGTTTGCCGTTCACCCGCAGAGTGATGTCCGAGTGGTGGCTGTCGGGTGAGGCGGAGGTGCCGCGCGCGACGTCGGAATCCATGAAGACCTCCCGTACGTAAAGGCCGTTGGGGCGAGGCGTTCGGAAAGGGGGAGCACGAGAGCTACGGCAATATGTCGTCCTCGTCGGGGACCCGGTGGACGGCGGCCTCTTCCGCAGAGGCCGCGCCGCCGTCGATGCCCACGTCTTCGGCGATCATGTCCTTCTCGGCATCCTCGTGCGCGCCTTCGTCCGGAGCCACGAGACGGCCCGCCCGGTCCACACCCACCTCTGCGTCCAGCGGCTCGCCCTGCCCTCCCGCGAGATCCCCCATGTCGTCGTCCGCACCGGGCTCCTCCAGTGCCGGATCCGTACGCTCCTCGGCCAGCCTCTGGTCCAGGCTCTCGCCCTCGTGCTGCTCACGACCGGTGGTGCCCTGGTGCTCGGCGGCGAGCGGACGCTCGGGGGGTGACCAGCCTTCCTCGTAGGGGTCGCTGCCCCGGTCGCTGAGCGTGTCCTCCGGATCCAGGACGCCCTCGTCCTCACGGTCGTCGGTGCCTTGGGGCTGGTAGACCTCGTCACCCATGGCGTCGTCGTTCTGGCTTCCCATGGCGCACATACCTTTCGGATGGATCCAGGTGCTTGAGTCCACGTATCCAGGCTGACCCCGTCCACACTTTCCGGCACGCCGGGGAGGTGTGCGGGGCCGGGGCCGGGGTGTGTGCGGGGGCGGGACGGGTACCCGGCCGCCCCGACGGGCGAGAGCCCGCGAACACCGAGGAGGCTCATATGACCAGCAGCACGGAGACCGGTGGCGTCACAGGCACGCCGGACAAGGACTACAACCTGATCTGGTACGTGGAGGCATGTCTCAGCAACGCGCTGCGCCTGGAGGCGTACATCGCGGATGCGGAGCGCGACAAGGACACCGAGGCCGTGGATCTTTTCCGCAAGGCCCAGGCGGACAGCCGCAAGGGCGCCGAAATCGGCAAGCGGCTACTGCGCTCGCGGCTGGCCGACAGCTGAGCGACTCGCGGGAGGGCATCGGCACGAGCGCTCGCAGTGCGCGCCCTCCTTGGCCCAGGGCTTGGTCCGTGAGCGGGTAGCCCGGACGGCGACGACGATGCCCGGTGTGCACAGCCGCTCACGGTCCACCGGACAGTGAGAGCCGTCAGTGGCCTTGGGCCAGGCGGGGCCGGCCCGGCCACTTCTCGCCGTGCAGGGCCAGACAGGTCCCTTCTTGCCTGGCCTGGAGCGTGGACATGGCTTCCCCCCCGGCTCTCCATCGCCGACTGGTTTGCTGTGCGCTTGTTTCCCCGTGTCCGGGGATTGCCGGATGCCCTGGCCGGCTACCCGCGGTCTGAGTACCGCGACCCGTGCACGGCGACCATGAGGAGGCCGCCTTGACCCTCACCGACCACCCGGCGGGCGCGGACCGCCCCGCCCCTGGCGCATGACGGGAAAACGGACGGCAGCCCTGATCGCGGAACTGCTCGTGCGGTGGTTCTCGCTGTCGGCCCTGTGGCTCGTGCTCATCAGCACGGTCGACGCGCTGGAAGTGCTCGCCGGGGCGGCCCGCGCCCTTTTGGTGGCAGTGTTGGCGGTGGCCGCGCGCCGGGCGGTGACCGACCGGTGAACGTGTGGCTCGCTACCGCCTCGGTGCTCCTCGTCGCAGGTTTCGTGCCGGTCGTGTGGGGTGTGACGACCGGGCCACCGGGGCGCGGTGTCGCCGCTCAGCACCTCGGTACGTCGGTGGCGTGTCTGGCGATACTGCTGCTCGCCCAGGAGTACGACCGTCCGTCCGTCCGTCCCGCGTCGATGTCGCCCTGGTGGTCGCTGTGCTCGGCCCGGTGGGCTCTCTCATGTACGACCGGCTGCTCGCCGACGAACTCCAGGACGATCCACCGCACACCCGTCTGTTCACCGTGCCGGTCGTCGTCTGCGTCACCGTGCCTGTTGTGGTGGCGCTGTGCGTGGCCGGCTAGCCCGTGCCTGGGTTGACGGGCCACATCACGGGGTCATTCGCAGATGATCTCGTCGCGCGTGGTGTAGTGGGTGCGGAACGGTTCCCGCTTCACTTCCCCGCCGTCGTTGGAGAAGACCCGCTCCACGGTGACATCGAAGCCCTCGAGCGGGGTCTGCGGCACGCACTCCTTGTCGGTGCTCACCCTCTTCGCCGGCTGCTTCATCTCGGTGCGTGGCCCCTTGACCGACGTGATCTCGTCGTACTTCTTGGTACCGAGGAAGGTGACGGTCACGGATGTGCCGGTGGACTCGGCCTGGATGTACATGGCGTTGCCGGAGTCGTTGGTGAACCTGAGATCGAGGCTGCCCCAGGCGACGGTGGCCTCGCGGCCCTCCGGGTAGCGCTCGATGTAGAAGGAGTGAGCGCCGTACTCGACGGGCTTGACTCCCGCGAAGAACATCGCGTTGAAGACGGTCGTGGCCACGGCGGAGACACCGCCGCCGGACGCCTTGGTGAACCGGTCGTTGAGGATGATGATGCCCTCGACGAAGCCGTTGGCCTCGGTGCGTTCGCCGACGGTCCGGTTGAAGCTCCAGGTCTCGTCCGGCATGACGACGGAGCCGTTGATGAGTTCCACGGCCCGGCCGACGTTCTTCGTGCGGTACGCGGCCGGTTCGAAGTTGACGGTGAAGGAGGACATCTTCTCCTTCAGCCCCAGCTGCGCGGCGGTCTCGCGGGTCACCTCCGGCTGGATCTGCCGCGTGGCCACCTCGCCGGTGCGGGCGGCGCCCGACTTCGTGAGCAGTGGCAGCACAGCCCTGCCCAGCGCCTTGTCGGTGACCTCTACACCGGGCTTGCCGTCGTCCGTCACCACGACCTTGTCGCCGTCGAGCCGCAGTCTGGCGTTTTCGGCCGTGCCAGAGATGCCGGACAGGGGACGGGCCACCGCGGGGGCGGCACGCAGGCCCTTGCCGTCGAGCTTCGGCGTCAGCCTGCCGGTGCCGTCCGGCCGCATCGTCAGGTACTCGCCCAGCACGGTCTGGTTGATCGTGAACCGCTTGCCGCCCACGGTGAGCGTGACGGGCGCCGACATGGCCGGCTGCGCGAACTCCCGTACCGCCCGCCGCACCTCTGCCGCCGCGACCTTCGGCTTGGTTTCGCGGGTGGGCAAGGCCGCCGTGACCGAATCGGCTGTGCCACGCAGGAAGGCGGTACGCAGGGTGCCGACCGCGGTGTCCACGTCCAGGGCGTATCCGCGGCGCGGGGTGACTTCCCTGACCTGGCCGCCGGCGAAGGTGACGGCGCCGTCCCGGACCTTCTGGTCGAGGCTCTTCGCCAGCTTCCCGAGGGCGGCGCGGGCCGTGTCCTCGTCGACGTGTACGACCGGCTCGATGTCACCGCCCGAGCGGAAGAACCCGCCGATCACGCTGAACGGATCGGCTCCAGTGCGCGCCGCCCGGTCAACGGTCTGTTCAGCGTCGAAGGTGAGTCCGGCCCGCCGCGGTTCGACCGCGCCCCTGCGGTCGCCGACCTGCACAGCCAGCCCCTGCCGGCCGGCCTCCGCCAGGGACTTCTCCAGCCTCCGCGTGGCCTCCGCGTGGCTCAGGCCCCCGATGTCCACACCACGCACCGTCGTACCCGCTTCGATCTCCCCGCCCGTGAGCAGCAGCCCGGCGAGATACAGACCGCCGACACCGATGGCCAGCGCCCCGCCTGCCAGGGCCATGGCTGGAACGGAGGCTATTCGCGGAATGGAGGGTATGCGGGGCCGCATGGATCTCCTGGACGGTTGACAGGTCGGTGCGCCCGATAACGCAACGCTGTGTGCGGAGCAAGCAAACACATCAAGCTACCCACAGCTGGGCGGTGAATGGGTATGTCCCAGATCACGTCGGGCCTTCCAGGGCAGTCGCCAAGCGCAACCGGCTGGGGAGAACTCACGGAACCAGCGCGTCGAGCACCGTCGCACCCCTGCGGTCAGCTGGACGACACCGTAGCCCGCGTGATTCAGCGCGGACAGGAAGCTGTCCGCGCTGATCGGAGTCACCACGCTCGTTTCGCCTTTCCCCGGCGCCGTCTGGCAGTCGGCCGGGCCCCTTCTGTGTGGGGGCAGGTCCCTCGGGAGTTGGCTGCGAGCGCAGGGTGGAGAGTCGCCCTGCGCACATGATCTCACTGGACGGCTCGGCGAGCCGGATCGCAACCGATGTGGTGCACGCCCCAGCATCAGTCCATGCAGAGCGAACTTCTCATTGCGGTAGTCGGGTTGGCGGGGACGGTCATCGGTGCCGGGGTGGCCACGCTGGGTACGATCCGAGCCACCCGGTTGAATGGCCGAGCGCAGTTCGACGCGCAGGCGGCGCAAGCCCGCAGGGAGGCCTTCTACACCTGCAGCCAGGTGTTCATTGCCCGTCAAGCCGCCTTGAACGAGTACATGGACCTGCTGTTCAAGATCGGCAGAGATCCTCACGAACCGGCACCAGACCCACGCACGCGTCGCGCGCAATGGCAGACGTACTGCCAGCAGAAAGAAGACCTCAAAAGGCTCAACCTCCAGGCGCTCCAGGCGCTTGGCGCGGTGGCTGTCGTGGGCGCGCCGCATGTGTGGAGAAAGGCCGAATTCACCTATGGCATTTCCGAATTGGCCTATGAGTGGCTGGAGTCACGATTCCAATGCTTTCGCGAGGAGGGGCAGTGGATTGGCGGCCAGCTGACCCAAAATACCTGGAGAGAGATTCACCCCAGGCTCGCCAGCCATAACGAACATCTTCACGACTTCCTCGACATGTGCAATGCGATGCTGTCACCGAAGCCGCGAGGTTGGCTCACTTCGGCGCCTATCGAACCTGCGATCCGCCCGTCACGCTGGGTCATAGTCGAGGATCACGAGTGCCACGTCAGGCAACGTTTGCGACGTTCGTCGTTGACCCTGAGCCGACGGTAGGTGTCGCGGTACCGTGCATCGAAGTCGAGCCTTGTGGGCCCCGTCCCGTTGCGAAGCTGCCCGCCCCGAGCGCCGAATCGGTCGCGCGTTCGGTCTGACGGTCTGGTTCGCAACGGGACGACGTTGAAGTTCGCATCACGACGGCGTCAAAGTAGGTGGGATCGGGGTGCCGATGAGAAATGGCGCCGACAGTCGTCTAAGTACGGTCCGGTGAAAACGCGCTGCACGCATCAAGGGAGAGCAACGAGATGAGACCACTTCGATACTCGATCAACGTCACGCTCGACGGCTGTTGCCATCACGAGGCAGGGCTCCCCCCGGACGAGGAGTCGATGCGCTACTGGACCGCTGAGATGGAGCGAGCCGATGCCCTGCTATTCGGCCGTGTGACCTACGAGATGATGGAGTCGGCGTGGCGGAAGCCGGCCACGGGCGCATGGCCTGACTGGATGGGCGAGTGGCAGATCCCGTTCGCCGAGACCATCGACCGGGCGAAGAAGTACGTCGTGTCGAGCACGCTGAGCGGGGTCGACTGGAATGCCGATCTGGTGCGAGGAGACTTGGGGCAAGCGGTTGAGCGGCTCAAGCAGGAGTCAGGCGAAAGCCTGTGGGTGGGTGGCGTGACGCTCCCCCTGGCGTTGGCGGATCTGGGACTGATCGACGAGTACGAGTTCCTTGTTCAGCCGGTCCTTGCCGGACACGGGCCGACGTTGCTCGCCGGTCTGCGCGAGCGCATCCAGCTCGAACTCGTGGACCGCCATGAGTTCCGGTCGGGGGCGGTGGCCATGCGATACCGGCCCACACAAGTTACGGCTTGACATGATTTGTCCCGGGGCGTTGGCTGCTCCCTCGCGACGGAACGACGGCTCGGGGTCGCATTGCCCCGCGCTGGCCGTGCCCCCGAACGGCGGACATGTCGACGGGTGACATCGCCCCAAGGTGCCGGTAGCGGACAGGGCAAACGTTGCCTGACGTGGCACTAGATCCACAGTGGGACGGCGCACGGGCGCGGCACGGTGATGGAGACCAGGGGAGTCGGCCATGGCATCGCAGCCTGTGGCCGTTCGACGCGTTCGCAGCGTGTCTGCGGATGCTCATGCAACGGGCGGGCCTGAGCTACGGGGTGCTGGCCCGGCAGACCGACATCAGTAGCTCCAGTCTGCACCGGTACTGCTCGGGCTCGTATGTCCCGCAGGACTACGGGTCGGTGTACCGGTTCGCCAAGGCGTGGGGGCGTCACCGGAGGAGCTGCGCCGATTGCATCGGCTCTGGGCCCTGGCGGACGCCGCCGGGAGCCCGGCCGCGGCGCGGACCCGGACCCAGGGCAGGACCCGGGCGCCGATGGAGGAGGAGAGCGGGGAGCCGACCCCTCCTGCGGCCGCCGTATCCGCCCCGCAACTGCCATATCACCGCGGGAGGGAACTGGCCCTAAGGAGACGGGCGAAGCTCCAGGATCAGAAATCAGGTGCATACGTATCAACGCGCGGCCCCGGACCAGGTCTTCGGCCCGGGCGGCCAGAAGTCTCTTCGGCTGTGTTTCAGGGGCTGTTTCGTTGAGCCAGACCGACTCCTGCGGGCTGTAGCGCAGACAGAGATGACCGGCCGGTGGCCTCGCGTTGTCGGAGGGGCGCGGGCGTGGCCACCGGCCGGTGCAGACGCGAGGGGCTGTCACACCATGGGGTCGGTGTCCCCGCTACGCGTGCCGCCTTGCTGCTCGCTCTGCTCCGTGAGCCGGCGAGCCTTGTCCTTCAGCCGCTGACGCTCATCCGGGTCGGTAGCACGCTCCGCGGCCTGTTCCATCTCCCGCGCCTTCTGGCGCATCTGCTGGGCACGGCCACCGGACTCGTCTGCAACGCTCATGTTCACTCCTTGGGTGACGGGGAAGAGCGGGCCCCACCAGCGAAACAGCGACTCCGCACCCGCGCATCTCGAACGCTCACCCACCGTCATCTGCACAACCCTGCCGGGCCCATGAGGGCGCGAGAACCTTGCGGGCTGCGCCCGCAGCCGTCGCTGGCCCTGCAGGCTTCCGTGTGCACGGTCTCGACTTCGACCGCTGCCGGGAACCTGGCTTGCGGGCCGGTACCGTGCCGCCCACGGGCTGGGCGGAGGGCGCCGCGCGCCCGGCTTTCCGGGTGTCGGCGACGGCCCCGACGCTGGGCAGGAACCGGGGCCGCCAATCCGCACGGGTCCCGCTGTCGACCAACGGGACAACTGCACGTGCCATCGGACAACGCGCCCCCCCCAGGAGGTCACGATTCGTCCCACTTCTCACGGAGGCCGGTTGGTTCCGTCGTCCTGCGCTGCGCGGCTCCGGCCGCCCGTGAGGAACGGTCCGCCCGGTGACCGCCACGCCGTCACGTGTACCGGGCGCTCGACCCCCGGCCCGTGTACGCACACCGGCCGAAGACCTTCCCGACCGCTACCCCTGCCGGATGGTGGACGGCACGTGCCGGCCCACGGAGGGAGAATGAGAGAACATCCCGGAGCGTTGAAGGCGGTGGGAACCATGGTGCTGCCGATGGTCGTGGGTGTCGATGGCTCGGAGCCCAGCCTCCATGCCGTCGACTGGGCCGTGGACGAGGCAATCCGCCACGGGGTGCCGCTGCGGGTCGTCCACGCCTCCCTCTGGGAGCGGTACGAGGGTGCGGCCCTGGCGGACACACCCGATGTCGTCTCCGATGCGGTGACCGGACACGATCTCGCCGAGAGCGTCGTGGCGGGAGCGGCCCTACGCGCCGGGCTGCGCGCCCCGACGCTGGAGATCAGCACGGGCGTGGTACCCGAGGATCCCGTGTCGGCCCTGCTGCGTGAGGCACTGCGCGCCAGTGCCGTCGTGACCGGTGTACGAGGCAGGGGCCCGATCAGGGAACTCCTGCTGGGCTCGGTCAGTCTCTCCCTCGCCGCCCGTGCTCCCTGCCCGGTCGTCGTCGTACGCGGCCGGGCGCAGAACAGACAATCCGCCATCGGACGAATCGTCCTGGGCGTCGGAACCGGCGCCACAGCGCCAGCAACGGTCCGATACGCCTTCCGGGAGGCCGCGGTACGCGCGTGCGAGATCGAGGCCGTACGGGCCTGGCGTCGCCCGGCACACCGGACCGCGCCGCATCCGCCGCCGGCCGGGGAGCCCGCCCACGCCGAGGAGGACGACGCCGCGGCCCTGCTCGACGAGGCATTGGACGGCGTCGCCCAGGAGTACCCCGGCGTGATCGTGCACCGAACGCTTGTCGAGGGCTCCGCACGCCATGCGCTGGTGACCCGGTCCTCGGCGGGCGATCTCCTGGTCATCGGCGCCCGTCGGCCTCGCGGCCACCTCGGACCGCAGCTCGGCCTGGTGGGACACACGGTGCTGCACCACTCCGACTGCCCGGTGGCGGTGGTTTCCCAACAGCAGTGACATGGTCGACTGACTGCGGCCGTCACCAGGCGCGCCTGTCGTCCGGTTTTGCAGGGGGCGGCGAAGGCGTCCCGGCCGTCGGTCGACCCGCACGATCCGGTCCTGGCGCGGGATGTGCTGGAGTCGCTGCCCCGAAGGCTCGACGGGGCGAGGCGGCGGTGGAGACGATGCGCCGTACGCGCGAGGTGCTGGTGCACGCGCTGCACTACGCCGTGGTGCGGGGCGAGCTGGGCAGTCATCCGTTGCAGAAGATCCCAGGGCGGTTCCCCAAGCCGGCGGACTCGGTGTATCCGCGGGTGGTGGCCACCTCTCACCAGGCACGGGATCCGCTGGACGCCGTCTCCTACGCGGGTGGCGACCGGCGGGCCCGGGGGCGTCGGCTGGTCGGGTTCTTCGCCGGAATGCATGGAACGGGAGCACTTCTCAGGTGCGCATGAGCGGCGGGTTCTCCCCGCGCGTGAAAAGCGATGTCCGTGCTGTTGGGCGCGGTCGGCAACGTCGGCGGGGTCTTGGTTGCCGAATCGGTCGGGGGCCACGAGGTGCGCCGGGTGATTGAGCAAGCCGTTGGGTGCGTGGCGGTGCAAGTCGCTCGCGGTTCACGACCCGCCAAGGTGTTGATCCATCTGGCGCTCGCGCTCGTCTTGGGCGGGGACCGCCGCGCGGATGTGTGGCCTGCTGGGGCGCCGTGCCGTCGGTCTTCGGGCGGGCTGCGTCTGAGCCGACGGTCTCGCGCACCATCAGCGCGCTGCCGAGGGGGCCCAGTACGTCGCAGGGTGGTTTTCCGCCTTGGCCTTGAGACGGACCAGATGGCGTGCTCGCGCAGGATGCGGCGGGCCTTGCGTTCCGTGAGAACCGGTACGTAGGTCCGAATCGGCGTGGTGTCGAAGGAGGCATAGGCGGTGGAGATCGCGGCCTCGACCTCGTCGGGTGTGCGGCAGTCGCTGTACGAGGTCTTGAGGTGTTCGGTGACATGCCGCATGGAGGCGTTCTAGTCCAGTTCGATCAACGTGGCTCCCCCTGGTGGGGCCTGGTAGGGCTGTCTGTTTTCCCGGACGAGGACCGCGACAGCACCTGGAGGGAGACCCTGCCCATGGCCCAGGTCGAGTTCCTACAGGTGCTCGACGAGCACGCGCCCGCCCGCATCAGCGAACTCGCCGCGCGACGGCGCCTTGCGGCCAGCACGGTCAGCGGCCTAATCGGCCAGATGATCACTGCGGGGCCGGTCGCCCGCGGGATCGACCCGGCCGACCGCAGGGTCTCCGTCGTCACGCCCACCGCCACCGGACACGAACAGTTCGTCGCATGGACCGCCGCCCACGAACGCCGCATGGACGCCGCGCTCGCCGCTCTCGACGACGAGTCGCGTGAGGCCATCGCGGGCGCGCTGCCCGCGCTCTTCCAGCTCGCCGAACGCCCGGGCGAACCTGCCGACAGTGCGGCGACCACGGGCTGACCCGGGCTGCGGACGGCAGTGGGCTCCCGCAGTCTGCGCTGACAGCGGCGTGCCGTCGACGGGCCGCAGGTCACCCCGGCCGGCAACGCCCCGGACGTGCGGTATCCGGCTCCTTCTGCGTTGTCAGAATCAAGAAGCGGTCCAGATCCCGCCTTGCCCGTACGGTCCGGCTCCGCCCTTCCCGAGGGCAGGCCCTGCGCCGGCGACGACCGTGCTCGTACCCTTCCACCGCCGTCGTGCGGAGCAGAACGTCGCCGTCGGCGCGTCGCGTGGCTCGCCGCTTCGTCACTCGTCGATGGTCGCGACCGCATCGACGCCGGCGTCGCGCAGAGTGCGCTGTACGGCACGCCGGGCCCCGCGGACATGAAGCGTGACGGGCTCCGGGAACGTGGTGGCCGCCCGGAGCAGAGCGTAGGCGCAGGCCAGGTCCAGCCGGGTGAGAGCGCTCATCTCCAGCAGCCATTCGCGAGTCTGGCGCAGCTGCGGGTCGGCAAGCCGTTCCTCCAGCTCGCGGACCATGCGTGCCTCCAGAGCGCCGCTGAAGGTCAGGGTGGCGCGCTGTCCTTCAGCCGTCACCACCAAGGGGAGCGGGTGCGGTGCGGCCGTGGGGCTGGGTTCGGCTGTCATGGCGACCTCCTCACCGATCCGCCGCGTGCGACGCGCGTGCCTCAATTCTCCCACCGGCAGGCGGTATTGCAGGCTGGCAGACACCTCCCGTCCGCGCGGAGGGTTCGGATGTGAGGTGATCGGTTTGCTCGAGCTGGGTGTGCAGCTCGGCCAACCGCGGTTCGTCAACGGCCCTCACAGCTGCGACGGTTCATCCGGCGGATCACGTCCCGGGTCCCGGAACACCAGCGGCGCGGTGGGCGCACGCCACGGGCTGGGATGACGTCTACCCGCCCTCGGCCGCCTGGGCCCGTAGGAGCAATTCCTGGACTGCTGCACAGAAGCGCCGCGCAGCCCGAGTGCCGCAAAGGCCACTTGGCCTCATGGTCCCGGCTCAGCGCCGAGTCCCGGGCGGACGCGACCGTCCGGGACTTTATGGGACTTTATGTCGTGGCCCCGCTGCTCTTGGGGTTCCGCTGTCCTTGTACGCGCTTGGGGCAGTTCGGGTTGTGGCAGGGGCCCGGCTTCCAGAGGGGAACGAAGACTCCCATGGTCTTGTGCCGCGTGATCTCCGCGCTCACGGGATGGTGGCAGGCGGGGCATACATGTCCGGCCTGCTGTGCCGTCGCACGCTCGTCGCTGTGCATACCTCAAGTTTAAGGTACTTTGCCATAATTTAGGAGAGATATTGCAGGGATGCAGGTCAACTGTGCTGCGGCGGCGGATCGCCTGTGTCCCGCGTCTTCGGCGCCGGAGACTGCTCATCGGCCGAACCCGGCGCGACACCGTTCTCGTCCCGTGCGCCCGGGGCGGTCAGGTCCGGGGTGACCGGCCGGGGGCGCCGAATACTCAGTGCAACGGATACCGCCAGGACCGCGACGATGACCGCCAGGCTGATGGGTGACGGGATCTCCGGGATGCTGCTGCTGAACATTTTGTGGGATGCCTGGAGGATCAGCTTCACGCCGATGAAGGACAGGATCAGCGCGAGGCCCTTGCTGAGGTAGTGGAACCGGTCCAGCAGCCCGGCGAGCAGGAAGTACAGGGCACGCAGGCCGAGGATGGCGAACGCGTTGCTGGTGTAGACGATGAAGGCGTCGTCGCTGACCGCGAGGACGGCGGGCACGCTGTCCACGGCGAAGACCAGGTCCGCGGCCTCGATCGCGGCGACCACCGCGAGCAGCGGGGTGGCGACCCTTTTGCCGGCTTCCTTGACGAAGAACTTCATCCCGGCGTACTCGTCCCGAACGGGCATGACCTTGCGCAGTAGCCGCACGGCGATGCTCTTGCCCGGGTCGAAGCTGTCCTCCTCCTCTTTGAGGATCTTGTAGGTGCTGTAGAAGAGGATGGCGGCGAAGGCGAACAGGACTGCGGTGAACCGGCTGACCACGGCCACTCCGGCGGCAAGGAAGATGCCTCGGAACACGAGTGCGCCCATGACGCCGAAGAACAGGACGCGGTGCTGGTAGGCGCGCGGCACCCTGAAGTAGGCGAAGATCAGTGCGAAGACGAACAGGTTGTCCACCGACAGGCTCTTCTCCAGCAGCCATGCGGTGGTGTATTCCACCCCCGGCGTCGCGCCCAGCACGAGGAAGACGACCGCCCCGAAGACTAGGGCGAGACCGACCCACACTCCGCTCCAGGCGGCGGCTTCCTTGAACCCGATGACGTGCGCCTCCCGGTGCGCCAGCAGGTCCACGGCCAGCGACACGACCACGGTGACGGCGAAGGCCGCCCACAGCCACAACGGCACATCGAGCACGAGAGACCCCCTCATGCGGACGGGGTGAAAACCTGCCTTTTGAAAAAGTCTGACCCAGGAGTTCCGGCTTGTCGCCCGCACCCCACGCAAGAGATTCCGCGGGTAGAGGACAAGGCGTCATGGTCGGCGGGCCGGCCGTGTGTCCCAGCGTTGGCTGGTCCAGGCTTCGCGGATGAGGCGTCGGATCACGATGATCGCGGTCATCAAACGCGAGCGGTGCGTTGATGACGCCCGCTCGACGTTCCGTGCAGGACAGGGTGAAGTTGAAGCCGAGGCTGTACCAGGAGTTGGTGCGCTCGACGACCCAGCTGCGAGTGTGGTTGATCGGGATCACAGCGCCCTTGGGCTGGATCGGCCACTCGCAGCCGAGATCGGTCAGCAGTTTGCGGGTGACCGTGGAGTCGTAGCCCGCGTCAACCGTGCACCGTGATCTGCTCAGGCAACGCGAGCTCGAAACGCCCGAGCTTCTCTGGCGTCGGGCGCAGCAACGGGGAGTCGTGCCGGTTCGCGCCGGTCACGACACAGCCCAGCGGGATCCCGCGTCCGTCGGTCATCCGCGACCACTTGATCCCGAGTTTTCCTCGGTCAATCGGTGATTTCCCGGCGACCTCGCCACCGCAGGGCGATTTGGTGATCTGCCCGTCGACGGTGATGTCGGCCAGATCCAGGGCCACGACACACGGTCGTAGGCCCCCAGCACGATCTGCTCCAGCCCTGCGAAGACACCGGCCGCGATCCACTCGTTGCGTCGGGTTCTCATCGTGGTTGCCGAGCACGATTGATCGGCGTGCTTGTCGTACGAGCCGCCGAAGAGGAGTTTCGCGACGAGCTTGTCGAACACGATCCGGTC
The DNA here is from genome assembly GCF_044456225.1 of Streptomyces sp. NPDC050988. Lineage (NCBI taxonomy): Bacteria > Bacillati > Actinomycetota > Actinomycetes > Kitasatosporales > Streptomycetaceae > Streptomyces > Streptomyces sp. NPDC050988. The sequence continues at coordinate 117,992 of NZ_JBITFQ010000002.1, read as the reverse complement.
CGGGATCCGTGGGTTGTGGCAGCCCCACGGATGTGTCTCGAGATGTGGTGGCCCTGCTGCTGGCCGCGGTGGCGGGCATCCTGCTCACCGCGCCGGCGGGCAGCGCGCGGATCATGCAGTTGCGCGCGACCGCCCGAAAGTACCGCCGGGCCCACCACAGGGCTGTGAAGGCCGGGGCCAAGGACTCGTCGAAGGCCCGGCGGTGGCCCGGACTACCGGGAGCCCGCCGCAGGGCGCGACTTGTAGAAGGACTCCTCCAGGTAGGCGACCTCGTGCGGCTGGTAGGGCTCCTCCAGGTAGGCGGCCTCGTCTTCGTCGAGTTCGACGTCCACCGCGGCGAGTGCGTCGGCCAGCTGGGCCGGCTTGGTGACCCCGACGATGGGCGAGGTCACCGCCGGGTTGCGCATGACCCAGGCCAGGGCGACCTGGGCCGGGGACAGACCCCGCTTGCCCGCGATCTCGTGGACGCGCTCGGCCACTGTCTGGTCCCCGTCACGGTAGAGGATCTTGCCGCCCTCGTCGGTCTCGGCACGCGCCGTGGCGGTGTCCCGGACCCGCGTCAGCCTGCCCCGCGCCAGCGGGCTCCACGGGATCACGCCGATGCCCTGGTCGGTGCAGAGCGGGAGCATCTCCCGCTCTGCTTCTCGGTGGATGAGGTTGTAGTGGTCCTGCATCGACACGAACCGGGTCCAGCCGTTCAGATCGGCCAGGTACAGGGCCTTGGCGAACTGCCAGGCGTACATGGAAGAGGCTCCGATGTAGCGGACCTTCCCGGACTTGACCGCGTCGTGCAGCGCCTCGAGGGTTTCCTCGATCGGGGTGTCGTAGTCCCAGCGGTGGATCTGGTACAGGTCGATGTAGTCGGTCCCCAGTCGCTTCAGGGAGGCGTCGAGCTCGGTGAAGATCGCCTTGCGGGACAGCCCGGCGCCGTTCGGGCCGGGGCGCATCCGCATCCAGACCTTGGTGGAGAGAACGACCTCCTCGCGCCGGGTGAAGTCCTTGACCGCCTGGCCGACGATCTCCTCGCTGCTTCCGGCGCTGTACCCATTGGCCGTGTCGAGGAAGTTGACGCCGCCCTCGAGGGCCTGCTTGATGATGTCCCGGCTGGCGTCCGCGTCCAGCGACCAGGGCTCACCGCCCCGGTCCGGCTCGCCGAAGCTCATGCAGCCGAGGGCGATGGCGGAGACTTCCAGTCCGGTCGAGCCGAGTTTGATGTATCGCATGCGCCGAAACTAGGAGTTGGAGTGCGCCCCAACGCAAACTCGAAGGCGTGGGGCATGCTCCGCTGGTCCGGGCGGCGGTATAGCAGCGCTCGCGACCGCGCCCCTACCCGCGGAATCCCTAAGTGACCTCAGTTCAGCGGAGTTGTGGTGGGAGGGTACGCACACGGGTGCACGTCGTACGCCACGGCCGCCGCTGTTCCGGCTTGTTCTGCAACCTGGGGCGGGGAGCCGGTGATCGCGGCGTGGAAGGCCGCACATCCCTCGGTCAGCGGCCACCAGGGCCGGTACGAAATGGGGGAGTGGGGGAGATCGTCAACGCGCTCGTCCGCCAGGGCCGCACCGGCTGCCAGTGGGACCTGCTTCCGCACGACCTGCCACCGCGCGGCGCGGTGACGTACCACTTCACCAAGTGGCGCGCGACGGCACTGACCAGACCATCCACGACCTGCTGCGCCGGCAGGTGCGGGAGAAGGCGCGGCGGAAGGCGGACTCGAGCCTGGTGGTGCTCGACACCCAGAGCGTGCACGCGGCGGCCGGGGCGTCCGCACACTCGACGGGGCGTGATGCGGCAAAAGAGTGCCGGGCCGCAAGCGCGGCTTGGCCGTTGACGTGTTGGCCCTGGTGATCGCGGTGGTGGTGCTCGCCGCGTCCGTGCACGACAACGCCGCCGGCATCGCGCTGCTGGACAAGGTCGCAGCCGACACCGTGCAGAAGGCCCTGGCCGGCCAGGGCTTCAAGAACGCCGTCGTTGCGCACGGGGGCAAGTCGGCATCGAGGTGGAGATCGGCGAGCGTAACCCGGCGCAGACCGGGTTCGTGCCGATCCCCAAGCGGTGGATCGTGGAGCGTGCCTACGGGACCTTGATGCTGCACCGCCGACTGGTCCGCGACTACGAGCACCTGCCGCGCAGTTCGGAGTCGAGGGTGTACTGGGCGATGACCGCGGTGATACTGCGCCGGCCGACCGGGGCCACCGCTGCGGGCTGGCGCAGCACATGACCGCCGGGGAGCTGACCCTCGGGCGGTGCTGGCCCGGCTGGAAGAGCGGGAACGCGAGATCGCTGCGCAGGCCGAGACGACGAGGGAGCAGATCGCGCAGCTGACCGGACGGCTGGACGAACTAGGCGAAGCCGCCGAGGAGGTGCGGATCACCCGCAAGACGCTGCTGGATCTGCCCGATCCGCAGCCGCCCGCAGCACCGGTCCCGAAGCTGCCGGACCATCCGGCCTACCAGCAGATCGTGGCGGTGTTCGCCGCGTCCGACGGGCCGCTGCGGGCGCGGCAGATGTGCGAGGCGATGGACCTGGAGATCGCGTCCAACAACATCAACAACACCCGCCTCGAACTCAAGCAGCTGACCGAGCGCGGAATCCGGGTCGAGAGCGAGCAAAGCGTGTTCGCCCAGGCGCGGCTGTAGCCGCCTGGCGGCGCCGCGGCCAGACCGCTTGCCCCTCCCGAAGGAGCGAAACAGACATCAACTCACGCACCACACCCTGGCAGTGGGCATGCCAGCCATTCCTCAGCCCCTCGATCGAGCTGTTCGTCTTGTGCCCTCGTTCGCCCTGAGTGCGGCATGAGCGGGCGCTTGCTGATCGCTTTTGCTGGCGGCTAGGAGGAGAACAGCTTCCAGTGCCCCTCGGAGACGACGTCGATGGTGCCGTCGGTCACCGTGATGGCGGTCTCGTCGTCGATCGCGTACGCCGGACCCGGGATCTCGGCCGCCCATCTCTCGGCGTCGGCCATGGTGTTCTCCGGCAGGAGCTCGTGATCCAGGTGCGGGAAGATCGAGAAGTCGACGATGCCCAGCGTGCTGTCGCCACCGGTGGGTGGCTTCCACTCGACGAAGTTCTCCCCGATACGGGGGGTCATCACCATGCTCCCGGCGCTCAGCCCCACCCAGACGGTCTCGCGCAGCGACGGCAGGAGATCCGCCAGCCCGGACTGCCGCATCCAGTGGCACAGGTACAGGGCGTCGCCGCCGTTCACCAACAGGACGTCTGTCTCTCGGACCCAGGGGACCCAGCGTTCTTCGTCGATGCTGGGCAGCGCGGTGAGCTCCAGCACTCCCAAGGACTTCCAACCCAGCTCACACATGGGTGTGGAGGACTGACCGGTGATGAAACGCCATGCCCCAGCAGGACTGCCCTGAGGGTGCCCGTACCCCGCGGTGGGGATGCAGAGGGCGTTGGAGTCGGCGATCGGTTTGCCCAGTAGGTCGACCAGCGCGTCGTGGATGCTCGTGTTCTTGATGCCGGCGGAAGTAAGAAGAAGCCTCACACTGCCTCCCGGTGTCATTGGCGGGGCCAGACTACCTGCGACGGCCGCTCTTGCAGGGCTTGCGCTCGCTCACGGTGTTCAGCCCAGTACGCCCGAGCCCGCCGACCGGAGACCGTCCGTGCACGTCCAGTTCGCCCAGAGTGGTAGGGCGGACGTCGTCCTGGCCGGCCTGGACGGTTAGAGGTTCTCGCAGGTCGGCGCGGTGTCGCCCGACGACGCGTTCGACGGCCTCGGCGAGGCTGTGCAGCAGGTGCCAGGCATCGGCGACTTGCCTGGCTTGTGGTGCACCGGCGTGGGCGCCGTCAGGGAAGGAGCCGGCACGGTCTCGGCAGACAACCCTCACCACGGGCAGTGCGCGAAGGAGGCGGAGCAGGGTGTCCTTGCCGATAGTGACGGCCAGGCGTCGGTACGAACTGGTGCCGGCACGTCCGCCCAGAAACAGGGCGATGTCTGTGAGCTGGGAGGTGAGGGCATTCGTGCGGCGTGCGTGTCGACGCGTCTGGTCCGGAATCTGCTCGGCGAACGTCCGGCGCCCACAACTGTCGTTGCCGCACACGAGACGGCGTGCCCGCAGATCGAGTCGCACCTGTCGGTCGGCAACGGGACGGTCCGCCAGAGACCGCTGGTAGTAGTAGTGCACACGCGAGGATCTCCATCCACACCCCGGACAGGAGGCCGACTCCACCGTGGACCGCACGGCAAGACGGACCTCAGCGTCCCCAACTACAACCTCTTCTACCTCGACTCCGACCCTCTAAAAAAGGAGGTCAGCGAGGCGAACCACATCCCCCACGCCAAGGTGATGCCCACCCGTCCTTGATCGTCACCTACCCCCAAATCAGCGACAGAGCCCAAGGAGTGGACCAGAACCAGAGAAGGGAGAACGTTTGTGGACGAGTTGCAGGAGCGGTCGCTTGTTTGCTGGTGTCCGGGATGTTGAAGAGAGTTGGAAACGCTTGCCTGGTGTGTCGACGCCAGTCGAGGGTCCACGGAGGCTGCCATGCCTGTGATCGCTACGTGGGGGTCGTCTCTGGGCGCCGGACGGCCGTCGGCACGGTGGCGGTGCCGTTCAGGCAGTGGTCGAGGAGTGCGTGCATGCGCGGAACGGGCAGTGCCGGGTTGGACGCAGCGCCCTCGGCGGTACGGGGGTCGGCGAGGAGGGGCTCCAGGGCTTCCGGTGACAGGCTCGGGTTGGCGGCCGCTGCCTGCCGCACTGACGCGTCGGGGTCCTTCACCGGGGGGTCGGGCAAGGCGGGATCGGCTGCGGCCAGGGCCCGTACCTCGGGATCCGGGTAGTCGATGAGGTGAGCCCGGCCGGTACGGGGGAACGCGGGCAGGTCCAGCAGGTGCGGACGGTGGGCCGGACGGGTGACGAAGACATCCAGGAGGAGGTGCGGCGGAGCCAGCGGGTGGTGGCAGGCCAGCCGGATCCTCACCTCCTCGTCGTCGTCCTGCGCGAGCGTCTCGGCGAGTTCCGCCGACAGTCCCGGCCAACTTGCCGCAACCCGGCGGAGCACCGCTTCCTCGGACACCGCGCAGGAGGCGAACCAGTCGGGTGACGGCCCGACGGCCGGGTCGATATTCGACTCGGTGAACGGCTCGCCGATCGGACAGGTGCAGTCAGGACCGTGCCCGATGACCTGGTCGATCGCCCTGTACTCCGCCCAGGTACGGGGGAAGGGGTGGACGCGCGCGCACGTCCGCACGTACTCGACCGGGTCCAACCTCAACTCCGCCACCAGGTCCGGTCCCACGTCGGGCCGGGCGGCGATCGACGCGCGGACCTCCGCGTCGGGGTGGCGCGCGAGCCGGGCGAGGGCGTAGGCCGGGATGTGTGGGTTCCGGGCCATGGGGAGCACCGTGCCGTCCGCGAAACACTGCTCGACGAGCGCGGGGGACAGAGCACACGTGCCGAACACGAATCCGTTGCGCGAGCCGAAGGACGGCAGTCTGGCCTCCACCCGTTCCGGGTCCAGCGCCCAGTTCCTGTCCTGCGCCGTTTCACGGACCCCGGGGTCCGGATCGTCGAGCAGCGCCGCCCGCTGCGTCGGCGTGAGGGACTCCCACCTCCACGTGGCGACTCTCCGGAGTTCGGGGTGCTCGTGGCCGACGATGGAGCGGAAGAAGGACAGCGGTATCTGCCGGGACGAATCGAGCTGCCCGATGATCTCCTTCGCGGTGACCTTGCCGTCCTGGCCCCCGTCCTCGGCCATCAGGAGGGCCACGAGGATGTCGTCCGGCAGCGGTCGGACCCGTCGAGGGTAGTGACGGGGGCCGGAGGCGAGCCACCAGCGGACGATCCCCGACGGGTACGACGCCAAGGGGGCGAGCCGCGCCGGGGCGACGTACCGGTTGCGGGCGAGCGCGCGGCGGATGACTCCGGTCGGATGGCGCAGGGCAGCGTCGATGACGGCGTCGGGCAGGTCACGGCCCTCGCACATCAGCAGGCCGGCGTCACCGGCCGCTGGATCCAGCAGGCGTACCAGCACGTCGGAGGGCGCTGCCGGATTGAAGACGATGCCGCGCAGCCAACGTTCGTGCAGAGAATCGGACACTGCGTCATCCTGTCACCTCGCCTCCTGAACCGGGCGGCCGCCCGCTACGACCGCGGCGGCGCTTACTGGCGGCTCCGTCCGCAGGGCTTCGGACCACGTGGCGACGGTCTTGCTCATGATGCGCACGCTGACCTGTACGTGGCACACCGCCAGGCTCCGTTCACGCGGGCCCGCCTGCACGGGGCGACGTTCACGTGGGCCCACCTGCCCAGAGCGACGTACACGGATGCAAGCCTGTCCGGGGCGACGTTCACGGATGCCGGACTGTCCGGGGCTGATCTATCCAGTGCCCGTGGCTTGACGCCAGGGCAGGCCACTTCAGCCAGGTCAGACGAACACACCAAGATGCCTGGCAGGTTTTACGTCTTGGTCGGGGCACCTGAAGCTTCGTGACACGCGGTGTGTGGGGATGGTTGTTCGCGTGTCCTGTGGAGACGTCCCCGTACAGGGCGGGGCAGCGGCGGCTATCCGGGGTTGTTGAAGAGTGTGACGTCGGTTGGGGAGAGGTCGGGTCTGGCGCGGTGCCAGCGGGCGGGGTGGCGCCAGCGGCCGGAGGCGTCGCGGGCGACGTCGACGCCGACTCCCACCATCAGTTCGGGCCGGGCCAGGGCGACGTCCAGCGTCTCCCGGCTGCCCCACCCGGCTGAGAACGACCAGCCCGTCCACGGGTGACCGGCCCCTGCCGGAGTGAGCAGACCGGCGACCGTGCGGCCGTCAGTCTGGGGGAGTGTGGTGGTGCGGCCGGTGTACTGGAAGTGGCTGGCGGCGTCGTATCTGACGAGCAGCAGCGTGGGCGCGGCCGCGACGGGGCCGGTGACCGCCCCGACGATGGCTTTGGTCGTCTCGCGAACCTCGTACTTCAGCCACCCTCTCGCTGAGGGCCGATATGGGCTGTCGAGTCGTTTGAGGACGACGCCTTCCAGGCCGGCTGCGGTCCACGAGGTCAGCCACTCGCGCACGGTGTCCGGGTCGGTGGTCGACGGGCACAGGGCCCACGCCGCCGTCAGCTGATGCTCGCGGAACAGTTCCTCGAGTGCGGCGCGGCGGCACCGGTAGGGCCACGTCATGGTGGTGATGCCCGCCAGGCGTAGGACGTCGAAGGCGGAAGCGCGCGAGTTCGCGGTCTCCTGAACGACGGAGGGCTTGAACCCGCCCGCGGGTCTCCTACTTTGCCGCTCTGGCGGTCGGCGAGTTGAGGTAGGCGCCGCGACCCTCGGGCACAGGTACTTACCAGCGGAACTCTTCTACGGGGACGAACCGCTTCGTCGTCCAGTTGTCGACCCAAATGTCCGTGGCGTTGACGGGGGCTTCGATGGCGAAGGGTCTGCCATTGTCGTCGATGGTGAAGGTGTCCTTACCGAACGAGTCCTCCCAGTCCGCCTTGATGGTCCATTCGCAGGTCTTCTGGGAGTACGCCTGGACACGGAAGCCGGACGGTTCGCCGTCGGCGCTGAGGGAGTCGAAGCGGCGCGCCTGGTAGGGGCCGGAGCCCTCTTCGTCTTCGAGCTCGGCGACGGGGTGGGGGTCGTCGAGATCGAATGTCAACTGTGCTGGGGCTCCGCCCCCTTGGGATGTGAAGCTGATGACCGTCACGGCCTTGGAGGTACGGCAGGTGGCTTCATCGACGTTCACCCGGAACTGGTTGATGACGACCGGCTTCGTGCGGATCCCCCGGAGCTAGAACGTCAGCACGACCTCGGGTCTCTCGAGAATCGGGCGGGCGCCGATCGACCGCGCCCAGCGGGCCAGACGGTCCTTGCTGCGCGGGTCATTGAGGTTGATCCCCCTCAGTACGCGGGCCTCGGCCGCGGTAAGCCGCCGGTCTAGGGCCCAGGACTGGTATGCGCCCCCCTTGCTGTGGCCGCTCCAGTCGTAGACGGGATCGGTCTGAGCTGGCCCACATCGACTCCGCCCTCCACGCCGGCATGACCGCCGCGAAGCTCCAGGACGTCCTGGTCGCCATCGCCCCCATCGTGGGCCCGCCCCGTCATGACGCATGACGGCGGCGGGCAACATCGCTAAAGCTCGGCATCACTATCGCCGATGCCGATGCCGATGCCTTGGGGAAGGGCCGCCGTCGGGCGTAACCCCGGCCCCGTCACCCCGAACCCGGTCAAGAAGTCACCCCGAGCAGGTTCAACACGGTTGCCTCAACTCGGCTGGCAGACCAGTCGAGTTGAGGCAGTTGCCCGACGATGCGTCAACGGGCGATCAAGTCGGCGACCTCCTCACGGATGGTCGGCATGGCGGTGAACAGCGTGCCTGGGCAGGTGGTGTCCGCCCAATGGTGGTGCCCGCCGATGGCCGGCGCGGGCCGGCTGACCCCGCTGACGGGATTGCGGTAGACCACCTTGCCCAAGGGGGCGATCGAGTGCCGCGCGGCGAGGTCGGCCAGGAGCTGGACCAGCGCGTTGCGCGCGGCGGGGGACGCGGGCGTGTCGATCAGCGTGCCCAGCAGAACTATGCCGATGTTTCCGGTGTTGTACCCCAGGATGTGCGCCCCGGTGACGAGCCGTCCCGCGGCATCATGTGCGACCGTACCGTCAGTTCCGGACCAACGCCCCTCGTACACCCGGCCGTTCTCGTCGATCAGGTAGTTGTAGCCGATGTCGCCGTAACCGTCGACCTGCACATCGGTGCGGTAGAGCGAGCGGATCCACGCGGCCGGATCCGGATTGTAGATGTTGTCGCCGGTGTGGTGAACACTGATCGTCTGGACGGGGTAGTACTGCGGCGGCCAGATTTCGGTGCCGTCAGCGGCGAAACGTAGTCTCTCGTCCGCGCCCCACTGCGCACGGGTCAGCAGCGGGTAGGCCGCGGACGTGGTGGCAGCCGCCGCGGCGCGCGGACGGGGCACCGCGCTGAGCGCGGCGGCGGCCCCGAGGGCTCCGAGGAGCACACGTCGGGAAACCGGCGGGGCCGTCCGTACCGTGCTCCGGGAGCCGTGGAAGTCCGAGGGGGTCATGGTGTGGTCTTCCTGTCGGGAGGATCCGCGGGATGTGGCTGTCACGAGAGGGCGCAGGCGGGCTTGGGGGTGTAGAGGGCGGACCATGTGCTGGGGCCCACGACGCCGTCCGCACCGCCCGTGGTGGCGTTGCAGGTCTGCACCCAGTGCACGCCCTCCAGCGTTTTCGGGCCGTAACCTCCGTCCTCCTCAAGCCAGTTGGAGTACTTGCTGTAGTAGTTGATGAGGCACTGCACCTGGCGGACCGCGTCCCCCGTGGCCCCGGGGCTGACCGTGGGGCGAGCGGAGTCGTCGATGTGGTTGCAGTAGGTCTCGGCCGCCGCGGCGCTCGCCGTGGGGGCGCCGGTCAGCAGCCCTCCGGCGGCCAGTACGGCGGCGCCAAAGGCGAGGGCCGAGCGGGGGGTGCGGGTGCGCACGATGTCTTCTCCAAGGTTGGTGGCGGCCATGGTGCCGGGCAGGGCGACGGGCCCCGGCGGCCACGATCCGGTGGCGGCCGGGGCCCGTCGGTCGGAGGTCAGGGGCAACCGTTGGTGCTGGTGTAGCTGAAGTAGACCGTGCTGCCGCCGCCGTCGGCATACCACCGGCCGGAACTCGTCCGGTGCATGTTGTAAAGGTCCAGATCGCGTCCGTTGTACCGGATTTCGGACCCGACCCAGTAGAGGTTGTTGTCCGCCCTGCCGAACGTCAGCGGGCCGACGATCCCGTCATCACCGAGGTTGCGGTCTGCCTGCCATCTGATCGTCGCCGCTTTGGTGTTGGGCCCGAAATAGCAGTCGGCGCTGCCTCCCGGCAGGTAACCGTCGGCGATCAGGATGGACTGCCAGAGGGCCACCACGATGTTGTGCGAGTTGCTCGTGGTGGAGAGCGGCCCTTCGTCCCCCCAGTCGTCCGTCACCACTCCGGAGCCATATATGCCGCCCTGGGACACACTCGCCTGCGCCGACGGCGCCAGCCCCACTCCCGCCAGCATGACCGCCGCGGCGGTGATCGCGCCCCGTCGTGCCCAAGTACCGAACACGGATAAACCGCTCACTGGTTCCTCCCCTGTCGAAGTTGCTGAGAATGACCTTGTCATGTCCCACGCGGCGTCGACATACTTTTGCGACCGAGCGCAAATGCCCAGCTCATCAAGGGGAGTTGCATGCTCCGTATCCATTTCACGGACGCCGATCTCGCGCGCGTCCGGGTGGCGGCCAGGCCGGATCCGCTCTGGGAGATCTTCTTCAGCCTGCTCCGCTTCCAGATCCGCCGAGGCCGGTGGTCGTACGCCGGCTGGCACCGCACCGCTCGCGCGGCCGTGCACGGCAAAGGCCTCGCGCCTGCTGTCCGCGACGTGCTGTTACCCCTCTATCCGCGCGGCGCCTATTTCCCGGATTTCCTCACGCCCGGCGAAGCATCCGAAGGCCTGGACGCCGGCCTGGACGCGATCCTCGCCGTCCCCCGGCAGCGGATCCTGCGTGAACTCAGCATCCTGGACCGGGTGAGCGGCGCTCCCGACTGGTCCCAGGGGCTGGCCGACCAGAGCGGACGCAAGGAATTCGTCCGGACGGTCCGGACCTACTACGACGTCGCGATCCTTCCGCACAGCGATCACATACAGGCACACGTCGACGCCGACCGCTCCGTCCGCGCCCGAGCCCTGCTCGACGGCGGCACCGACGGCCTCCTGGCCGGGCTGGGGCCGTACATGCGCTGGCGGTATCCCGTGCTGGAGGTCGACTACGCGGAGGACCGCGACCTGTATCTGCGGGGACGCGGCCTCACGCTCGTACCCTCGTACTTCTGCTGGGGCGGCCCGGTGTCGCTGGCCGACTCTGGTCTCCCACCCGTCCTCGCCTATCCGCTGCGCCACGAAGCCCCCCGCACAGACACCGCCGGTGCCCAGGAGCCACGGGCACCGCTCTCCGCGCTCCTCGGCACGACACGCGCCGTCATACTCCGGGCGGCCACGGCCGGCGCGACCACCAGTGAACTCGCCCGCGCCGCGGGTGTCTCCGCGGCAGCCGCCAGCCGCCACACCACCGTCCTGCGCGACGCGGGTCTGCTCATCAGCCACCGCCAGGGCCAGACCGTTCTGCACACCCTGACTCCCACGGGCGCCGCACTGCTGCGGTCAGCCGTTCACCCCGTGTAGTGCTCGAAGGTCCACGACCACAGCAGTCGTGAGAGGAGATACAGGCCGAGGGCCGATCAGTGGTGACAGCTCGGTCAGCCATACCGGCACACCCAGGGTCGAACCATGCCCGGTGATCGCCCCGGCCGGGAAGTACGCCACGAAGGCCAGCGGCAGCCCGAACGTCAGCAGCCAGGACAACCGCCAATTTGGGGCACCCCAAAGCAGAGGAGAGCCCCGTGGGCAAGGTGGTCATGTACAGCTCGGTGTCGGTGAACGGCTTCGTCGCGGACGAGAATGAATACCCCGGACCCGCTGTTCGACTGGTTGTCCAGCGGTCACGTCCCGTTGGACGAGAGCGGTGAGCTGAAGGTGTCGCAGACGTCCTACGACTACACCCGGCCGTACTGGGACCAGATCGGAGTGACGATCGTCGGCCGCCACGTCTTCGACCTGACGGACGGCTGGGCCGGGAAGCCTCCGGGCGGGATCGACCACGTGGTCGTCGTGTCGCACCGGTCGATGCCCGAGGGGTGGGGCCCCGAGGCGCCGATCACTTCGTCGACGGTGTCAAGGCAGCCGTGGCCAAGGCGCAGGAGCTTGCGGGTGACCGCATGGTTGAGGTCGCCGCTGGCGACGTCGGTGGCCAGGTGCTTGCCGCTCACCTCGACCACGAGAGGGCCCTGCTGCCACACGCCCGACGGGCCCGCCCCCAACCTCAGCCAGGAAACTGCGATCACTGCCTTTCGTGGGGCCGAAACCAAGTGTGCGACGCCTGTAGGCACTGGCGTTGCGTATAAGCTGACCAGCGAGGATGTTGCGATCGGTGTGGTGCCGGGCCGCGTCCTCTGCGGAACGGTCGATGCCGCGACTGCACTCGCCAGCGCCTTCGACTGGGTCCTGACACCGACGCCTCTACCTGGCGACAACTACGGTTTGCCGAAACGTCCTTGGCGAACGGCAGCGCGATCCGTCGCGAGTTCCGCGCGGATCGCCCGGAGTTCAGCCCGCCAGCCGTAGTCAAAGGTCAGGCGACCCTCTTTGAGGTCGAGCGAGACTGGCGCCCGCTGACCGGAGCCCTGCTGCCGGCCCCGCTACCGCCCGTAAAGGCCCTACTGGCGGACTTCGCCCGATACACCACCGAGACTCGCTGGGACCAGAAGGTCCACGAGCCCAGTGCCCGAGTACTACGAGTGGCCGCCACCTGGCTGGGCGCCGACACCGCCTTCCGCGAGGATGAACTCCGGGCGCTGCACCGCGTGGCCGGTGGCAGGGGTCGCATTCGCGGGCTTCTCGCCTTCCTGGACCAACGCGAACAGCTCGTCACCTCGCCGCCACGGCGCAAACCGCCACGAGGCTTTCGTCCAGCGCACCATCGCCGCCTTCCCTCCAGGAATCAGCGACGAACTCGGCACGTGGGTCGGGGTCTTGCGTGGTGCCAGCAGGCCCCATCACCGCATCACCGACTACGCCACTATGCGCCGCTACCTCATCTATCTGGCCGCGCCACTCGCTGACTGGACCGCCCGCTACACCACCTTGCGGCAGGTGACGGCGACTGACATCACGACCGCTGTCACCGCTGTCAAAGGCCCACGCGCCCACGAGCGCGCTGTGGCGATCCGGTCGCACTTTCGAGCCCTGAAACACACCAAGCTCGTCTTCGCCGACCCCACCCGCGGCCTTCGCACAACCCATCAGGAACTTGCCCACAACTCTGGCCCCCGACCCGGCTGGCCGGGCTCTTGGAGACCAGCTCCAACCCCGCTACCCGTCTGGTTCTCGCCCTGGTTGCCCTCCACGCAACCAGCGGCGCCGATCTGCGCAACCTCGTCCTCTCCGACGTGCTGCTCACCCGACGGCAACTTCTGATCCGCCGCCCCCACGGCCGTCACGTCGCCCACCTCGTCCGTGCCTTCGGCATCTCCATCACCACTGCCATGAAGTACATCCACGCTGCCCACCCCCACCGCGCCGGCCCTGTTCCTCACTGAGGCAGACGGCCGCCCCCGGGAAGCACGTTCACCCCCAAATAGCGTCACTCCAGGACCCTTGACCTGCCTTCACGATGGCGGCAGCTCAGTGTTGAGTCTCTCGGCAGGCACTCGCTCGATGCGGATCCAGCCCCTCCAGCCCCGCTCCTCCAGGATCGCCCGGAGTCGCTCGGCGACCGGTGAGGAGTTGGCCGTGGTTGAGTCCAGCAGGTCGACGAACTGGTCGTCGATGCCGTCGTCGGTACCCACCTCGCCGGCCTCCACAGCGCGAACCATCAGGCGCTCCATGATGTCGGCGACCTCGACGATCCGTGGATCGTCGGCCGGCCAGTCGAGTGCCCCGCTGAGAAGGCTGTAGAGCTGCACCATGTCGGGGTCGTCCAGCTCCTCGTGCTTCTTGGCGATCACGGAGTCGATCGAATGCGGCACCTGGGCGGCGATCATGATCCAGGCGTCCCGCTCCATCTCGATGTACCGCTCCTCAACGCCGAGACCGCGCAGCCGGTCGAGGTAGTCCACAACGCTCTGCGGAAGCGTCAGGTGCTCTCCGGCAGCGAGCCTGGCGAGTCGGCTGCGAGTGTCCTGCAGCCGCCGGATCTCGGCACGCAGGGCCTTGTCGATCTCCTGGACGCCGCCGGCGAACTCCTCCGGGCCGGCGGCGAGGAGTTCCTGCACCCGGGCCAACGGCACGCCGGCGTCTGCGAGGGTGCGGATCCGGATCAGTCGCCCGACCGCGACAGCGTCATAGGTCCGGTATCCGGACCGGTCGCGCTCGGGCTCCGGCAGCAACCCGATCCGGTGGTAGTGACGTACCGCCCGCACCGTCACCCCGGCGTACGCCGCAAGCTGGCTGATGGTGAGCATGGCTCTCAGCCTGCCTCAGGCGATCTTCCGGCGATAGGCCGCCATCGCGAAGACGTACGCCACGACGAGGATGCCGACGCACCACGCGAGGGCGGTCCAGATGTCGTCACCGACCGGCTGCTGGGCGAACAGGTTGCGGATCGTGTTGACGATCGACGTCACCGGCTGATGTTCGGCGAACCAGCGCACAGGTCCGGGCATCGTCTTTGTGGGCACGAACGCCGAGCTGACGAACGGCAGGAAGATGAGGGGGTAGGCGAACGCGCCGGCGCCCTCGACCGACGACGCAGAGAGCCCGGGGATCACGGCGAGCCAGGTCAGCGCCAGGGTGAACAGGAGCAGGATGCCGGTGACCGCGAGCCATGCCGACACTCCTGCCCCTGAGCGGAAGCCCATGAGCACAGCGACGCCTACGACGAGCACGAGCGCGATCAGGTTGGCGACCAGAGAGGTGACGACGTGGGCCCACAGCACACCCGACCGCGCGATCGGCATGGACTGGAATCGTTCGAAGATCCCGCTCTTCACATCGGTGAACAGCCGGTACGCGGTGTAGGAGATGCCGGAGGCGATGGTCATGAGCAGGATGCCGGGCAGCATGTAGTTCACGTACGGAACCGACCCGGTATCGATGGCGCCGCCGAACACGTAGACGAACATCAGCATCATGGCGACGGGCGTGATGGCGGTCGTGATGATGGTGTCCATGCTGCGTGTGACATGGCGCAGGGTCCGCCCCGTGAGCGCGGCAGTGTCGTTGAAGAAGTACGTGGTCATCCTCGTCCCCCAGATGTCGTGCCAGTGACGTCGCTCTTGTCGCTGCCGCCGATGACTGCGAGAAAGACTTCCTCGAGAGTCGGCTGCTTCTCGACGTACTCGACCTTGGCGGGTGGGAAGAGCTGCTTGAGCTCGGTGAGGGTGCCGTTCACGATGATCCGCCCCTGGTGGAGGATCGCGATCCGGTCGGCCAGCTGCTCGGCCTCGTCCAGATACTGCGTGGTGAGCAGCACTGTCGTTCCGTGGCCGGCGAGCTCCTTGACCGCCTCCCACACCTCGATGCGCGCCTCGGGATCAAGACCGGCCGTCGGCTCGTCCAGGAAAATCACCGGCGAATTCCCGATGAGGCTCATCGCGATGTCCAGTCGGCGGCGCATCCCACCCGAATACGTGGACACTCTCCGCGCGCCCGCCTCGCTCAGCGAGAAACGCCTCAGCAGGTCATCCGCGGTCGCGCCAGGGTCCTTGATGTGGCGCAGCCTGGCGACCAGGGCGAGGTTCTCGCGACCGCTGAGGATCTCGTCGACGGCCGCGAACTGCCCGGTGAGACTGATGGACTCCCGCACATTCGCCGCTTGCGTGGCGACGTCGAAGCCATTGACGCTCGCACCCCCCGCGTCGGCCTTCAGGAGCGTGGCGAGGATCCTCACGGTTGTGGTCTTGCCGGCCCCGTTGGAACCGAGCAGGGCGAAGATGCTGCCCGGCACCACGTCGAAGTCCACACCGCGCAGCACTTCGAGCTTCCCGTACGACTTCTTGAGACCTTGTACGCGAATCGCCGGACCAGCGATCGATTGGGCTGTCATGGTCATCTGCCTCCTTCGCGGAGCTGTTCCGGGCGACTGCGCGGAAGCTCCTCCCGGAAGGATGGAGGGTTGACCCAGCGTCAAGGTCAAGCCCGTTCCGACCACGGCATCCAGATCGCCGACCGGCCAGACACACCGTAGCGATGACGGACGGCTCGCCCCGAGCTCGTTCGGACGCGAACCCGCCATACTCATAGCTGTCGGTGAACCACTCACGCGTCGGTTCCTGCGACTCACCGGCCAGAAAACAACGAACCCGCCTGCTTTCGCCTGCACCGACGGCAAGTTGGTTTCGTAAGCGTGAGTGAGCAACATTTGTCGATGGTTCTTGGTAGCACTTCGCGATCAAACAGCTCGGAAATGTCGTTGAGAACTGATAGCGCTGGAACAGCTGAGTGACTGGTCGCAGGACGTGAAGTGATTCCCACTCGTTGGGCCTGGCGCCTCTGGCCTTGACCTTGCCCGAAGGTGAAGGCCGACAGTGTGCAGGGCAACCGGACCAGCGATCTCCGTGCCCTCGGCTCGGCCGGAGACGGGCTGAGGGGACCACTTATGGAATCGCGCTGCGTCATTCTCGACATCGGGGGAGTCTTGGAGATCACACCCCCGACCGGGTGGCTGCATCAATGGGACGAGCGGCTTGGACTGCCCCTGGGGAGCGTGGACCGGCGGCTGGATGACGTCTGGCAGGCCGGGGCCGTCGGGACGATCACCGCGACGCAGGTGCGGTCGCAGGTCGGTGCCCGGCTCAGCCTTGATGCCATGCAGGTCGAGTCGTTCATGTCCGACCTGTGGGAGGAGTATCTGGGAACACCGAACGTGGAGCTGATCGAGTACGTCCGCGGGCTGCGATCCCGCTGTCGGCTGGGCATCCTCAGCAACAGCTTTGTGGGCGCCCGTGAGCTGGAGACAGCGATGTACCAGTTTGACGAACTGGTCGAGCAGATCCTCTACTCCCACGAAATCGGTGTCTGCAAGCCTGACCGGCAGGCTTTCGACATGACGTGTGCTCGCTTGGAAGTACGCCCGGCGGACTGTCTCTTCATTGATGACTACGACGTCAACATCGAGGCCGCCCGAGCCGCGGGACTGCAGGCTCACCTCTTCGAGGGCAACGAGCAGACCATCGCCCGCATCGCGGCTCTCCTGGACAGCGCGACGTCACTCGACACCTCCCACGGGGCCTTCAGTGAGTCTGTACCTGTTCGGCCCGTGCCCGCTTCTGAGCAAGACGGTAGGAATCGGTTCCGGTCCCAATGATGTTGCCGCCGAAGGTGAGCCGGTCGACGATCGCCGCGCAAAGCCGCGGACCAGTGAACGTTCTCGTCCACCCGCCAAACGACTCGTTGGAAGCGATGGCGACGCTGTTCTTCTCCTCCCGCTCCGTCAGGACCTGGAACAGCAGCTCAGCGCCCCTGCGGTCCAGCTCCATATAGCCCAACTCATCTATGCAGAGAAGATCGACGCGTCCGTAGCGGGCAATGGTCTTGGTCAGGATCTTCTCGTCCGCGGCCTCGCCCAACTCGTGGACCAGCTTGGTGGCGAGTGTGTAGCGGACCCGAAAGCCGGCCATGGCGGCCTCGGCGCCGAGCGCGATCAACAGGTGGGACTTGCCGGTGCCCGAGTCGCCGATCAGGCAGAGCGGCAGGCCCTTCTTGCCCCACTCGCAGGTCGCCAGGGTGTGAATGACGGCTGCGTCGACGTTCCCGTTGGCCTCGAAGTCGAAGGCCCGCAGCGACTTCTCCCGCGGGAACTGCGCCGCCTTGATGCGCCGTTCGGTCAGCGAGTTCACGTTCCTCTGTTCCGGCCCCGCAGGGACAACCGGAGCCGCGACTTCATCGGCTTCGGCAGCCTTCCGTGCCTCCAGTGCGACCGCGTCTGCGGTCAGGGCACCGGCCCGTAACGCTGAGGCAAGGCCCGCGACCAGGTGATCGTGGGGGACATGCCAGCCCATCAGCAGCACCTCGATCAGGGCCCGGGGTGCCGTCCCGCTCGCCGTGGGCAGCCTTCGCCGCCTCCCGCCAGGCGTCATGGACCGGTGTGAACTTCCCTACGGAACGGGCCTGTTCGAGGGCGGTTGCCCTGGGAATGCTCCGGGCTTGCGGACCAGGGCTTCCACCTAGGGCGTGTTTCAGAAGTTGCTGTTGTGCTGAGTGGGTCGTCCGGGGAAGTCGCGGGTGGCCATCCAGAGGGTGAGGTCACGGGCGATCTGCGCGCCGGGCGAACGCGCCTTCGCCCGCCTCAAGTCCTGGCGGCTGCTACGACAAGCCCGATGCTCAACCGACCGCATCGGCAGAGTGGTCGCAGCAGTCCACAGCCTCCTCACCTTCGAGTACGCACGATGAAAGAGGTTCAGTAGCGCACCAGTTGATCCGTGAAGCCGTTTCCGAAGACCCGGTGGGGATCGAGCCGGTCCAGGATGGAGACGGCTTCGGACCACTGCCCGGCGCCGTACGAAGCGGGCACCGCGGACTCGGTGATCTGCTCGTCGGCCCAGGCTGCCGTATCGGTATAGCCCCAGCCCTTGGACCACTCGACGCGCGTGAGCGCGTAGCCGCCGTCGAAGGTGCTCATGAGAAATTGCTCCAGTTCCCGGTAGAACTCGTGGGCTCCGGGGGAGGTGGGCTGGGTCAGTACGTCCACCCACACCACGCAGTCGTACTCCGCGTGGTCGGGGTGCGGGCGCACGACGGAGAGCAGTGGCGGGCGGGCGCCGGGCGCCGCGGAGTCGTCGGGCTGGTCGAGGCCGCTGACTCTGATTTCCACCTGCCCGTTGATCGGGAATCTGCCCACCGCTGCCCAGGCCGCCAGCCGTTGCCGGTAGTAACCGGCGAACTCGGAGACGACGCGCTGGACATCGGCGCGGCGGGTGAGGATCCCGTACCCGTTGGCGGTCTCACGCAGTGTCGTGGGGCGCAAGTAGAACTGGAGCGTGTACGAGGGACCCCACAAGTCCTTCGCGACGGTGGCGGTCAGTCCGGTCGCCGCCACTGTGTACTGCGCGGCACCGAGAACCGGCGCGAGATGCCAGGAGCCCGCGACGAGAAGCCCGGCCAGTCGGGAGACCGGGGTTGGGACGACGTCGCTGAACGGGTAGTTGTACGGGGCGTGCACCGGCCTGGAGGTGGCCGGGCGCTCGGGGCTGAGACTCCACACCTTGAGCCAGGGCCGGTCGGTGAAGGCGAACCAGATCGTCTCCACTCGCCCCGACTCCGCCATGAAATCCGCGAAGGTGTTTCCCCGGGTGGCGAGGGCGCTGCCCGGGGCGGCGAACAGCTCGTCGGCGGTGAGGTCGACGCGGCTCTGGCAGCGCAGCGGGCTGTCCTCGCCGACCTGGAGCTCGG
Organism: Streptomyces sp. NPDC050988; assembly: GCF_044456225.1. NCBI lineage: Bacteria > Bacillati > Actinomycetota > Actinomycetes > Kitasatosporales > Streptomycetaceae > Streptomyces > Streptomyces sp. NPDC050988. The sequence goes on along the minus strand of NZ_JBITFQ010000002.1, from coordinate 99,075 downwards.
CCTCCACGATGAGGCCGCGCCCAAGGTGGGTGGCCAGCGCCTCGCACTCCTGGTCGGTTCCTCGGTGGAAGGTCTTCACGACGTAGGCGTTCCGGGCGGAGTCCCAGACGACGGCGGTGAGGGACAGGACGAGGTTGCTGAGGCTGCCGTAGGTGTGGCCGGGACGGGCGGACTCGCCGTCCGCGGGGACGCTGGTGCCATGGGCATCGATGGCCAGTGTGCCGCCCAGGGTCAACTCCCCAGGGGCGGGGGTGTTGGTGACGCCCAGTCCGTGGTCGGCGAGGAAGGCCATGAGCGTTTCGAGGGTCACTCCGGCCTGGGCCCGCACCGCGCCGGGGGCACCGGGGGGCGGGGTGGTGAGTTCCACGCGCGTCAGGTGCTCGGTGGTGTCCAACAGGAGGACCTGTGCGTCGGGCTCGGTGGCCGAAGTCAGGGTCAGGGGCGACCAGTTGTGCGACTTACCCCGAGGACGCAGCCGCCAGCCGTTTGCATGAGCCCAGTTGGCGAGGTCGGCGAGGTCCTGCCCCGTGCGGGGCGCGCAGGCCCACAGCCCGCCGTGGGTGATCTCGCCGGACCAGTTGATGTAGGGAGAGAGGTAGGGCACGAGCCCGGCGGGTAGTTCGGGTGCGGCGCTCGGAACGATGGCGGGCGCCGCAGCGGCAGGGGAGGCCCCGGCCATGACGGCGCCAAGCGGGGTGCCTAACGCTCCGACAGCCGCCGCGGCGCGCAGAACACCACGGCGGGAGAGGACGGAGGGCTTCAAGGGGCCCGAGGAAGTAACAGGACGTGAGGCGGACTCCGAGTGATCAGACATGACTTGAATGTATGGTGAGCCGGCTTGTCACTGACGCTCCCTGACATAACCTGCCGAGAACCAGCACTTGAACATCAAACGGCAAGCCGTACCCGTCCGATCGGCGTACAGCCCGACGTGGCCACGAACACGATCGCAGCCAGCACCTCCTGGTCCCGGTTCCCGTGCCGACGCCGGCCGCCTGCCTGAGGGCGTGAGGGAGACTCCGGGACCACCCGCTGAAACAGCTCCCACAACTCATCCGGCGCCAGCTGCTCAACGATCGAAACCACGACCGCCAGACTACCGATCCACATGAGATGACTCTTCTCGACGTATCCGGCTGGAACACCGCGGCAGCGAGCCGGTCCACATCCACCGCACCGCCAAAGCTCTCGAAGCCGGACACGGCGGGGATCGGGGCAGGGCGCCGGCCGGGGACCAGACCATGACGTGCGCACTCCCTGTCCCAGACGGGGCCAAGACGCTGCAAGTTGGTGGTGCCTGCAGCATCGTCAGGTCCCTGCGTGGTCTGGGGTCGTCTTCAGGGGTGATCAAGTGATGAGGGGTCGCGCTCGTCGTGGTGCGTCGGTATGAGCTTTCAGAGGGCGTTTATGCAGGTCAGGCCCTATTCGCGACTCTCGTCGCTGCCCTGTTCTGAGGGCTTTCATCCCGTAGGCGGCGAATGACCCTCTCAGGGGCGGAGGCTCGGCCATCCGTCTCGTTCGCTTCCGTGCCCGGAAGTCCGTCTGGTTTGAAGATGCCACGGAATCGCCTGATGAACAGCGGAACCGAGCCTTCCGGCTTTGCCGTGATCGCGCTACGCCGTGAGCGAGCGCAAGCCGTACCCTAGCGACCTGTCCGACGCGCGATGGGCCCTGATCGAGCCGACGCTGACGGCCTGGAGAAGAGCCCGGCTCGACCGCAGACCAACCGGGCAGCCAGCGAAAGTCGAACGCCGCGACATCTTCAATTGCGATCCTCTACGTCAACCGCACGGGAATCCCTTGGAAATACCTCCCGCACGACTTCCCGAGCCACGGCACCGTCTATGCCTACTACGCCGCGTGGCGCGACGAAGGAATCTTCGCCCAGCTCAATTACTGAACATGGCCGTGAGGCGTTTCGCCGCTCTGGCTGGGCACTCCTGTCAACAGTGCCTTTCGGGTCCAGTTGCTTCCGGGGCAGTGGGGAAGCGGGGAGACACGGTGAACTGCTAATAGTCCGCGAATCACCGGTTTCGGTAAACGGGCCGTGACGGATAGCCTGATCCGCTCAGCGGAGGTGAAGTGCATAGGGCCCAATCGGCGCCGGCACGGGTGGTTGGGGCCTCGGTATTGTCTCCACGTGTTTCCGATGACGCATCACGTGGAGTGCGTGCTGATCCTTGAACTGGCGGCTAATGGGTTCTGACCTGTGGCTTTGTGTCTGGGTATTTGTGCGGTGTGGGTGTTACGGGCGATGTCTTGATGTTGAAATGACGCTCAGTTGACGCTCGTTCTGGCCTAGGCTGACGTTGCCTCGCCTTCGAGCGACCTGGTGTGGATCTCCTTGCGGGAGGCAATGCCCAGCTTCGAGAACACCTTGCGAAGGTGCCACTCGACCGTGTGCCGGCTGAGGAACAACCGGGCGCCGATCTCGGGATTGGTGAGCCCATCGCTGGCAAGTCGAGCGATCTGTGCTTCCTGAGGAGTGAGGGCCGTGTGCGTCGCGAGGGTCCGTTTCCGAACCGTCGCACCCGTGGCTTGCAGCTCGCTTCGCGCGCGTTCGGCGAACGCCTCGGCCCCGATCTGGCTGAACATCTCGTGTGCGACGCCCAGTTGGGCGCGGGCATCGACGCGTCGGTTCTCGCGGCGCAGCCACTCGCCGTGCAAGAGGTGTGTGCGGGCCAGCTCCACGCGGACCCGGGTCCGGGCGAGGCGCTCGATCGCCTCACGGTAGAGCCGCTCCGCGGCGTCCCCCTCGCTCAGTAGGGCGCGCGAGCGCGCTTCGATACCGAGCGCCCAGTCGGTGCCGCTGGCTCGTGTCGTCTCCGAGAGTTGGTCGAGCGCGTCGGTCGCCAGCCCGGGCGCGCCGCTACGTACGGCCGCCTCGACCAGCTCGGCCAAGCCCCATCGCGGCGCGCCGAACTCCCACTGGTGGGCGGCTGCTGCTTGGGCCGCGGCCAGAGCGACCTCGTATTGGGCGAGGCCGTTGCAGAGCACCGCGTGGTGGGAGTGCGCGACGGTAACTCCGAGCCCCTGGCCACGCGGCACGGACTCGCTGATCGTGGCGTCGATCAGCGTGCGTGCCTCGCGCTCGCGACCACGAACGGCAGCCAATGCGAGCGCCCCGAAGGGCGGCTGGTTGCTCCCGATCGCCGCACTCACCGTTCTTGCCTCCTCGATCAGCGACGTCGCCGCCGGGAGCTCGCCGGCGAAGACGTGCACGACGGCGAAGGAGTCGAGCGCAAGGGGCAGCTCGCTGAGTGCGCCGGCCTCACGGGCGATCGCCACGTGACGGGCTGCGACTGTGTGCCAGCGCTCGTGGTCCCATAGATCCGCCGCGATGATCCCGGCAAGCAGGAGCCAGCGCAGCGAGTCCTGGACGGAGACGTCCTCGTCACAGAACGCCCCGAGGACTCGCTCGATCAACGGCGTCGAGGCCGCGTAGCCGTCGGTGAGACGCACGGCAAGGGCATCCAGCAGCATGTCGGGCGCGCGCAGCAGCTGCGGCGGCGCCCCGCGAGCCGCCTCGCCGACCTCCCGCCACCCGGGGCTGCGCGCCAGGTGGCCGGCGAATATCACCGCCGAGACTGTTTCCAAGTAGGTATCACGAGCGAGCGCCACGTCGAGCTGCTCGAGCCGGCGAGCGGCGGCCAGCAGCAGCGGAGGAGCCTCACTGCCGTGGCCCTGCGCGAACGCGATCTGGGCATGCAGTACATCGATCCGCGCGCGTCCGAGCTCGTCGAGGGGGCCGGCCTCCGCAGTGGCGAGGAGAGCAACCGCTGGCTCAAACGCACCGGCGCGGAGCTTTGCCTGTGCAGCATCCACTGTGCGCTGCGCACGTCGTGCGGGATCGGGCGTCAGCTCAGCAGCTTGATCGAGGAACGCCGCCGCCGCCGCAATCCCGCCGCGCGCCTGCGCCCGGTCCGCCGAACGCTCCAGCTCGGCAGCCACCGTTTCGTCATGGTCTGAGGCCGCGCGCGCCAGGTGCCAGGCCCGACGATCGGGATCGAGCTGAGCATCGGTCGCGTCAGCCAGCGCCTTGTGTACCTCGCGACGGTCGTTCGGGCCCGCCGCGCGATAGGCCGCCGAGCGCACCAGCGGGTGCCGGAACCGCACCCGGGTGCCGAGTGTGAGCAGCTCCGCTGCGTCGGCGTGCGACGCAGCGGCGTCCACGTCGATCCCCAACTGCTCGGCCGCACGCCTCAACAACGTCACGTCGCCCATCGGCTCGGCGGCTGCGGTGAACAGCAGGCGTTGCGTCTCGGCCGGAAGCGCCTGGACACGGCGGAGGAAACCCTGCTCGATCTGGCTCGACAACGGCCATGCATCCGGACGCGCGAAGCCGCCGGCCATGTCCGCCGCGGTCAACCCGCGAGGCAGCTCGAGCAGTGCCAGCGGGTTACCGCGCGACTCCGCGACGATGCGGTCGCGCACCCGCTCATCGAGCGGCCCGGTAACGGCCGAGTCGAGGAGTGTTTGGGAGTCACGCTCGGTCAGCCCCGTGACGGGCAGTTCGGGCAGGCTGCCAAGAGCCTCGCCGACGCTGGGCTCGCGGACGGCGAAGACGAGCAGAATCGATTCCGCGAGCAGCCGCCGGGCGACGAACTCCAAGGTCAGTGCGGACGCGCGATCCAGCCACTGTGCGTCATCGATGATGCAGACCAGCGGCTGGTTTCCTCCGGCGTCCGCGAGGAGGCTCAGAGTGGCCAGGCCCACGAGGAACCGGTCGGGCGCATCGCCGGCGCGCAGACCGAACGCCGTGCCTAGCGCGTCGCGCTGAGGTACGGGGAGATTGTCGAGGTCGGCCAGCAGTGGGGCGCAGAGCTGGTGCAGGCCGGCGTAGGAGAGCTCCATCTCGGACTGGACGCCGGCCACCCTGACGGTGCGGCATCCAGCGGCACGATCGAGGAGGTACCTCAACAGCTCGGTCTTCCCGATCCCTGCCTCACCGCGCAGGACCAAGACCCCGCTCCGCCCAGCCCTGGCGCCTGTCAAGAGGTCGTCGAGAACCCGGCACTCGTTCTGCCTCCCGAGGAGTCCGGCACTCGAACCGCTCCTCGCCATGGCGTCTCCCCTGTCAGGATACTTCGATCGGTATGGTAGTACGTGTCCTGATCACGGCGCCCGCGGATCGGCCGAGGCAAGCGGGATCCACCGCAGGGCTTTACGAGGACAGTGCGCACTTTCAGAGTTGTCGCTCCAGGGTGAGGACGGCCTGGGAAGTTGACGACATTCGAGGCAGGCTGCATTCCGCCCTGCGGAAGATCCGCCATGACTTGAGCCGTGCGACGCCGCGCTCGACCAGTGCCAGCGTTGCGGGCAGCGCGCGGTTTGACGGTTTGCTGGGTGGCGTGAGGTTGCGGCCCGGCGGGCGCCGGAGGGGCGTCGCCACCCACGGGCCCGCTCCCATGTAGGCGCGGTCGGCGAGGACCGGGACGCCTTGGCGTTCGCAGATCCGGATGATCCGGATGATCCGGTGGGTGCGGGCCGCGGGCAGGTCGTGCGCGGCCGGGCAGCGCGGGAGAGATCCACAGCAGGCGGCCATCAAGATCGGTCACCAACTGCACGTTCACGCCATGGCGGCGGTGCTTGGCGGAGTAGTCGGCCGGCCGCCGCCCAGGCGGTCGCACTCCCCGAGCGTTCCATCGAGCAGGACGTGGTCGGGATCGCTCTCGTGCAGCACCTTGAGCAGGCCCGGTGCACGGTCAGCGAGCAGGCTGATCACCGCGGTGGTGCTGGCGTGAGCGGTGCCCACCGAGGTACCGAAGCCAACGGTGATCTGGGCAAGCGGGTCGTGCTTGCACAAGTCGGTCGGCCGTGTCGTGGGGGAGTGACGGTCAGTGGGAGGCGAGGGGGGTTTCCGACTCGACGCGGGTGAGTTTTTCGGGGTTGCGGACGTAGTAGAGGCCGGTGACGCGGGCGTTGTCCACCGTGAAGGCCAGCACGCCGTCGATCACGCCGCCCAGGCGCAGGATGAGGCCGGGGTTGCCGTTGACCGTCGTGGGCTCGCTGCTGAAGGTGGCGCCTGCCTTGTCGATGCTGCCGGCCATGTAGCGGAGCACCTTGTCGGCGCCGACGACCGGTCGCAGGGCCGCCAGTCTGAGGCCGCCGCCGTCGCTGACGAAGACGACGTCCGGGGCGAGTACGTCCAGCAGCCCCTGCAGATCCCCGGTTTCCAGCGCGCGCCGGAACGAGTTCGACGCCGCCCGGGCCTCTTCCGGGGAAGCCGGTGTGCGCGGTCGGCGGGCGTCGACGTACTGGCGTGCGCGGTAGGCGATCTGGCGTGCGGCGGCGGGGCTCTTGCCGATCGCGGCCGCGATGTCGTCGTAGCCGAAGTCGAAGACCTCGCGCAGTACGAAGACGGCGCGTTCGGTCGGTGAGAGGGTCTCGAAGATGTACATGAGGGCCAGCGACAGGTTCTCGGACAGTTCGACGTCCTCGGCCACGTCGGGCGTGGTGAGCAGCGGTTCGGGCAGCCATGGGCCCACGTAGGCCTCCTTGCGCCGTTTGAGGGTGCGCAGCCGGTTGAGTGCCTGCCGGGTCGTGATCCGCACGAGGTAGGCGCGCTGGTCCCGCACCTGCGCCAGGTCGGCCTTGACCCATCGCAGCCAGGTCTCCTGGAGGACGTCCTCGGCGTCCGCCGCCGAACCGAGCATCTCGTAGGCGACGGTGAACAGCAGGTTGCGGTGGGCGACGAAGGCCTCCGTCGCGGGGTCGGTGACGTGGTCGTTCATGGCGTGCGCTTCGCTCTCTCGCGGTCGGCCCCACCTCCCGGAGGCAGGCCGTGCATGTGTACCCGGTCTGGTGGCGGGGTCGTCGGCAGCAGCCTCCCCGCCTGTCAGGCCACGCAGGGTGAGCGGGCTGGTGGGAATGGAGTCGCGGCGCCCGGCCCTGTCATACGAGGCCGCGGCGTTGTGTGCTTGTCGCTCCGGCTCAATCCCTCGTGGGCCGGAGCGGTCGGTCCGGCCCGAGGAAGGGTCTTGGCAGCTAGGCCGCGGGTCGGGTGTTGGACGGGGTCGTGCGGTGTTCCGGCCGAGGCGAATCCGGGCGGTCGGTGCTGTTGCCGTGGGATGCGCGGGAACTGGCCTTGCGTGCCCCGGACACCAACTTGTTGAGGGTGAACTTGCAGGCGATCTCCTTGACGCCTGCCCCGGGCCGCCCGCCGATGTGGAGCGCGTTCACCGTGTCGTTCGGGTAGGAGAACTGGGTGACGCCCTCGTCCCGGCCGAGGCTGAGGCACTGCCCGGCGAAGAACATCCGGACGGGAGAGGGTGTCTTCCCCGCGATCCGGCGCAGAATCGTGGCGGCGGCCGCCGGGCCCAGCTGCACGGCCGCCTGGCAGCTCATCCGGAACGGATGGTCCGGCATCACCCCCGCGTCCCCGGCGGCGACGATGCGCTCGTCGTCAACACAGGTCAGCGTCGCGTCGGTGACCAGACGGCCGGCGGCGTCGGTGCGCAGCCCGCTCCGGGCGGCCAGGTCCGGGACACGGAATCCCGCGGTCCAGATCGTCACCGCGCTGGGCAGTTCACGGCCGTCGCCGAGCCGTACGGCGTCCTGCGTCACTTCCGTCACCCGCGTACGGGGACCTTCGAGGACGGTCACACCCAGCTTGGCGAGCCGACGGGCGACCGGGCGGCGGACCCTGGCATGCAGGGAGGGGCCGAGCACGTCGCCGCAGACCAGGGTGACCTTGCGACCCGCTTCCGCCAGCTCGGCGGCGGTCTCCAGGCCGGTCGGGCCGGCCCCGACCACGGTCAGCGGAGCCGTCGCGGGGACCGCCGCCAGCGCGGACCGCAGCCGTTCCGCGCCTTCGAAGTCCGACACCCAATAGGCGAACTCCGCCGCTCCGGGCACGCCGGGATCGGCGGCGCCGCTGCCCACCGCGTAGACGAGGTAGTCGTACGAGACCGTGCCACCGCCCGCCAGCCACACCTGCCGCTCGGCAGCGTCGATCCGGGTCGCGGTGTCGACCACCAGCCGGACGTTTCCGCCCATGACCCTCCCGAAGCCCTCGGTCGCGTCATCGGAACCGGTCACGCGCTGGTGCAGGCGGATCCGCTCGACGAACTCGGGACGCGGATTGACCACGGTCACGGACACGCCATCGCGCCGCGCCAGGCTGTTGGCCGCCGTCACGCCCCCGTACCCGCCGCCGATCACGACTACCTCGACGTTCCCGTTCATCATGTCTCCCTGGTGTTTGTGCACTCGGCATAGAGACACCAGCCGCGCATCCGGTGTGACAGTTTGCGGATGTGACGTAGCACACGTGAGGTGCGGTGGGAACGCCGCCCCTTCCGCCGCGAGTGGCGTAACGCGGCCCTGACGAGATCAGGCAGGCGCCGGGGAATGTCGCGAGAGTGGGCGAGTGGGACCCAGCTCGCTGTAGTCGCCCTGACACGGCTCGGTGGTGGCCGCGCGGGCGACAGCCTGAGCCGGAAGGCGGCGCTGCGGCCGTGACCGGGGGCGATCCGGCTTGGGTTCGCGCTGCTGCTGAAGTTCTTTGAGGCGGAGGCCCGGTTCTCGGAGTCGGCCAAGGAGATGCCGGACGCCGCGGTCGAGTACGTGGCCCAGCAGGTGAACGTGCCTGCGGAGGCGTGGGCGGACTACGACTGGCAGAACAATGCGATCGCGACGTTGAAGCGCGGAAGGCGCAGGGATGCCGGCTCGTCCTTGAGCATGACCTGGCGTCCCCGGTCGTTTCGCCGCCTTGCCGCGCCTGGTGCGTTTCGTGCCACGCGGCACGGAGGCACGCAGCCCGGCCCTGCGCCGCGTCGGCTGATCCATAGCTGAACGGCACGGCCTTGAGGACCCGGGTCATCTGGTTCCGGCGGCGCCCGACGCAACAAGTCCCAGGAGGTTGTCGTGAATCTCGGTGAACCGGGCCTGCACCGCCTGCGCGGCCTTGGCGACATCGTGTGCGGCGGGGTCGCGAGGCCGTTCGAGCAGCAGTTGGACGGTGTCGGCCAGGGCGGATTCGGGATCGTCGATGCTGAGCGGGCCTGCGACATCGGCGTTGTTCATGACGGTGACGAACCCGACCAGCACGGCGTGCAGGGCGTACATCTGCCGGGGCAGCGGGAGATCGTCGCGCACGATCCCGTGGTCGCGAAGGACCGTCAGGACCGCGTTGCCCATCGCGCTCGTGGTGGCCTCGGCGAAGCGCTCTTGGTCGGCGGGGCGGTGGAGCAGCTGCCGCATGGCGCTGTCGTCGCTCTGGAGCCACCGCAGCCACGGGTTGCTCAGTGTCGTACGGATAAGCAGCGGAGCGAGACGGCGGGGCAGGATGGACTGCGGGTCCTGGGCGATCTGGTTGTTGACGGTCTTGATCCAGGCCAGTACCTCGCGTGCGGCCAGCCCCACGAACAGGTCTTCCTTGGTTTCCCAGTACAGGTAGACCGTGCCCTTGCCCACGCCCGCTGCCGCGGCGATCTCGGCGATGGTCACCTTGCGGACGCCGTGTTCGAGGACCAGCTCGCGCGCGCTGTCGAGGATTCTGGCCGCCTTGACGGAGTCGTGTTCGATCAGCCGGCTCACCGTGGTGTGTCCTCCCGTTCGCTCTTCGGCAGCATGATGTCACGGGGGTTCACGGAGGTGAGCCGACCGTGCGGCGGGCTCCAGGGGCGGGTCACGTCAGGCCGATGTCGACCGTCTTCATCCGCGAAGCCTTGCTGCGGTGCTCCAGCTTCGAGATGACCGTTCTGCCGACCGTCGTCCCCACCACGTGGTCGAAGAGGGACCGGATCTGGTACTCGGTGTGGTCGGCCGGGACGAAGAGCTTGCGCATGGCTATGCCGGTCTCCTGGTGGAACTCGATGAAGGGGCGGAGTTTCGCCTCCCAGGCCCGCAGCGCCCGCGGCACGTCCCCGGGATACCGCTCCAGCATCGTGCCCAGCATGTCGGCCCCGGCCAGCCCGCTGGAGGCCCCCATCCCGGAGTAGAGGGTCAGGCACCACGCCGAGTCACCGACGAGCACCACCCTGCCCTGGTGCCATGTGTCGAGCCGTACCTGCTCGGCGGTGTCGAACAGGTGGTCCGGTGCCTGCTCGAACCGGTCGAGCAGCCAGCCGAGCGTTGAGCCCGTGGGCTCCGGTCCGAACACCGCCCGCAGCGAATCGATGGCGGGCCGGGTGAACTCGCCGTCCACATCGTCGGTCCGGTAGTTGAACAGCACCGTCGGTGGCCGGTCGGCGAAGGCGAACACCCATGCCGACCGGCCCAGCTCGGACATGACGATTCCGTCCGTGCCCCGGAAACCGGGGACCGAGCTGGGCAGGGCGCACGCCGCGAGCATGTAGCCGAGGCGGTGGATGCGGCCTTCATCGGGCCCGAACGCCCGTCGGCGCACGGTCGAGCGCAGGCCGTCGGCCCCGACCACGAGGTCGAACCGTTCGGTGGTCACCGTCCCCGCGGCCCGGTTCTCGATGTCGACCTGCACGCCTTCCGCGTCCTGGCGCAGCGCGACCGGAACGGACGAGTACCGGATCTCCACGTCCCCGGGCAGGGCGTCGAACGCGGCCTGCTCGACGTCGCCGCGCACAACCGGGCGTGACTCGCCGGCTACGGCCTCGGCGAAGCCCATGCCGCGCCGCCGCCGGCCCGCGCGATCGACGTTGTAGTAGGCGATGTCCTCCGAAAAGCGGTCCGGGACCTCGATGCCCAGGCGCTCTGCCGCGGTGATCCCGGTGCCGAAGAGGGTGAGGAAGTACCCGCCGCGGCGGCGTTCGGCTGCCTTCTCCAGGACGGCAACGTCCCAGCCCGCCTTGTGAAGCCGCAGCGCGGAGGCGGTTCCGCTGACGCCGAGTCCGACTACAAGAGCCCGCTGTCGCGGGGTGGTGTTCGTCTTCATGCCCTCAGACTATACTCACTGACCAGATTGGTCATCTGGTCAGTCATCCAGTCGGTCGCGAAATTGATCGCGACCCACATGAACGGAGCTCCCGCCATGCCAACCGTTTTCGTCCACGGCTTTCCTGAGACGCCGGAGGTCTGGGAGCCGCTGCTCGTCGAGCTCGAACGCATCGCTCCCGCTCGACCCGGCCCGATCCGCCTGTCCCCGCCCGGTTTCGGGGCGCCCTTGCCGACAGGGTTCGGCGCGACCGTCGGTGACTACCGGGACTGGCTCATCGACGAGTTGGAGCGTTTCGCCGAGCCCGTCGACCTGGTCGGGCACGACTGGGGCGGGGCACACGCCCTCAATGCGGTGATGGCCCGCCCGGACCTCGTACGCAGCTGGGTCAGCGATGTGATCGGCCTGTTCGACCCGGACTACGTGTGGCACGACTTCGCCCTGAGTCAGCAGGCGCCGGAGAGCACGGGACCGGACCCCGCCGTCCCGCTCGGCCCGGACCCCGCGATGCGGGTCGCGATGCTCGTGAAGTTCGGCATGAGCGAGCCGGTGGCGAAGCGGGTCGCGGTAGGCCAGGACGAGGCGATGGGGCAGGCCGCACACGCGCTCTACCGATCAGCCGCCCAACCGGTGATGGTCGAACTGGGCCGCAACCTCGAACGCGCGGCGCAGCGGCCGGGCCTCGCCCTGCTCGCCACCGAGGACCTCTTGGCCGGGACCGACGAACAGCGGTCCCGTACCGCGCGGCTGGCCGGCGCCGACATCGCGAGGCTCGACGGGCTCGGCCACTGGTGGATGACCCAGGACCCCGGCCGTGGCGCCCGGGTGCTCACCGACTTCTGGGACTCGTTGGACCGCTGACGAGCCAAGCGACCCGAGCTGGAGAAGGCCGTCCCTCACGCCCGCGAGTTGTGTTCCCTGTCCGTTCACGGCGCTGCCGTAGGCACGTTGCGTGACAGGCGGGCGGCAGATCGACGTCTGGTGTGACCCGCAGAACGTTGCGGGCGCGGCGACCGCCGGCCTATCTGGGCCGCGATCAGTCGTCGGTCATGCGGTCAACAGCGTTGAAAAGCAGCCCAGCCGTGTTCGACGAGCACCTGCGGGTAGTCCAGTGCGTCGGGCTCGTCAGGTCGGCGCTCGGCGCGTTCGTACAGTCCGGTCGCTCCCTGCCACACGGACTTGACAGGTGCGGTTGTGCCGACCCGCAGCGGATGTGCCGGGACTGTCACACCATGGCGCTCTGTCTTGTCTCAGTGACAGACAGACAGGGAGCAGAGGAACCATGAGTGAGATCCTGATCGTCGGTGGTGGCTATGCGGGCTTCTACACTGCGTGGGGCCTGGAGAAGCAATTGCGGGCAGGCGAGGCGCGGGTGACGGTCGTCGACCCGCGCCCGTACATGACGTACCAGCCCTTCCTGCCGGAGGTGACGGCTGGTTCGGTCGAGGCGCGTCACGCCGCCGTCTCGTTGCGGCGTCATCTGCGCAGGACCCGGCTGATCGCGGGAAGCGTGACGGAAATCCGTCACGTGGACCGGACGGTCACCGTCCGGCCAGTGGACGGAAGCGACTACGAACTGCGCTACGACACTCTCGTCGTCACCGCCGGGGCTGTGACACGGACGTTCCCCATACCCGGTCTGGCGGAGCAGGCCATAGGTCTGAAGCACGTGGAGGAAGCGGTAGCCATCCGGGACCGCCTGCTGACCGCGTTCGACCAAGCGGCGTCGCTGCCACCCGGCGCCGAGCGGCGAAGGCTGCTCACCGTCACTTTCGTGGGCGGCGGGTTCACCGGTGTCGAGGGCTTCGGTGAACTGCTGTCGCTGGCGACCGCGATGCTCAGGTTCTACCCGGAACTGAGCTTCGAGGACCTGTCGTTCCATCTGGTCGAGGCCCGGGATCGTATTCTGCCGGAGGTGAGCGACGGGCCGGGTGCGTGGGTGGTGCGCTCCTTGGAACGCCGTGGCGCGCATGTGCACCTGAACACGCAACTCGTCTCCACTTTGGACGGGCGTGTCGTGCTCTCCAGTGGAGAGGAGTTCGATTCGGAACTGATCGTCTGGACCGCGGGCAACGCCTCGAACCCGGTTGTGCACAACCACACGGACCTGCCGGTTGACGAGCGGGGCCTGCTTGTGGTCCGGCCCGATCTTCGCGTGGGCACCGACACCGAGCTCGTGCCGGAGGTGTGGGCTGCCGGGGACGACGCGGCCGTTCCGGACCTGGCCTCGCCGCTACCCGGGGCACGTACGGTGCCGAACGCCCAGCACGCCGTACGGCAGGGCAAGCGCCTCGCGAAGAACATCGCGGCCGGCCTGCACGGGGGCAGAATCCGGAACTACCGCCACAGCAGTCTCGGAGTGGTGGCGACGCTGGGGCTGGGGCGCGGCATCTTCCAGTACAAGAGCATCGTCATCAAGGGCGTTGCCGCCTGGCTGATGCACCGGGGCTATCACGTCCTGGCGGTGCCCACCTGGGAACGCAAGGTCCGCGTTCTCACGGTGTGGCTCACCGCGGCCCTGTTCGGCCGGGACTTCGTCTCCCTCGCCTCCGTTCAGCACCCACGGGACGCGTTCGTCACGAGCGGCAATGTGCAGCGCTCGGACGCGAGCCAGGCAGGCGACCACACGGCCACATGACCAGTCCGCGCAGGCCGGCATGCGCAGTCGCCCGCCTGTGCGGCCCGATGCACCGACCCCCGGGTGCCTCCGAGTCCGACGCGTTGCCGTCAGGCCCGCACGCCTGTCCCGCGCAGCGCCGAGCGTACGGCGCGCAGGACGAGTTCGGCGAGGAGCACGGTGGACGCTATGCCCAGGCACAGGGCCCATTGGGTCGCGGTCAACGGCACGGTCCCGAAGACCGTGTGTGCCCACGGCAGGTGGACTGCGGCGACCTGAACGACGAGGACGCCGGCCAGGCACAGCCACAGCGCGCGGTTGCGGAGCTGGTGTCGGCCCAGCAGTGGGCCGTCGTCCGCGCGGACGCACAGAGCGTTGACCAACTGGAACAGCACAAACGTGGTGAAGGCCAAGGTCAGTGCGGTGTCCGGGGCGACGTACGAGCGGGCGACGGCCAGGAGCGTCACGGTACCCATGGCCATGACCGCACCGGTCCAGCCGATGGAGAGGAGCCTGCGGGCGTCCAGGATCCGCTCACGCGGGTCGCGTGGCGGGCGGCGCATCACGTCGTCACGGGCAGGGTCGACGGCCAGGGCCATCGCGGGCGGACCGTCCATGATGATGTTGACCCACAGCAGTTGGGCCGCGGTGAGCGGGGAGGGCAGACCGACGAGGGAAGCACTGAGCAACGTCAGAATCGCGCCGATGTTGGTGGACAACTGGAAGCGTACGAACTTGACGATGTTGACGTAGATGGCCCGTCCTTCGCCGATTGCCCGCACGATCGTGGAGAAGTCGTCGTCGGTGAGGACCACATCGGCGGCTTCCTTGGCCACGTCCGTGCCGGTGATGCCCATGGCCACGCCGATGTGGGCGGCCCGGAGCGCCGCCGCGTCGTTGACACCGTCACCGGTCATGGCGACGATGTGTCCCCGGTTCGCCAACGTTCGTACGATCACAACCTTGTGTTCCGGGGCGACTCGGGCGAACACACCGATGTCGTCGATGCGTTGGGAGAGTTGTTCCTCCGTCATCCGGTCCAGTTCGGCGCCCGTCACGACATCGCCGTCGATGCCCAGCTCGCGGGCGATGGCCGCCGCCGTGTCGGCATGATCACCGGTGATCATCTTGACGGCCACTCCTGCCGTGCGGCACAACGCCATCGCGTCCCGTGCCTGCGGGCGGGGCGGATCGGCGATCCCGGCGACCGCCACCAGGGTCAGGCCGGGCAGCGCGTCCGGGGTGAACTCGCTCGGCATGCCGTCCATCAGGGCGGTGGCCGCGCCCAGCACCCGTAGGCCGGCGCTGCCGAACTGCCCCGTCACGGCGAGGATCTCGTCCCTGTGCCCTTCGTCGAGGACGCGCACACCGTCCTGGGTAAGGACGTGGGTGCACATGCCCAGCAGGACGTCGACCGCGCCCTTGACGTGGACGCGGGCACGGCCGTCGGGCGCGGTGTGGAAGACGGCCATGTACTTGGTGGCCCCGTCGAAGGGCAGTTCGCCAGCGCGGGGCAGCTCCGTACGCGACTGGTCGGCGTCCACACCGGCCTTGGCCGCCAGGACGACCAGTGCGGCCTCTGTCGGGTCTCCGACGAAGTAGCCGTCGGTCACGTGTGCGTCGTTGCACAGGGCGAAGGGAAGCACCGCGTCACGGAGATCGTCGGTGGGAGACGTGTCATCCGCGCCGGGGACGCGGATGGCGCCCGCCGTCCCGTACCCCTCCCCGCTGACGTCGTAGAGCCTGCCCGCGGTCCACAGGGTCCGCGCGGTCATCTCGTTGAGGGTGAGCGTGCCGGTCTTGTCGCTGCACACGACCGTCGCCGCACCCAGCGACTCCACCGAGGCCAGTCGTTTGACGATGGCACCACGCCGGGCCATGCGGTGCACGCCGAGTGCCAGCGTCAGAGCCAGCACGGCGGGCAACCCTTCGGGGATCGCTGCGACGGCCAGAGCCACGGCCTGCAGCGCGACATCCGCGAGCGACTCGCCGCCGACCAATGCGCTCAGGGCATAAGCGACGACCGCGACTCCGCTCAGCAGTGCCAGCCGCCGGCCGAGGCTGTCCAGTTGGACCTGGAGCGGGCTCGGCGGCTCCGTCCCGGTGCGCAACGCCTCGGCGATGGCGCCGAGTTCGGTGCGCATTCCGGTGGCCGTGACGATCATTTCGGCACGGCCCCGGGTCAGTGCGGTGTTCATGAACAGCACGCTGGTGCGCTCGGCCAGTGCCACCGGGGCGGTCGAGGTGTGGTCGACGGCCGTCACGCTCTTGGCGACCGGCTGGGACTCACCGGTCAGTGCGGCCTCGGCCACCTCGACCGACTCGGCGACGGTCAGCCGGCCGTCGGCCGGTACGCGGTCACCGGCCTCCAGCAGGACCACGTCTCCTGGCACGAGGAGTTGTGCCTCCACCACCTGCTCCGTACCGTCGCGGCGAACCTTCGCCGTGGGCACGAGCATGCGGCGCAGCGCCTCCAGACTGCGCTCGGCGCGTCGCTCCTGCCCATATCCGAGTACGGCGTTGATCAGCAGAACGACGGTGATCACCAGGGCATCCCTGAGGTCACCGATGGCGCCGGCCACCACGGCGGCGACCAGCAGGATGACGATGAGCCCGTTGCGGAACTGATCAAGGAACTTCAGCCACTCCGGGCGTCGGGCCGGTTCGGACAGCCGATTGGCGCCGTGGACCGCCATTCGCTCGGAGACCTGCCGTGTGCTCAGGCCCACCCCCGGGTCGACGCCGAGCCGTTCAGCCACCTGGGCGGGAGTCTGCCGATGGGCGCCCGATTCACTGGAGGGTGCCTGCACCACGGTGTCCGCGCGCGCGACCTCCCTCGAGGGTTGCCCGTCCAGCGTCGTCATCGCTTCATTCCTCTCCGGAGCGGATCGTCTCGTCGAGGCACCGCGGTTGATGCAGGAGGGCCGAGTTCCACTCGTGCAGCGCCACTCGTATGACCGGGCATGAGGCGCGGATGTGACACCCAGGGCTGCGATCAACGGTGTGTGTCACAGACGGGCGCGCTGTCCGGTCCAAATGAGGTGAAGGCCGCACCCAGACGATGCCGTGTCGATGTCCTCGCGGCTTTTCAAAGACAGCCTCCACGTGAGGGAAGGGATTCTCCATGAAGCGGTTGAGGTCTCCCGGCGCCATGGACGCGAGTGAAGCCAAACGCGGCCTGGTCGACATCGAGAACTTCCTCTACCAGAAATCCCATCTGCAAGCGGCACACCGGCGCGTGGCGGAGTTCACCGCGCGGGCGCCGGGGCTGACCCGGGAGCAGAAGACGGATATCGAGCGGTGGTATCTCGAGGAGCAGACATACGTTGCCCGCATGGTGACGGAGCACATTGCCGGCAGCATCAGCGTGGTGGAGGAGCAACACCGTGTCCGCATCCGGCGATGGCTGAGAGGCACGCTCACCGCGATGACCCTGATCACCGTGACGATGATCGGTCTGTGCATTGTGATCGTGGAGACGATGCGTTGAACCACCAGCGCCGCAGGACTGCGCGCACCACCTGCGGCCCGGCACCAATGGTGCTGCGAACACCGTTGATGCTTTCGCTGTCGAGGGTCTCGACCAGGGGTTCAAAGGCACTGAGAGCCCGCTGCACCGAGCTGAGATGCGCCACTACCGCAGCGCTCCACGCCGGCCGAGGCCGGCCGTCGTGGAGTCGGTCGCAACATTCCGCTGCCCCACCCCTGTCACAAAACCGGGCCGACCCTTGTCTTATGTGCCAGCCGCCCCACGTGGTCGCCACGTGGTCACGCCCCCAGGGCCCAACTGACGGATCTCCGCGGCGTTCCACGCGGATCCATCAGAAGGGCCCTGGACAGTCGCAACCGGAGGAACGGAGACCGCAGGACCATGGATCTCGAGCCGTCCCCCACGACGAGTGACCTCGAAGAGGCTGCTTCCGTGTTCGTGCAGCACCGGAACCGTCTCTTCGGAATCGCCTACCGGGTGCTCGGCAGCGGGGTCGAGGCCGAAGACGTGGTCCAGGAAGTGTGGCTGCGCTGGCAGAACACCGACCGCTCCGTGGTGGTCAGCCCAGTGGCCTTCCTTTCGACTGCGACGACCCGCTTGGCCATCAACGTCGGACAATCCGCGCGTGTGCGTCGGGAAACCTACATAGGACCCTGGTTGCCCGAACCCGTCGACACCAGCTCGGATCCGGAGGTGGGTGCACAGCGCGCGGAAGCTCTCGAACTGGCGCTGCTGTTGGTTCTGGAAAAGTTGAGCCCCACTGAACGCGCCGCATACGTACTGCGCGAGGCATTCGACTACGCCTATCCCGAGATAGCGGAGATCCTTCAACTCAGCCTCGTCAATGTGCGGAAGATCGTCAGCCGTGCTCGTAAGCATCTGTCGGAAGAACGTCGGGAGAGCGTGGACACGGCGGAGCACCGGCGACTTCTCGACGTCTTCATCTCAGCGGCTCGATCGGGGGATGTGGCTTCACTCGAGGCCCTCCTCACCCCCGATGCCGTCAGTCTCTCCGACGGCAACGGTATGCGGGGCTGCGCCCGTATACCGGTGACCGGCCGTGCACGTGTGGCCAAGATGGTGACCTATCCGGTCCTCTGGCGGGAAGCGGAGCCCAGGTTGGTCGATGCCAACGGCAGTACGGGCGTGATGGTCTACCGAGACGGCCAACCCGTCGCGTTCATGGCGATGGCCGCCTCGAAGGAGGGCATCCACAAGTTGATGTGGGTGTTCAGCCCGAACAAGATCGCCGCGTTCCTTGATTCACGTTTCCGCTGCGCAGCCGGTCTCGGCCCCACGGCGGGTGGTGTGTGAGAAACAGCGGTCAGGATCAGCCGTCGCCCTGCTGTGACGGGTTCTGGTGTGGATCCGGGCCGTCGGAGGCGGGTGGTCGGTTCCAGAGGAAGAGTTTGTCGGGGTTGAGGACGACCCAGACCTGTGCGATGTGCTGATCGGCGATGTCGAGGCTGATGACGGCGGCGACTTGGTCGCCGTAGCGGGCGACGAGGCCGGTGGCGCCGTTGACCGGGTGGGTGGTCAGCGTGGTGCGCGGGCGGTTGGCCAGGAGGGTGAGCATGCTGCGGGCGACCTGCCGGCTGCCGTGCACGGGCCGGGCCAGTGCACGGATCTTGCCGCCGCCGTCGAAGAACGCGGTGACATTCGGGCAGAGCAGTGACCCCAGCAGATCGGCGTCCCCACTCACACACGCCCGGCACACGGCGCGGGCCAGGGCGTTGTGCTCCGCCGGCGTCGTGGGATGTGAACGCCGCAGCCGGAGACTGCGCCAGGCCCGGTCGGCGAGCTCGGCGCACTCCGGCTCACTGCGCCCCACGATGTCCGCGACCGCACCCGGAGACATCCCGAAGACGTCATTGAGCACGAACGCCGCCCGCTCGTCCGGGGACAAGGAGTCCAACCCCCTCGATAGAACGCGACTGACCTCGTCCCCCAGCGCCCGCTGAACCCCCTCCTTCTCTGCTCGCGCTCCCGTGCTGTACTCCTGCGCCCCGGCGCCCGCCCCCCGGCTCGGGAAGGCCAGCCGACCCAGAGAGATCGCGCCCACGGTCCTGGCAAGCCACAACCGGGGCACCGCGATCTCCTGCCGTGCGGCATCGGACAACCCGTACCACCGCCGGTAGGCATCACCGACCACCCCCTCCGCCTCACCGACACTGCCGAGCATCCAGTAAGCGACATTCAGCAGATACCGGCGCTCCTCGACCAACTCCCCAATCGGCACCGCTCCGACAGGGTCCATTGCGGCAACCACCCCCACCCACAGCACCACGCATCACAACGACCACAGCAACCCCGGTCCACGTTCTGGGGCATTCGGTGGGATATCGGCAGCCCGGTGGCACAGAGCCACTTCGCACGCCTCTGCACACGGCAATTGGGCCGCGGCAGCCGATGGCTGAGTCCCCGCGCTCAACGCACCTCCCTCCTTTCCCGGCTCCATCCGTTTGACCGGGCAGGCACGGATCTTGTGACATGGCGGCCCACTGAGCGTCTTCCGGTGTCACTGCCCGGGTATCCGGCACGGCGGCACCGCGGCCGAGTTCGCGTGGTGCTGTCACACATGGGTCGGTTGCCCGGTCTGATGTGACAGCCCCCGGCACATCTTCGTGCAGACGAGAGGAATGTGATCGAATCCCGGGGCCTCCTGCCGAATGACGAACCGCGGAGGTTTGCTTTCCCATGACTGCTGAACGAGGAGACTACGCGACGTATTGGCGCGAACGGGCGGCTTGCCTACGCGTCGACCCCGATCTGTTCTTCCCCATAGGAGTCAGCGGCCTGACGCTTGAACAGGTCGACGCCGCCAAGGTCGTTTGCGCCCGTTGCCCTGTCGTGGAGCAGTGCCTCGCCTGGGCTGTGCAGGTGGGGCAAGTGGAAGGCATATGGGGCGGTACGACGGAGAGTGAACGCCGAGCGATGAGGCGATGTGGAACCCGCCGGGCCAAGGGCACGGTCACCACGAAGGCGTGACGGAGCTGCTGGTTCTCGAATTTCCGCAGGCCGAATGGAGCGGCACGGGATTTTCCGCATCGGCTTTGTGGCCCTGCGTGTCACATCCGCGCCGCTTGCTCGGTCTTATGGGTGGGAGCAGCCGATGAGCCTGCTTCCGTGACTCGATGCCCAACGGTTCAAGAATGGTGGTCGAGGTATGGGTGGCGGGAGCCAGGACAGCGAAGTGCGGCCACGGAAAAAGGGGGAAAAGGTTGCTGAATGGGCTGATGGGCGCCTGGGTGTCTACAGCCTGGTCAGGGCGAGAGCGCGAAGGGCTTTCCCGGACCACTGGTCGTTCCTGCTGGGTGAGATATGCCTCTACAGCTTCATCATCATCGTCGTTACGGGTGTGTATCTGACGCTGTACTTCCATCCGTCGATGAACGAAGTGGAGTATCAGGGCAGCTATGCGCCGCTGCGCGGCCAGATGGTGTCGGAGGCATTCAATTCGACCATGCACATATCCTTCGAGGTCCGTGGCGGTCTGCTGATTAGGCAGGCCCACCACTGGGCGGCGCTGGTCTTTGTCGCCGCGATGCTTGTTCATATGATGCGGGTGTTCTTCACCGGTGCCTTCCGGAAGCCCCGTGAACTCACCTGGGTTTTCGGGTTCCTTCTGCTGATCCTGGGGATGTTCGGGGGGCTGACGGGATACGACCTTCCGGACGACCTTCTCTCCGGGACCGGACTCATGGTCGTACACGGCACACTTCTCTCCATCCCGATCGTCGGAACCTACCTCTCGATGTTCCTCTTCGGAGGCGAGTTCCCGGGGAATGATCTGGTGGCGCGCTTTCACACCATCCATGTGCTGATCATTCCTGCCCTCATGGTGGGGTTGCTCGCCGCCCATCTGCTTCTCGTTCTCTACCACCGGCACACGCAGTATCCAGGCCCGGGACGGAGCAACAAGAATGTGGTGGGCCTCCCGCTGAAAGTGCGTGCCGTGAAGTCCGCGGGGTTCTTCTTCCTGGTCGCCGGTGTCATCTTCGTCATGGCCGCGGTCGCCCAGATCAACCCGGTCTGGCTGTACGGCCCCTACCGCCCGGACCAGGTTTCGGCCGGATCACAGCCTGACTGGTACATGGGAGTGGCGGACGGACTGCTGCGGGTCATGCCCGGCTGGGAGATCACCTTCTGGGGCCACACCCTGGCCCTGGACAATCTGATCCCGCTGCTGGTGGGCGGCGGCCTCTTCCTCGCCATGGGCGCCTACCCGTTCATCGAGTCGTGGGTGACCGATGACGACAGTGAGCAGCACCTGCTCGACCGGCCCCGCAACCGTCCTGTTCGTACGGCACTTGGCGTCGCCTGGATCAGTTTCTATCTGGTGGCCCTGATCGGTGCCGCGAACGACATCATCGCCATCCGCTTCCATGTCTCGGTCAACGCGGTGACCTGGGCGGTTCGCATCGGTCTCTTCGTCGCGCCGGTCCTGGCCTACGTCATCACGAAGCGATGGGCACTCGGCCTCCAGCGCCGAGACCGCGACCAAGTGCTGCACGGCCGAGAGACCGGCATCATCAAGCGTTTGCCGCACGGCGAGTTCGTCGAGGTGCACGAGCCGCTGGACCAAGAGCACCTCCACGTTCTCACCCAGCATGTGCAGTACGAGCCGATCGGTTCCCGCCCAGCAGGAGACAGGGAGGGCCCGGATGCCGGATCCGGCCTCGCCCGGCGCTTGCATGCCTGGCTCAGCCGGAGCTTCTACGGCGAGGGCACTCAGATCGCCAAGCCGACCGCACAGGAGTACAAGGAGATCACCAGCAAACACGGCACCTGAAGCACCTGCACACGCGTTACCGAAGCAACTTCGGGCAGCTGTCGGCGTCTGCGACAAGCACACTTTCCAAGTGGGTGAGGTCACCGGAACGGGCTGCCGCGAGGACTGCCTGAACGAGACGCCGATACGCGACGGCGTCCACGGGCTGTGTGTGATCGTTCTTGGCGAGACGCTGACGGGCGCGTGTGACCTGCTGCCTCGCATTGGCGATGCTCAGGTGCAGGATCTCGGAGATCCGGCCGTACGGATAGCCGAACCCCTGCCGTAGGACGAACGCGGCGCGTTGCCTCGGCGTCAGTGTCTGCATCAGCAGGAGAACCGCTCGCTCAACGGTGTCCTGCCGCTCGGCCACCGCTTCCGGGGTCGCGTGCGTGTCCACCTGTTCCGGCAGCCAGGGAGTGGCGCAGGATTCTCGACGTCTCCACCCGGACTGGACGACGTTGATGGCCAGCCGGACGGTTATCGTCCTGAGCAGCGCCCGTGGGTTCGTGACGACCCTGCCACTGGCGCCCTGCCACCGAAGCCATGTCTCCTGGATGACGTCTTCGGCTTCGTTCGCGTTCCCGACGATTCTGTTGGCGATCTTGAGCAGTCCGGGCCTGGCGCGGACGAACACCGACGTCGCGTAGTCCAGGTCACCGATCGTCGGGTTACTCGTCGTACTCGTCGTCTCCCGGCCTTTGCCGACTTCTGCCAGGTGTGTGTCCACAACCGGGCTCCTCTGTTCCGTGGGGCAGCGGCTTGATCGCCGCCGCCAACCAACGTGGCGCCGGGGGACAGCCGATCGCGCCCTTGAAAGCCGTAGGTGGCTCCGTGGTCGTGCCGTGGTCGATCCGTGGCCAAGCCTCCGGAACTGTCCTGACCAGCAGCGTTGCAGGCAGGAGAGGACGCTTCGTGGACGTGTGGCCCCGCGACTGGGCCAGCTCGCCCCGGGCGACCCACGGGCGCGGCGATCCGGGGTCGGATACCGTTACTGATCGAAGATTCCTGACAGGGGAGCTGCTATGGCGAGGAGCCGTTCAGGGGCCGGACTCCTCGGCAGGAAGAACGAGTGCCAGGCTCTCGACGATCTCGTGGCAGGCGCCATGGCCGGGCGCAGCGGGGTCCTCGTTCTGCGCGGTGAGGCGGGGATCGGGAAGACGGAGCTACTCAGACATCTCCTCGGCCGTGCCACCGGATGCCGCATCATCAGGGCTACCGGCGTCCAGTCCGAGATGGAGCTCTCCTACGCCGGCCTGCATCAGCTCTGCGCTCCGCTGCTCACCGGTCTCGACCAATTGCCCGAGCCTCAGCGCGACGCGCTCGGCACGGCGTTCGGGCTGCGCGCCGGCTCCGCGCCCGACCGGTTCCTCGTGGGACTGGCCACGCTGAGTCTCCTCGCGGACGCCGGAGGAGAGCAGCCGCTGGTCTGTCTCGTCGACGACGCGCAGTGGCTCGACGAGGCGTCGACGCTGACCTTGGAGTTCGTCGCCCGCCGATTGCTCGCGGATTCGGTCGTGCTGGCCTTCGCCGCCCGCGAGCCCAGCGACGGCAGGACTCTGGGCGGCCTCCCTGAACTGCCCGTCACGGGGCTGACCGAGCGCGACTCCCGCACACTCCTCGACTCGGTCGTCACCGGGCCGCTCGACGAGCGGGTGCGCGACCGCATAGTCGCCGAGTCTCGCGGCAACCCGCTGGCCCTGCTCGAACTGCCGCGCGGGCTGACCGCCGCGGAGCGGGCCGGAGGCTTCGAGCGTCCGGACGCTCGGCCCTTGTCGAGCCAGATCGAGCAGGGGTTCCTGCGCCGTGTCCAGTCGCTCCCGGCCGAGACGCAACGCCTGCTGTTCACCGCCGCCGCCGAGCCGCTGGGCGACGTGACTCTGTTGCGGCGTGCCGCGGAGCAGCTGGGGATCGACGTCGACGCCGCTGTGTCGCACCCCGGCGTGGCGGACCTGATCACACTCGGCACCCGGGTGCGATTCCGGCACCCGCTGGTGCGCTCGGCGGCCTATCGCGCGGCGGGCCCGAGGGAACGACGAGAGGGGCACCGGGCACTGGCGGACGCGACCGACGCCCGGACCGATCCGGATCGTCGGGCCTGGCATCTGGCCGGCGCGGCCTCGGGACCCGACGAGACGGTCGCCGCCGAGCTGGAGCGTTCCGCGGGCCGGGCCCAGGCACGCGGTGGTATCGCGGCGACGGCTGCCTTCCTCCAGCGCGCAACCGCGCTGACACAGGACCCGGCCCACCGCGCGCGGCGTGCTGTGGAGGCCGCACAGGCGAAGCTGCACGCCGGGGCGTTCGAACCGGCGGCCACGCTTCTCGCCACTGCGGAGGCCGGACCCCTCGACGAGCCGGGGCGTGCGCGGATCGATGTGCTGCACGCCGAGATCGCGTATGCCCAGAACCGGGGCGGCGATGCTCCTCCGCTGCTGCTCGCCGCCGCTCGCCGGTTCGGACGGCTCGATGCAGCGCTCGCCCGTGAGACCTACCTGGACGCCATAGCGGCGGCGATATTCGCCGGCCGTCTGGCGCGGGGGGCAGGACTGCGGGAAGTTGGCGAGGCCGCCCGTGACGCACCGCCGGCCCCGTTGCCGAAGGTACCCGACCTGGTGCTCGACGCCCTCGCCGTACGTCTTACTGACGGTCACCCGGCGTCGGCGCCGATGATGCAGCGAGCCCTCGCAGCGCTCTGCGACGAGGAGATTCCCGTCCGGGACCAGCTGCGCTGGCTCTGGCTCGGCTCCGTCCTCGCCTCGGATCTGTGGGACGACGAGCGCTGGCATGTGGTCGCGGACCGTCATGTGACGATCACCCGCGAGGCCGGGGTGCTCAGCGCGCTCCCTGACGCGCTCGACTCCCGCGCCCATCTGCACCTCATCGCCGGGGAGCTGGCGGCGGCCGCGGCGCTGTACGAGGAGGCCGGAACAGTCTGTGCGGTGACCAGCAACAGCAACCCGGCGCGCATCGGGCCCCTGGGCCTCGCCGCCTGGCGTGGTCGCGAGCGCGAGGCCCGCGCGCTGATCGACACGATCGTGACCGAGGCCGTACCGCGCGGTCAGGGAGCCATAGTCGCCGTCGCACGCTGGCACGAGGCGGTGCTCTGCAACGGACTCGGCCATTATGCGCAGGCGCTGGCCGCCGCTCAGGAGCCGGCCGCCGACCAGCGGGAGTTCTCCTCGCCGCAGTGGGGCCTGGTCGAGCTGATCGAGGCGGCCGTACGCAGTGGTTCACCCGAGCGGGCGGTCGACGCGCTCGCGCGGCTCTCGGAGACGACGCGAGCCAGTGGCACGGACTGGGCGCTGGGCGTGGAAGCCCGCTCGCGGGCGCTGCTCAGCGAGGGCGACACCGCGGAGCAGCTCTATCGCGAGGCCATCGAGCGGCTCGACCGGACCCGGGTCCGCATGGATCTCGCCCGGGCTCATCTCCTGTACGGCGAGTGGCTGCGCCGTGAGAACCGCCGGGTCGACGCCCGTGCCCAACTGGACGTCGCGCACGAGATGTTCAGCCGGTTCGGGACGCAGGCGTTCGCCGAACGCGCGCGGGGCGAACTCCAGGCCACGGGGGCGAAAGTGCGCAGCCAAACCGTTGCCATGCCCACGGCCCTCACCCCCCAGGAGGCCCAGATCGCCCACCTCGCCGGTGAAGGGCTCACGAACCCCGAGATCGGCGCGCAGTTGTTCATCAGCCGGCACACGGTCGAATGGCACCTCCGCAAGGTGTTCTCGAAGCTCGGCATCTCCTCCCGCAAGGAGATACGCACCTTGCGACTGGAAGGTGAGGCGACCTCGGCCTAGTGGGACGAGCGGCCTGCCCCGGCCGGGTCCAGCACAGCGTTCATCGTTTCACATGAGACCGTATCGAGCGAGTCGACGGCGGTAGTGTGACCTCATGGCAGCCGATGCCTCTCGCCGAGCCGCCTCCTCGCCCTCGTCGCGTGTGACCGACCGCCCCGGGGACGCCTCGTCTTTCGCTCTGGGTCTCTTGCTGCGTCGGGCGCACTGTGGCGGGCGGCCGCGGTGATGGCGGAGGCCCTTCGGCCGCTCGGCATCGAGCTGCGGCCCTTCGCCGTGCTCATTGTTCTCGTCGACCGCGGGCCCACTGTGCAGCGGGACCTGGCGGCGGCGACGGGGTCGGACAAGGCGGGCATCATGCGGGTCGTGGACGACCTAGAGCACAAGGGGCTGGCCGTGCGCAAGGCCGTTCCGGGGGACCGGCGTGGTGCGGCAAGTGGAGATCACGCCTGAGGGCGTCGAGCTCTTCGACGCCGCCCATGTGGCGGCGGAGCCGCTGGCCGGGAGTCTGGTCGCCGAACTGGGGTCCGGTGAGCCCGGGCAACTGACGGATCTGCTGACCCGGTTCGCCTATCCCGCAACCGGTGAGGCGTAGCGCGCCAACGCGCAGACGTCCTCGGCCGCCCTCGATGCCGGGCCGCCGGTCCCCCGGGGCACCGGCTACGCGGCCAGGCGCTCCGCGAGTTCCTTGGCTTTGGCGGCCGCTTCCTCGAAGGCCTGCTTGCGGGACGCCTCGTAGAGGGACGGTGCCCGAGGGCGGACGGAAGGTGGGGGCGGCGTCGAGTGCATGGGAGGCGGACGATCGTGGACGTATATGAGGCCGTCAGGGGTCGACGGGCGGTGCGGGGATTCACCGACCGGCGAGTCCGGAGGGAGATACTGGGGTGCGTGGTGGCCGCCGCGGCCTGGACACGTCCGCGTCGAACCTCCGGCCGTGGCACGCCTAACCGGCGGGCCGCTGGCCGAACTCAAGAAGCGTGCGGGTGAGCGCCTGGCCTCGGGCGATCCCTGGGACGAGGCGGAGTGTCGGCAGTACCCACCCGCACTGAGGTCGCCCTACCGGGAGCGCCGATCCGCCTTCGGTGAGCAGCGCTACGGGGCACTGGGTATCCGGCGCGAGGACACGGAGGCCCGGCAGAGGGCCGCCTCCGCGAACTGGCAGTGCTTCGGTGCGCCCGCTGCCCTGTTCTGCTACATCGACCGCGACATGGGCCCGGCCCGATGGTCCGACGTGGGGATGTATTTGCAGACCGTCATGCTGCTGTTTCGCGCCGAAGGGGTTCCACAGTTGCCCACAGATGGCATGGATGAAGTACCACAGGACCGTCTCGGAGGTCCTGTTGCCTCGGGACGAGCTCGTCCTCTTCTGTGGCCTGTCGATCGGGTTCGAGGACGTCACGACGGCTGATGCCCGTACGGTCCGGTCGCCGCTCGGGAAGACGGTCACAGTCGTCGATGATCACTGACCGTGTCCGGTCACACCTCGGTCCTCGTGTCACACCTTCAGCGAGTGCCCTGTCATAAGGGTGAGAGCAGGCACGAACTCCGCCGACCCAAGGAGTGCAGTGATGGCCAAGCCCGTTCTTGAGACTGCGGCTCAAGAGCTCGCGGACATGGCGGCATATCCGCCGTTCCTGTACGAACTCGGTCCGGACGGTGCCCGGAAGGCCCTGGACGGCCTGCAGGCGGTGCCGGTAGAGGTGCCGGACGTCGAGGAGAAGTGGGTCACCGTACCCGCCGAAGTGGGCGATGTTCCGGTACGCATCGTCAGGCCCGTCGGTGGCCAAGGCACCTTGCCGGTCGTCCTCTACCTGCACGGCGGAGGCTGGGTCATGGGCGACGCCGGCACCCATGACCGTCTGGTTCGCGAACTGGCCGTCGGGACGAACACCGCCGTCGTGTTCGTGGAGTACGACCGTTCACCTGAGGCCAAGTACCCAGTGGCCATCGAACAGGCGTATGCGGCGGCTCGGTGGATCACCGCGAAGGGCGCCGACAAAGGCCTGGACGCCTCCCGCCTGGCTGTCGCCGGAGACTCCGTCGGCGGCAACATGGCCGCCGCACTGACCCTCATGGCCAAGCAGCGCGGTGACGTGACCTTCGTACACCAGTCGCTGTACTACCCAGTGACGGACGCTGCCCAGAACACCGCGAGCTACCGGCAGTTCGCGGACGGTCCCTATCTCACGGCGAAGGCCATGGCCTGGTTCTGGGACTGCTACACCACCGACTTCGCCCAGCGCGCGGAGATCACCGCCTCGCCGCTGCGGGCCGGCCTGACGGAGCTGCAGGGGTTGCCGCCCGCCTCGTCATCGTCGACGACAGCGACGTGCTGCGGGACGAGGGCGAGGCGTACGCCCGCAGGCTGACCCAGGCCGATGTTCCCACCACGAGCATCCGCATCAACGGCACACTGCACGACTTCATGATGCTCAACCCCCTCCGGACCACGCGGGCCGCGACCGCGGCGATGGAGCAGGCCATGCACGCTCTGCGCACCGCCCTGCACAGCGACTGAGGTTCCCGGCACTGTCGATCGGCCCGGACAGGGCCGCACCCCCCTCGAAGGGTCTCTCATGAAACGTCGTTGGTCTTGCCGCCGTGCTCGTACTCCTCTCACCACTCGGCCGCCCGGCGGTGTCACGGATCGGGCGGCCGCCCGATCCCTGTCGCGTGGGCACGTTTCGGCTTCGGCGAACGTGACTCGGCGCGTGGCCGCGGACGTGAGAGGCGTAGAACTGTGAAGGGCGACAAGGGGACGCGTTCCCTGTCGTCGAGCCGGCCGTCCAGGGGCTCGACAACGGTGGGCCTGGACGCCCTTCCCCACCCCGTGGCCGTGGTGGTGGGCGCCGGTGGTGTGCTCGGAGCGGCGCATGTGGGTCTCGGATACGCGCTGGAGCAGCGCGGCTTCGTCCCGGACATGATCATCGGAACCTCGGTGGGTGCCCTCAACGGGGCCATCGCGGCCGCCCACCCCGACAGCGCCGCCCCGTGGCTGGACCACGTGTGGACCCGGTTGCGCCGCCGCGAGGTGTATCCGCTCGGCTACCTGTCCTCACGAGCCAGTGTGTTCACCGATCGCGGCCTGCGGCGACTGATCGCCAGGGCCGGACTGCCGTCACGGATCGAGCAGTTGGCGGTCCCGTTCACCGCGGTGGCCATGGACCTCGACACCGGCGCTCCGGCGCTGCTCGACCGAGGAGACCTCGAGTCCGCGCTGTTGGCCAGCGCGGCCATCCCCGGAATGCTGCCGCCGGTGGATCGTGATGGCCGGACGCTTGTCGACGGCGGAGTGGTCGCCTATGTCCCCGTACTGGCCGCCCTGCAGGCCGGGGCGGCCAGCGTCGTGGTGATGGCTGCAGGGCCAGCTCGCCGCTGCGCCCCGTCCATCCGCGCCCACGTGCCGGTGCGATCGCCGCGAGGGCCGGGCTGCTTCTCTTGCACCATCAGATCGAGCGTGATCTGCGCGAGGTGTCCCAGCGCATCCCGACGGTCGTGCTCCCGACCGGCATCGAGTCCTGGCCCACGCCATGGGACTTCGGCCATTCCCGGCGGTTGATCAGCACCGCGTCCCACACGGCGGGGCGCTTTCTCGACGGACTGCACATCAGCGGGCCGGGGCTGTACCGGGTCGACGACCCTTCGGCGACACCCGCCGGTCCGGGCGGCGCATCGACTTCTTCCACCGTGGAGGCGGGCCTGTGAGTACCATCGCGTTCCTCAACATCGGCATGCACGGGCACATCAACCCGACGCTTCCGGTTGTGGCCGAGCTCGTCCGGCGCGGTCACACCGTCACGTACTACACCTCGCCCGCGTTCCGTACGGAGATCGAAGCCACCGGCGCGACGGTGTGCCTCTACCCCGGCGGCGACCAGCCGTTCCCCGAACAGCCGACGCCGGTCACATGGATGGAGGCGCTCGCGAGCACCACCGTCCGCTGGCTGCCCGCTGCGCTCACCGACCTCCGCCGCGACCGACCCGACCTGATCGTCCACGACAGCGCCTGTCCGTGGGGCGCGGTTGCCGCCCGCGAACTCGGCGTTCCGGCGGCCGCGTCGTTCACCACCTTCGCCTTCGACCGGCATGTCCCCAGCCCCACCCGCGGCTCCTGGGCCCTGCTGGCCGATGCGAGGTCTCGGCCCCGCAGTGTCCAGGGCTATCTGCGGTCCCGTCGGGAGCTGCGCCGACGCTTCGACACGCGTGGGTTGCCACTGCTCGACCTGGCCAACATCCGCCAGCCGCTCAACCTGGTCTACACCTCGCGGGAGTTCCAGCCCGCCGTCGAGGAGTTCGACCGGTCCTACAGTTTCGTCGGCCCGAGCATCGGCGCCCGCCCTGTCGACCCGTCGTTCCCGGTCGAGCGGCTCCAGGACCCGGTGCTGTACGCCTCGCTGGGCACGGTGTTCAACGCCGATCCGCAGCTGCTGCGCAGTTTCGCCACCGCGCTCGCCCCACTGGGCGGCACCGTCGTCGTATCCACGGGGCAGACCGATCCCGACGCGCTGGGGCCGTTGCCGGCGAATGTGCTCGCCCGGCGCTTCGTGCCGCAACTGGAGGTACTGACCCGCGCGGCGCTGTTCGTCACCCATGGTGGGATGAACAGCGTCAATGAGGCCATGCACGCCGGGGTTCCGCTGTTGCTGGTCCCGCAGGGCGCCGATCAGCCGATGGTGGCCCGCCGTGTCGTCGAGCTCGGCGCCGGCCTGTCCATCCGTACCCAGGACGTCGCCAGGGGCTCCGTACGTGTTCTCGCCCGGCGCCTGCTCCACGAACCGGGGTTCCGAGCGGGCGCGACGACCTTGATGGCCGCCCAGCACAAGGCGGGTGGGTACCAGAGGGCTGCCGACGAACTGGAGCGGTACCTGCACGTCGCCGGCTCGGTTCGTGAGCCGGCTCCCGTCGATCCGCCACGGCGAGGCTGAGCGATGTCATTCGTCGTCGTCATGCTGCTGCTGTTCGCCGGGCTCTCGGAGGCCGTCGGGCGCATTCTGCCCCTGCTGGCGCGTCGGCCCGGCATGCCGCAGACCCTTGTGGCCGGCCTGCTGCTGGCCGCAGGTTTCGTCGAGGGCACGGTGTTCGCGCTGTGGCCGCTGACCGCGTGGAACCTGGCCGAGCTGGTGATGTCCTCACCACCGCCCGACACCGGCTTGGTGTGGACACCGAGCCTGGTCGCCCCGCTGTTGCTCGCTGCCGTCCTCGCGTTCCCGTTGCTCGGACCCTTTCTCCATCTGCTGCTCTTCGTGGGAGTCGGGGCCGCTTTCGCCGACCACCTGGCAGTGACGACCGGGCTCGGCTGGTGGAGTGCCGCCGGGTGTGTGGCCGTTGCCGGGTTCGGTCTCGGCCTCGCTGTGGAGACCGTTCGGCGTCTGGTCGTCAGGATCAGTGCGCCCCGGGCAATGGAGTCGATCATATGAACCAATTCCTCCTCTGGACCATCGCCCTCGGGCCCGCTCTGCTCGCCGAGGCTCTGCTGGCCCGGCACGAGGTGCTGGTCTACGGCGCCGGTCTGCGTACCCCCGTCGCCCAGCTCCCGGAGGGCGTTCCCTACGCTCGGGGCGCGGACCCGGACCGTCCGCCGGATGCCTACCTGGTCTATTTGGACGGCATCGGGAAGCGCCGCTTCCGCGACACCCGGGACGGCGGCCAGCTGGTCAAGACCGTGATCACCGGAGCGCCGGAACTGCGAGTACTGGGGCAGGTCCAGCCCTACTCGCCGCTGGCCGACCCACTGGCCGATCGGCCGGTGTGGGCATGGCTGCGCCGCCACATCGGGCTGCTGCTGTTCCTGCACAACGTCATGCAGGTCTTCGTCGCCGCCGACCACCGGTACCGCCCGCTGTACAACCGGGCTGTCGGTTCCCAGATCGCCACGCAGCTCCGGCTCGCCGGCTACCGGCCCGACAGCGGCATCCCCGTGGTGCTGCTCAGCTACAGCGGTGGCGCCCAGGTCGCCACCGGCGCGGTCGAGGGACTGCACTCCCAGCTGCGCTCCCCGGTCGTGGTGATCACGCTCGGTGGGTTCCACAACGGCGCCAACGATCTCACCCACGCCGAGCACGTGCATCAACTCACCAGTGCGTACGACCGGATCGAGCGGGTCGGCACCTGGATCTTCCCGCAGCGTTGGCGTCTGTTCCGCGGCAGCGGATGGAATCGGGCCCACCGAGCCGGGAAGATCACCGTGCATCGGCTCGACCCGGCCACCCACCTCGGGCCGCGCAGCTACATCAGCCCGGAGGGCAAGCTGCCCGACGGCCGAAGCTACCTCGATCACACCGCCGACACCGTGATCGCTCTCATCCGTGCCCATCACGGCGCGACCACGGTGACGGACGAACCACTGCCGTGAGGGCCTCGACCGGGGCGAGTGGCGCAGGTCAGCTGTCGGTCTCCGGCTGGACGGCGGGGGCACGGTCGACGTCGAGTCCGGCGACGAGGCCGCGCAGGACGGGGCCGTACTCCGGGTGAGCGAGACCGAAGGCCATCTGGGCGACGAGGTAGTCGGCCGGGTTGCCGGTGTCGTACCAGCGGCCCTTGATGACCTGCCCGTACACCGCTCGGGTGGAGGCATAGGCGTTGAGGGCGTCGGTCAGGTAGACCTCGCCGGTCCTGTGCTCGTACCAGCGGCGCGTCTGCTCGCGCAGTTCGTCGATGATGCCGGGGGTGACGACATAGCCGCCGATCGCCGCGTACGACGACGGGGCGGCAGCGGGCTCGGGCTTCTCGACCAGGCCGGTGATCCGCAGTTGGCCGTCGCCGAGGTCCTCCTTCACGACGGGCACGCCGTAGCGCTGGGATTCGGTCGGGTCCATCGGCAGGAGGGCCAGCACCGGACAGCCGGTCTGCTCGTACGCGTGGATCAGCTGCTGGGCGCGGGGGACCTCGGCCACGAAGACGTCGTCGGGCCACAGCACCAGCACCGGCTCGTCGCCGAAGGCACGGGCGGCGTTCAGCACCGGGGTGCCGTTGCCGTACGGGCCGTACTGGTCGAGGTAGGTGATGTGTCCCCGGCGGGCGAGCTCGGCGACCTCCTCCACCGCGTCCGCGTAGGCGGTCTTGCCGTCTCCACGGAGTTGTTCTACGAGGGCGGGGTTGGGGCGGAAGTGGTCCTGGATGAGACTCTTGCCGCCGGAGACGACGATGGTGATGTCGGTGATGCCGGAGTCCACCAGCTCGCGGACGGTGTGCTCGATGACCGGCTTGTCGCCGACCGGGAGCATCTCCTTCGGTGTCGCCTTCGTCAGGGGCAGCAGACGGGAGCCGAGCCCGGCGGCCGGGATCACAGCCCTGCGAATCGTCGGGGACATCACGCCTCTCTCGTTCGGGAGGAAGACCGTACAGGGCCGCCACGATACGCCCGACGTTGTCAACGCCCGCCCGATCACCGGTTTCTCTGAGTACCGGGACATGACTGAGCCCGGGACTCCGTCACCGCGAAGTAGCAGCCGCGGAGTCGGTGGGGAGCTCTCGGCGAAGCTCGTCGGCGCGAGTCTCCAGCTCAGTTGAACATGGTGAGCTGTTCCTTTCCATGGGGTGTCCATGGGGTGAATCTGTGACCGGAATACAGCCGGAATACAGGGGTGGCCCCCTGCCGGTCGGCAGGGGGCCACCGGCACGAACTACTGCTGCTGCGCGAGCCAGTCGGCGAGCTTGGTCTCGGCGATGTGCGCCCCCGGACCCGGCAGGAGGGTGGTCTCCTCCACCTGGGCGCCGGAGTACGGGGCGTGCGGGTCCGTGACGACCGTGCGAGGGTCGTTGTGGGCGGCGAGTGCCTTGCGGAGCAGCTCGTCGAGCTGGAACTGCTCGGGGCCGGCGACCTCCACCAAGCCGTTGAGGGGAGCACCGACCGCGGTGCGGCCGACGGCTGCGGCCACGTCGCCGGAGTAGATGGGCTGGATCTTGACGGGGGCGAGACGCACGGTGTCGCCGTCGGTCGACAGGTCCGCGATCCCCTTGATGAACTCGAAGAACTGGGTGGCGTGGACGATGGAACAGGGGATGCCCGAGGCCTTGATCAGCTCTTCCTGGGTCTGCTTGGCACGGAAGTAGCCGCTCTCCTGGAGCCGGTCCGTGCCGACCACCGAGAGCGCCACGTGGTGTGTCACTCCGGCTTCGGTCTCCGCCTTCAGGAGGTTGGTCGTGGAGGTGCTGAAGAACTCCATGACGGCCTGGTCTTCGAAGGAGGGGGAGTTGGACACGTCGACCACCACGGAGGCGTCCTTCAGAACTTCGGCCAGCCCCTCGCCCGTCAGCGTGTTGACGCCGGTGTTGGGCGCGGCCGCGACCGCCTCGTGCCCGTGCTCACCCAGCCGGGCGACCACCTTCGAGCCGATGAGCCCGGTGCCACCGATCACTACGACCTTCATCGCGGGGTCCTTTCCGAGAAGAATTCGGTCTGCATGAGAAGAGACAAGGTGGCGGCTCTATATGTGACAGGGCTTGTCATTCGACGAGCTTTCCCTCGGTCGAGACCGCTTGCATGAGTGAGGAAATCTCGTCCGGAACGGCTGGAACGCTTTCACGGGTGACGCCCGTCGTCGGGGACCACACGAGGTTGACCTGGAAAGCGGGATCCAGGTCCGGGAAATCGCTGCGGTTGTGGCAGCCGCGGGTCTCACGCCGTTCCAGTGCCGCTTCGAGGGTGGCCCGCGAGGCCAGTGCGGCGGACTTGAGGTCGAAGGCGTGCGCGAGGTCCTGGTAGCCGGCGATGTCCGGATGCACGCCGACGTCCTCCATCCTTTTCTCGATCACGGAAAGCTCCGCCAGCCCGGCGCGCAGGCCCTCCTCGTCGCGTACGACTCCCGCATGTTCGGTCATCGTGTTTCGAATGGCGCGCTGCAGGGCGCGGACGTTCTCCGGCCCGTCCGCTGCGAGGACGTCGTCGATCTCCGTGCGGGCCTGTGTGATGGCCAACGCCGACCGCGGCTGCGCGGTCAGGGACCGCGAGTAGGCGGCCGCTGCCCGCGCTGTGATGCGGCCGAAGACCAGCAGCTCGATGAGGCTGTTCCCGCCGAGGCGATTGGCACAGTGCAACCCGCTCGACGCCTCACCGATGGCGTACAGGCCACGCACGTCGGTGCTGTGGTCCTCGGGACGCACCCACACCCCGCCCATCGAGTAGTGCGCCGTGAACCGATCGCGATCGGTTCACGGGTGATGTCCAGCATCTGCAGGTCCAGAAGAGTCTGGTAGACGCGGGGCAGCCGCGTCATGATCGTCTGCCGTGACAGATGGGAGACGTCGAGCCACACGCCTCCCTTGGGGGTCCCTCGCCCTTCCTTGATCTCCGTGTACGAGGCGAGGGCCACTCGGTCACGGGTGGACAGCTCCATGCGGTCGGGGTCGTAGCGGGCCATGAACCGTTCCCCGAGCGCGTTGCGCAGGACCCCGCCCTCGCCCCGGGCCGCCTCACTGACCAGGGTTCCGGCCGCGTTCTCCGGCTCGATGGTCCCGGACGGATGGAACTGCACCAGCTCGGCGTCGCGCAGCCGGGCTCCTGCCTCCACGGCCAGACGGAAGGAGTCGCCCGTGTTCTCGTCGCGCCGTGAGGACGTACGCCGCCAGATACGGGTGTGGCCCCCGGTGGCGAGGACGACGGCGTCGGCGTGGATCAGGTAGCGCTTTCCGCTCGTGAGGTCGAAGCCGTAGGCACCGAGGACCGCGCCGTCGTGCACCAGGAGCCGGGTGATGTAGACACCGTCGAGTACGGCCGTATGAGCGTCCTCTTTGGGGCGCTTGCCGACCGTGAGGACATCGATGCCGGCCTCAGCCAGTTCGATCGCGGCTCGCAGCCCGGCACCTCCCGTGCCGATCACCAGCACCATGGTGGAAAGGTGTCGTTAATTGACCGCCACGGTTCACTCCGATCGTCGACGTCACTCAGTACGACAGGGACGCCCCGGGATCTGTGACACTTTTCGTTCGTTCGGGCGGACACCGCGGCAGCGCGCGGTCGCCGGGCTCCTGGGGCTCGCCATGACCATGGGTACGGTGACGATCGAGGTTTCCTCGGTCAGGAGGCGATGTGCAGGGCAGCGTCCGTCGTCAGCGTGTGAGGGCGCCTGCGAATGGCATCCCGCGAGCGGGTGGGCCGGTGTCCCCGGCTACGGAGCCGGCGTGATGGTCGTCGGCGTCCCCTGCCAGGCCATCTTCGCGTAAGGGCACAGCGAATCGGCGTTCTCCAGAAGCGGGGCGGCGACCTCGGGATCCATCCCCGTCCACTTCACCACCAGGTCGACGCGCAACATGTAGCCACCGTCCTCAGGGTCCCGTCCGATGGAAATCCTGGGCTTCGGACAGCTGGTTGACCGACCAGTCACGTCGGTTGTGACAGCCACGCTCAAGAGAACGGGGCGCTGGTCATCGCCGTGTGAGCCGCACCGCCAACACGGCGGGATCGGCCCGTTCGGGTAGCCGGGCGAACCTGGACTCCTCCAGTTCGCCTATTACCTTCGTACGGGCGGTCGGCCACATCCAGAACGTCTCGTTGTGCTCACGAAGCACACCATTGTCGCCCCGTACCCAGTAGTCGAAGCGTGTCCGGATGCGGTTCACGTCGGCCGACGCCACCATGCGTCCGCCGTACTCGTGCTGGCCGATCCTCCGGGTCGGGAGGTCGTGCGTGGTCTCGCGATGAGGGAGGCGAGCAGGCGGGAGCTGGATGAGCAGCACACCTCCGGGCACGAGCGCCTCGGCGACGGCAGGCCACAGGGCACGCCGCGAAGCCGGGTCGAGACAGGCGATCGTGTTATGGCATATGGCCACGTCGGCCACCTCGTGCAGGCCGGCCTCGTCGAGCGCGTGGGGATGCACGGTGACCCGCCTTCTCAGGTCGGCGGGCAGTGAGGCGAGGCGCGTCATCAGCGGAGAACGCATGGAACGCGCGGGTTCGACGGCATGCACGGGGACTCGCGACTCCACGAGGCTCATCAGCGTCACCCGTCCGGTTCCGGCGCCGACATCCAGCACACCGAGACGGGCGTTCCCGACATCGCGGCCGTACAACTGGCGCACGCGTACCCCGTCCCGTTCGCCGTGCAGGATGTCGTAGAACTCGGCACTGATCGCATAGGCGTCCTGCTCCTCCTGGCGGGTGCCGCAGGTGCTTCCGGGCCCGGCAGTCCGCAGGTTCGCCTCAGGGCGCCGTGCCATGGGCAAAGTGTTCACCCCAGCCAGTCGTAGCGTTCGCGTGCTTGGGCGACCGTCTCCGGGGCGACAACGCCGGTGCGTGCCAACTGGTGCAGGGCGGCGACGACGATCGACTCGGCGTCGACTCGGAAATAGCGGCGTACGGCATCGCGAGTGTCGGACAGTCCGAAGCCATCGGTTCCCAGCGACGAGTAGTCCTGCTCGACCCACTGGCTGATCTGGTCGGGCACCTGCCGCATCCAGTCGCTGACCGCCAACACTGGCCCGCGTGCGCCCGACAGCGCCGCCGTCACATACGGGACGCGCTCCTCACCCCGCAGCCGTGCCCGGTCGGCACACAAGGCGTCGCGGCGCAGCTCCGTCCAGGACGTCACCGACCAGACGTCGGCGTGGACTCCCCACTGGGAGAGCAGGAGTTCCTGGGCCTCGAGCGCCCAGTGGATGGCCGTGCCGGAAGCCAGCAACTGGATCCGCAGTCCCACGTCGCGGGGCTCTGCCTGCCGGAAGGGATGGATGCCTCGCAGGATCCCTTCCTCGACCGACGGCCCCGGTGGCATGGCGGGCTGCCGCTTGGGCTAGTTGTAGACCGTCAGGTAGTAGAAGACGTCCTCGGGCTGGTCGCCGTACATCCGCCGCAGCCCTTCCCGGACGATCACCGCGATCTCGTAGGCGAAGGCCGGGTCGTAGATCACGGCGGCGGGATTGGTGGAGGCCAGCAGATGGGAATGCCCGTCGGCGTGCTGCAGCCCCTCGCCGGTCATCGTCGTACGTCCGGCCGTCGCCCCGATGACGAAGCCACGGCCCAACTGGTCCGCCAGCGCCCAGAACTGGTCGCCCGTGCGCTGGAACCCGAACATGGCGTAGAAGATGTAGAAAGGGATCATGGCTTCGCCGTGTGTGGCGTACGACGTCGCCGCGGCCGTGAACTCGGCCACCGACCCGGCCTCGGTGATGCCTTCGTCGATGAGCTGGCCGTCCGTGGCCTCTCGATAGCGCAGTAGCTGATCGGCGTCGACCGGCTCGTAGCTCTGGCCCTTCGGCGAGTAGATCCCGGCCGTCGGGAACAGGGCTTCAATGCCGAACGTACGCGCCTCGTCGGGGATGATGGGCACCCAGCGGCGTCCTGTCTCCTCGACGCGCATCAGGTCCTTGACCAGCCGGACCAGCGCCATGGTGGTGGCCACCTCTTGTCGGCCGGAGCTCTTGTGGAGTGATGCGAAGGGGTTGGACGGCGGCTGCTTGAGTGCCTTGGCCACCACTCTCCGCACCGGGACGGGACCTGCCAGAGCGGAACGCCGTTCGCGTAGATACCGCACCTCGTCCGAACCCTCACCGGGGTGCCAGTACGGCATCAGGTCTCCGCTCAACGCGCTGTCCGGGATGGGCAGTTCCAAGACGTCGCGCATCCGGCGGAACTGGGCCATGGTCAGCTTCTTCATCTGATGGTTGGCGTTGCGGGACTCGAAGTCCGAACCCAGCGTGTGGCCCTTCACCGTCTGGGCGAGGACGACGGTCGGATGCCCCCTGTACTCGACCGCGGCCCTGTAGGCGGCGTGGACCTTGAGGGGTTCGTGCCCGCCCCGGGAGTTCTGGAACAGATCGGTGAGCTGGGCGTCGCTCAGACTCGATGCGAGGAGGGACAACGTGTGGCCGGTGAAGAAGTGCTCGCGTATATAGGCGGCGTCCCGCGCGGCGTACGTCTGGAGCTGCCCGTCGGGGATCTCACCGAGGCGGCGGACGAGGGAGCCGTCCGTATCCTGCCGCAGTACGGGGTCCCAGGCCTCGCCCCAGAGAGCCTTCACCACATGCCAGCCCGCGCCGCGGAACCGGGCCTCGAGTTCCTGCACGATCTTCGAGTTGGACCGCACCGGGCCGTCCAGCCGCTGCAGGTTGCAGTTGATGACGAAGGTGAGGTTGTCGAGACCTTCACGGGCGGCGAGCTCCAGTGCGGCCGTCGCCTCGGGCTCGTCCACCTCCCCGTCTCCCAGGAAGGCCCACACACGCGAACCGGAAGTGTCTTTGATGCCCCTGTTGTTGAGGTAGCGGTTGAACCTGGCCTGATAGAGGGCGGCAAGCGGCCCGAGCCCCATCGAGACGGTCGGGAACTCCCACAGCCACGGCAGACGCCGGGGGTGCGGGTAGGACGGCAGGCCGTGACCGTCGGCCTCTCGGCGGAAGCCGTCCAACTGCTCCTCGCGTAGCCGGCCCTCCAGGAACACCCGCGCGTAGATGCCCGGTGAGGCATGCCCCTGCAGATACAACTGGTCCCCGGAACCGTCGCCGTCCTTGCCCTTGAAGAAGTGGTTGAACCCGATCTCATAGAGCCATGCCGCCGAGGCGTAGGTCGAGATATGGCCGCCGAGACCCAGCCGGGAACCGCGGGTCACCATCGCGGCCGCGTTCCACCGGTTCAGCGCGGTGATACGGGACTCCATGGCGATGTCGCCCGGGAAGGGCGGCTGGGACGACGCCGGAATCGTGTTGATGTAGTCCGTGGACACAAGCCCTGGCAGGGCCACTCCGGACCTGACTGCGTACTCGTGCACGCGCCGCAACAGGTACCCGGCGCGGTCGGGCCCCGCATGCCTGACGACGGCGTCGAGCGATGCCTGCCATTCTTTCGTTTCCTCGGCGTCGCGGTCGGGCAGCTGGTCGAGCTCACTCATCGCTGACAACTCCGGGGGCCGGGCTGGATCACTCATGACAGTCTTCCTGTGAGCGAGGCGGGGGGAGAGAGATGACGGCCGGCGGCGGCGAGGCGCCTGTGACGGGCGTCGAGAAGGAGCACGTGCGATGGCCAGGCCGTCATCCCGGCGTGTGGACGGCGGCTCGGGCGAGCCACTCGGCGAACGTCGTGTGGCCGGTGCGGGCTTCCGCTCCGGGGAGAAGCGATCCTTTCCCCAACTCGGCACCGAAGTACCGGGCATGCGCATCGGTGACGACGACCCGTTCGTCCCGCCGGGCGGCCAGCACCTCGGCCGCGAGGTCGTCGATGCGGTGCTCTTCGGGACCGGCCACCTCAAGGGTGTCGAACAGCGGAAGGCCTACGGCGACACGCGCGACGGCCGCTGCGACATCATCCGCGGCTACGGGACGGGTGAGGACCGGTGCCACATGTACGCGGTCGTGGTGGGTCTTCTTGGTCGCCATGGCTTCGACGGATTCGAAGAACGGCGTGGCACGCACGATCGAGTGGGGGAGGGGTGATCGCAGAACCTTGCCCTCCTGCACCAGCTTCCCGCGGAAGTAGTCCGACCGTAGCCGCTCGGCCCCCACGACGGAGAGAACCAGACAGTGCTCGACACCGGCCGCGGCCGCGGCGGTCAGGAGGTTGCTCGTAGCGGTGCGGAAGAACTCCAGACCGGTCTGGGCCGCATGCGACGGTGGGTTGGTCACGTCCACCACCACATCGGCGCCGCGCAATGCCTCGCGAAGGCCGCGACCGGTGATGACATCGACACGGTTACGGCGTGAAGCGGGCACGACCTCCACACCGTGATCCCGAAGCCTGGCAACCGTCCTGGAGCCGATCCACCCATTGGCCCCTGCGACAACGACTCTCATCCGGGTTCCTTCCCCATGAGGGGTCAGCGACCCCGCTGGTTTCCTCGTGTCCGCCGACTTCTTCATGTCGGCCGGCTTCTTGATGTCGGCGAAGCCGGACACTCCACTGACTACGACAGCGGTCGTGCCGTTCTTGTGACACGAACAGCAGACGGTGTGGGCTGAGCGAAATCACTGTCACAGAAGCTCGGTGTGCCCGGTCATCACTTCGAAACGACTCATGGAGGTGCGCACAGTGTCGGACAACGACTCAGCGGGCAGGACCAACGGGCAGCCGCGATCCGAGGTCTGGAAGACAGCGGCGAAGATGCTGCAGGATGCCAAGCCGCCCCACATCCCGGAAGGCGCTTCGGCCATGACCATCTTTGTCGAGTGGCCGCCCGGTGACCCCGGGACTCCGCCGCACCGCCACTCGGGGCCGGCCTTCGGGTACGTGATCGAAGGCGCGGTGCGCTTCGAGATCGAGGGAGAGCTGGAGCGCGTGGTCAAGGCCGGCGAAACCTTCTGGGAGCCGGGTGGCGACGTGATCCACTACCAGGACGGCAACGCCCGGACGGATGCGTGGACCCGGTTCACCGTGACCATGCTGTGTGAGCCGGGACAGCCGATGCTCACGCTGGTCGACGAGGAAGAACTGGCCCGGCTGACCCACCTGCGTGCACCGCGCCCCGCGAACTGACAGGAGGCAACAGTGTTCGAACACCGGACAGAGGCAGAGATGAGGCTGTACTCGGAGAAGACGGCCAGGGAACTCGCCCTGAAAAGGCATCAGGAACAGGACGAGAGCGCTGAGAGCGGCAAGAACGACGACATCACCGATACACCGTCTCCGGCCGACGAAGCGCACACGACCACGGAAACGACGACCACCACCGACACAGAGCTGACCGGCTGACCTCTGTGGTCGGTGGCCGGGGTGGGTGTCGGCGGCTGCCGCCGACACCCATCGAGCACTCTCGTCTCCGCAGACCCTCGCCCCAGTCGAACTGCAGCCACCGGCCCGGCTCGGGAATCCACGGCCGGTAGGTGCGGCGCTTGCCCGCCTTCCAGGCCGTCTTCGCCGCGTTCACCGCCCGCCTCGTCGAACGCGCGCTGCCTCGGTAGCCCATCTTCACCAGCTTTTCGTGGACCACGTCGGCGCGGATCGTCGCCTTCGACTGCTCGACCCACTCCTCGACCTTCTCCAGGAACGCGCGCACCCCCCAGGTCGTGCATATCGTGACCCACGAAGGGGCCAGCGACAGCCCTCGTACCCGCTACGTCTACGAGCACCTCATCAAGCCACTGCGCCCACTGCTCGAACACCGCATGAACCGGCCTATCGCCGAAGGCCGCATCCGCCCTGTCCCGCGCCACTACCTGATCGTCCAGGGCGGCGGCGCCCCCTTACGCCGGCCCGGTCGAAGCCGCGCCCATTGGCGGCCCCTCATGTGCACCGGCGTGCCGAGATGGTGGCCGACATCATTGTCCGCGGCCTCAGTACATCCTTCTCCGGCGGTTGACCTGATCCTCAGGGGAAGGAGAGGGTCTGTGCGAAGAGGGTGACCAGGATCAGCACGGCGGGGAAGCAGACCAGGAACATGGCGAAGGTGTAGCCCATGATGTCGCGGGCCTTGAGGCCAAGGATGGTCAGTGTGGGCAGCATCCAGAAGGGCTGCAGCAGGTTGGCGCTCGCCTCTCCGAGGTCGTAGACGACGACCATCCAGCCCTGGTTCACCTCGAGTTGGTTGCCGGCATCCAGGACGTAGGGCGCCTCGATGACCCACTTGCTGCCGCCACTGGGGACGAAGACGCCGAGGACGCAGCTGTAGATGGCGATGAACGCCGGATAGAAGAACTCGTTGGACACCGAGACCAGCCAGCCGGCGATCGTCTTGCTCAGCCCGGTGAAGGCGATCATCCCGAAGATGCCGCCGTACAGCGGGAATTGCAGCAGGACACCGGAGGCCGCGGGCGTCCCCTCCTTGACGGCCTGCGCGAGGCGTACGGGCCGCCAGTGCAGGATGAGCGCGAGCAGGATGAGGATGAGGTTGATCGTGTTGAGATCGAGGGCGTTGAGGGCGTTGCCCTCCGCGCGGGCGAAGTGCCGGGCCAGGTACCACGCGCCGAGCGCGAACAGCAGGATCGCGAAGACGGGGCTGTACTCGATCCACTCTCCGGGCCGGCTGCGGCGCAGCTGCGAGCGTTCTTCGCCGACGCTGGGGCCCAGTTCGATGCCCAGTTGTTCGGCGGTTTTGGCGCGCTCCGGTGAGGGCGACAGGAGCCAGGCCGTTGTGACGGCGATGACGAAGATGATCGCCGTGGCCGCCATGCCCTGCCACAGGAAGATGGTGTCGGTCAGGGGGATGAGACCGCTGCCGCGTTCCTCCGAGATGACCGCCTGGACTGCGGGCGGACTTGACGCGGCGCTGGCGACCTGGAGTGCCGCCGACCCGGACAGGCCCTGGGCCCATACGGTTCCGAGGCCGAGGAAGGCCATCGCGCCGAGCGCCCGGTAGTCCACGCCGGTGACCCTGCGCGCAATCTCCTTGGCGAGGATGGCGGTGAAGATGAGGCTGAACGCCCAGTTCAGATACGAACTCACCATGGCGACGGCCGCGGTGAACGCGATGGCGCCGCGCGGCGTACGCGGCACTCGCGCGACCCTGGCGATCAGCCGGCCGACCGGCGGGGACACGGCTACCGCGTACCCGGCAATAATGATCATTGCCATCTGTAGCGTGAAGGTGATCAGCGACCAGAATCCCTGACCCCACGCGTCGACCAGGCCGTACCCGGTCGTAGCCGCCGGATCGGACGGGGCGCCGAGCAGCTTCTCGCCGGTCGCGAGGCCGAGTGCAAAGACCGCGAACGTGCCCACGAGGACGAAGCCCAGCGCATCGGGCAGCCATTTCTCCGTGAAGGCGGTGAAACGCAGCGCCATGCGCGCCAGCCAGTTCTCCCGGCTCGCCGTCCGGTCCTCATCCTGCGGGGGCGCCGTTGCCATCACGTCTCCTCGTATCGGTGTACAGGCGTATGGGCGTTCAGGGCTGGTCACCCAGCTATGCGATGCCGACGATCGTCAATTCCGCCTGGCCGAAAGGCAATGTGGATGATCTACACGGCACCCAGCTGCTTCATGTGGGGTATCGCCTTCCCGCGCCGCATGCGTGGGCGGTACGTTCTGCGACGTGACCTTGGAGGAGAGTGACCGGACGTTCCTGGAGTTCCTCGCGCGCGACGCGCCTTCGGCCGAGTTCGAGGAACCGCTCATCGCTGCCCGGGCGTTGGGGGCGAGCGCCGAGACCGTCGCCGACCTTGAGCGGTCGAAACTCCTGGCGCTGCGGGTGCGGGCGGCATTGGACAGGAGCCGCCGCAGGGAAGCCGAACTCTCTGCCCTGTACGAGACGGTGGGCGACCTGGTGGCCC
This sequence comes from Streptomyces sp. NPDC050988, assembly GCF_044456225.1. Taxonomy (NCBI): domain Bacteria; kingdom Bacillati; phylum Actinomycetota; class Actinomycetes; order Kitasatosporales; family Streptomycetaceae; genus Streptomyces; species Streptomyces sp. NPDC050988. Next base: position 55,428 of record NZ_JBITFQ010000002.1, on the reverse strand, counting down.
TGCGTGACGTCGACGCCGTCCTTGAGGCGATCGTGCGCCGGGCACGCAAACTGCTTGACACCGACACCGCCTACCTCGCCCTGTACGACCCGGAGCGCGGCCACGCGTACATGCGAGAGACGAACGGTTCGGTGTCGGCGAAGTTCCAGCAGCTGCTCATGCCCCTGGGAGCGGGACTCGGCGGCCTCGTCGTCCAGACCGCCTCGCCCTACTTCAGCAGCAATTACCTGGGTGACGCCCGGTTCCGGCATACGCGCGAGATCGACGAGGCGGTGACCGAGGAGGGCCTGGTCGCCATCCTCTGCGTGCCGCTGCGTCTGCGCGGGACCGTCATCGGCGTGCTCTACGCGGCCGACCGCAGCGAGCGCCGCTTCGCCCGCGACGAGGTCAACCTGCTCAGTTCCCTCGCCGCCCACGCGGCCGTAGCCCTGGACAACGCGCGCCTGCTCCAGGAGACGCAAACCGCCCTGGAAGAACTCAACACGGCCAACCGGAGGGTCGAGGCTCGCAGTGCGTCCGTCGAGCGCGCCGCGGCCGCCTACGAACGCTTCACCGATCTCGCAGTACGCGGTGGCGGTGTCGACGACATCGCGCACGCGATCGCCGCTGTCCTCGGCGGTTCCGTGGTGGTGTTGGGTCCCGACGCGCGTCCGCTGAGCCGGATCGGCGCGACGCCTTTGGCCGACGACTTTCCCGACGAGCGGACTCTGGCCGACGCGGTGGCCCGCTCACATGCCGAGGGACGCAGTGTGACCTGCGGTGCCTGCACGGTCGCCGCGGTGGCGGCCGATCAGCAACCGCTGGGTGCTCTGCTGATATCCGGTGCGGGCGCACTCGACGCCACGGACCGGATGATCCTCGAACGCGGCGTTCTGGTGACCGCGCTCCTTCTGCTGTTTCGCTCCTCGCTCGCTCAGGCCGAGGAGCGGGTGCGCGGTGAACTGCTAGCCGATCTGCTCACTCAACGGCAGGGCGACTCCTTCGCCGTGCGGGAACGGGCCCGCCGGCTCGGCACCGATCTCGACGAACTGCACGTGGTCGCCGTGGCAGTCTGCGCTGCGATTCCCGCGGCGCGGATCGCGAGCGCCGCTGGCGCGTGGGCAAGTGCCCGTGGTGGTCTGGCCGGCCGGCACGAGGGACGTACGGTTCTCCTCGTCCCGGGTGACGACCCCTCCGCGGTTGCCCACGAGGTCGCGGCCGAACTGCGCACCGCACTCGCACGGCCGGTGACCGTCGGCGCAGGCGGCCCGCTCTCCGGCACGGACGCACCGGAGGCGTACGCGGAGGCGCTCGGGTGCCTCAGCGCGCTGCAGGCCCTCGGACGCTCCGGGTCGGCCGCCGCCATGACCGATCTCGGCTTCCTGGGCCTCGTCCTCGGCCGGCACGCCGACACCTGTGGATTCGTCAACCGTGTCCTCGGCCCTCTGATCACCTACGACAAACGGCGGGGAACGAGCCTGCTGCACACGGTCGAGTCGTACTTCGAACACGGCCAGAGCCTGGCTCGCACCAGCGCGGCCATGCACGTCCATGTCAACACCGTCACGCAACGCCTTGAACGCGTCGGACACGTTCTCGGCGAGGAATGGAGCACCCCGCAGCGCGCCCTGGAAACCCAACTGGCCCTGCAACTCCGCCGCGTGCTCGCCGACAGACCTGAGCATCCGCTGAGCACGAGAACGTCGTGATGTATGCGGCACAGGCACTCGTCGATCAATACGGCCGTCGGCCGCAGCGGCATGGCGAACCCGCAGTGCGGCCTCCAGCTCCGCCTGCCCCAGCCGGCGAGCCGGGGCCGCACCTACCTGAAGCAGGCGGCTGACCGGCCATCGAACGGCTCGCGGATCAGATCTCGTTGTTCCACATGCGGAGCATGCTGCAGCGGCCGTTCTTGTAGAGCGTCACGGTCTAGACGCAATGCCGTTGCGTTAGACAGTTGCTGGTTGGGGCGGTTGGATGCGGACTGCTCGGGTGCCGGTGTGGGTGGGTTGGGGCCAGGCGTGGTGTTCGGCCCGTTTGAGCCGATAGTTGGACTTCTTGCGTTTGACGACGCGGGGCTGGCTGCGCAGGTGTCTTGCGGGGAGGAGGCGTTCCAGCAGGTCGTGCTGGAGCAGGACGAGTGTTCTGACCAGCAGGTCAGGGGGAAAAGCTGCCTGGCGTGAGGGTCACACTGCGCCGGGCGGAGCGCAGTGTTTCGGTGAAGGAGATTCGGTTGGCATTCAGGCCCCGGGTGGCGGCGGTTCTCACCATCAACTCACGCAGCGCGTGGTGGACCAGCAGGTGTGCCCAGATCTGCTGCAGGACGCCGTCGGGGGTCTTGCTGGTGAGCACGACGCGGGCTCCGCGTTGGGTGCCTGTGTCAGGTCCTTGCATGACAAGTCGGGTGGTCTGTTGATGCAGTTCAGGGGCTGGCCGCTGCGGGTGGATCCGCCCGCAGCGACGGCTGCTCCGTTCAGCGTCGCAGGCCTGCGACGGCCATCTCTCCCAACACCTCATCGAGGGCCCGCGGCGGCCGTTCCTAGTGGGTCAAACGACCGACACACTCACCGACCGGGCCGGCCTGGCACACCGCGCAAGGGATGATGGGGAGGGAATGACGGAACGCGAGGTCAGGAGCTTCCATGGCGAAGCGGGTTCACCAACCCCGTGAGGACGAGGAGTTCAATTTTATCCTCAGGATGAGTGGAGTTCCGGTCCTCGCCTACTTCACCGGGACATGGCCCAAGGCAATCGAGCCCTGCCGGGTGATGGACCTCGTCGTGGGTGGCATCGCCGACGACTACACGGGCCGCCTGACGGTCGTCCGCACTGACATTACGCGTTGTCCGGCCGCAACCGGGCGATACGGGATCACCGGAGCCCCGTCCTACGTCCTGCTGAAGGAGGGAGAGGCGGTGGCACACGGCACGGGGCCTATGACCATCACCGAGGTACGGAAGTTCCTGGACGGCCACCTCTGAGCGGCCGCTGCGGCACGTGCGCGCGACGCCTGTCACGTCTCGTCCATGGGAGCTGCGCGGCCTGATACACCTTGGGACTGAGACCCCCTCACAGGTCACATAACGCCGTCCAGGGCGGTGGCGTCCGGCGGCAGCTGCACCGCCCCGGCCACGACCTCCTGCGGCGTTGCCGAACGGCTGAACCTTTTCACCAAGCCGTGACCGAGCTGCCTGGAGCGTTCCGTGGACGACGGGGGCAGGGACCGGGCAACGGTGCGGGGAGGTCGTTCAGTGCACCGTGGTCCTCCAGGAGGCTGCCCAGGCCCCGCCGGCGCCTCGCCCGGCACAGCGGCTGAGCGGCCAGCCCTACACCTGCCCGAGGGTGCGGGGGAGTGGGTGGAGGCACTGGCGGCCCTGCGCCTCGAGGTGACCCACCCGCGGATCTCCCCCTTCCGTGAACAGGTCGCCCGGGCCTGCGAGCGGGCCGCCCTGGCGCTGCGTGCCGGTGTACCCGAACCGACCCAGCCGGAGCCTGGTGACTCCTGATACGAGGTTGCTTCCTTGGTGGGACCAGGCCGGAAGGTTCCGCAAGTCTGGCCGGCTTCGGTTGCCGACGGCGGTGGGGTGGCGCTGGCCGACGGTACGTCGGTATACGCGATCGGGCAGTGGATCGCCAGGCGCTCGCAGAAGACCCTGAAGGCGGGCGATGAGGAACAGAGCCTTGCGCGCTGTGGTCCTCAACGCCCTGGTACCCGAGCGGGAAGCGCGGTTCGAGCCGAGCAGCTATGGCTTCCGTGAGCGTCGACAATGCCATCATGCTCATACGAACCGGTCGCAACCCGCACCCAAGAGGTTCAGATGCTCTACCAGAGCCCTGCTGACTTTTGTGCCGAGTACGCCAAAGCTCATGACCGCGACAAAACCGATGAGTTCGGAGGTGTGTCCACACTGGAAAATGTGGCCGTCGTCAGCGAGACGTCGGACACGGCGCGGGTCGAGGCGCTCTGGTTCGCATATGGCCACGACCCGGATTCCGGGTACTACGACGTTTTTGAGCGCACCGCGTTCGTCCTGGTCAAGCGGTACGACGGGTGGCGCCTGCACTCCGAAGCAGATCTCGGCTACGAGTGACAACTGATTGGCGTCTCCGACCCTGCACTCCCTGCCTGTCCATCCTCTCTCCAGGTTCCTCCCCTTGGAGCTTCTACCAGCCTCAAGGCACCACTCGCCGACATTGCCGTGCCCGTGCGTTGGCGCCCGTACCCGGACTTGCGCAACACGTTTCGGAGCAAGGCCGCACAGGGATGTGGAGGCTCTGCGTGACGGCGTCCGTGATTGCATCAGTGATCGTCTCGGACTGGGCGGGGTATTGATTATCGACGACACCGGGTTCATCAAGAAGGGCATCACCTCAGCCGGAGGCCGACAGTACACTGGCGCCTCGGGCAAGATCGACAACTAACGCGCAATGTCGAACGGCTTGTTCCTGTCCTGGATGACGTTCAGGGGAAGTGCTCAGCGGGCAGCCGAGCAGCATTTGAAGAGGCCGCCGAGCAGTTGGCGCGAGATGTCCAGAGCCAGTGAGAAGCCGAGACGCGGGTACGTCGACTCAATGACCTCAATCCGCTCGCGGTGACCTGGAAAGCGGCTCCGGAGAATCTGGCCGAGCCGTGGCAGCTGTTGCGGGCAAACGCCGCTGACTGGCCGGGAGGGCCGGGAAGCGACCCTGCGGGTGGGCTAAGAGTCCTGCGGAGCTGGGTGGAGCAGGGGCAGAGTTCACTTGTCTGTTCGCCGGAAAGGTGCCTACCCAGCGGTTGTTGGTCCTCGGCCCGCCGGGCTCGGGCAAGACTGTCTTGTTGGTGCGGCTGGAGACGCAATCTGGTTCCCAACTAGCGGGAAACGTACACTGCGTACATGGGATTGGGGACTCTCGCGGTTGCAGTCGTCGGAGCGGTCTTCGGTGTCGGGACGACGCTCGTCACCGACCTCGTGCGGTCGCGCAGAGAGCAGGATCGGTACTGGAATGAGACGAAGCGCGTTGTATATGCGCGCTTCTTAACGTCTCTGGCGCAGGCGCATAGCCGCATGATAGTCGCTGCATTCCGTGAGCAGTCGGATGATGTCCGGCGGGACGGGGTTCACGATGCCTTCCATAACGACCCTCAACATAGTGACGCAAAATCTCTATTGCGGGAGTTGGCTATTGCTTCTCCGGATCACGTTTATCAAGCCGCTCTGCCGGTCTATCGACAGCTCCGCGTCATTCGCGAACTCCTCGCCGCGCAGCCTCTTCGACCGGAATCGGCAGAATATGAAGAAGTAAGACAACCGTTCTTCCAGGACTTGGAAACTTTGCAGAAGGTCATGCGAGACGACCTGCAACCGAAAACCTCCCGCCGGCCTTAGGGCTTGCCGGGAAACAAGTCGCGGCTTTGAGCTGTGGGACTCGTTGTTCTGGTATGGGGAGACTGGAGGGGACCGAGGCTGTCCTGGCTGCGAAGTTCCAGGTGTCGTTGCCGCACCTGGACGAGCGGCAGCGTCGGCTGGCCATAGGGGCGTAAGCGCTGTCGCTGGGGCATGGTGGGATCAGACTCGCCGCCGCCGCGGCCGGGGTTCGGAAGGGCGCGGTCTCGCGCGGTGCAGCTGAACTGGATTGTGGTCAGGCTCTGTTGAGACGGGTCCGTCGTCCTGGTGGAGGCCGAAGGAAGGCCGTGGACCTTGATCCGGGGCTGCGGTCGGCGCTACTTGCGTTGGTCGAGCCCGACGAGCGGGGTGATCCGATGTCGCTGCTGCGGTGGACGACGACGTCGACCCGGAAGCTGGCAGCGGAGCTGACCCGCCAGGGCCACCGGGTCTCCGCCGACACGGTCGCCGGCCTGCTGCGGGAGGAAGGCTTCAGTCTGCAGGCCAATGCAAAGACCATCGAAGGTGCCCAGCACCTCGATCGGGACGCCCAGTTCCGCTACCTCAACGAGCGGGCATGAGACCACATGGACAGCGGTGACCCGGTGACCAGTGTGGACAGCAAGAAGAAGGAGCTCGGCGTTCCCGGCGGATGCCCGTCAACGCCCCGTCTCGCCAAGCGGAGCACTCAATGGTCGGGGAAGCGCCCGCAGAACAGGTTCGTGGGGCCAGGAGTGACCGGAACCCGGGGCCACCTCGGCCCTTGGGGAGGATGGGAACGGCCAGTGGCGACTAGCGCAGGGGCAGGGTTCTGCGGAGCTGGAATGCGCTCGTCGAGTGCTCGAACAGGGCGACTAGGTGTATTGATCACGAGCGTTGTTAACGCTGGCCGGGCTTGATCATGGCGAAGGCCTCCGTGTGTGGTGGAGGTGTCGAATCTTCACCGCACGGAGGCCTTCGTGTCCCACCGTAATGCCCGGCTGACCGTTCACGGCAGGCGACTGCTCATCGACCGCGTCCGCACCGGCCGTCCCGTCGCGCACGTCGCCGCGGAGATGGGCATCTCCCGCCCCACGGCCCACAAGTGGATCCGGCGCTGGCGGTCCGAGGGCGAAAGCGGACTCCACGACCGCTCCAGCCACCCACGCACGACACCACACCGAACCAGCGCCGCAACCGAGGCCCGCGTCTGCCGGCTGCGTAAAGACCGCAAGCTCGGACCCGCCCGCATCGGCCCGGTCCTCGGTCTGCCCGCCTCGACCGTGCACCGCATCCTCACCCGGTACGGCCTGAACCGTCTGGCCTTCCTGGACCGGCCCACCGGCCAGGTCATCCGCCGCTACGAACGCGGCCGGCCCGGCGAGCTGATCCACGTGGACGTCAAGAAACTCGGCCGCATCCCCGACGGCGGCGGCCACAAGGTCCTGGGCCGCCAGGCCGGCCGCGCCCGACGCAGCAGCATGGCTTCGACTACATCCACTCCGCCGTCGACGACCACAGCCGCCTGGCCTACAGCGAGATCCACCCGGACGAGAAAGCCGCCACCTGCGCAGACTTCCTGCGCCGGGCCGCAGCCTTCTTCACGACCTGCGGCATCGACCGCATCGAGCGGGTCCTGACCGACAACGCCTGGCCCTACCGCAAGAGCTTCGCCTGGCAGCAGGCGCTGACGGACCTCGGAGCGCACCGCAAGCTCACCCGCATCTACCGGCCGCAGACCAACGGCAAGGTCGAACGCTTCAACCGCACCCTGCTCGACGAATGGGCCTACCTACGGCCCTACACCAGCAACACCGAACGCACCGACGCCCTGACAGACTTCCTCCACACCTACAACCACCACCGCTGCCACACCGCACTCGGAGGCAAGCCACCGATCACCCGTGTGAACAACCCTGCGGGTCAATACAACTAGGGCCTGTCCGATGGGTCAGGTAATCCGCCGGTCGGGCGGTCGTTCTGTCCAGTGTGGGGCGGGGTGATCTCTCTGATGACGAGTGGGCTCGACTCGAACCGAGTCTGCCCAAGAATGTTGGGCGAGGCGGACGTTGGCTGTGCCATCGGCGCGTGATCAACGGGATTCTCTTCCGGCAGCGCACCCGCCTGCCGTGGCGCGATCTTCCGACTCGCTTCGGGAATTGGAAGACGGTGTATGAGCGCCATCGCAGGTGGTCCGCAGATGGCACGTGGGAGCCTGTCCCGTGGACGGTCCTGGGTGACGCTGACGGCGAGGGGCGGCTCGACTGGAGTGTGGTGGGCGTAGATTCGACGGTCTGCCGCGCCCATCAGCATGCGGCCGGTGCTCATCACCGTGCGCCCCGGGTGCTGGGGCGCCGGCGCCGTCCGGCCGAGTATCGCCTTGTTGAGGCGCTCGGCCGGTCTCGGGGTGGTCTCACGACAAAGTTTCATCTGGAGAGTGACGGCAGCTGCCGCCCACTGGCTCTGCTGAGACGCTGCGGGCACGGCCATTTCGAGAGCCCTCGCCAACACCAAAGACAGGGAGGCGACGAGGGAGCGCAGGGGGTCGGCGAGTTCGGGGTGGTCGCCGCGGGAGCAGGACTGGAGAAGGGCGGCGGCGACGACGAGGAGGGCCGTGGCGCCGACTGGGGTGTTCAGGACGGGCAGTTCCTGGCGGATGGTGGCGGCGGTGGCGGGTGCGAGCAGGGAGTAGGCGTACAGCATGGCGGCGTCGTAGCCGAGGGGGGCGGTGCCGAAGCCCTCCCAGTCCAAGATGATGGGTCCTCGGTGATGTTGGCGAAGTGGAAGTCGCCGTGGGCCGTGGCCCAGCAGGTGATGCCCGGTGGGGGCCCCGGCGTGCTGGGGGAGGGCCCGTGCGATCCACTGCTGCCGCACGGCGACGCGGGTGGTGTGGGTGGCGGCGATTGTGTCGAGGTCGGACCGCAGGCGTGTCCACCATGCCGGGGCCAGGTTGCGTTCGGTGCGCAGGACGGGCTCGGGTGAACACGTCCCACTGGCGATGAACTCCGACAGCTCTGCGCGGAAGGCGAAGCCGTCGTGCTCCAGGTTGTGGAGGGCGTGCAGGGCGGGTTTGTGCACGGTGGGGAACGCGGCGGCGGCCTCTACGGTGCCGTCCCAGAGTTTTCCGTTCGCCTGATCGGCGGGGGCGGAGATGAGGCGCAGCCCGCAGGCTCCGTGGGCAGGGTGGCGGGCCTGCTGGCCGAGGGGGCGTCCCTGGTAGCCCCACTGGCGGGGGCCGGTGAACCTGATGCCGAGGGCGTGGGCGGCGGCCGACTGGGCGGTCAGGGTGCGCTGTTCGTCAGTCCGGGTGGTGGGGGGCGAGTATATGAGGGCCTTCCGCAGGGTCTCGGCGGGCAGGGGCGGTTCGTCGAGGGCGGTGCGAGCGGCGTCCCAGTGTGCCGGAGTCGAGGCCGACAGCAGCACTTTTGAGACGCCGGGCAGGACGCGACGGCCAGGAGGAAGGCTTGGGCGATGCTCAGCCGGGGGTGGAGCAGGTCCGCGAGCTCGGCGGTGGCCAGGTGCGGCAGCCCTCCGCCGTGAAGGGGCGCGGAAGCGTGTACGTCCCATCCCCGGGCGGTGGCGTCGGCGATGGGTCCGCGCCCGTTGTCGGGGTTGTGGAGCAAGAGGGTGTCGATGCGGTCCCGGCCGAGTTCGTGCCGGTTGCGTTCCATCTGCCACCGGACGTAGCGAGGATGCAGGCTGTGGTGTGTTCTGGGTGGCAGGATGCCAGCTGCCGAGACGGCTTTTCTGGTCTGCGGGGTGACGAATCCGACCTTCGCCGCGACCTGCAGGCGCGGGTGTCTCGGAGAGGACTGGGGCAAGGAGAAGTTGGGCGCGGCCGTGCGGTAGTTGGGCGCGGTGTCCAACCAGCTGGTGCCGGAGGCGGCGGCGTACCGGGCCGCGGCGGCCACGTCCCGAAGCCGGTACGTGCCGAGCGCCAGCGCGGCGGTCACCCGTGACCTGCCCGGACACAGACAATCTGACCGCCCACCAGCTCGCCTGCGACGCTGGCCGCATCGCTCACGGAGAGGCCGGCTCCCTCGCCAGATCGGCCAGAGTCCACCATCCGCCTTCGAGTTGACACTGCAGCAGCGGTGCGGCAGCCGGGTCGAAGTCGACCTCCTGCCCGGCTGCGGCGAAGCGGATCACCTGCGAGCCGTAGTCGGCGCGGCCCCGGTGAGCCGGGCCCGGCTCGCGCCTGGAGGACGGCTGGTCGCCCCGCTGCGCTGGCGTGGCCAGGGACGCAGCGTCGCCTTCACCTACACCGATGGCTGCCTGGTGTCCGATTCGCTCCACCTGTGTGGCTTCGTATACCTGGTCGTGACGGCGAGGGCGAACGCAGCGGCTCGATCACCGCCGATGAACTGGTCACGCTCCACCGGGAACGCGACCAGGCCGTGGACCCCGAATCGCTGCGCGGGGTGCTCGACCAGCCGCGTGTCACCGCGTGGTCGGGGACCACGATCGGCAGGAACGAGTCGTATGACGCGCTCTGGCTCCGCCTGACCGTGACCGACCCGCGCGTGTGCCGGATCAAGGTCCACGCCGACGTCCCACCCGAGGTGTGCGGTCCGGTGGCAGGGTGGTGGCGCCTGGCGCTGGTCGACGGCGACACGCTGGTCCACCTCACCGCCCGTCGGCTGGAATCCGGCGACGAGGTGCGATGGGAGTTGGGCGCGATCGGTCACGCCCGTCCGTCGACGAGCTGACCGACTACCTCTGTGACGAGATCCGATCCTGGGCGCCCGAGCGGAACCGGCACACGCCATCGCTCATCGTCTACCGGCCTGGGAGCCGGTTGTTGAGCTGGGCGGACACCTCGAGCTGACCGCGCTCACCGGATTCCATCGGCCCCGCCGAGTAGCCCAGTACGTCGAGCCAGTCCCGTGCCTTGGCGGCATCGCTCAATGTCGCGGGGAACAGGTTCAAGATCGCGTCGATTGCGGCCTTGTACTCAGCCGGCAACGCCACGGACGTATCGAACAGTTGTCGCTCGCCGGCGGCCAGGCGCCCGTTCACCTCGTCGAGGCGCCCGTCCGCCCCCATCGCCACTCCTCGCCGCACGAGTTCCGGGCGACTCGGCGCCGGCTCTTGCAACGACGCGCGCGCCCAGTGACGTTCCGACCATGTGCGCGGGTCCACCGAGGTGCGCTATCAGTTTCGCGACATCATCGGCCAGGTCGTTGATCGGCATGCGGAGAAAGTCGGAATCTGCCTGCCGAGGCATCGGGCTGATCCCGCGGGCATCGAAGGTCGCCACCCGGTCTCCGGAGCCGACCAGCGCCAGGACCTGGTGCAAGGTCCATACGTTGCCCTGTCGTTGCTTCGTTTCAGTCCAGGCCCAGTACGGCGTCGAGTCCGACCGTCACTCCGGTGAGATTTGGGACGGCGCGTAGCGCGGTGAGCACTCCGGGCATGAGGGACTCGCGTGTTACGGAGTCGTATCGCAGCCTCAGAATTTCGCCGTCCACGCCGAACAGCACCTCTTGCGATGACATGAACCCACGGACTCGGACCGAGTGTACGGAGACTCCCTCGATCCGCCCGCCGCGCACGCCATGTGGGTCGAGGTAGGTGGCATCGGGTGACGGGGCGCAACCCGCTTTGGCGCGAGCGCGACCGATCAGTTCGGCCGTGTGGAGCGCCGTTCCCGATGGCGCGTCCACCTTGCCAGGATGATGCATCTCGATGATCTCGACAGACTCGAAGAACGGGGCGGCCTTTGTGGCGAACTGGGTCATCAGCACCGCACCGACCGAGAAGTTCGGAACGACGAACACGTTGACGTCACCATGGTCGACCAGCGCGGCGCGGATCTGCTCCACAGCACGCTCGTCGAAGCCGGATGTCCCCACCACCACATGAAGCCCTTGCTTGATGCACCACTGGACTTGCTCGTGGGCAACGTCCGGTGGCGAGAACACGAGCACGACATCAGCGTTGTGGTCGACGATGTCTTGCACGTCGTCATCAACGTCGACCTCGGCAACCACGGTCAAGTCGGAGCTGGCCTCAATTGCGCGGACCGACGCCACGCCCATCCGCCCGCGGGCCCCCAACACAGCAACTCGAGTCATATGGTTAGCCTAACCTATGTTGACCGCCCGGCTCCAGTGCCTGAATCTCACGGACGGGATCTGCGAGCGGGGCGGATCTGGGTGCCGGAAGCTGCTTCAGCGGCGCGAGCGCTGTCAAGCCAACGGGCTGAGCGGGCGCACTGGTTGGCTGCGGATGTGAGCTCTGACATCGTCTGGTGGTCGGTTTCGGCACCACCGAACGGCCTCGCGCTGGGCCGGGTCAGCACCCCTTCCAGCAGCCCCGGGTAGGGCCCGGTTCCGCGGGGTTCGATCGCGGTGGTCGAAGGTGTCAGGTGCGGCGGCTGTGAGCGAGTCGGTAGGACTCGGTGCCGGTCTCACGGATGTTGCCGCCGAAATTCAAGCGGCGGCCGTCGGCGACACCGCGAACCTGCCCTCCCTGGACAGCTGGTTGGCCGCATCAACAGGCCGCCTCACCGCCCTGCGTGGATCGTGGCCACGGCGCGCAAGGCACTCAACGACGCGATGTACGGGGAGGCGCGGTTGATCACCTTCAACCCGGCCGTCGGGCTACCGCGCGCACGCTCCCTCGCCCGACTCGTCACCTCAGTGGCAGTGGTCCAGAACACACGAACATTCAATTTAGGTAAGGCTAAGCTACGTTGCTGCAGGCTGAGCGGCGGACCAAGGGCCGGCCGCGGCTCACTCGGATAGTGCCGCGGGCTTGGCCTGGCCATGGTCGATGCCGGCCGGTCGGGTCATCGGTGGCGATTCATCTGGGTTGACGAGGCAGCTTGGTTGCCGAAGGAATGTGGCTGTCGGTGGGGAGGCGGACATGCGCGATCCGGAGGTTGTTGTGGTGGGCGGAGGCAACGCCGGCTACTGCGCGGCTCACGCGGCGGCCGAGCGTGGGCGACGCGTAGTGCTGCTGGAGAAGGCGCCGCGGGCGCATGCCGGTGGGAACAGCTACTACACCCTGGGTTCGACCCGGATGGTGCACGACGGGCTCGGCGACCTGCTCGAGGTCCTCGAGCCTGATGAGCGTCACGCGCGTACTGAGGTCCCGCCGTACCCGGCGGCGGAGTTCCTGGCTGATCTGGAGCGGGTCACCGGAGGGCGGGGCGACAAGGAACTTGCCGAGGCTGTCGTCGAAGGCTCGCGTGACGCTGTCCGCTGGCTGCATGCATTGGGGCTGCGATTCCAGCTGATGTACGAGCGGCAAGCTCACGAGCGTCCCGACGGGACCTTCGTGTTCTGGGGTGGATCGCACGTGTGCAACGTCGACGGCGGGCCTGGGCTGATGTCGGCCCATGAGCGCGTCGCATCACGACTCGGAGTTGAGGTGCACTACGGCTGCTCGGTCACGGGGCTGATGACTGATGGTGGTTCGGTCGTCGGCGTTCGGATAGGCGATCAGGAGCTTCCGGCGGAGTCGGTGGTGATCGCCAGCGGCGGTTTCGAGGCGAATGCGCAATGGCGTCAGCGCTACCTGGGAGACGGCTGGCAGCACGCGAAGGTGCGTGGCACGCCGTACAACACCGGTGACCTGATCGGCGCGGCGCTGGAGATAGGTGCAGATCGTGGAGGCGACTGGTCGACGTGCCACAGTGTTCCGTGGGACGCGTCATTTCCCGAGAACGAGAGCAATCGTGCCTTGACGAACCGGCTCAGCCGGTACGGCTATCCGCTCGGGATCGTTGTCAATCGCCGGGGTCAACGGTTCTTCGACGAAGGCGCGGACTTTCGTAACTACACGTACGCGAAGTACGGCAAGGTGATCCTCGAACAGCCGGGTTCTGTAGCGTTTCAGGTATTCGATGCGAAGTCGCGCCCGATGTTGGCAGCGTACGAGTACGAGATGCCCGGGATCGTTCCGGTTGTCGCCAACAGCGTCGAAGAGCTTGCCGCGGCCATGGATGTCGATGTCGACGGATTCGTGCAGACGGTTCGGGAGTTCAACTCATCGATCGACACCAGCCGTCCGCTCGATCCGACGATCAAGGATGGCCGCAGCGCGGCGGTGGAGCCCGTCAAGAGCAATTGGGCATCGGCGGTCGAGGCGCCGCCGTACTACGCGTATCCGGTGACTTGTGGAATCAGTTTCACCTTCGGTGGCCTTCGCGGTGACGTTGATGGCCGGGTGCTTGATCGGTCGGGTGAGCCCATCCCCGGACTCTTCGCGTGCGGTGAAACGCTCGGCGGGCTCTTCAGCGCCAACTACCCGACAGGCGCTGGCCTGACCGCGGGAATGGTGATCGGGCGACGTGCCGGCTCGCTCGCCTGAGCCGCTGCCCAGGACAGGTGTCGCGGTGGCTTGCGGCGTACACCGGCCGAAGTTAGGTTTACCTAAGTTATTGGTGCTACGGTTGGCCTTCGATGAGGGATGGCCGTTCCTTGCGCCGTTCGTTCGCGACCTGTGGCAAAAGGGGCCATTGCCGGATGACGAAGGATGAGTTGGTCAAGGGCGGTGACCGTCGTCTCGGATCGGGAGATCGTGGCGACGGCGAGGTCGACATACTTGGTATCGGTTTCGGGCCGTCAAATCTGAGCCTGGCGATCGCGATTGAGGAACTCAATGATCGTCGTCGTGCGGGCCGGCGGCTGACGGCGAGGTTTGTCGATGTCCGGCGGCAATTCGGGTGGCATGACGGGATGTTGTTGCCGGGCGCGACCATGCAGATCAGTTTCCTGAAAGATCTGGTCTCGCTGCGGACCCCGACCAGTCCGTTCACGTTCCTGAACTATCTGCACGAGCAGGGGCGGGTGTCCGACTTCATCAATCTCAAGACGTTCTTCCCGACGAGACGTGAGTTCCACGGGTACCTGAGCTGGGCCGCGAGCCGGATCGACCTTCCGGTCTCCTACGGTACGAGGGCGACCTGTATCGACTGGAGTGGCGGGAGGTTCGAGGTCACGCTCGAGTCCGTGGTCGACGGCTCGGAGGTGACGAGGGTCGCGGCACGTCATGTGGTGATCGGCTCCGGTAGCCGGCCGGTGCTGCCGGAGGGGATCGTGCCGGGAGCCAGGGTGTTCCACAACCATCAGTTGCTGAACAGGCTCGCCGAGTTGCCCTCGCGGCCGCACGGCCGTTTCCTTGTCGTAGGGTCCGGGCAAAGTGCGGCGGAGGTCGCTGCGTACCTGCACGATTCGTATCCCGATGCCGAAGTACACGCGTCCTTCCGCCGGTACGGCTATACCCCGTCCGATGACACGCCCTACGCCAACCGCATCTTCGATCCGGAGGCGGTCGACGAGTTCTACACGGCACCGCCGGAGCTCAAGCAGCAACTGCTGGACTATCACTGGCAGACCAACTACTCCGCCGTCGATGCCGACCTCATCAAGGATCTCTACCAGCGTGAGTACGACGAAAGCACGCGTGGTGTGCGTCGGTTGATCGTGCACCGGGTCACCGGGATCGAGCGGCTGAGCGAGGGCTCCGACGGAGTCACAGTGACGATCCGTGACCTGGGAAACCGGGGCAGCACCACGCTCGAGGTCGACGCTGCCGTCTTCGCCACCGGGTTCCGTCCCGCGGACACCCGCAGCATGCTTGGGCCGAGCATTGACGGGTCGTCCTCGTTCGAGGGAGATCTCCCGATCGTCGAGCGTGACTACCGGCTGCGTCTGCGCGGCGTTCCCGAACGGATCTTCCTCAACGGCGGGGTCCTGCACAGTCACGGGTTGACCTCGTCCCTGCTGTCCAACGTCGCGATCCGCGCCGCCGACATTCTGCGTGCGATCACCGGCGAGCAGCCCGATCACCCCGCCACCCAGCAACGATTGCCCGCTGCGATCCGGACCGACCCCCGATAGGAACAACGAGGAGCAACACTCATGGCCCAAAACCCGTTCGACGACGACAACGGTTCCTTCTACGCGCTGATCAACCGCGAGGAGCAACACTCGTTGTGGCCGACGTTCAAGCCGGTGCCGGCCGGTTGGAGCATCGCGTACGGCGAACCCGGCGGCAGACCGCGCCAGGAAGTACTCGACTGGATCGACGAGCACTGGACCGACATCCGCCCGAAGTCGTTGCGCGATCACATTTCCCGGTACGAGACACACAACACCGACAAGGCCGCCGGCACCTCCGATGCCGCCCTTGCGTAGCAAGACCGCCCGAACATCATCGACCGATTCGCAGAACCCACCCCGCACAACTCATAGAGGAAGAGGAGCCGGACATGCTTCGCGAAGTCCTGGGCGGAAAAATCCACCGCGCCACCGTCACCCAGGCCGACTTGCACTACGTGGGTTCGCTGACACTCGATGAAGACCTCGCGCGGGCCGCGGGCCTGACCGAAGGTGAGAAAGTTCAAGTCGTCGACATCACCAACGGGGCCCGTCTCGAGACCTACATCATCATCGGGCCCGCTGGAAGTGGCGAAATCTGCATCAACGGGGCGGCGGCACATCTCGTCCACCCCGGCGACCTGGTGATCATCATGTCTTTCGTGCTGGCCGAGGAGTCCGAACTGGCCGGCTACCAGCCCAAGGTCGTACACGTCGACGCCAACAACCGCATCATCGCCTTGGGCAACGACCTCGCCGAGCCGGTCCCAGGGGCGGACGATCAGGTTTCTTCTCGCGTGAGGTGAGCCTTCGGCACCAAGCCGGTGATATCGCGAACGGGTGCTTGTGGGCGGCATGGTTCTCCACCGGCAACTGCAGTGGCCCACTGAAGTTGAGCCGGCCACCGGCACCCGACGCGACCAGTGTGGTTTCGCGGGCATGCCGCCGGTTCTGAAGGTCGATCTCTACGCCGCGATCCAGGAAGTCTTCTTCGAGGGCCGCCAACCCCAACATCGACCCCGCCGTCGTGCACTCACTGGCCAACCTTGAATGAGTGCAGAAGGGCCTGTCGCTGTCGACCGTGCTCCCGAAGTCGGCGGCGGGCCGCCGGTGTTCATAGCTGGCTTTTTAGGTAAGGGTTACCTAATATGATCCGAGGCTTGCGTCGATGGAGCGCGGTCTCATCAGCCCGGAAGAAGATCCGAAAGGCCCGCTCTCAGCATGCCGAAGACCTCACGCCGTCTCACGGTGCACCCCCTGACCCTGCGGGAGGTCGAAGTCGTGCGGGTGGTGGACCTGACGCCGGGGATGCGACGGATCACGCTGAGCGGCGAGCAGCTCCGCGAGTTCACCTCGGCGAACGGCTTCCCGCAGCCGGCCTTCGACTCCTCTGGATTCGATGACGACATCCGTCTGGTGTTCCGTCACCCCGGCCGTGCCAAGCCGGTGCTGCCGGTGCAGCAGGAGAAGGGTGTGGACCTGCCGAGGAACCCGCGGCCCCTGTCGAAGGTCTACACGGTGCGTCGCTGGGACCCCGAGACAGGCGAGCTGGACGTGGACTTCGTCAGGCACGGCGTCGGCGTGGGTACCACCTGGGCGTACCGCGCCCAGGTCGGTGACCGCGTCCACTTCTACGGCCCGAGCGCGTCTCGTGCACTCCCGCACGACACGGACTGGCTCCTTGTCTCCGGTGACGACACTGCGATACCCGCGATCGCCCGCCTGCTCGACGAACTACCTGACAACGCGCGGGCACAGGTGTTCGTCGAGGTCGCCGAGGATGCTCACCGGCTGGAACTGCGGGCGCTGCCGCACGTCGAGGTGACCTGGTTGGTACGCGACGGCGCTGAGGCGGGTACGACCAGCCTCCTGCGGGACGCGGTCGGGAACACCAACTGGTGGGAGGGCCGCCCGTTCGCCTGGATCGCCGGGGAGCACACGGCCGTACGGGATCTGCGCCGCCATCTGGTCGAGGACCGGGCCATGCCGAAGGAGGACATCGAGTTCACCGGATACTGGCGCCGCGGCGAGGTCGTCGTCCTGGGGACTGACGAGGCGATACCCGACCCCGAGAAGTCGATCACGCCCTTCGAGAGGCTCCATGAGCTGACCGAGCTGATCCGGCCGATCGCGATCCGCACCGCCGTCGAACTGGGCGTACCCGAGCTGATCTCACGCGGCGTCACCGGTGTCGCGGACCTGGCAGGCAGGACCGAAAGCGATGAGCGAGCGCTGGGCAAGCTGCTGCGCTACCTGCATGCTGTGGGCATCCTGACCGAGACCGAACCGGGCCACTACGGCCTGACGGCGGTGGGCGAGGTTCTGACCAACGACTTCATGGCCGACACCCTGCACCCTGCCGGGGTGGTGGGCCGGGAGATGCTCGGCGTCCATGGACTCACCGAGTCCATCCGCACCGGCCGTCCCTCCTACGCGTCTGTGACCGGGCAGACCTTCGCCGACGTGCGAGCCGAACAGGGCTACGAGGACCGCTACCTGGAACGCCTGGCGAAGTTCCAGTCCGCGCTGGCCGTGTCGATCGCCAAGTCCGAACTGCTCGCCGGGGTCCGGCATCTGGTGATCCACTCCGGCGGTGCGGGCGCCCAGGCGCGCGAGTTCGTCGCCGTCCACGAAGACCTGCGCGTGACGATCTGCGCGCTGCCCGCCCAGGCCGACTGGCTGTGCCGCGACCTGCCCGCCACCATCCCCGACGAGCAGCAGCGCGCGCGGGTCAGCGTGGTTGAGCAATCCGTCTTCGAGCCCGGCCCGGCCTCCGACGCCGTGTTCATCAGCCGCGCCCTCAAAGCCTTGCCCGACCCGGACGCCGCCCACGCACTGCGCCGAGCAGCCGAGAACCTACTCCCCGGCGGCCGCGTGCTGCTGATCGAGGAACTCTTCGACACCGGCGCCCTGGACGAGCACGACGGCGAAGCGGACCTGCTCGGCCTCACCGTGCACGGCTCCGGCCTGCGCACCGCGGCCGAACTCGACTCGGTGATCACTCGCGCCGGACTGGTCCGCACAACCACACACACCGTCGGATGGGGCACCACCGTCCACGAACTCGTACCCGCCGACACCCACTGACCTTCAGTGCCTAAATGAAGAAGAAAAGGAAGAGCGCAACCATGACCACGACACCCCTGAGACGGCGCGGCGCGGCCCTGACCGCCGCGATCCTGAGCGCCGCGCTCCTCCTCACGGCCTGCGGCGGCTCCGACGACAGTGGCGACAACGCCGGCAAGACTGACGCGACCCGCACCGTCAAGGCCGGCAACGGCGCCATCAAGGTCCCCGCCGCCCCGCAGCGGGTCGTCACGATCGGCAACACGGACCTGCCGTTCATCGACATGGGCGGCAAGCCGGTGGGCGTCACCGGGGTGGCCGAGTCCGAACTCAGCTTGTTGCCGAAGGG
Source organism: Streptomyces sp. NPDC050988 (assembly GCF_044456225.1). Taxonomy (NCBI): domain Bacteria; kingdom Bacillati; phylum Actinomycetota; class Actinomycetes; order Kitasatosporales; family Streptomycetaceae; genus Streptomyces; species Streptomyces sp. NPDC050988. The sequence goes on along the minus strand of NZ_JBITFQ010000002.1, from coordinate 36,862 downwards.
GCAGCGCGCAACGTTCGAGAAAGCCACGAACCTCGGTGAAGAGGTGGACCTCGAAAAGGTCGCCAGCCTCAAGCCGGACCTCATCCTGGTCCAGATTCCCGATGCCGAGTTCAAGAAGATCGAGAAGCAACTCGGGGCGATCGCCCCGACGGCCTTCTGGGGGCTCGACACCGAGTGGAAGGCACTCGCCGATGCGATCGCGGAGGCCGGCAATGTGAAGGACGCGCTCGGTCGGCAGAAGGCGGACTTCGAGGGACGCGTCGCCAAGATGAAGCAGACGTACGCGGACGTCATCAAGAACACCAAGTTCGTCAATCTCGACCGCTACGCGAGCTCCGATCCCGGGACGTTCGTCATCGGGGACATCGGGTGCGTCGAAATCGCCCAGGATGACGTCGGCCTGAACTTCCCCAAGGCGGCCGCCGGCTCCGACCCCTTGGCCTACACGAACTTGCCCTTCGAGAAGATCGCAGAGCTGTCCAAGTACGACGTGATCACCTACCCCGCCGACGACAAGGGGCAGCCGACAGAGGTCTTCGCGCCGGTGGTCCAGACCAACACCTGGAAGGCGCTGCCCAACGTGAAGTCCGGGAACGCGCTCGGCGTCTTCTGCCCCGGCAACAACTCCTACGGCGCCGTCCTGCGGTACTTGGAATCGCTCGACACCGCGCTGGCGACCCTCCCCGCCAAGAAGTGACGGATCTCGCGCTGCGACGACCTGCCGGTCCGGGCACCAGGACGGTGTCCGGACCGCGTCGTCGTCTGATCGGCCTGATCGTCGCGCTCGTGGTGCTCCTGGGGTTGGTGGTGGCGAGCATGATGATCGGTTCGACGGCCATCCCGCCCACCGTGGTGTGGGATGCCCTGTTCCACCCGTCGAAGGACATCGATCAGTTCGCGATCCGGGACTTCCGGCTGCCGCGCACCATCGTCGGACTGGTCGTGGGTACGGCGCTGGGGGTCGCCGGTGCGTTGATCCAGGCGCTGACCCGCAATCCGCTGGCCGATCCGGGCATCCTCGGAGTGAACGCGGGCGCCTCCTTCGCGGTGACGGTCGCCGTGGGGCTGTTCGGAGTCCGCGACATCCAGAGCTACATGTGGTTCGCCTTTGCCGGAGCGCTGATCGTCACACTCGTGGTGCTCGCCCTGGGGTCGACCCGACGCGGCCAATCGCCGGTGATGACGGTTCTTGCCGGGGTCTGCGTCGGCCTGGTGCTCACTGGTGCTGGTCAGGCACTCGAGCTGACCAACCCGGACGCCTTCGACGCGATGCGATCCTGGAACGCCGGTTCGATCGTGAGCCGCCCGCTCGACCTGCTGTGGCCGATCCTGCCGTTCTTCGCGATCGCGCTGCTCCTGGCCTTCGTGGTGTCAGGCCCGCTCAACGCCATGGCCCTCGGCGACGAACTGGCCGCCGCCCAAGGAGTCCGGCTGGTACGCACCCGGATCCTCGCGATCATCGCGCTGACCCTGCTCGCCGGCGGCGCCACCGCGATCGCCGGGCCGATCGGCTTCGTCGGACTGATGGTCCCGCACGTCGCGCGCTGGATCGTCGGCCCCGACCAGCGCTGGATCTTCGCCTACAGCGTGCTGCTGGCCCCGATCCTGCTACTGGCCTCCGACATTCTCGGACGGGTCGTGATGCGGCCCGGCGAGATCCCCGTGGGCATCGTCACCGCCTTCGTCGGCGCCCCCGTGCTCATCGCGTTGGTGCGGCAGAAGAAAGCGAGCGGGCTGTGAGCGCGCGCAGCGGATTCGATCCGCACGCTGGTTCCTCCCGGACGGCCTGGTCGCCGGGGACGCGCCGCGTGGACTTCGGGCGGCGGGTGCTGGTGCTGCGGCATCGGAGGGTCGCGGTGCGGTTCGAGCGGCGCTCGGTCGTCGTCTGCGCGGTCCTCGCGCTGGCGGTCGCCTGCATGGCTGTGCTCGCGCTGATGACCGGCTCGTACCAGCTCACTCCAGGCGAGGTGATCTCCGCGCTGACCGGTGGGACGACCGGGCTCGTCCACGACATCGTGGTCGAGTGGCGGCTGCCCCGCGTCGCCGCGGCGGTGGTGTTCGGCGCCGCGCTGGGGGTGAGCGGCGCGGTCTTCCAGTCGACGCTGCGCAATCCGCTCGCCGACCCCGGCATCATCGGGTTGGCCGACGGCTCCTACACGGGGGCGCTGATCGTGATCCTCCTCATCAACGGAACCTACTGGCAGTTGGTCGGCGGAGCCCTGATCGGCGGAATCGCGACGGCCCTCGCCGTGTACCTGCTCGCCTACCGGCGAGGCGTGCAGGGGTTCCGCCTGATCATCGTGGGCATCGGCATCTCGGCGATGCTCGGCTCGCTCAACGTCTGGCTGATCCTCAACGCCGAGTTGGACCGGGCGATGGCCGCCGCGGCATGGCGGGCCGGATCGCTCAACGGCGTCTCCTCGGTCCAGGTCGTCTTCGGCGGCACCTGCATCGCCGTACTCCTGCTGCTGGCGGCGATGTCGGGCCGGTCGATGCGGCAACTGGAGCTGGGTGACGATGCGGCCGCGGCCCAGGGAGTGCGGGTCTCGGCAGCTCGTCTCGGGCTGATCGTGCTGGGCGTGGCGTTGACGGCGACGGTCACGGCCGCGTCGGGCCCGATCGCGTTCATCTCGCTGGTCGCACCACAGATCGCACGCCGGTTGACCCGCAGCGCGGGGATCACCCTCGCTCCCGCCGCCCTGGTCGGCGCGCTGCTCTGTCTGACGGCGGACTACCTTGCCCAGCACGTCGCCCCAACCCCGTTGCCGGTCGGCATCATCACCGTCATGCTCGGCGGTGGGTACCTCGGCTGGCTGCTCATCACCGAGGCCAGGAGACACCTTTGAGCACCCACGCCAGCGCCGTCAACGGTCTTGCGGCAGCGGGAGACGCATCCGCGTCCACTCCGCACCCGAGCGGCTCACGACTCCACGTGGAGTCGGCGACGATCGGCTACGACAAACGCGTCATCTCCCGAGAGCTGTCGGTGGCGATCCCCGACCAGTCGTTCACCGTGATCGTGGGTCCGAACGCGTGCGGCAAGTCCACCCTGCTACGCGGCCTGTCCCGGCTGTTGAAACCGTCGGCCGGGCAGGTCGTTCTCGACGGCGCCGACATCAACTCCTTCAAGACCAAGGAGGTGGCGCGGCGGGTCGGACTGCTGCCGCAGACCTCCATAGCCCCCGACGGCATCACCGTGGCCGATCTGGTGGCCAGGGGCCGGTATCCGCATCAGGGGTTCACCCGGCAGTGGACCGAGGCCGACGAACAGGCCGTACTGCGGGCGATGGACCAAACCGCGGTCACCGACCTGTCCGGCCGCCTGGTGGACGAGTTGTCGGGTGGTCAGCGCCAGCGGGTGTGGGTGGCCATGGCGCTCACGCAGCACACGAGCATCATGCTGCTCGACGAGCCGACCACGTTCCTCGACATCACCCATCAGATCGAGCTGATGGAACTGTTCACCGACCTGCACCACGTCGGCCACACCCTGGTCGCCGTGCTGCACGACCTGAACCATGCCGCCCGCTATGCCACCCACCTGATCGCCATGAAAGACGGCCATGTCGTCGCCGAAGGCCCGCCGACTGAAATCGTGACCGCCGACCTCGTGCACGAGGTCTTCGGACTCCGCTGCCTCGTCGTCCCCGATCCGGTCGCCGGTACCCCGTCAGTCGTGCCCTTGGGCCGTGAACGCCCACCAGCGGCACCCACAACCGAAACGACATTGTAAGGTTAGCCTAACCTTCATTAGAGTTGCAGTGATCCCTTGCCTCGGTCGGCTCGACCTGGTCTCAAGAGAAGTGGGTGTGGCTTCCGTTGACGACTTTCGATCGTGTGGAATTGACTGCGAGTCAGCGAGGCAACTGGGTGGCTCGGAGGCTTGCTCCCGAGTCCTCGGTATTTTGCGCGGGTCAGCTGATCTGGCTGAACGGCCCGGTCGATCCGGCCCTGTTCGCGTCCTCGGTCAGTGTTGTTTTCGCAGAGACCGACGCGTTGCGGGTACGTTTCGGCGACGACGACGGTGTCCCTTTCCAATTCGTCGACACCGCCACGACACTCACGACAGAGATCGTCGACGCCGGCCACGGCGACGACCAGATCCGGGTGCTGGCCCGCGAACAACTCACCGCAGCACCAGCCACCGCAGCCGGGGAACCGACGACGAACTCGGCCCTTGTCCGTCGCGAGAACGGCACCTGGGCATGGATCCTGATCACCAACATCCTGCTCGTTGACGGCTACAGCATTTCTCTGTTCATCCGCCGCGTCTTCGAGGTCTACTCCGCGACGCAAGCCGGCGATTCGGTCCCGGACCGCTGGTTCGGCACCCTGAAAAACATCACGAACACCGACAAGCGCAACGATTCCAGCGCAGAAGTAGCCGAAGTAGACGTCACGTACTGGAGCAGTGTCCTCGGGGTCGAGAACACCAGCCAGGTGGAGGACTTGTCGGAAGTCTTCGTATCCTCGAGTCAACCAGTTGTCGTCCCGATACCCGACGACACCTACTCGAAGGTTCAGCAGTTCGCCCGTACGGCACGGGTCTTCTGGACCGATTCCCTGATCGCGCTGTGGGGCGTCTACACCGCTCTGGTCGACGGTCGTGACTGTGTAGCGGTCCGGGTTCCTCTGATGTTGCGCGACGATCGCGAATCGCTGAAAACACCGAGCGCGATATCAAGGGCAATCCCGGTTGTCACCACGATCAGCCCGTATCACATGTTTGCCGATGTTCTTGAGGTCGTCGCGGGCCAGTTGAAGACTTCCCGCCGTCACGCAACTGCCGAAGATCACCAAATTGCCCGTTTGTGGCCGAATGGTCAAGCGTCCTATCTCGCACTCCCGACAATCAACATCAGACTCTTCGATTCAACGCCGCGCCTGGGCGACATCGACGCGATCCCTGAAACGATCAGCACCGGCCCGGTCGGATCACTCGACCTCGCGATCTACCGCCACCCCGATACCGGAATCCGGCTGGAGCTGTCCACAGGATCCGCCACGAGCGATCCGCTCTTGCACGCCGAACAATTCAGCGGTTTCCTCAACGCCGTCCTCGACGGGTCCCCGGCCCAGACCCTGCACGAACTGAGTACCGGATTCACACCCGATGCTGATGGTCCGGATCCGTCGTGGGCGCAAGGCGAGACGCTTTATATCGCGCCGGTGTCGGTGGACGTGTCAGTGACGGTGGACGCGCTGGTGCGCCGTCGGGTTGCGGCTGATCCGGACGCGGTTGCGGTCGTCGCCGACGACGGCATTGAACTCACTTACAGCCAGTTCGATGCACGGGTCAACGCTTTCGCTCACCTTCTGATGGATGAGGGCGTGCGGGTTGGGGACCGCGTCGCGATCGCCATGTCGCGCTCGGTCGACCTGGTCGTGGCGCTTACCGGAGTGATCCGCGCGGGAGCGGCCTACGTGCCGATCGATTCGGGATACCCCGCGGAACGCGTCAGGCACATCCTCGACGACGCCGCACCCAGCGTCGTGATCACCGACCAACACACCGCCGAAGCACACAAAAACGCACTGGGCGAACATCCCGCACCACTACTCCGCATCGATGACCGCGACATACAGGAGCATCTGGCCACCGGCCAGAAAACCGCCCCTGCTCTGACGCGGCCGCTGAATGACCTCGACGCAGCTGTCGTGATCTTCACATCAGGGACGACAGGCAACCCGAAAGGCGTTGCCGTTTCGCACCGTGGTCTGGTGAACCGCCTCGTATGGGGTCAGCGAGTGCTGGACTACAAGTCAGATGATGTGGCGCTCTCGAAGAGCGGTGTGGGTTTTGTCGATGCTGTGACCGAGTTGTTCGGGCCGATGATCGCCGGTGCCCGAATCGTGGTCGTGCCCGCGGAAACGGCGCAGGATCCCGCCGGCCTGCTCGGCACCATCGTCCGACACCGCGTCACACATTTGCTGACCGTGCCCAGTCTGGCCGATGTCCTCGTCCGTCACGACGGCGCACGCGCAGCGCTGACCACGGTCCGGTCTTGGGTTTCCTCCGGTGAAGCGCTCACCCCGGGCACTGCGGCCCTCATGCGAACGACCGCACCACAAGCAATAGTGCACAACTTCTACGGTTCAACCGAGGTCACCGGCGACGGCACAGCGGCCATCTTCACCGACACCGAGAACACCCCGATCGGTGCACCGGTCGCGAACACGAAAGCGCACGTTCTTGACGCGTGGCTGCGTCCCGTACCGGCCGGTGTCGCGGGAGAGCTGTACCTGGGTGGAGTGCAACTCGCGGACGGATACGTCGCACGCCCGGGCCTGACCGCTGACCGATTCGTGGCTGATCCGTTCAGTGACGACGGCGCGCGGCTGTATCGCACCGGCGATGTCGTGCGGTGGAATTCCCAGGGGCAGTTGGAGTACCTCGGCCGCAGTGACGATCAGGTGAAGATACGCGGGTACCGGATCGAGCCCAGTGAAATCCGTGCCGTCCTCGAACAACACCCCGCAGTATCGGGTGCGGCCGTCACCGCCTTGGACCATCCCGCCGGCGGAAAATACCTCGCCGCGTACATCACCACGACCAGCACCACGGACGCTGAGGATGCAGCGCTGTTCGACACCCTGCGCGAGCATCTCTCACGGTCGCTGCCGGACTACATGATGCCCACAACCTTGATGCGCCTGGACCGATTCCCCGTCACCGCCAACGGGAAGCTCGATCGCCACGCGTTGCCGCAACCAGACCTGACCGCGGGTGCAGCCGATGGCCGGCCCCCGCAGACCGCCACCGAGATCGCCCTCGCCGGCATCTTCCACGACGTACTGCACCTCAACGACAACACCAACCTCGGCGTGGACAGCGACTTCTTCCGCCTCGGCGGGCACTCGCTGCTCGCCGCACGAGTCGTCGCACGCGCCAACGCACTGCTCGGCGCCGCACTCACACTGCGCGATGTCTTCGACCACCCCCGCATCAGCGAACTCGCCCGAATCGCCGACACCACCACCGCTACCACCGAGACATCCAGCACACGAATCGGCGAACTACCCCGCCCAGCCGTCCTACCAGTCTCATACGGACAGCAAGCACTCTGGCTGATTGATCAGTTGGGTGGGCCGGGTGGGCGGTATGTGGTGCCGGTGGTGCTGCGTTTGGGCAGCGGTCTGGATCCTGATGTTCTGATCACGGCGGTACGGGATGTGGTGTCTCGTCACGAGGCGCTGCGCACGCTCTTGGTGGAGCAAGACGGCACGCTATGTCAGGTCGTCATTCCAGCGAACGAAGCGGCCGACAGGCTCTCTCTGCTCGTTGAGGATGTCACGGGTGTGGATGCTGCCGGGGTGGATGCGCGGGTGGGCGCGGTGGTGCAGGCCGGGTTTGATCTCGCGGTCGACATCCCGATCCGTGTCGCGCTGCTACGCGCCGGCGCTGACGACTGGGTGTTCGTTGCCGCGGTACATCACCACGCCGTGGATGAATGGTCGTTCCCGTCGCTGCTGAGCGACCTGTCGACCGCTTATCAGGCGCGGGCCGCAGGGCAGGAGCCGGGATGGACGCCGTTGCGGGCCCAGTACGCGGACTACGCGATCTGGCAACGCGACGTCCTGGGTGAGGCGTCGGATTCGCGTTCACTGCTTTCCAGGCATCTTGCCTATTGGCGTGACGAACTCGCGGATGCGCCCGAGGAGTCCACGATCACGCTGGACCGGGCCCGACCGGTGGCACCGACCCACCGCGGTGCGGATCTGCGGTTCACCATCGATCCACAGGTCGTGACCGACTTGCGTCGGGTCGCGGCCGAGCAGGGCGTGAGCATGTTCATGGCGCTCCAGTCCGCGACCGCGTTGACCGTTTCGGCGCTGGGCGCCGGTGCGGATGTGGTGATCGGATCACCGGTCGGTGGACGCACCGAGGACGGCCTGGAAGACCTGGTCGGATACTTCGTGAACACACTGCCGATCCGACATCGGTTCCACGCCGGTGATTCGGTCACCGACGTTCTGCAGAACACCAGACGAACGGTACTCGGCGGGTTCGAGCACCAGGCCGCACCCTTCGAAGAAATCACGCGTGCGCTGGGCACCGAGCGATCCGTTGGCCGTAACCCCCTCTTCCAGATCATGCTCACCCACCGCGTCGCTGACAGCCGCCGCGCGAACGGCCTGCGCATCGGGAATGTCACGACGACACCGAGTCCCGCGGCGGTAGGCGCGGTCAAGACCGATCTCGACCTTGACATCTTCGATTCGCTCAACGATCTGAAGGGGAAACTCTCTTACGCGACCGATCTGTTCGAGGGTGCTACCGCTGAGCGGTTTGTCGCCGTCTTCAAGTCGGTGCTGGAGACGATCGCTGCCGGTCCAGAGGCGCGGGTCGGTGACATCGACCTGTTGCCCGCACCGGAGTCGCGACAACTCGATGCGTGGTCGTGTGGTGAGACGCTCGATGTTCCCGGGGCGACTCTCGACGAGTTGGTGCGCCGGCAGGTCGCGGCGAGCCCGGACGTGGTCGCGGTCATCGCTGATGACGGCACTGAACTCACCTATGGCGACCTTGATGCGCGGGTCAACGCTCTCGCCCACCTCCTCGTTGAGAAGGGCGTGCGGGTCGGGGATCGGGTCGCGGTCGCACTGCCGCGCTCGGCCGATCTGGTGGTCGCTCTGGCCGGGGTGATCCGTGCCGGGGCGGCGTATGTGCCGATCGACCCCGACTACCCCGCCGAACGCGTCAAGCACATTCTTGCGGACGCCGAACCACGTGCGGTGATCACAGACCGGCACACCGCCGCTGTTCATCATCACGTGCTCACCGATCATCCTGTGCGCATCCTGTTCATCGACTTCATCGACGACGAATTGGTGCGGCAACACCTCGATGCCGGCATGATCGGCCCACCGCGGGTCTCGCGTCCGCTGCTCCCGGCGGATGCCGCGTACGTGATCTTCACTTCCGGCACCACCGGACGCCCCAAAGGCGTTCAGATCACTCACCGAGCAATAGTCAACCGACTGTGGTGGATGCGTGATCTCTACCGGATCGGTGCGCCGGACCGGGTGTTGTTGAAGACCCCGTTCACGTTCGACGTGTCGGTGTGGGAGTTCTTCCTACCGCTGGTCACTGGCGCAGTGGTGATCGTGGCGCAGGAGGGCGGACACAAGGACCCGCAATATCTGCTCGAAGTGATTGATCGTCGCGCGGTGACGATCACTCATTTTGTGCCGTCGATGCTGCAGGCCTTCCTCACCTCGGACCCGGACCGGACGTCGGTGGATTCGGTACGCCGAGTGTTCTGCTCCGGCGAGGCATTGCCCGTGTCTCCCGCCGCCGGTGCCGTCGCGCTGTTCGAGAACGCGGAGTTGCACAACCTCTACGGGCCGACGGAGGCGGCCGTGGATGTGACCGCTCACCCGGTGGTCCAGGCCGAACTCGTCGATGCGGTGGGGGTGCCGATCGGTGTTCCGGTGGCGCATACGACGGCGCGTGTTCTTGACGCGTGGTTGCGTCCGGTGCCGGTCGGTGTGGCAGGTGAGCTCTACCTGGGCGGGGTACAACTCGCGGACGGATATGTGGCTCGCGCGGGCCTGACCGCCGGCCGGTTCGTGGCTGATCCGTTCAGTGACGAGGGCGCACGGTTGTATCGCACGGGCGATGTGGTGCGGTGGAACTCCCAGGGGCAGTTGGAATACCTCGGTCGCAGCGATGATCAGGCGAAAATACGCGGGTACCGGATCGAACTCGGCGAAATCAGTGCCGTCCTCGAACAGCATCCAGGAGTGTCGGGTGCGGCGATCGCGACCTTCGATCACCCGGCCGGCGGAAAGTACCTCGCGGCCTACGTGACCACGGCCAGTGCCACGACGACCGAGGACGCGGTGCTGTTCGACGCACTGCGTGAGCATCTCGCACAGTCGCTGCCGGACTACATGGTGCCCACGACGTTCCTGCGCCTGGACCGATTCCCGGTCACGGCGAACGGGAAACTGGATCGCCGCGCGTTGCCGCAACCGAGCCTGGCTGCCGGCACAGCCGACGGCCGGCCGCCGGAAACCGACACCGAGATCGCCCTCGCCGGCGTCTTCCGCGACGTACTGCACCTCAGCGACGACGTCGAACTCGGCGTGGACAACGACTTCTTCCGCCTGGGTGGCGACAGCATTTCCGCGGCACGACTCGTTGCCTGCGCTCGTGAGCACGATCTGACGTTCAAACTGTCCGAGGTGTTCGTGCGACGGACTATCGGCGCCCTCGCCGCGCTGCTCGCGCCGTCGACGCACAGCGCCATTTCGGCCGAGCCGGATCTCGTGCCGACTTCTGCTGCCCTGGAGCGCTTGCGCGAGGCTGGCGCCGCGCCCGATGAGTACGTCTTCACCGAGCTCATCAACTTGCCCGCGCGGTCGACGAGCGAATCGGTCGCCTCGTCGTTCCGCTCACTCGTCGCCAACACGGACGCGCTTCGCCTGTCAGTCGACGCCACCGGCCGGCGGCTCTGGTTCACCTACCTCCTACCTCCAGAAACAGTCCAGCCCCGGACCGTGGAGCTGACCGCCGACGCGAACGTCGACGTGGACGCAATCAGGTCGGCCGCCATTGATCTCGTCGACATCTCGACCGGTCACCCGGCTGCCCTCGCATTCACACACAACCCCGAACAGACGGTTGCGGTGCTCGCCGTCCACGCGGCAACCGTCGACCGAGCCTCACTGCACCGTCTGGCGGAGGCACTTCAGCAGGCAGTGTCCGGCGTAGGAGAAGTGTTCCGCCCACCAGCGCTCGTCCCTGCGCTCGAAGCCATCGAAGCAGCCGGCGACGCGGTCGCCACGGACGGCCTCGATCGCTGGAAGGGCCTTCTCGCCCGAGCCCAGACGATCGACGACGTACCCACCTTTGCTCATGCCACCGTCTCCACCTTCCGCTGGGACAGCTCCCTCACCGAAGGCGTCGTCAGCAAAGCCATCCGCAACGCGCTCCACTCAACAGGAATCGCACCGCTGATCGGCGGCGTGGTCGACGAAGATGTCCCGCTGACTCCCGATGACAACACGATGTCAGTCGGTCCGTTCACCGCGGCCGCCACCATCGCTCTCGACGAGGCCGAGCCGACCAGGACCGCCGAGCTGGCACTGCTGCGCTACCACAACAAGGCCGGACGCCGAGCATTGCGGCGTGCCCCCTCTCCCGCGGTGATCCTCACGCGGGTCTATGGGCCGGACAGCGGGTCACCAACCCCAGAGGGCACCGAGCAGTTGTATCGCGCGGTTGTCCGCTATCACATCGCCCCGGACACGACAACGATCACTTTCCTCGGCTTCGCGGAGAAGGTGGTCACCGATCTCCGAGCAGCTCTGGCAGCGGAAATTGGTTAGGTTAGGCAATGCTAAGGTTTTGATTCTGACCTGCTCGATGAGGAGTCGCCGTGCCGCGTCGTGCCCGCCCCACCGTCGTACACACCATTGTCCTGCGGGAGTTGGAGGTGGCGCGGGTTGTCGATGTCACTCCCGGGATGCGCCGTGTGACCCTGACCGGTGATCAGCTGGGATCGTTTACCGGAAGCGACGGTACAGTCTTCCCCGAGTTCGCCAGCGAGGGCTTCGACGACAACGTCCGGTTGATCTTCCCGTACCCCGGCGAAAGCGAGCCGGTAGTCCCGGTCTACAAGGACGGCAAGTACAGGTGGCCGGCCGACCCGCCGGCGCTGTGGCGGGTCTACACGGTACGACGTTACGACGCGCAGGCTCGCGAGCTCGACATCGACTTCGTGAAACATGGTGTGGGCGTCGCGACGACGTGGGCGTACCGGGCGAACCCCGGCGATCGCCTCCACGTCGGGGGACCTTCGGTCTCCACCAAGCGGCCCGAAGGCTACGACTGGTACCTCGTTGTCGGCGACGACACGGCCATTCCGGCGATCGACCGACTGCTCGGGGAACTGCCCGACGAAGCACAGGCCGAGGTCTACATCGAGGTGGCCGAGGAGTCGCACCGGATCGACTTCCCGGAACGCCCCGGTGTCGAGGTGACCTGGGTCGTGCGGAACGGACTGGCAGCGGGATCCGAGCCATTGCTGCTGCGGGCAGTAAGCGAGGCCGGCGGCCGGCGAGAGGGCTCGATGTTCGCCTGGCTCGCCGGGGAACAGTCCGTCGTACGTGATCTGCGGCGGTACCTCGTCGAGGAGCGCGGTGTCGACAAGTCCGACATCGACTTCACCGGCTACTGGCGGCGCGCAGAGGTTGTGGCGTTGGACGAAGACCCCTCCATGCCGGACCCCGAGCGCAACGACGAGGCCTTCGAGAAGTTCCACGAGATGTCCGAGTTGCTTCCGCCGTTGGCGATTCGGGCGGCCGCGAATCTAGGCATCGCCGACTGCATCAGCCGCGGAGTGCGCACCGTACCCGCGCTCGCGCAGCACATCGGCGCGAACGAACGCTCCCTGGCGAAGTTCTTGCGGTACTTGCAGGCGATCCAACTCCTGGAACAAGAAGGCGATGAATACAAGCTCAGTGAGACCGGCGAGTTTCTGACCAACGAGTCCGTGCTCGATCACCTGGTTTCCGGCGGGGTCGAGTTCCGCATGACGCAGGCCTTCCACGGTCTTGAAGCGGCGGTCCGCCACGATCATCCGGTGCTGGAGTCGGTGACCGGCAAAGATTGGGACGCCCTCCGCAGCGATGCGACCTTTGAGCACAAGCGTTTGGAGAACAAGTCCCGGTTCGCGCAGGTACTCGCCGAGCCCCTCGCGAAGTCACCCGTGCTCGGGGGCGTCGGCAAGGTGGTTGTCCACGCGGCTGGTGCGGTGGTCCACGCCGACTACCTCACTGCGGGGCATCCGGAGGCGACGGTGACCATCGTGGCGCTCCCCACCGCGGCGGATTGGTTCCGGAGGGACATTCCGATCAGCATTGCGGATGCGACGCGACGCGACCGGATACGGATTGTCGAGCAGTCGGTGTTCGAAAAGACCGAACCCGCGGACGCCGTACTGATCCTCGACACGCTCGGGCAGTATCGTGACGCGGAGGCGAAGCTCATTCTTCAGCGGGCCGCTGAGAGCCTGAGCCCCGGTGGCCGGGTGCTGTTGGTGGAGGACACTCTCGATCTCGACGAGTTGGACGAACATGACGCAGAACTCGACATTCTGCGGCTGACGCTCCACGGGTCCGGATACCGCACCGGGGACGAACTTGAGGCGGTCATCGCCGGCGCCGGACTCAAAGTGATCGCGACGTCGCTCGTCGGATGGGGTAACACGTTGCGAGTGCTGGCGACGTGACCTGAGGTGGTGGGCCCGCCGAGCAGTCCGGCCGGGTCGTCCACGACGAGCCCGGCGACCGCCCCTACCGCAGGGTCATGAAGCCACTTCGTCACCAGCCTGGAGCTTCTCCATGACCTCGATCCAGTGACCCAGTCGGGAGTCCTCGGCCAGGGTGATGAAGTCGATCCGGTCCACTCCCGCGGTGCGCCACCGCTCCACCAGATCCATGAGGCGCACCGAGTCCATCCCCTGGTCGCGGAGGCTCAACTCGTAGTCGATCTCCGCGGGTTCGAGGTACAACACGTCGGCGACATCGGCGATCAACTGCTCGGTGCTCAGGCTCATCAGGACTCCTCGTTCATTGCTTGCCCAACCTCTTCTGACAGTTCCAGCCGGCTGTGTCACACGGTGGCGATCAGCGCTTCCTCGCCGCTGTACGGTCGCAGGCCGTCGGTCCGGCCCGCGAAGTAGCGATCGGCCAGGTCGGTTGCCGAGACGTGTTCGGCGTGGGCGAAACCTGCTTTCCGTGCCAGTTCGATGATCTGGCCGGGAGTGTAGAAGCCGATGAACGGCGTACCGGCCCGCCGCGCACCCTCCCTGGAGGCTCGCCGAATCTGTACGTCCTCGGGCGCGAGATCTTCGAGATGGCGGAAGAACGTGAGGATCAGCGAGGAGCCGGACGGCAGACTCGCCACCCGCTTGAGGGTCGCCGTCGTGGCCTGTTCGGTCAGATACATGGTGACCCCCAGCCAGGACACCACCGCGGGACGTGAGGCATCGAATCCCGCCGCCTGCAGCCGATCCCACCAGTCGTCATTCGCTTCGAAATCGACCGGAACCAGGCGCAACCAATCCGGGATGTCATATCCGAGTTCGATCAACCGGCTCCGCTTCCATCTCTGCGTCTCCGGCTGGTCGATCTCGAAGACGGTCATGGTCGAGCCCGCATCGGAATGACGCTGAGCGTAGGTGTCCAAGCCTGCGCCGAGGATCACGTACTGATCCACGCCGCGGCTCGCGGCCTGCGCCACCAGGTCCTCGGTCAGCCGCGCCCGCCCGACGACCGTGGCGCGCTTTCCTCGCGAGTCGTCGGGGACCATGTCTCCGCGCTCGCGCCATCCGTCGTCGTCCTGCGCCAGCCGGGCACCCAGCACGTCCTCAAGGACGTGCGGCGGCTCGTCCACCTGTGTGTGCAAGGCGCGCCACAACGCGGTCCGTACCGCTGTGTTGTCCGGCGTGCCGACAGCATTTCCCGTCATGAGTCAGTCCTTCCCGACTTGTTGTTCATGCTCCGTCCGGCCTCCCACGCGCTCCACAGCCCGCCGTACACGCCACCAGCGGCGACCAGCTCGTCATGTGTTCCGGTCTCTATGATCCGGCCGTGTTCCATGACGACGATCCGGTCACAGGTCGCGGCTTGGGAGAGGCGATGCGCGATCACCAACCCGGTGCGACCACGCAGAGCCGCCTCGGCGGCACGGTCCAACAACCCCGCATGGGTGGAGCCGGCCTCGGCGGTCGCCTCGTCGAGGATCGCCAGTTCCGGGTCGGCGAGCAGCAGCCGGGCGAGGGCGAGCTGTTGAGCCTGTGCGTCGGTGAGCGGATGCCCGCCGGTCCCAATCATCGTGTTGAGATCGTCCGGCAGCAGGTCGAGCAGACCGGCTGCCCCGGTGGCGTCCAGCGCTGTGTGGATGTCGTGGTCGGTGGCTTTGGGGGCGCCGAGCGTGAGATTGTCCCGCAGGGTGCCGGCGAACACGTGCGTCTCTTGGGTGATCAACGTGGTTCGGCCGGGCTGGGCCACCGTCCCGGCGTCGGGTAGATGGATGCCGGCGATGACGGCGGCAAGCGTCGTCTTGCCGGCCCCGGAGGCGCCGACCACAGCGATGCGCTGACCGGTGGGGACGTCGAGGGTGAGGTTGTCGAACACGCGGGGGCCGTCGCCGTAGCTGAATGCGACCTCGTGAAGCCGCACGGCGATGCCCGTGTCCGCTGTCGCTGTCGGCTCGCCCGCTTCCTCCGGGATGGTGGCGACCCCGATGATGCGGCTGAGCGATGCGAGGGCCGACTGGATGTCGTCGACGACGTACAGCAGCTCGTTGATCGGCCCGAGCAGGCGCAGGACGATCAGCGTCGCGGCGGTGGCGCCGCCGACGGTGGATGCGTCCGCCTCGATCAGGACGAAGCCGACGACGAGGACGGTGGCCAGGCTCAGACATTCGCCGAGGTTCAGGCGGAGGCTGAGCATGGCCATCACGGTGCGCGCGCGGAGTGTGCGCACCGCGACGACCCAGGACGCGGCCATCACGGTGTGGTGCCGCTGCTCGGTGAGCCCGAGCCCGAGCACGGTGGCGTAGCCGCGCTGGGACTCGAGGATCTGTTGTGCCCGCGCGCTCATCGCTGCGCGTTCGGCGCCGTATACCCGCGGGCCGATGCGGAGATACCAGCGCATGACGAGTACGTAGACGGGCAGTACGACGGCGAACGCGACGGCGTACGGCCATTCCAGTGCCGCAAGCCCGCCCAGCGACGCGACGATGGTGA
The DNA here is from genome assembly GCF_044456225.1 of Streptomyces sp. NPDC050988. Taxonomy (NCBI): domain Bacteria; kingdom Bacillati; phylum Actinomycetota; class Actinomycetes; order Kitasatosporales; family Streptomycetaceae; genus Streptomyces; species Streptomyces sp. NPDC050988. The sequence continues at coordinate 21,098 of NZ_JBITFQ010000002.1, read as the reverse complement.
ACGCGCTGACGGTGAGCGCGGGGATCACGGCGGGTGCGGCATCGGCTATGGCGGTGACGTCGTCGCTGGTCCGGGAGATCAGGTCCCCGGTCCCGGCGCGTTCGACGATGTGCTGAGGGAGTGTCATGGCGCGGCCCACGAGCTGTTCGCGCAGCGCGGCGAGGATGGTGTGGTACATGCGGGTGGCGAGCACGATCGTCACCGCGGTGCCGACCGCGCCGAGAACTGCCGAGAGCGCCATGACGGCCGTGACCGTCAGCACGGTGCCGAGGTCGGCGGTACCAGCCTGCACCCGGTCGACGAGGAACCCGATGATCACGGGCGGGATCACGTTGACGCCGGTGCTGGCTATCCCCAGCACTCCGACAGCGGCGAGCCGGAGCCGGTGCCCGCGGCTGAGCCGCCACACCTCCCTGGCTGTCTCCCTGCTGCCCGCGACCGGCAGCGCGTGCCCGGTTGCCGCGGATGTCCCGCTCATGACGTTGTCCTTGCGTGTACCGGTGCGTCCTCGAGCAGGTCGACGACGCGGTCGCAACTGCCCAGCAACGCGGGGGAGGAGGTGATCAGCAGGGTCGAGCGGCCCACGCGGACGTCCCGCAGCCGCTTCGCGATCGTGTGCTCGGTGACCGAGTCGACCGCCGTGGTCGGGTCGTGCAGCACGAGCACCGGCGCGTCGCTCGCCAGAGCGCGGGCGAGCGCGAGTCGCTGGAGCTGGCCGCCGGAGAAGCGATTGCCGTCCTCGCCGACCGGGAGGTCGAGATCGGTGGCGAAATCACCGCAAGCCGCAGCTCGCACCGCAGCTGTCACCAGCTCGGGTGCGGCCCCGGTGGCGGTGAGATTGTCACGGATCGTTCCGCTGAACAGCGTGACCCGGTGCGGCGTGAACGTGACCCAGGAGCGGTACTCCTGCGCAGTCAACTCCCGCGCGGCGATCCCGTCCAGGCGCACCGTCACCTCGCTGCCAGGCCCGCGCGGATCCAGCAGCGCCTCGGCGACGCGGGCAGCGGTCAGGTCGTCGGTGCGCACTCCCACGAGTTCGCCGGGCTCCACCCGGATCATCGCGCTGGGCGTGGACACCTCCAGCACCGGCAGCTGCTGAACCACCGGCCGCGCCGCGTCGTCAGGCTCGGGCGTCACGGCGACGTCGGTCTTCAGCACGTCGAGGATGCGCGCGGACGAGGCGCGGGCTCCGGCGAGGTTGGGTATGGAATCGTTCGCGATCGACTGGATCTGCGGCAGCAGCGCCTGAGCAAGACCGACGGCGGCGATCAGCTCGCCGATGCTCAGCTGCCCGTCCACGGCGAACCAGCCCGCCAGCCCCATCACCGCTGCAACGAAGGTGCCGGTGACCACACCGGAGCCCATCAGAAACCCACCCAGCAGTCCCGCATTGCGCTTGGCGCCGACCAGCGTCTCCTGGCTTGCCTGCCGGTACCTTCTGGTCGCCTCGGCCTCGGCGCGTATCCCCTTGACCACCCGATAGCCGGCCACGACATCCGTGGCCAGTCCGACTGTGGTGGCCAGCAGCCCCTGGTACTCGCGGGTGTCCCGGGACAGCCGCTCGCTGAGGATGCCCATCAACCACACGGCCACCGGCGCCCCCACCAGCACCGCAAGCCCGAGTAGCCAGTGCGTCGTCAACAGCGATACGGCGATGAATCCGATGGTCGTGATCCTCGCGATCGGCATGATCACGAGCTGAACCCCGTTCGCCAGGCGGGCGACGTCGTTGGTCATCAGCGAGACGACGCCGCCGCCCGGCGCGTGGACGCTGCCGCCGACCGGATGAAGTACGCCGGTCGAGAGGGTGCTCCGGAGGCGGTGCTGCAGCAACTGGATCGCATACGCGGTCAGTTGGACAGCGAACTTCGCCGCCACCGTCAACCCGATGTACAAGGCCACCAGTACGCCGAGCCACAGCACCAACTGCCCCGCGTTCCCGGTTGCCAACGCCCGGTCGATCGCAAGGCCCATCACCACTGGGACCGCAGCCTCGCCCACCTGCCACACGATCGCGGCCAGCGCCGCGGGAACGGAGACCCGCCGCACCGAGAGGATCACGCGCAACAGGAATCGACCGGCCGTTGTCCCCGAGCCGGCCTCGAACGGCTGGACCTCGGGCGGATCGGTGGGCGCCTGCCAAAGCACGGGCAACCGACGGGTCAAAGGTCCCCGCCCCAGCCCCAACGGGTCGGAGTGCGAGGCGTTCCTCATGGCCGCCCCCGGTCCGTGCCCAGCAGCAGGATGTCGGTGTGCTGAGTGAGCGCCGCAGCCACCCACACTCGCTGCTGCCGGGCTCGGGAGAGTCCGTCTTCCTGGAACGACCTGTCCGGGATCGAACACCAACAGGCCGTCGTCGCGGGGCGGTTGTCGTACCTGATGGAGGCTTCTCCTCGGTCGGGTGGGGGGATGGGTGGTGGCACGGGGCAAGGTTAGCCTACCCTTCATTGAGGTTGTAGTGATCGTTGCCTCGGTCGGCTCGATCTGGTCTCAAGAGAAGTGGGTGTGCTTCCGTTGACGGCTTTTGATCGTGTGGAGTTGACTGCGAGTCAGCGTGGCAACTGGGTGGCTCGGAGGCTTGCCCCTGAGTCCTCGGTGTTCTGTGCGGGTCAGCTGATCTGGCTGAACGGCCCGGTGGATCCGGCCCTGTTCGCGTCCTCGGTCAGTGTTGTTTTCGCAGAGACCGACGCGTTGCGGGTACGTTTCGGCGACGAGGACGGTGTCCCTTTTCAGTACGTCGACGCCGCCATGGCACTCTCGACAGAGATCGTGGATGCGGGCCACGGCGACGACGAGATCCGGGTTCTGGCCCGCGGGCAACTCGCCGCAGCACCAGCCACTGCCGCCGGGGAACCGACGACGAAGTCGACCCTTGTCCGTCGTGATAACGGCACCTGGGCATGGATCCTGATCACCAACATCCTGCTCGTTGATGGCTACAGCATTTCTCTGTTCATCCGCCGCGTCTTCGAGGTCTACTCCGCGATGCAAGCCGGCGATCTGGTCCCGGGCCGCTGGTTCGGCAGCATGAAGAGCGTCATAGGCGCCAAGAATTCCGGCGATTCCAAGATCGAAGAAGGTGCCGCGTATTGGAGTAGCATCCTCGGAATCGAGTTCGCTGGCCACGAGAACGTGGAAGACCTGTCCGAGGTCTTCGTATCCTCGAGCCAACCAGTTGTCGTCCCGATACCCGACGACACCTACTCGAAGGTTCAGCAGTTCGCCCGCACGGCACGGGTCTCCTGGACCGATTCCCTGATCGCGCTGTGGGGCGTCTACACCGCTCTGGTCGACGGTCGTGACTGTGTAGCGGTCCGGGTTCCCTTGATGTTGCGCGACGATCGCGAATCACTGAGAACACCAAGCGCGATCTCAAGGGCAATCCCGGTCGTCACCGAGATCAGCCCGTACCACACCTTCGAAAACGTCCTTGAGATCGTCGCAAACCAACTGAAGACTTCCCGGCGTCACACGACTGTCGAAGATCACCAGATCGCCCGTCTATGGCCAAGCGGCCAAGCCTCGTACCTCACGCTCCCGACGATCAACATCAGACTCTTCGATTCAACGCCGGGCCTGGGTGACATTGCCGCGGTCTCCGAAACGATCAGCACCGGCCCGGTCGGATCACTCGACCTCGCGATCTACCGCAACCCGGACTCCGGAATCCGGCTGGAGCTGTCCACGGGATCGGCCACGAGCGATCCGCTCTTGCACGCCGAACAATTCAGCCGTTTCCTCAACGGCGTCCTCGACGGGTCTCCGGCCCAGACCCTGCACGAACTGAGTACCGGATTCACACCCGGTGTTGATGGTCTGGATCCGTCGTGGGCGCAAGGCGAGACGCTTGATATCGCGCCGGCTACGGTGGACGCGTCGGGGACGGTGGACGCGCTGGTGCGTCGCCGGGGCGTGGCTGATCCGGACGCGGTTGCGGTCGTCGCCGACGACGGCATCGAACTCACTTACAGCCAGTTCGATGCACGGGTCAACGCTTTCGCTCACCTTCTGATGGATGAGGGCGTGCGGGTTGGGGACCGCGTCGCGATCGCCATGTCGCGCTCGGTCGACCTGGTCGTGGCGCTTACCGGAGTGATCCGCGCGGGAGCGGCCTACGTGCCGATCGATTCGGGATACCCCGCGGAACGCGTCAGGCACATCCTCGACGACGCCGCACCCAGCGTCGTGATCACCGACCAACACACCGCCGAAGCACACAAAAACGCACTGGGCGAACATCCCGCACCACTACTCCGCATCGATGACCGCGACATACAGGAGCATCTGGCCACCGGCCAGAAAACCGCCCCTGCTCTGACGCGGCCGCTGAATGACCTCGACGCAGCTGTCGTGATCTTCACATCAGGGACGACAGGCAACCCGAAAGGCGTTGCCGTTTCGCACCGTGGTCTGGTGAACCGCCTCGTATGGGGTCAGCGAGTGCTGGACTACAACTCAGATGATGTGGCGCTCTCGAAGAGCGGTGAGGGATTTGTCGATGCTGTGACCGAGTTGTTCGGGCCGATGATCGCCGGTGCCCGAATCGTGGTCGTGCCCGCGGAAACGGCGCAGGATCCCGCCGGCCTGCTCGGCACCATCGTCCGACACCGCGTCACACATTTGCTGACCGTGCCCAGTCTGGCCGATGTCCTCGTCCGTCACGACGGCGCACGCGCAGCGCTGACCACGGTCCGGTCTTGGGTTTCCTCCGGTGAAGCGCTCACCCCGGGCACTGCGGCCCTCATGCGAACGACCGCACCACAAGCAATAGTGCACAACTTCTACGGTTCAACCGAGGTCACCGGCGACGGCACAGCGGCCATCTTCACCGACACCGAGAACACCCCGATCGGTGCACCGGTCGCGAACACGAAAGCGCACGTTCTTGACGCGTGGCTGCGTCCCGTACCGGCCGGTGTCGCGGGAGAGCTGTACCTGGGTGGAGTGCAACTCGCGGACGGATACGTCGCACGCCCGGGCCTGACCGCTGACCGATTCGTGGCTGATCCGTTCAGTGACGACGGCGCGCGGCTGTATCGCACCGGCGATGTCGTGCGATGGAACTCCCAGGGACAGTTGGAGTACCTCGGCCGCAGTGATGACCAGGTGAAGATACGCGGGTACCGGATCGAGCCCGGTGAAATCCGTGCCGTCCTCGAACAGCACCCAGCAGTGTCGGGTGCGGCCGTCACGGCCTTGGACCATCCCGCCGGCGGAAAGTACCTCGCCGCATACATCACCACGACCAGCACCACGGCCAGCACCACGGCCAGCACCACGGCCAGCACCGTGGATGCGGTGCCGTTCGACGTACTCCGTGAGCACCTGGCACGATCGCTGCCGGACTACATGGTCCCCGCAACGTTCACACGCCTGGACCGATTCCCCGTCACCGCCAACGGGAAGCTGGATCGCCACGCGTTGCCGCAACCAGACCTGACCGCGGGTGCAGCCGATGGCCGGCACCCGCAGACCGCCACCGAGATCGCCCTCGCCGGCATCTTCCGCGACGTACTGCACCTCGACGACAACACCGATCTCGGCGTGGACAGCGACTTCTTCCGCTTGGGCGGGCACTCGCTGCTGGCCGCACGAGTCGTCGCACGCGCCAACGCGCTGCTCGGCGCCGCACTCACGTTGCGCGATGTCTTCGACCACCCCCGCATCAGCGAACTCGCCCGCATCGCCGACACCACCACCGCTACCACCGAGACATCCAGCACACGAATCGGCGAACTACCACGCCCAACCCCACTACCCGTCTCATACGGACAGCAGGCACTCTGGTTCACAGAGCAGATCGCAGGGCGTCCGATCTATCGGACTGAAATCGTGCTGCAAGCAGGCGTGCGGCTCGATCTGGATGCTTTGGCAACGGCGGTACGCCGGGTAGTCGCTCGTCACGAGATCTTGCGTACGATCCTCGTGCCGGACGAGGAGACCTCATCGCTCCGCCAGGTCATCTGCGCGGAACCCGACGACGACACCACGGTCCTGGAGGTCGAACACGTCGGTCCTGAGTCGCTCAGCGACAAGATCGCTCAGGTTGCCGCACTGCCACTTGACTTCACCTCCGAGTTCGGGCTGAAGTTTCATTTGTTGCGCCATTCCGATGGCGATGTGCTGGTAGCTTACGGGCATCACATAGTCACCGATGCGGATTCCTTCGGGATCCTTGTTCACGAGCTGAACAGGTTCTATCTCGAAGCGGCTTCCGGTAATTCCACCGAGGCCGCGCCCTTGTCGATCCAGTATGCCGACTTCACGGTCTGGCAGCGACATGTGCTGGGCAGCCGGAGAGATCCGGAGTCTCGCTATCAATCGGACCTGCGGTACTGGCAGGACACGCTGTCAGATCTCCCGACGGAAACCGTCCTACCCCTCGACCAGCCACGCGACGGATCCGAAGAACGAACCATACGACCTGCCACCACGTCCCTCACCAGCAATGAGACAGCAACGGTCGACGAATTCCTGGTCGAGCACAAGGCAACACCGCTGCAGGCGTTGATCGCGGCATTTTCGTTGGCGCTCTGGGATGAAGGTGCCGGAGATACGGTACCTATCGGCACCCCGGCCAGTTTGCGCGACCAGCCCGAATTGCAGGACCTCATCGGGTACTTCGTGAACACCGTCGTGGTGCGCGCCGACGTCGACGCTGCAACCGGGTTCGCGCAGACGCTGCTCCGTTGCCGCGATCGCATGCTCGAAGCCGCTGACCACAAGCTCGTTCCGTTCGAGCACGTCGTCGAGGCGGTGAACCCGCCTCGGCAGGTCGGGATCAGTCCGCTTTTCCAGGTGATGGCCGCCTACGTGGATCGCGGTGGAGATTCGGGTGCGGCGTCGACGCTCACCAACTACGCCTCGAACACTGCGGATGGCCCGCTGGCAGCTCAGCCCGCGCTGTTCGATCTCGTGTCGAGTATCGAAAGACTCGACAGCGGCGCATTCGGAATGAATCTGAACGCGGCCCGCGAATTGTTCTCGGCGGAAACCACGTCACGATTGTTGCGGAAAACAGCGCGCTTCCTTGTGCTTGGATCCCAGCACCCGGATCTGACGGTCAAGCAACTCGCCCAGATCGTTCGTGCCGGCGACGAGGCCCGGACCAAAGCTGACAACAACGTCGGTGACATTCGCCGCTTCCATCTGCCGCTTGAAGATTTCGACATCAGCGCGGCTCCGCTCTGGCGGGCGGCGATCGACCACGTCAGTCACGCCCTGTCGGGAACAAGCCTCGCCTTGCGCTTGGCGATCCGCGACAGCGGCGCCGGTGAACTGGTCGCCGAGACCGGCAATCCTGAGATGCTGGATGCGGTCAGGGAGAAGCTCACCGAGCTGGTCACTGCGTATCAGGCAAAAATTCCGATGGTCGTCGCCACGTCCGCTCGGGCCGCGTCTGGATACAAGGACGACGAACTGGCGGCTGTCCTTGACGATCCGTTCTGGGAGGACTGGGTAGATCAGCTCGCTGATGCGACCGCCACTGTGCTGCCGCAGCGAGGCGACTCGGTGGCCTCGGAAGCATCAAGTGTCACGGCCGGACGAGCGGCTCCCGCCGCAGACGAAACCTCTCTGCGGTCCGTTGTCCTGGCGGCCGTGGCCAAGGCCTTGGCCGAGATCGCTGAAGGTGATCTGCTCGTGGAACTCCATGAGTCCGACGGTCCCCTGATGACGCGTAGATTCCCCGTGCTGCTCGACGATGGCGATGTCATCGGGCTGAGCCCGGAGCGAGCGGCCGAATATGCCTCGCTGGCCGGACACCCCCGGTTCAGCCGCTTCTTCGATGATCTTCCGATCCCACGGATCCGCGTAGGTGTGTTCCGCAGCCACGCGGAGCTGATCACCGAGCCTGCTGCGGGTGTCGGCGTACCAGAGGATGGACTCGACATCCATGTCCTCATCGCGGGTCGTGGGCCCGACGATTGCGTCGTCCGCGTCCGGGTGGAGTCGGCGGACACCGTTGATGTCGACACCGAGGCACTGGCCGCCGCCATCACCGAAGAGATTGCCGGAGCCGGCGTCCCTGCCCCCGGCCGCGAGCGTCGAGAGGCATTCACTCTGCGTCGCGCCGACCGGGTCACGTTGACGCCCGGCGAAGAGGAATCCATCCGAGCCCGCTACGGGCACGACGCCCAGATCCTTCCGCTTGCCCCCTTGCAGCGCGGATTGTTCTATCACCTGCTGCGGTCCCAGGAATCCGACGACCACAACACCTACGTCTCGCAGATCACCCGACAGATCGCGGGAGATCTCGACCCCGAGCGGATGACGACCTCCATCGCCAGTGCGATGGAGAGGTACCCCAACCTCCAGGCGGCGTTCGTCCCTCCCGGGGACGTACAGGTGATCCCGGCCGGTGTCGAAGTCCCGGTGCGGGTCATCCGATTGGAAGAGTGGGGTGGCCGCGGGGTCGATGTGGAGCAGTTCCTGGCGGCCGAGCGAGGTGAGCCGTTCGACTTCGAGGTCCCGCCTCTGATCCGGTTCACCCTGCTCGAACACGGCCACCAAGCGTGGACGTTGGTCATGAGTTTTGAACACATCCTGCTGGATGGCTGGTCCATCAACGCGCTGCTCGCCGAAATCCTCAGCATCTACGCCGATGACGGATACGTCGATCGCGTGCGACCGGCGTCTTTCCGCTCCTACCTGGACTGGGTCGACGACCAGGATCCCGCTGCCGCCTATCGCGCCTGGGACGGCTACCTCGCGGAACTGGCCGGCCCGACGTTGCTGTGCCCTGACTTCGTCGACCTCGGTGATGCACAGAGCGAGACCGGTGAACTTCACCTCGATCTCAGCCCGGCAGAGGCCGCGATGGTGTTCGGTGCCGCACGAGACGCCAAGGTCACGGTGGGTACCTTGCTGCAGACCGCCTGGGGGATCGCGCTCAGCCGGCTCACCGGCAGCAACGACGTTGTATTCGGCAACACGGTTTCCGGTCGGCCGCCGTCGTTGCCCGACGCCGACCGAATCATCGGGCTGCTGTTCAACACGGTCCCGATGCGGGTGAGTCTGCCCCCGTTCAAAACGAATCGGCAGCTGCTCGCCCAGGTCCAGTCCGAGCAACTGCTCGTCATCGACTATCCGCAAGCCGCTCTGACACAGATCCAGACCAATGCAGGCGTTCCAGTTCTGTTCGACACGCTGTTCGTGGTGCAGAACGTGCCGCTCGGCAATGCTGCGGGGCAAGACACAGCCGGGTTGCAGGTCGTCGACGCGAAGGTCGATGACGCGACACACTACCCAGTGACGTTCGCGGTCGACCCAGAAGAACGCGACGGAGCGGCGACCGTGCACGTGCGCCTGTCCTACCGCCGGGACGTTTTCGATGCCCCGGCCGCGGAGCTGTTGCTCAAGCGCTACGTCCAGGTGCTCGTTTCCCTTACTCGCCGGCTTGACGAGCCCGTTGGTATGTTGTCCGCCCTGTTGCCGGACGAGACTGCCCCGCATACGGGGATCGCCGCTGATCTCATCCGCGACATCGAACCGGTCACGGTCGCCGAGTTGCTGCACCGGCAGGTGCGGCTGTCCGGATCGGAGACGGCGCTTGTCGCCGGCGATCGTCGGTTCACCTTTACGGAGTTCTTCGCTGAGGTGAACCGCTACGCCCGCCTGCTCCTTGAAGAGGGAGTGTGCCCAGAGCATCGGGTCGCATTGCTGCTGCCGCGCGACGAGCGCACGGTCATCGCGATGTTCGCCGTGTTCGCCATTGGAGCCGCCTACGTCCCGGTGGACAGCGAATTGCCGGACGAACGGATCGGCTACATGCTCGAGGTCGCCGAACCGACCGTCACTCTGGTGACCGACCGCGACGTGGATCGGCTCGCCGGCACCGTCGGCAAGGTGATCAACCTGGATTCCGCAACGACGGTGGATCGCCTCGCGCAGATTGCTGCAACTCCGGTCACGGCAGCGGAACGAGGCGGGCAGGTCTCGCTCGACAACCTCGCGTACATCATCTTCACCTCGGGAACCACCGGACGGCCCAAGGGAGTTGCCGTCGGCTACCGCGGACTGACAAATATGTACGTCAACCACGTCGAGAAGATCTTCGATCGGGTGGTGGACCACCAGCGCGGGCGCCGGATGAAGATCGCGCACACGACGTCCTTCTCCTTCGACGCCTCGTGGGAGCAGCTGTTCTGGCTGCTGAACGGCCACGAGGTGCACGTCATCGACGAGGAGATGCGACGCGACCATCAGCGGCTGCTGGCGCACTACGACGAGGTCTGCATGGACGGGTTCGATGTGACCCCGTCCTACGGGCAACTGCTGGTCGAAGAAGGGCTGCTCGAGCGAGACCGGCCGGCCGGCCGGTCCGTGTCCTCCGATGCGCCCGGTGTCGTCTTCGTCTCCCTTGGTGGCGAGGCCGTCCCCGACCGGCTCTGGCAACAGCTGCGCGGCGCCCCCGGAGTCGAGTCGTACAACCTCTACGGACCTACCGAGTACACCATCAACGCCCTCGGCGCCGACCTGGCCGACAGCACCAACTCAAGTGTCGGGACGCCGATCTTCAACACCCGGGCCTACATCCTCGACGAGAACCTGCAACCTGCCCTTCCCGGTGTCGCCGGCGAGCTCTACCTGGCCGGCGAAGGAACCGCGCGCGGATACTGGGGCCAGTCCGCGCTGACCGCCGATCGTTTCGTCGCCTGCCCGTGGGAACCCGCGGAACGCATGTATCGCACCGGAGATCTCGCCCGGTGGAACGAAGCCGGGATGATCGACTACCTCGGTCGCGCCGACGAGCAGATCAAGATTCGCGGTTATCGCATCGAACCGGACGAGATCCGGGACGTGGTGCAAAAGTTCCCCGACGTGACGCGCGCCGAAGTGGTCGCCTTCGAGCATGCCACGGGGCTACAACTGGCCGCCTACTACAGCACGACCGCGGACCTCGACATCAGTGAGTCGTTGCGCGGCCATCTGGCCAGGTACCTGCCTGACTACATGGTCCCGGCAGCCCTCGTCCCGGTGGAGTCCTTCCCCCTCACCCCGACCGGGAAGCTGGATCGCCGAGCGTTGCCTGCGGCTGACGTGGCCGCGTCCGGAGCCGGCGTGGGCCGGGCACTCGAGTCGGAGACGGAACTGGCGGTGGCCGCGGTCTTCCGTGCTGTGCTCGACCTCGACGAGGGACTGGTCCTGGGCGCCGCAAGCGACTTCTTCCGGTTGGGCGGGCATTCGCTCGCGGCAATGCGGCTTGCGTCGCAGATGAATCGCGCGTTCCCCGTGAACATAGCGATGCGGGACGTCATCTCCGCTTCAACGATCGGCGAACTGAGTGCGGTGGTCGACAAGAAGATGCAGCCGGACGCCGATGCCGAGGTCGACATCACCGCGATCGCGACCCGATTCACTCAGTCCCTGAACGGCCGCACTCTGTTCTGCGCGCACCCGAAGTTCGGCGCCTCATCCATGTACTCGGAATTGGCGGGATACCTCCCGGACGGGGTCGGGCTGGTCGGGATCGATGATCCGGCGATCATCGGCCTGGAGATCGAGTTCGATGACCTCGACGACCTCGCCTCGACCTATGCCGACGTCATCCAGGGGCTGCAGCCGACCGGACCGTACGAACTGCTGGGGTGGTCGTACGGCGCACACATCATGTATGCCGTGGCGCGCCAGCTTCTCTCCCGAGGGGAACGCGTCGGCCCCCTGGTGATCGTGGATGCCATGCCCGCCGGTTCAGAAAACTCGACGGAGCGCCTCGTACGACCGGGATCTGCCGAGTCGATGCGTGACGAAATGCTGAAAGCCTTCGGCGAGGAAGCGTTCAACGAGTTGCTCGCCGACGCGAAGCAACTCAAGGCTGTCGAGACGGCCGGCCGTCGTTGTGACGTCCTGACGTCTGCGCCGACGCGGGGCAGTCTCGACATCGAGACGCTAGTGATCGCGTCATCCGCGACTCACGCGCCCCGAGTGGCGGAGCTGGGCCGCGAGGATGCGCTGGGATGGGAAAGCCACTTGACCAACTATTCGTTCTTCGTCGCTGAAGACGAAGACCACCAGTCCATCCTGGAGCCCGATTCCGGTCTACTGAAATGGGGCCCACTGCTGACGAACTTGTTGGTCGACTGAGTGGATTTCGTTGTCTGGTGCAGTACGGCGAGCCGAGCCGTACTGCACCAGACTCGGAGCCGATGGCTCAGGTGATGGCGGCAGCGTCTTGCAGGCTGTCGAACAGGGCCGCGCGGCGCATGTAGGCGCGGGCGGTATCGAACTTCTCGGCGGTGCGGCGCAGTTCGTCGAAGTTGTGTCGACGCACCTCGGGGTCGCGTTCTTCCAACAGCCGTTTGTTGGCGATCGTCTGGGCCTGTACGTAGTTCACCGCGGCATGGCGGCGCTGGCGGCTGTAAAGGTCGAGCAGGTCGTCGCCGCCCTCGCCGGCGATCACCTTCGCGAGCTTCTCCGTCAGGTTGATGGCGTCATGGATGCCGCCGTTCATGCCCATGCCGCCGATCGGGTTGTTGACGTGCGCGCTGTCGCCGGCGAGCAGGATGCGCCCCTGACGGAAGGTCGCGGCCACGCGCTGATTGACCGGGTAGACGTTGCGGTACTCGACGTCGTACGAGCCGGTCTTCGGGAGGAACTTCTGCAGCCGCTGCTCGACGCGCGCCGGCGACAACGCGGTGGCGTCGTCCTCGTCGTGGCCGATCGGCAGAATCACTCGCCAGAGCCCGTCGGGCGTTTCTCCCCGCACCTTGAACACGTTGGCCCACTCATTGGGGTCGGAGAAGTAGTTGCGAAACGCCAGATCCGGCTTGACGGTCTTGAGGTCGAAGCTGGTCGCGATCTTGATGAACCGCTCCGGATAGGTGAATCCTTCGAATTCGATGCCGGCGAACTTGCGCACCGTCGATCGGCCACCGTCACAGCCGACGACGTAGGCCGCCGCCATGCGTTCTGTGCCGGCCGGTGAGGTGTACTCCACCTCGATGCCGCTCGCGGTTTCGGTCAGACCGGTCAGCGTGTGGGAGAACCGCACGTCGAAGTCGGATTCGTTCGCGTATTCCTCGGCGATGGCAGCGGTCAGCTTGTACTGCTCGTACTGCAGTACGTACGGGAACCGGACCTCGTCCTTGAGCCGCCCGAGATCGAACTCCGCGACGACCTCTCCGGTAGGCCGGTCGTGGAAGCGATAGGTGCTCGAGAGCAGACTGTGCGCCCGGATCTTCTCGGTGATGCCCAGGTCGTCGAGCATCTCCAGTGTGCTCGGATGGATGGTCGCCGCGCGCTGATCCTGCACCGGCGCCGGCTCGGACTCGAGAACGGTCACCGGGATACCGCGCCGATTCAACGCCAGCGCGCAGACCATTCCGACAGGGCCCGCGCCCACGACGAGGACACGTGTGGTCTCGTTCGACATGCGTCTAGCTCAGCTCGCGCTGAAGGCGCTTGCTGACCTTGCCGACCGCGGTGTACGGGAACTCGTCGACGACCTCCACGACATCGGGGAGCTTGAACGTGGCGAGACCCTTCTCGCGCAGGAACTGGCGCAGCTTGCCCAAGGTGAGTTCGGCCGCGCTTTCCGGCGTCCGGGGAATCAGGTACGCCTTGATGCGTTCGCCGAGAACCTCGTCGTCGACACCGACGACGGAGACGTTGTGGACGCCGGTATGAGTGAGCAGCGCGTTCTCCAGCTCCTCTGGCGCGATCTTCTCGCCGCCCCGGTTGATCTGGTCCTTCGACCTTCCCACGACCCTGATGAAGCCGCGCTCGTCCCGCTCGACGATGTCACCGGTGCGGTAGAAACCATCGCTGGTGAACGCCAGCGCGTTCTGCTCGGGGTTGCGGTAGTACCCGCGGATCACCGACGGTCCTCGCGTCAGCAAGTGGCCGGGTGCACCGGGTGGCACGTCGTTGCCCTCGTCGTCGATGACGATGCACTCGTCGGCCGCCGAGGCCGGCCGGCCCTGGTAGCGCACGCTGGTGGCCCGATCGACGTCGGCGGGATTGCTGACGACGAGGCCCTCGCCCATCCCGAAGCTCTGCGACAGCTGCACGCCGAACTCCGGTTCGACCCGGCTCGCCACAGATTCGGTCAGCTTCGCGCCGCCGCACATGAGCGTCTTCAGGCTGGAGAGGTCGTAGCGCTTGCGGAGCGAGGAGTTCAGCCAGGCCAGCAGGATCGGGGGCACCAGCGAAGCGCGGGTCACCCCGTGCTTCTCGATCAGCGGGAACGCCGTGTCGGGGCTGCCGTTCAGCGCGATCACGATGGTGGCGCCCACGCTGAACGCGCCGAGGAATCCAGGCGAACGCGTCGACATGCTGTGGCAGATTGGGATGACCAGCAGATGCACAGTGCGCTCGGTGATGCCGCGTTCCCCAACGCTTCGCCGTAGTGCGTAGCCGTACGTCTGGTGAGTATGCGGCATCAGCTTCGGAACACCCGTCGTGCCGCCTGACATCTGCAACAGAGCGACGTCCTGCGGGCTGCACCGTCGCGCGTGCTCGAGCGATCCCTTCGACTGCAACGCCTTGTACTCAGCGCCGCCGCCATCACGTTCGAGTACTACGGTGTGCTCCAGATGGAGCCAACGCTGCTTCAGGTCGGCAGCCATCGCAGCGAGATCGGTGCCGCTGTCCGAGGCGACTGTGATGTAGGCACGCGCCTCGGCGATCTCGATGAAGTGCTCGATCTCGGCACGGCGGTGCGCGATGGGAGCGACGACGGGAACCGCCCCGAGCTCCCACAAGGCGAAGACGAGGGCAATGTACTCATAGATGTTGGGCAGGTGTACCACCACCCGGTCGCCACGGCTCAGCCCCAGATCCTGCAAGCCGGCAGCGAGGCGTAGGACCTCGTCCGTGAGCTGTGCATAGCTCAACTCGGCTTTGCGGTCGATGACGGCGAGTTTGTCGGGAGAGCGCTCCGCGGTGGCGAACAGCAGCTCCGGCAGCGTCTGATCGCGCCAGTATCCCTCGGCGACGTACTTGGCTGCCGTCTCCGACGGAAACGGAACGACCCCGTCAAGGGCCAGCGGTTCGATGCTCAATTGGTTTCCCTTCGAGGAGCTGCCTCCCAGCCCGGATGAGGGTAGGCTATCCTAACATTTCCATGATCAGCGGTGCTGAATCCGGTCCGCCAGGGGACGCGCACAGTGTCGGTCAATCACGTGACCGGCGGAACCGGGATCGCGGCGCTGCTACCCGAAGACATCGAGGTCGACGAGGGGACCAGCGACATACCCCTCGATACGCTGATGCCGCAGGAATGCGCGATGATCGCGCGCGCCGTACCAACACCACGCGCGGAATTCACGACGGTTCGCTGTTGCGCACGGCAGGTGTTGTTCCGGCTCGAACATCCGTCCGTGCCGATCCTGGCGGGGAAGAACCGCGAACCCGTCTGGCCCGACCGAGTGGTGGGCAGTCTCATGCATTTGCGACGGGAATCGCGCCGCGGCGGTCACGAGCTCACTGGGCATCGCCTCGGCCGGCATCGACGCCGAAGTCCACCAGCCGTTGCCTGATGGAGTCGACGAGGCCGTCACCGTTGCCGGCGAGGTGCAGATGTTGACCCGGCTCGCGGCCGTGTACCCCACGATTCACTGGGGACCGGTGAGCTTCTTCGGGCTGGCCACCGATCAGGTGACGGCCTACGAACCGCAACGAGCGAGGCCCCCGGGCTGTTGATCGAGATGTCTGACGTCTCAACCACGCTGCTCGGGGGCCTCGTTGGTCGTCTATCCTGCCGCACTCGACCTGCCCCATGCGCTCGTGGAATGGGTGACCATGCTCGTCGTCACCCGCGAGGGTGACCGGCGATGCAAGCTCCGCCCGTTCCAGCGTGCGATGGTGGCACTGGTGTACCTACGCGAACACACCACCCTGGCGAAGACCGCTGCCGGGTTCGGGATCAGCGAGTCCACCGTCCACGCCTACACCAGCGCCGTCATCCACCTACTCGCCGACCGCGCGCCGGGTCTGCTGAAGGTCCTGCGCGAAGCCGATGCTGCTGGACGGCACTCTCGCCGAGTGCGACCAGGTCGGCGACGAGCGGGCCGACTATTCGGCCAAGCACCGCCGGCACGGGGTCAACGTGCAGGTGGTCACCGATCCAGGCGGCCGGCTGCTGTGGCTCTCACCCGCACTGCCGGGCCGAACGCACGACCTGACCGCGGCCGGCACCCACCGGATCATCCGTATCTGTGAGCGTGAGGGCGTCCCCATTCTGGCCGACCTCGCCTACCAGGGCGGCGGCCCTTGGGTGAGTACCGGCATCAAACGCAAACTCTTGCAGGAACTCACCCTCACCGAGAAGACCCTCATCCGGGCCCTGGCCCGCGGCACGGACACCGGTCGAGCGCGGCGTCGCATGCCTGAAGTCCTGGCGGATCTTCCGCAGATCCCGGTGCGGCCCGAATCGCGTGACGTCATTCGCCAAAGCCATCCTCACTCTGGAGCGCCAACGCTGAAGAAGCTCAATGAGCACATTCACCTTGCCACCGCAACGCCGCGAGTGACACTACTTCTCACGAACAACTTCCCAGCTAACCAGCCGGTGACATCCACTCAGATGGACAACTGACAATCCACAACTCCGTCAGAGCCATCCTTGCGAAAACCATTGGTGCCCGGCTTGCTCCGCTGATGGACTGACGTCCTACCGTGAGTCTGCCGCGTGACGGAGGTAGTGGTTGTGACAGGTTATGACGTGCTTGCCGAGGTGTACGAATGGCTCATCTCGGATGCAAAGTTGCCTCCAGCCGAGTTCGCTGAGTCGTTCGACGACGTCCTCAATCTCCTGCCGTCGAACGCTCACGTCCTCGACTGTTCGTGCGGAACCGGACAGTTGGCGGTTGGCCTCGCCGGTCGTGGCATGCAGGTTGTCGCAACTGACGCCAGCGAGGCGATGGTTCGTCGGACTGCAGAGTTGTCTGAGGAGTTCGGGGCATCCGTCCGGGCCGTACGGGCGAACTGGGAAGAGTTGCCCGACCATTTCCAGGACAACACGTTCGACATGGTGTTCTGCGTTGGTAACTCGCTTCACCATGCCGCGGGCGCGACAGGCAGGGGTGCTGCTCTGGAGTCGATGTCACGGCTTCTGCGCCCCGGCGGGCGCTTGGTACTCACATCCCGCACTTGGGAACTCGTGAGGGCCAGAGGTTCCCGGCTGGAGATCAGTGACCGACTCGTCCGCCGGAACGGTCGCGATGCCGTCGTGGTCTACCGCTGGGAGATTGCGCCGCATTGGGAGGAGGAGCACCACATCGAGATTGCGATCGCACAAGTTGATGCGACCGGGTTGGTTCTTGTCCGCTCGGAACTGCTGTCCTGCTGGCCCTACCGGTACGAGGAACTCGCAGTCGAGCTGCACCGGGTCGGACTCCAGACGGAACTGAGCACGTTCGATCTTGAGGCCGAGAACTACATGGTGGTCGCGAGCAAGGTATGAACACCGGACTCTCAGTCCCTGGCCGGACCGCGCGGTTGCTCGCAGGACGCTTGCGCCCTCTCATCGGTGCCGGTTCAAGTGGTCAACGCAACGCCTCGGACGAGGAGTGCTCGTCGTTCAGACGGCGGTAGATCCGGGGTGACGGTGTGGCGCTGTTTCCTGGTCGCATCCAGATCAATGAGCAGGATCTCGTCGATCAGCGGCGTGAACGGATCCAGCTTCGACGGCCGCGCCGAAGCGGTTGTCGTGCGTGGCTGCGGCCAAGCCGAGGTCAGGGCCTTGTTGACCGTGCTCCAGGTGACGCCGTACTTGCATTGCAACGCCCGGTTCGACATGCCATCGCGGGAGTTGCGCCGCAGCGCGGCGTACAACTCGACCTTCGACTGGCCAGGCAGCATCGGGGGTGCTCCTTTACTGAGCGCATCCAGCTTGACACCGCAACCCCGAGGGTGACGTCAGAATTCGCGAACATCTTTCTGGGCCATCACCTGGTGCCGTCAGCTTTCACGAACAACTGACGTCACCAACTACCGACAGAAGCAGGTAGACACGAAGCGCACGTCCCCCGTCTGGTTGCAGGCGCCGTGCACAGGTGCAACGGGGGTGGAGGATGTGACGGGTTGTCAATCTGCAATCCGTTGAGCAGAAGTTGATGGTCTGCATGCGAGTGTCAGTGTCTGCGCGTCATCGCGATGTCAGTGGGATGTTGTGCCTGAGCAGGTCTGATGAGCGGACAGTTTCTACTGATTCACGGTGACGCCAATGACGAATGTCTAGGTCAATTTCGTGCAGACTGGTATGGCGGGATGGCTGTTTTTGCTGGTCAGGTGGGTCTAGTTGGTGGGTGCGACGTCGAGGGTTGGCCTGCGGTCCGCAGGACGACGACACGCTGTGCTGGGCCGTCAGGGCCGTCTGTGGCGAGGAGATCCGCCGCGGTGACGGGCAGTGCGTACCCACCGCCATGGCCTTCCTCGACTGGGCGGTGGATCAGCTCACCGACCTGCTGGCCGAGACGGACGAATGAACCGGGCCGGCCGCTGGCCTACTGTCGCCGGGAAGGGGCGACCCTCGCCCTCGTGGTCAGGGCGGAGCTGGCCGAAGCGGGCGCTGACGGACCGGCAGGTGGCATTGACGCCATCGAGTGCGGCGCTGCTTTCGAGGGTTGTGCGTGCTCTGCCCGGAACTGCTGGCTGCTGTCATCGCCTCAGAGTCGGTGGTGCGGCGGAGATGCTTGCTAGCGTCTCGGCTTTTGCTTTCGCTTCGGAGTGTTCCTCGTGCCGCGCGATGGTCGCTTGGCGTTCGGATGGATCGAGCGCTGGAGGTCCGATGCGGGCCGCAAGGACCGCAGGGTGGCTGTCTGAGCGCTGTCGAGTGGCCCGATGTGTCCGTCGTAGAAGGCTCCGACGAGATCGCGGGTCGGTTCGTCGTACAGGAAGACGACGCCCCGCGGCAGGCCGAGCTGGTGCTTCTTGGCTCGCAGATAGTCGCGGAGGTTCTTCTCGGTGCTGGCAGGGTCCTGTCCCGTTGGGCGGGTGGCCCAGACGAACAGCCATCCTTCGGCCGGGTCGACGCTGTGCGTGATAGGCACGGTCAGGCTGCGGCCGTGGCCATTGGGGTGCGGATTGTTCAGGAGTTCGTCAGCATGGCGCGCGAACTTGTGCTGGGCGGGTGTTGCCAGGGACAGCAGCGTCGCGCCGATACTGAGCCATCCGGTGACGTTCCGTGACTGAAGTTCGTCGAGTAGGGGCGCTATTGGAGAGTGCGCCATGGCTGGCTTGGGTGCGGGTCCGGGACTCGCGTCAGCGCGTTCCTTGGTGTGAAACCACTGGTCGAGCGGGTCCGTCCGGCTGGTCAGGAAGGACGGCTCCTGCGCGCGGTAGCGGCTCAGCTGGGCTGTGGTCGGTTCGGGAAGGAACGGGAACGCGGCGCGTACCTGTGCCGGGTCGGGCTCGACCCAAAGGCCCGCCTCGAAGAAGTAGAGGAACAGGTCCAGTTCGTCCGGTGCGCGGAACATGACGGTGACGTCAGGGTCGCGACGCCGGCGAAGGTAGAGAAGGAACTCGGCTGGGCGTGCGACGAGTTCGGTGATCAGCTCGAGGTCGTGCAGGGACACCGTCCAGGGGATGTTGTCGGCGGCGAGCAGTCCGGCCTGCACCAGTTCCGCGGTGGCGGTCAGGACGGTCGAGAGGTCGTCGAGGCTGACGGCGATGGTGTGGATCTCTCGGATGTGGCTGAGGTCCACCCAGCCTTCGCCTTTGATGCGCAGGCCTCCGTCCCGTTCGATTCCATCCCGGATGCGGCCTGCCTGCTCGGCCGCTTTCGTGATGATGCCGGTCAGATCAGTACGGATGCGTGTCGTCTTCCCGCCGCGGGACAGGGCGCTCAAGGCGACGGCTTTGTCCTCCACGATGATCGCGACCTCGTCGAGGACGACGAAGTGGTCACCCTCGACGCGCTTGGTGTACTTCGCCGGATCAGCGGCCTTCGCTTCGCCGTCGTTCGCGGGCACGTAGTACTCGAATACGTCCCGGAAGTGGGCTCCCGGAAGTACGCGGCAGAGCGCGGCGCGAGTGCGGGACTCGAGAAGGCCGCCGCGGTGCTTCGCGTACTCGCTCCATACCGGCGTCGACGTCTTCAGGTGCTCTTCGAGGTTCTCCCGGACGGCAAACACGTTCAGCGCCGGGTGCGCCAGCATGGCGCGCCCGTTGTTGCCGACGATGAGCGGCCGGATGCGCATCGGGTTCTTGCCGGAGGTGAACGCGTCGATGACGTCTGCCGGAGTGTCCGTCTCGAGGTCGAGGCGGAACCGTTCGACAACGGCTCTGACGCGTTCCTCGGCAATCCCTGTGTGCGCGATGATGTCGTCGATCGCGACCGTGGCCTCGGCGGCGTCGGGCTCGAACATCGACATGAAGCTGGACCTGGCGAGCTCCGCCAGCCCGTCGTCGCCCTGGCCTCCTTCTGCCGACTCCATCGCATCCAACACCGCGCCCCCCATCGCGTGGATGCGGTCGTTCAGGCTGGCCTCTTGCAGGTGGTGGCATGCGTCGAGAACAGTCAGGGCATCGGTCGCGTCGAAGCCGAGCTGGGTGTTCAGGGCCGCGCGGACTTTCGGATTGCCGTCGAGGAGTGCCAGGTTGGTGCTCTTGACCATCTCCGGGTAGGACGGGTTGCGGATCCACACCTCGGCTCCCCGGATGAGGATGGACACCAGAGCGAGCTTGTCGGTCGGGTCAACGGCGGCAAAGGACCGCAGCTGTGCAAGATGGAGAATCCCGTCGAGTTCACCCTTCGCCTCGGAGACGAAGTGGCTCATTTCCTGATCCTCGGCCACGGGGGCGCCATCCGTTGCCGTCCCCTGGACAGCGAGAGCAACCAGTGCCAGCAGTTCGAGGTACGCGGCGCCGGCCTCAGCGGCGACGGGCACTTCTCCCTCAGGCGCCATCGGCAGGAACCGCTGACGAGCTACTTCGATGAGCCGGATCGCGTCGAATCGCCGCAGTTTCGTGGCGAACTCGGAGACGGCGTTGTCGAACGCTGTACCGACCGCCGTCGCAGGGTCGTCGGCTCCGGCGAACGTGCCCATGAGCGTCACCAACTGTCCCGGTCCTCTTTTGGTGAGCAGATCCTTGAGCGCTGACCTGTGGATTGCTCAGTTGGGGGAGCAGGGCGCATTCGGAGCTGACCATTAGTC